>NZ_SLXU01000002.1 GCF_004343505.1 Rhodovulum bhavnagarense | reverse complement strand
GCGCTGGTGGACAAGACCGTGCCGGTGATCGTTCTGGCCCCCCATGACCGGCTGTTCGACAAGACGGTGTCGAACATGCAAGAGGTCATGGCCCGCGGCGGCAAGGTGGTGTTGATCACCGATGCCCGCGGCGCAGCCGAGGCCGGGCACGGGGTCTGGCAGACGCTGGTCATGCCCGAGGCCCCCGACATGTTCGCCCCGATCCTCTACGCGTTGCCTGCCCAGCTTTTGGCCTATCACACCGCCGTGGCGAAGGGCACCGATGTCGATCAACCCCGAAACCTTGCAAAATCCGTAACCGTGGAATGACACCCCAGGCCGCGATCGAGGTGCTCCTTGCCCTGGGCGATGTGCAGAAAAACACCAGCAGGGCCAAGCAGCACAAATCCACGCGGGTCACTCTCGGCATCGCCAAATCCGTACTCGACGATCTTGCCCGGACCTGGCGACAGGGCTGTGATCTGGACGAACGCCTCGCGCTGGCCCGGGCACTTTGGGAAAGCGACCTGCACGAATCCCGGATCGTGGCGGCCAAGCTCTTGACACAGGCGCGCATCCGTCCCCGAGACGAGGGCGCGTGGCGGCTGATCGTCGAATGGATGCCCTCGGTCGATGACCGCGCCATCGCCGACGCCTTGGCGGCCGCAGGGCAAAAGCGGCTGGTCGCCGATCCCGCGCGGCTGGACGAGGTCGAGGCATGGACCTGCGCATCGCATGTGTGGACCAGGCGCGCCGCCTTGGCGATGACCTTGCCCTGGGCCAGGATGGTTCACCCCAAGCCTGCCGACCTTGCGATACGCGCGCGCGTTACGGGATGGGCAGCCGGCTATGCGGCCGACCCCGACCGGGCCATTCAACAGGCCATTTCATCGTGGCTGCGCGATCTGTGGCGACGCGACCCCGACGCCGTTTGGAACTTTATCACCGCGCATGGCCCAGAGATGTCGTCCACGACCCGCAAAGAGGTGACGCGGTTGTTCGACTAACCTGCGGTCCCCCCGCGGCGAAAGCGGCTTGCGGCCGGGCCGGGCGCCGCCTACCTTCTGCGACATGATGCAGCACACCCCCCTGGTCGACCCCTTTGCCCGCGCCATAACCTATCTGCGCGTATCGGTGACTGACCGCTGCGATTTCCGGTGCGTCTATTGCATGGCAGAAAACATGACCTTCCTGCCAAAGCGCGACTTGCTGACATTGGAGGAACTGGATCGCCTGTGCAGCGCCTTTATCCGGCTAGGCGTGCGCAAGTTGCGCATCACGGGGGGGGAGCCGCTGGTGCGCCGCGATATCATGACCTTTTTCAACGCGATGGGGCGGCACCTCGACAACGGCACGCTCGAGGAACTGACGTTGACCACGAACGGCTCGCAGCTGGAAAAATTCGCCTCGGGTCTCTACGCGGCGGGCGTGCGCCGGGTGAATGTCAGCCTCGACACTCTCGACAACGACAAATTCGCCCGCGTCACGCGCTGGGGCCGGCTGGACCAGGTCATGCGCGGTCTCGACGCGGCACAGGCGGCGGGGCTTCGGGTCAAGATCAACACCGTCGCTTTGAAAGGGTTCAACGAGGACGAGTTGTTCGCCCTTGTCGCGTGGTGTGCGGCCCGCGGCATGGACCTGACCTTTATCGAAGTCATGCCGATGGGCGATTTGGGCAACGAACAGCGGATCGACCAGTATTGGTCGCTGAAGGATGTGCGCGCCCGGCTGGCCGAACGCTATTGCCTGCTGGATCTCGCCGAGCGCACGGGCGGGCCCGCACGCTATGTCCGGCTGACCGAGACAGGGCAAAAGATCGGTTTTATCACGCCGCTTTCGCACAATTTTTGCGAAAGCTGCAATCGCGTGCGGGTTACCTGCACAGGCGAAATCTATACCTGCCTGGGGCAAGAGGACCGCGCCGATCTGCGCGCGCCCCTGCGCGCCGCGCCCGATGACGACGCGCCCCTGGTGGCGGCGATCCGGGACGCCGTCGCGGACAAGCCCAAGGGCCACGATTTCGACTATTCGCGCCAACGCGCCGATGGGCAGGTCAGCCGCCACATGAGCCACACGGGCGGCTAGGCCGACTTGACCGGCCCCGCCGCCCATTCCAACCGTGTCACCCACCAAACCGGACCTTTTCATGGCCACACCCCTGCCCCCGAGAAATCTGCTTGAAAAGCTTGTCTCTTTTCCCACGGTCAGCAGCGAAAGCAACCTGGCGCTGATCGACTGGGTCGAGGGCTACCTCGCAAGTTTTGCCATCCCGGTGACCCGCGTCTGGAATGCCGCCCGCGACAAGGCCAGCCTTTATGCCCATGCCGGCCCTGAGACACCGGGTGGCGTGCTGTTATCGGGGCATACCGACGTCGTGCCGGTCGCAGGCCAGGACTGGGCCACCGACCCATGGACTGTCGTGGAACGGAATGGCCGTCTTTACGGTCGCGGCACCTGCGACATGAAGGGGTTCAACGCGCTGGCGATCTGGGCATTGGTACGCGCACGGATCGAGGGCGTATCATCCCCGTTGCAACTGGCCCTGTCCCATGACGAAGAGGTCGGCTGCCTGGGCGCACCCGCGATGATCGATCACATGCGCGCGGCGGGTTTTCCGAGGGCACAATCAGTGATCGTGGGCGAACCCTCGGCGATGAAGGTCGTCACCGGCCACAAGGGCACGATCGGCTTCGACGTGCGCGTGACCGGCCACGAGGTGCATTCCTCGCTCATGCACAAAGGCGTCTCGGCGGTGATGGAGGCCGCGGCCCTGATCGACTGGGCCAATGACCGCAACGGGGAAAACCGCGCCCGTGCGCCCCTGGACGATGACGCCCTGTTCGACCCGCCCTGGACGACGCTTCACGTGGGCCAGGTGCGGGGGGGCACCGCCCATAACATCACCGCCGCCACCTGCGCCTTCGGGCTGGACATGCGCTGCCTGCCCGGCGAGGGCACTGAGCGCTGGCGCGAGGCCTGGGAAAACGAACGCGCCCGTGCAGAGGCCCGGATGCAGGCCATCCACCCCGCAACCCGGATCGAAAGCACGCCCACTTTCGATGTACCCGCCCTGCAACCTCGGCCCGACAACCCCGCCGAGGCGCTTGCCCGTCGCCTGACAGGCGACAATGCCCTTCATGTTGTCAGCTACGCCACCGAGGCGGGGCAGTTCCAGCAGGCGGGCTTTTCGACCGTGATCTGCGGCCCCGGCGACATCGCCCAGGCGCATCAGCCCAATGAATACATCTCGCTAGACCAGTTCAGGCAGGGCGAGACATTCATGAACCGCCTGCTCGCCCATCTCGCGTCCTAGCCTCGGTGCCGGGCCAACGTCCAGTCGCCTGTGCCCTGTCAGTTCGAAACCGGCGCGCATGGGCCACGCGCGCACCCCCGCCCCGCTCAATGCCCCATCGAGCGGCGAATCCGTCGGATCATCAGCCAAACCCCGAACACAACGGCAGGCGTGACAAGCGCGGTCAACAGCCCCTTGGACAGCGCCAACCGATCGGCCAGAGGATAGACCATGTAAGACACAAGGCTGACCGCGTAATAGCTGATCGCCACCACCGACAGCCCCTCGACCGTGCGTTGCAGGCGCAACTGCATATCTGCGCGGCGATCCATGCTCTCCAAAACCCTCTGGTTCTGGGCCGAACGTTCGACGTCCACCTGGGTCTGCAACAGCGTCGCCGCCCGCGCCGCGCGATCCACCATCGAATGCAACTGCGTCTCGGTCGCCCGCACAGTGCGCATCGAGGGTTCGTAGCGGCGCATCATGAATTCGCTGAAAGTCTGGCGATACCCAAAGCGCTGCTCGCGCAGAACCTCGATGCGCTGTTGCACCAGCGCCTCGTAGGCGCGCGTGGCCGAGAACCGGAAGGCCGATTGAGCCAGCAGGCTTTCCAGTTCCGCCGACACCGCCAAAAGCCCCTTCAACGTCTCTTCGGGCTGACGATGACCGGTTGTCATCTCGCCCACCAGTTCGCTCAGTTGCGGATCCAGTTCGCCCAGCCGCGCGGACAAATGCCGCGCTCGGGGCAGGCCCAGCATCGACATTGCCTTGTAGGTCTCGATCTCGGTCAGGCGCTGCACGATCCGGCCTACCCGCCTCTCGCCAGTGCCCGGCCGCGCGAAAACCGCAAAGCGCATATGCCCGCCGGAATCGATACGGAAATCGGTGGCCATCACGCCCGCATCGTCCAGGATGGTAGACGCCGTCAAACTGTCGGGAACGAACCACTCGGCCAGGCGCTCTCCGATATCCTCGCGTCCATCGCGCAACTGCTCCACCCGGATCAGCGCCGAGGTCAACCGCATCCCCGGCGCATTTTCCAGCCAATCCTCGGGAAACACCTCGAAGGCCGCCGGGTCAAAGGGACGTGCGGCCACGCCGGGCGTGAAGATCGTGTAGGTCACGAACTCGGCATGGCTTTCCCACTTGATCTGGTGCCGCCCCATGTCCCCGAAGAAATGGGTATCTCCCGGCTTGGGGTGCTGGGCGCCGAACCGGTCCAAAAGGTCCACGACATGCGCCCGGTCCGCATCCCGGTCACGGCTGGCCGCGTCCCTGGGCTGCTTGAGTGCCAGGAATGCCGCGTGGCACGGAGTCTTGAGCGAGGGAAAGGGGCGCGCGTGCAACTCGTTGGTCAGCATGTAACGCAGCGGATGATCTTCGATCGGGCTCATGTGCCGCCTCTTTGTCCGGGTCCAGTCAAGGACTAGCGCATACGCGCCGATTGTAAACGCGACGAGGCGCGCCTGGCAGTCAAGATCCCGCAAGTGACCGGAATCTCGCGCCCCTGCTTCTTCTTGGCTCAAATACCCCTGCCCCGGCCAGCAACGGGCCGGAAACGGCCGGGCAAGGAACATGCGCCACACTCGCGCGACACCATGGCCTGGAAATGCAAACGCCCCGCCGGCCGGGCGGGGCGCCGCAAACACGAAAGGGCCAGCCTCAGCGCATCAGCGACAGCAACCTGTCCAGGCTCTCGCGCGCATCACCATAGAACATCCGCGTATTCTCCTTGAAGAAAAGCGGGTTCTCGATACCCGAATAGCCAGTGCCCTTTCCGCGCTTCATGACAAAGACCTGCTTTGCCTTCCAGACTTCCAGCACGGGCATGCCCGCGATGGGCGAGTTCGGATCATCCTGCGCGGCCGGGTTCACGATGTCGTTGGACCCGATCACGATAGCGACGTCGGTCGATGGGAAATCCTCGTTGATTTCGTCCATCTCAAGCACGATGTCATAGGGCACCTTGGCCTCGGCCAGCAGAACGTTCATATGCCCCGGCAGACGTCCCGCGACCGGGTGGATGGCAAAACGCACACTCTTGCCCTGCTTGCGCAGGTGATCGGTCAGCATCGAGACCGAATTTTGCGCCTGCGCCACCGCCATGCCGTAGCCCGGCACGATGATCACGCTGTCGGCATCCTCCAGCGCGCTGGCAACACCATCGGCATCGATGGCGATCATCTCGCCTTCGACCTCGGCCGCGGGACCGCTGGCGCCGCCGAAGCCGCCCAGGATCACGCTGACAAAGCTGCGGTTCATCGCCTTGCACATGATATAGCTGAGGATCGCACCAGACGACCCCACCAGCGCGCCGACCACGATCAGCAGGTCATTGCCGAGGCTGAAGCCGATCGCCGCGGCGGCCCAGCCCGAGTAGGAGTTGAGCATCGAGACCACGACCGGCATGTCTGCGCCGCCGATCCCCATGATCAGGTGATAGCCGATAAACAGCGCCAGCAGCGTCAGCACCAACAGCGCAACGAACCCGCCGCCATTGAAGAACCAGACCGCCATGACCACCGACAAGATCGCCGCGGCGGCGTTCAGGATATGCCCGCCCGGCAGCTTTTTCGCCACGGAATCCACCCGGCCCGCCAGCTTGCCATAGGCAATGACAGAGCCGGTAAAGGTCACCGCCCCGATCCAGACGCCCAGCACCAGTTCGACGCGCAAGATGTTGATTTCGACAGGCGTCTTGTGGGCGAGGATCGCGGCAAAGCCGGTCAAGGCTTCGCGTGCGGCCTCGTCCATGACCAGCACCCGGTTCAACTCGAACTCGGCATTGAACCCGACGAATACCGCCGCCAGACCGACCAGCGAGTGCATGATCGCCACAAGCTCTGGCATCTGGGTCATCTGCACCCGTGTCGCGAGCTGGTAACCGATAAACGCGCCGCCCGCGATCATGATCAGCGAAAGCATCCACAGGCCCTGTCCGGGGCCGATAAGGGTCGCAACCACCGCCAACGCCATGCCGACAATGCCGTACCAGATCGCGCGCTTGGCACTTTCCTGGCCCGAAAGCCCGCCTAGCGCGAGGATGAAGAGCACGGCCGAAACCACATAGGCCGCTGTCGTGAATCCGAAATCCATTATCTCCACCCCTAGTTCACGATTTCTGGAACATGGCGAGCATGCGCCGTGTCACGAGGAAGCCGCCGAAGATGTTGATCCCGGCCATGAACACCGCCAGCGCGGCGAGGATGATCACCAGGAACGACCCCGATCCGATCTGCATCAAGGCGCCCAGAATGATGATCGAAGAGATCGCGTTGGTGATCGCCATCAGCGGCGTGTGCAGCGAGTGGCTGACGTTCCAGATCACCTGGAACCCGACGAAAACCGCCAGCACGAAAACGATGAAGTGCTGCATGAAGCTGGCCGGCGCCACCAGGCCAACACCCAGCAACAGCGCGGCGCCGATCGTCAGAAGGCTGACCTGGGTGATCGTCTGCTTGCGAAAGGCGGCCTTTTCCTGCGCCTTTTTTTCCTCGGGCGTCAGTTCCTTGGGTTTTTCCGCCTGCGGCTTTGCCGCGATGGCCTTCACCTTGGGGGGCGGCGGCGGAAAGGTGATCTCGCCCTGGAACGTCACCGTCGCACCGCGGATCACGTCATCTTCCATGTTGTGCACGACCTTGCCGTCCTTTTCGGGCGTCAGGTCGGTCATCATGTGGCGGATGTTCGTGGAATAGAGCGTGGATGACTGCGTCGCCATCCGGCTGGGGAAATCGGTATAGCCGACGACGGTCACGCCGTTGTCGGTGACGATCTTCTCGTTCGGCACGGTCAGATCGCAGTTACCGCCCTTCTCGGCGGCAAGGTCGATTACGACCGAGCCGGGCTTCATCGCCGCGACCATGTCCTCCAGCCACAGCTTGGGCGCCGGGCGGCCGGGAATCAGCGCGGTGGTGATGACGATGTCCATTTCCGGGGCCAGCTCGCGGAATTTCTCCAGCTGCTTTTCCCGGAACTCGGGCGACGAGGGCGCAGCGTAACCGCCGGTCTCGGCCCCGTCCTGGGTCTCTTCCTCGAAGTCGAGATAGACGAACTCGGCGCCCATCGATTCGATCTGCTCGGCCACTTCGGGGCGCACGTCGAAGGCATAGGTGATCGCGCCCAGGCTGGTCGCCGTGCCGATCGCGGCCAGGCCCGCCACACCGGCGCCGACCACCAGCACCTTGGCCGGCGGCACCTTGCCGGCGGCCGTCACCTGGCCGGTGAAGAAGCGGCCGAAATTGTTGCCCGCCTCGATCACCGCGCGGTAACCCGCGATGTTGGCCATCGAGGACAGCGCGTCCATCTTTTGCGCGCGGCTGATCCGCGGGACCATGTCCATCGCGATGACGTTGGCGCCCTTGGCCTTGCAGGTTTCCAGCATCGCCTCGTTCTGGGCTGGCCAGAAAAAGCTGATCAGCGTCTGGCCCCTGTGCAGGCGCTCGGCCTCTTCCTGGGACGGCTCGCGCACCTTGATGACGATATCGCTGGCCTGCCAGAGCGCGGCGGCCGAATGCACAACCTCGACGCCGGCCTTCTTGTAGGCCTCGTCGGTAAAGCCCGCGCGGTCGCCCGCACCGGTTTCGATCAGGCAGTCATAGCCCAGCTTTTGCAGCTGAAGGGCGCTGTCGGGGGTCATGGCCACGCGGGCCTCGCCCTCGAAAATCTCCTTCGGTGCCCCGATTTTCACGTCTTTGATCCCCTCTTTAAAGGCGTTGGGCCGCAGATCGGCCGGGTCAGGTCGCCGTCTCATACCACCGCGAAACAAAGTTTCACAAGCCGATCCCGCCGCATTTCTGTTGTGGCCTATCCGCGCGTCAGATCCAGCGCCGCACCCGCGCGGCATAAGCCTCGAACTCAACGCCGAAATGCTCGCGCAGGACGGCTTCTTCGCGGCGGATGAAACGCCGTTCGATGATCTTCATGTAAAGCGGAACCAATGGCAGGCACAAAAGCGCGTCCCAGTACAGGATCAGGCCCAGCAGGATCGCGGTATCGGCCAGGTAGATCGGGTTACGCGAAAAGCGGTAAATTCCACCCGTCACCAGCGTATTTGGCTTTGTGCGCGGGATCAGCGAGGTCCGCTCAAGCACGAAATGCAGCGCCGCCCAGCCCGACACGGCCAGCCCCGCCAGAACCAGCGCGCCACCGGCGATATCGCCGAAAAGGCCGAGGATGTGCAGCGGCAGCACCTTTGCCTGCGCCCAGGCGATCGCGGCAAGCCCCATCATCCAGCCCGGCGGCAGTTCCAGCCGATGGATCAGCCAGCCCAGAACCCGTGTCATCGCGCCATCCAGCCGTTGATGCCGGTTTGCAGAACCACGATATTTTCCCGCCCCATGAGCCGCGCGGCAAACGCCGCCTGGGCCGACAGGCTGCCGGTATTGCAAAAAAGCACGACCAGCCCCTCATCGGGCAATTCATCCAGGCGGGCGGGAATTTCGCGCCATTCCACATTCAGCGCACCGGGGATCGTGCCTGCCCGGTACTGGTCGGCCGAGCGGGCATCGACAAAGGTCACGCGCGAAATCAACTCAGGGGTGATCTGGTCGGGCAGGATGATACCGGCCTCGTAGGGCGCGAAATCCATGTAGTCTCGGATCGCCTCGGCGACGGGATCGTCCTGGGCAACGGCCTGCGCCGTCGACCAGAGAGCAAGGATGGAGGCCAGCGCAAGGGCACGAGCGGCAATCGGGCGGTTCATGGCTATCCTCATTGCAGGCGTGGCGCCGATTTAGGCGCGCAAGGCCCCACCGATCAAGCCCGGAATGGCGCGGCCCCCTTGCGCGGCACGGCCCGCGCGGGCAAGGCTGGCACCAAGGAGTGCCGATGTCGAATTTTGCCCCCACCTGCCCCCCGACCTGCTTGCACGAGGAGCCCCTTTTTCCGTTCGTCAAAGCGCAGAACCGACGAGCGACGACGACCATCGATCGCGGCGCACGCGCGCTCGGCGGGAAATGGCACGAAATGGCGACCCGCAATCACCGCGTCCCCGGCACCACGCCCCCGGAAATTCACCGCTTTGTATCGCGGTGCACAAACGGTAACGCGCAGCGGCAATCATTTGCTATGTCATGGGAAAATGGTCATGGGACGACTTCCTCTGTCCTATCCGTGTCGGCGTGACCCGATCGGCGTGGCCCTGCGCCCGGCCCGTCCCGGCGATGGCCCTGCCACCCACGCGGTGTTCCATGCCGCGGTCCACAGGGGCGCGGCACATCTTTACACCGCTGCCGAGCGCGCGGCATGGGCGCCCTCGCCCCTGCCTCCCGCCGATTGGGAAGCGCTGCTATTGGCAGAGATCACGCTGATCGCGGAACATCGCGGGCATGTGGCGGGCTTCATGACCCTGGGCCGGGACGGACATCTAGACCTTGCCTATGTTGCTCCCGACAAGGCAGGCCAGGGCATCGGCCGTGTCCTGCACGGAGCGATCGTGCAGGCCGCGCGCGGCCGCGGGCTGAACCTTCTCGATACCAATGCAAGCCTCGTGGCGAGGCCCTTCCTTGCCCGGATGGGATGGCGGCAAACAGCCCGCCAAAGCACCATCCGAAACGGCGTAGCGCTGACGAATTTCCGCATGGAGCTGATGCTCGGGGCGGGGCAAACGTCAAAATAAACCGCAATTTGTCCACAATCCGGCCCCGCCCATTCCCCAGTTCACGACGATAAGACCTCGAAGTAGCGAGTAATCCGCCCCTTCCATGCTCTGAACCGTCGAGCCCGGGAAGGGGCGGCGTAAAGCGGCATGACCCCGAAAAGGGGCTGCGAGGGCAGGCATGGCAACGTATCAGGTCTCATTCTATTCCCTTTCGCCAGGCGCGTTGCCGGACCGTATCGGCGATGTCTTTGTCTGGAACGGGCCAAGCGATTTCGACGCCACCGCAACCATCACCGATAACGAGCCCGGTATCGAGGGCATCAGCCTGGACGACGACCATGCCGGCGCCGAAACTGCGACCGCGACCGTCAACGTCAATGGTGCGACCTCGACAAACTCCGCGGTCGACGCAGAAGAAGTCTGGACCGTGCGCGACACCCAGACCGGCGACATCTTTCAACTCGCCGCGTTCGATGTCGAACAGGGCGCCGCGGCGGGACTTTACATCCTGGCCGAGCGGCAACTCGTACAGGGCCGCACCTACGAGGTTCTCGAAAACGACACCAACCCCGATGCCGCGGCGGGGGATATCGCGTTCAGTTACGTCGATTACGCCGAGAACATGGCCGAACCGTCCCGCGTGGTCGATGGCACGGTGGGCAATGACGCGATCGGCACAGCCTATGTCGACGATCCCGAGGGCGATATCGTCGATGATGGCGGCGGCACGGGCGCGGGGGGACTTGGCGATGTGATCGACGGCCGCGATGGCGATGACCGTATCTGGGCGGGATCGGGCGCGGATACCGTTTTTGGCGGTGCGGGGCAGGACACGCTGTCGGGCGGCGCGGGCAATGATACGCTGTGGGGCGATGGCCCGGTGGCAACCCCGACCACGCAAACCATGTCATGGTCCGATATTGGCGGGGCCGGCGCGGATATCAGCAACGGCCTTTCCGTGGACATGGGCGACATGCGCGTCAATGTCTCGGTCACGCAGGGCGCAACCTTCGAATTCGCCGAAATCGCGACCGATAACCAGTATGTCGCGGCGGGCGAGAGTTTCGACCCGGATTCAAGCGTGCTCCTGGCCAGCTATGGCAGTTCGGGCGACGTAGCCACGATGGCGCTGGATTTCGCAGCGGAAACCGGCTCGGGCCTGAACGACGAAGTGCAGAACGTCGCCTTCCGCATCAACGACCTGGACTGGCAGCCAAACGATCACCTCGACCGGGTGACGGTCACTGCCTATGACGCGCAGGGCAACGAGGTTGCGGTCAGCCTGAGTACGACCGGTAGCGACACGATTTCGGGCAACACCGCAACCGCCGCCCAGACCCAGGACGCAACCGATGCCGCCGAGGGATCGATCCTGGTCCAGGTCGCTGGTCCGGTCGCCCGGATCGTGATCGACTATGACAATATCGGCACCGGGGCCAGCGGCGTCTGGATCGGCGACGTGCAATACGACACCGTGCCGATAGCCGGAGATGACGACACCCTCGAAGGCGGTGCGGGCGATGACGTGCTTTATGGCGGGGATGGTGCGGACCGCTTTTCCTTTGGTGACGGGTTCGGCACCGACATTGCCGAAGGCGGCGCTGGCAGCGACATCCTGGATTTTTCGACGCTGACAACCGCCATCTCGGGCAGCCTTGGCGCCGGCGGCACGGGCAGCCTTGGCGACAGCACCAACAGCGTCGGTTTCTCCGAGATCGAAGAGGTCGTTCTGACCGGGCAGGATGACGGCGTTGACGCCTCGGCGACCACCGGCGGGATCGCGCTGACAGGGCTTGGCGGCCACGACACGTTGAGCGGAGGCAGCGGCAACGATCTGCTGGTTGGCGACGGCACGGCCCCGGCGCCGATTTCGGGCGCATGGAACTATTCGGCCTATAACTACGATTTCGCAGCGACCGGCGATCAAGCCTTCGACATCGAGGCGGGAACACTCGCGGGTAGCGGCACAACCGACGATTTCGACGTCCAGGCCCTTATAAACGCCCTGCGCGGAACCGGCGGCGATCCGAACGATTTCGGCGTGGTCTATACCTCGACGCTGACACCCGATGAAACCGGCACCCATGGCTTCAGCCTGACCTCTGACGACGGTTCGACCCTGAGGATACTCGATTCAACCGGAACGCCGGTCGCAGTGCTGAACTCTGACGGCACAACTCTCGACTACCTTGACAACGATTACCACCAGGCCGCGACCACCCGCACGGGCCAGATCGACCTGGTGGCCGGTGAAACCTACACGATCGAAGTCCGCTACTGGGAAAATGCCGGCGGCAATACGCTGGACGGCACGATCACCTCGCCCTCGGGCACGGTTTCACCGCTGGCGAGCTCGCCCCTTGTCAGCGGCCCCGCCATGGCCGAGGGCGCGGGCGACGACGTCCTGATCGGCGGGGCAGGTGCCGATACGCTTATCGGCGGGGCGGGGAATGATAGCCTGACCGTCGCAGAGGGCGACAGCGCCTCGGGCGGTGATGGCGACGATTATTTCACCGTCACCGATTACGGCGAGCCTGGGTCGGGCTCGATGACGCTTGATGGCGGCGAAACCGGCGAGACGCTTGGCGATACACTTGATTTCAACGGCCAGCTCTTGCTTGGCTCCATCAGCTATAGCGAAACCGACGACGCCGCGGGCGGCCTGTCGGGGACGGCCACGCTGCTGGATGGTACGATCGTCAATTTCAGCGGGTTCGAGACGATCATCTGTTTTGCCAAGGGCACCCATATCATGACCCCGCGCGGCGAGCGGCCCATCGAAGAGTTGCGCCCCGACGACATGGTGCTCACCGCCGATAACGGCCCACAGCCACTGCGCTGGATCGACTCGCGCAGCGTGCCCGCCAAGGGCAGGCTGACCCCGATCCGTATCCGTGCGGGGCTGTTCGGCAACCGGCGCGATCTCGTGGTCTCGCCCCAGCACCGGATGCTTTACGAAGGCTACCGCGCGCAATTGCTGTTTGGCGACAACCAGGTTCTGGTACCCGCCGCGCACCTGGTCGACCACCACCAGGTTTTGGAAGAGCCGGGCGGCGAGGTGACCTATTTCCACATGATGTTTGACCGGCACGAGATCGTCTTTGCCGAGGGCGCCCGCAGCGAAAGCTTTCATCCAGGTCATGTCGGCCTAGATGCCGTGCGCGGCCCCGCCCGCGAAGAACTGTTCCGTATCTTTCCCCAGTTGCGCGCCCTGCCCCAAAGCTATGGGCCGACCTCGCGGATGTGCCTGAAACGCTTCGAGTCCAAGATCCTCGAAGTCGCCTGAGGCCCATGTCGTGCCTTGCCGGTGGCGGTATCAGGCGCTCTTGCGCAGGGCCGACCGTTCCCCCCCGGCCCAGGCCGCCACCGCCCGGCCGAACGCCTCGAATAACGGGCGCGACACCGGATCGCAGGCGGCTCGGTATTCAGGATGCCACTGAACGGCCAGCGCAAATCCTGGCGCATCTGCGACATGGATCGCCTCGGGCGTGCCATCGGGGGCGTGGCCCTCGATCACGATACGGGGGCCCGCGGTCTTGATCCCCTGCCCATGCAGAGTGTTGGTCATCACCTCGGTCGCGCCCAGCAGGCGGTGAAACACCCCGCCTTCGGCCAAGGTCACCTTGTGGCGCAGGGCAAATTTTTCCTCCAGCGTGCCATCGGGCGGCATCCGGTGGTTCATCCGGCCCGGCAGATCGCGGATCTCGGGATGCAGCGTGCCGCCCAGGGCCACGTTGACCTCCTGGAAACCGCGGCAGATGCCGAAAAAGGGCTGGCCGCGTTCGACCAGCGCGCGGATCAGCGGCAGGGCGATGGCGTCGCGCGCCCGATCGAAGGCGCCATGCGCCTCGGTCGCGGCTTCGCCGTATTCCTCGGGATGGACATTGGGCCGTCCGCCGGTGAACAGAAAGCCATCGAAACTGTCCAGCAGTTCCGGCACCGAGACGAAGCGCGGATCGGCCGGGATCAGCAGCGGCATGGCGCCGGCCACCTCGGCCACGGCCTCGGAATTCATCGTGCCGCCCGCATGGGCCGGGTATTCGTCGTTGATCAGGTAGCTGTTGCCGATGATGCCGACCCGGGGGCGCGCCATGGAATCCTCATTGCTTGGGTTCACCTGACGATATAGGTCGATTTCCCCCCGAGGAACAGCCGCGCCCCGCCCGGCGGCACCGGTCTGAACAGAAACGCACGTTTTCCCAGTCCCGCGCCCATTTCTTACGCCATGTGAAAGGCCGGCCGCAGGCGGCACAGGTCTTTGTCGGCAGATCGCCCTTGCGGCGCATCTTCGCCATGGGTCAAAGATCCAGCTGCAATTGCCTTGCGTCGCCCCGGCGCGGGCGCGGGCGCGGCGCACGGTCGTTGACGAAGCGGCCCGCACGGTCCTTGCGCGAGGCATGGCGCGCCACCACCTGCGCGGCCTCCGCGCCAAAGCCCGCCTGCCCCCGCACCGCCCAGACCGCCTGCCGCGCCGCCCGCGCGGCGGCCGTGACATCGACGACGGGCGCAGGATAGCGGCGGCCCAGAAGGCGCGGCGCGCCCTCCCAGCGCCAGGGTTCCTGCAGGAAGGCATCCGGCACCTCGGCCAGTTCGGGCAGCCAGCGCCGCGTGAAGGCGCCGGTGGGGTCCTGGTCATGGCCTTGTTTCACCGGGTTGTAGATCCGGATCGTGTTCATCCCCGTGGTGCCCGACTGCATCTGCACCTGCGGCCAGTGGATGCCCGGTTCGTAATCGGTGAACATCCGCGCCAGATGCGGCCCTGTCGCGCGCCAATCCAGCCACAGGTGATAGGAGGCGACCGCCATCAGCATCGACCGCATGCGGAAATTCAGCCAGCCGGTATGGATCAACGACCGCATGCAGGCATCGACGAAGGGCAGACCGGTTTCGCCCTTCTGCCAGGCGGCCAGCCGGTCCGCGTCGGGTGCGCGCGGGCGCAGCCCCTCATAGGCGGAATGCAGGCAGCGGTGTTCAAGGCTGGGCTCATCCTCCAGCTTCTGCATGAAATGGTCGCGCCAGGCCAGGCGCGAGGTAAAGCTTTTCAGGCTGCCGGCCCAGCCGTCGCGCGCCCCCCCGACCTCGGCCCGGCGCGCGGCGGTGGCCTGCTCCACCTCGCGCAGGGACACCGTGCCCAGGGCGATATGGGGCGAGAGGCGGGAACAGGCCGACGCACCGGCCAGCGGCGAGGACATCGCGCGGCGATAGTCCTGCCCCCGCGCGGTCAGGAAACTGTCGAGACAGTCCAGCGCCGCCGCCCGCCCGCCCCGCTGCCGCCCCGGGCAGGGATCGAAGGCCAGCCCCAGATCGCGCGCCTCGGGGATCGCGCCGGGCGCGATGCCCTCCAGCCCGCGCAGGGCTGGCGGCACGGGGACCGGGTCAGCCCGCATGAACCGGTCACGCCGCCCCGCCCAGCCATCCCGCCCCTTCAGCCGCCGCACCACGCCCGATTGCGGCAGTTCCTGCCAGACGATGCCGCGCCCCCGCGCCCAGGCCGCCACCGCCAGGTCCCGGTCATAGGTCCAGCCATTGCCGGTTTCCTCATGGCTGATCAGGTGGGTGACGGGCCAGCGGTCGGCGAGCCGGTCCAGCACCGCCACGGCCGTGCCGATCTCGACCTGCAGGGGCGCGCCCAGCGCGGCCAGATCCGCCGACAGCGCCTGCAGGCTCTCGGCGGTAAAGCGCCATTGCCGCGCCGAGGTATCGGGCAGCGCCCAATAGTCCGGCTCCACGATGTAAAGCGGCAGCACCGTGCCCGCGCCCTCGGCCGCACGGGCCAGGGCCGGGTGATCGACCACCCGCAGATCGCGCTTGAACCAGAGAATCGTCACATCCATGGCGAGAACATAAATCGAACATCGGACTCCGCCAAGGCGCGTGCTTGCACCTCGCGCCGGACAAGGTAGGTCTAGGGGCGCAGAAAAGGAGTGCCCGATGAAAGACGCCGCACCGCAGCCCGTCCGGTTGAGCGACTACACGCCCCCTGCCTTCCTCGTGGACAAGGTGGAGCTGACATTCCACCTGCACCCCACGGCAACCCGCGTGCTGTCGAAAATCGCCTTCCGCCCCAACCCGGCGGCCGTGGAGAGGCGCTTTTTCCTGCATGGCGAAGGGCTTGACCTGGTTTCCGCGCAGATCGACGGCACCCCCGTGACGCCCGACATCACGCCCGAGGGCCTGACCTGCACCGTGCCCGACGCCCCCTTCACCTGGCAGGCAGAGGTCCGGATCTCGCCCGAAACCAACACCGCGCTGGAAGGACTCTACATGTCGAACGGCATGTACTGCACCCAGTGCGAGGCCGAGGGCTTTCGCAAGATCACCTATTACCCCGACCGCCCCGACGTGATGGCCCCGTTCACCGTCCGCATCGAGGGCGACCTGCCGGTGCTGCTGTCCAACGGCAACCCGGCGGCGCAAGGTGCGGGCTGGGCGGAATGGCACGATCCCTGGCCCAAGCCCGCCTATCTGTTCGCCCTGGTCGCGGGCGAGCTGGTCGCAACCTCGGGGCGGTTCACCACCTGCGAGGGGCGCGCGGTGGATCTGAACATCTGGGTCCGCCCCGCCGATCAGGGCAAGGCGGATTACGCGCTGGACGCGCTGATCCGCTCGATGAAATGGGACGAACGGGTTTACGGGCGCGCCTATGACCTGGACGTGTTCAACATCGTGGCCGTGGACGATTTCAACATGGGCGCGATGGAAAACAAGGGGCTGAACATCTTCAACGCGCGCTACGTTCTGGCCAGCCCGGAAACCGCGACCGACCGCGATTACGAGAATATCGAACGGATCATCGCGCATGAATATTTCCACAACTGGACCGGCAACCGCATCACCTGCCGCGACTGGTTCCAGCTGTGCCTGAAAGAGGGGCTGACGGTGTTCCGCGACCAGCAATTCGCGGGCGACGCGCGGTCCCACGCGGTCAAGCGCATCGAGGACGTGATCGCGCTGCGCGCGCGCCAGTTCCGCGAGGATGGCGGCCCGCTGGCGCACCCGGTGCGGCCCGAAAGCTATACCGAGATCAACAACTTCTACACCGCGACCGTCTACGAGAAGGGCGCCGAGGTGATCGGCATGCTGCGCCGCCTGGTGGGGCCCGAGGGCTATGACAAGGCGCTCGCCCTCTATTTCGACCGGCACGATGGCGAGGCCGCCACGATCGAGGACTGGCTCAAGGTGTTCGAGGACGCCACGGGCCGCGACCTGACCCAGTTCAAGCGCTGGTATTCGCAGGCCGGAACGCCCCGGCTGCACGTGACGGACGACTTCAAGGACGGCACCTATACCCTTCATGTCGAACAGGAAACGCCGCCCACGCCCGGCCAGCCCGAGAAGCACCCGCAGGTGATCCCGCTGGCGGTGGGGCTGTTGTCGCCGAACGGCGACGAGGTGGTGCCGACCACCGTGCTGGAACTGACCGAAGAGGCGCAGAACTTCGCCTTCGAGGGGCTGGGGGCAAGGCCGGTCCCGTCGCTCCTGCGCGGCTTCTCCGCCCCGGTGATCCTGGACCGCGAGACCTCGGCCGAGGAACGCGCCTTCCTGCTCGCGCACGACACCGACCCGTTCAACAAGTGGGAGGCGGGGCGCGCGCTGGCCCGCGACGTGCTGGTGGCGATGCTCGCCGAGAACGCGGCCCCGGCGCCGGCCTACCTGGACGCGCTGGCCGCGATGGCCCGGGACGAGGCGCTGGACCCGGCCTTCCGCGCGCTGGCGCTGCGCCTGCCGGGCGAGGACCAGTTGGCCGAGGACCTCCATTCCCGCGGGCAAACGCCCGACCCGCTGGCGATCCATGCCGCGCGGGAACGCCTGAAAACGGCGGTGGCGGCGCATCTGGGCGCGCTCTGGCCCCAACTCTACGACCAGATGACCTGCCCCGGAGCCTATTCCCCGGGCGCGGCCGATGCCGGGCGCCGCGCGCTGCGGCTGACCGCGCTGGCGTATCTGGCGCGGCTGGATCGGGGCGCCCGCGCCCGCACCCATTTCGCCGCGGCCGACAACATGACCGACGAGATCGGCGCGCTCTCCGCCCTGCTGGAGATCGGCGCAGGCAGGGACGAATTGGACCGTTTCGCCCGCCGCTGGCGCGACGACCGGCTGGTGATGGACAAGTGGTTCGCGCTGCAGGTCAGCCTGGCCCACCCCGAGACGGCCGTGGACACCGCCCGCCGCCTGACCGAACATCCCGATTTCAACTGGAAGAACCCCAACCGGTTCCGCGCGGTGATCGGCGGGCTGACGATGAACGCGGCGGGGTTCCACGATGGATCGGGCGCGGGCTACCGCCTGGTGGCCGACTGGCTGATCCGGCTGGACGCTGTCAACCCGCAGACCGCAGCGCGGATGTCGACAGCTTTCGAGACATGGCCGCGACTGGATCGCGCCCGACAAGCCTTGATCCGGGCCGAACTGAACCGCATCGCCGCGCGCGAAGGACTCAGCCGCGACATGGCCGAAATGGTCGGGCGCTTGCTCTCCGTCGGCGGATCGTTGCCATGACGACGAAGGGCTTTGACGCTGAAGCCCCGAATCGGCTTTGCTGTCACACGAACGTCATTGTGATATGGTGACAGGGCGTATGCAGGACAGGATTGATCCCCTCATCGAAGAGCGTGCGCCCTGGCTCTTCCGGAACCAGCCGGGCACGGCGGTCGTGCGCAAACTCCTCACCGATCTTTTGGGCTATCCGCGCACGCTGGCACTTGGCAACGTGCTACAACATCATCCCGCCCCCGTCATCATGGACGAGATGGCCCGCCTCTTGGCCAGGGACGTGCAAGCCACGGGCCTGGACCACATACCCCGCATGGGTCCCGCCCTGATCGTGGCCAACCATCCCACCGGCATCGCCGACGGCATCATGCTCTGGAGCCTGCTGCGAGACCGGCGGCCCGATCTCTTCTTCTATGCCAATAGCGACATCCTGCGGGTTCTGCCCCAGATGGGCGAAATAATCGCGCCCGTCGAATGGCGCGAAGACAAACGCAGCCATGCCAAGACGCGCGAAACCATGGCTTATACCCGTCAGGCCATCGATGCTGGCCGACTGGGCGTGATATTCCCCTCCGGGCGATTGGCCAAGCGGCGTGGCCTGTCGCTGCATGAACGCCCCTGGATGGCCTCGGCGTCGATGATCGCGCGCAAGTTTGACCTGCCGGTAATCCCGGTGAACCTGCGTGCGCGGAACTCCGTCTTGTTTTATCTCTTTGACCTGCTCCACCCGACGCTGCGCGACATCACCTTGTTTCACGAGACACTCAACAAGGACCGCCAGCCCTACCGCATGACCATCGGCAAACCGATCGCCGCCTCGGCTCTGCCCGCGAAGTCCGAAGACGGAATCGCCATGCTGCGCGCTGCAACGCTGTCCCTGGGCGGGCCGCACGCACCGCGTGTCAGCCTGTTGCAGAATTCCCGTCGCCCGGGCTGGGCACGGTCCGCCGCGTTGGGCTGAATCACGGGCGACGCGCCGTTGGCGCAGACAGGGCCATGGGTATTTTTGCCAAGAAGAACGGCAAGGGCGCGTCCATTGTCTTCTTCTTGGTCAAAATACCCGAATCCCTGCCAAGACACCCCGCGCGCCGGTCGGTGGTTTTTTTTGCGTGGCATGGGCCCGGCCGGCCCGACCCGATCGGACGCAAACCATGCGCGCATGGGGTGCTGCCTCTTGCCCCGCCTTCGCGGCTGGCCTAGAACGCAGCCAACCCCCGCAAAGGAGCCGCGACCGATGCTCGACCTCGCATACGAGTGCCCCAAACCCAAGGTGATCTCCGGCGCCAAGGCCGACTGGGAACTGGTGATCGGGCTGGAGGTGCATGCCCAGGTCGCCAGCAACGCCAAGCTGTTCTCGGGCGCCTCGACCGCCTTCGGCGCCGAGCCTAATTCGAATGTCGCGTTCGTCGACGCCGCCATGCCCGGGATGTTGCCGGTGGTTAACGAGTTCTGCGTGGCGCAGGCGGTGCGCACCGGGCTGGGGCTGAAGGCCGCGATCAACCTGGTCTCCGCCTTCGACCGCAAGAACTATTTCTACCCCGACCTGCCGCAGGGCTATCAGATCAGCCAGCTTTACCACCCCATCGTCGGCGAGGGCGAGGTGATCGTCGACATGGCACCCGGCGTGGCGCGCCGCGTGCGGATCGAGCGCATTCACCTGGAACAGGACGCGGGCAAGTCGATCCATGACATGGACCCGCACATGTCCTTCGTCGATCTCAACCGTACCGGCGTCGCGCTGATGGAAATCGTCAGCCGCCCCGATATCCGCGGCCCCGAAGAGGCCGCCGCCTATGTCGGCAAGCTGCGCCAGATCATGCGGTACTTGGGCACCTGCGATGGCAACATGCAGAACGGCAACCTGCGCGCCGATGTGAACGTGTCGATCTGCGAACCCGGCGCCTATGAGAAATACCGCGAGACCGGCGACCATTCGGTGCTGGGAACCCGCTGTGAAATCAAGAACATGAACTCGATGCGCTTCATCCAGGCCGCGATCGAGTACGAGGCGCGGCGCCAGATCGCCATCGTCGAGGATGGCGGCAAGGTGGTGCAGGAGACGCGGTTGTACGACCCCGACAAGGGCGAGACGCGGTCGATGCGGTCGAAGGAAGAGGCGCATGACTACCTCTATTTCCCCTGCCCCGACCTATTGCCCCTGGAGATCGAGCAAGGGTGGGTGGACGAGATCGCCGCATCGCTGCCCGAATTGCCCGACGAAAAAAAGGCGCGCTTCGTCAAGGATTTCGGCCTGACCGACTATGACGCGGGCGTGCTGACGGCGGATGTGGACTCGGCCGCCTATTTTGAAGCCGTGGCAGAGGGCCGCGACGGCAAGATGGCCGCAAACTGGGTCATCAACGAGTTGTTCGGCCGCCTCAAGAAGGAAGAACATGATATCACTGCAAGCCCGGTCAGCCCCGCGCAGCTGGGCGCCATCATCGACCTGATCGCGGCGGGAGAGATTTCCGGCAAGATCGCCAAGGACCTGTTCGAAATCGTCTACACCGAGGGCGGCGACCCGGCCGAGATCGTCGAAGCGCGTGGCATGAAGCAGGTCACCGATACCGGCGCGATCGAGGCCGCGGTGGACGAGATCATCGCCGCCAACCCCGCGCAGGTGGAAAAGGCCAAGCAGAACCCGAAACTCGCAGGATGGTTCGTCGGCCAGGTGATGAAGGCAACGGGCGGCAAGGCAAACCCCCAGGCGGTAAACGAGATCGTGGCCAGGAAGCTGGGGTGACAGGCGTGGCGCATCACGAGTACCGCGTGCTGCCGGCCCCTACCCGTGGACTGCGCGCGCGTGGGGTGAAGGGGGCCGAGGACCGGTTTGCCCACGCGCTGTCATCGCTTATGAACGACATGGCGCGCGAGGGCTGGGAATACCTGCGCGCGGAAACCCTGCCCTGCGAGGAACGCCAAGGGTTGACCGGCAAAACCACCGTGTTCCGCAACCTGCTGGTTTTCCGACGACTGCGCAATGATCCTGATGATGATGCCACCCTCCTGACAGAAGCCACGACCGCCAGGCGCGGGCCGCGCGATCCCGAGGACATGGCCGAGATCGCCGCACAATCGTTGCACCCCGAACTGGGCACCGATGCGCCAGGGCTCGCCGGCGAGGGGCGCTAGGCCTCGATGTTCAGGGCAAGGGCATGGATCCGGCTCATCAGGTCCTTGCCCAGCGCGGTATGCACGGCGCGGTGACGGGCGAGACGCGACAGGCCCGACAGGGCGGGTGCTGCGATGGTTACACGAAAATGCGTCTCTCCCCCCTCGTGCCAGCCGGCATGGCCGCGGTGACGCTCGCTTTCATCGAGCACGCGGAGCACCGTGGGCGCGAAAGCGGTTTGCAGGCGGCTATGGATTTCGTCTTTCAATGGCATTTTCCCGGACTTCCCCCTTCATTCCCGAACACAAACCACTAAACTCTCTTGTCCGAGTCGCAAAGGTGGCAGGCCATGACGAAAAACGATCCCTTCGGATTCGACATTTCCGTTTCGGCGGACAAGAAACGGCGCACGCGCGGACGGCGGGGCATGTCGGGGGCGTTCGAGACCTCGACCCGCGTCTGCGAACATCCCGGCTGCAAGGAGGCCGGGCAGTACCGCGCCCCGAAATCGCCCGACCACCTGGATGAGTATCTTTGGTTCTGCAAGGACCATGTACGCGAATATAACCTCAAATGGAACTTTTTCAGCGGTGCAACCGATGAAGAGCTCGAGGCCCAGTTCGACAAGGACCGCGTCTGGGGCCGCGAAACCAAGCCATTCGGCAACAAGGACGAACAACGCGCCTGGTCACGGCTTGGCGTGGACGACCCTCACCAAGTGCTCGGCCAGAACGCCACTCGCAATCCCGGCCGCGCGGCGGGCACGCGCCGCCTGCCGCCGACAGAGCGCAAGGCGCTGGAGATTCTCGAGGCGCAGGACAACTGGACCAAGGCCGAGATCCGCAAGCAATACAAATCGCTGGTCAAGGATCTGCACCCGGATATGAACGGCGGGAACCGCGCCGACGAGGACCGGCTACAAGAGGTCGTCTGGGCCTGGGAACAGGTCAAGGATAGCCGCAGCTTCAGGTGACAAGGGACGCGGCCAGCCGGACGAATGGCTGCGTTGCCTGCCTTGGCGTCGAGTCTGCATGATGCCTTGTCAGCAATAACCGTGGCGGTAAGGCGGCCATGTGCACAAACGCAGACAGGCCAGCGCGATGGCGTGAAAGGGAATGCCCCGCCCGCCGACAATATGGCGGACGGAGCACCGCATTCGCGTCCCCGTCACCGGGCGCGCATGCGGATGTCGCCGAACCGGACTCGTTACACCTGACACAGGCTACCCCGGCGACATGTCCCTCATATCCTCATCCCCAGCCGCGAACCGACGCATTTTCGCGTCGGCCACATGCACGGCTGAACCGGTCATAGGCTGACGAGCCCGGCCTGTCACCGCACCAAATGGTTGCTGGGGAAAGATCGCAGGAAAGTGTTGAAAAACGGTTTCACCCTGCCCGGCATCACGCATCACCAACCGGGCATCCTTGCCCGCCTGCCTCTTGCGCGCCCGCGCGATATGTTCCACTACCAAGTCAGATCGCACCGTCCCACCCCAGGACGGCCCGCACCGACCGCCACGGCAGGAAAGAAACGGACGCAGCATGACAAGCGTAGCCAAACCCACCGAAGATATCTCGGTGCGCGAGGTCTTTGGAATCGATACCGACATGGTCGTGAAGGGTTTCGAGGAGCGCACGGACCGGGTGCCCGACCTTGACCCCACCTACAAGTTCGACCCCGACACGACGCTGGCGATCCTGGCGGGTTTTGCCCACAACCGCCGCGTGATGATCCAAGGCTATCACGGCACCGGAAAATCCACCCATATCGAGCAGGTGGCCGCCCGGCTGAACTGGCAATGCGTGCGGGTGAACCTCGACAGCCATATCAGCCGGATCGACCTGATCGGCAAGGATGCCATCAAGCTGCGCGACGGCAAGCAGGTGACCGAGTTCCAGGAAGGAATCCTGCCCTGGGCATTGCGCAACCCGGCTGCAATCGTGTTCGACGAATACGATGCGGGCCGCGCCGACGTGATGTTCGTGATCCAGCGGGTTCTCGAAGTGGATGGCAAGCTGACGCTGCTGGACCAGAACGAGGTGATCACCCCGCACCCGTCCTTCCGGCTGTTCGCCACCGCCAACACGGTGGGCCTGGGCGACACGACGGGCCTCTATCACGGCACGCAGCAGATCAACCAGGGCCAGATGGACCGCTGGTCGCTGGTGGCCACGCTGAACTATCTCAGTCATGACGCGGAAAGCGCAATCGTGTTGGGCAAATGCCCGCATTACAATACCGAGAAGGGGCGCAAGACCATCGGCCACATGGTGACGGTGGCCGACCTGACGCGGACGGCCTTCATGAATGGCGACCTGTCCACGGTGATGAGTCCGCGCACGGTGATCGCCTGGGCGCAGAATGCAGAGATTTTCCGCGACGTGGGCTATGCCTTCCGCGTGACGTTTCTGAACAAGTGCGATGAACTGGAGCGCCAGACAGTCGCTGAATTCTACCAGCGTCTTTTCGACGAGGACCTGCCCGAAAGCGCGGCCCGTGTAAGCCTGGGCTGACAGGGAACCGATTTTTCTACGAAAAATCGGGCCTCCGGCGGGGGTATTTGGACCAAGAAGAAGGACAGGGCGCGAGGGGCGCCGGGCGGCATGAGCAAGACGACCGACAATCCGGCCGATCCGTTCAAGAAGGCGTTGGCCGAGGCCACCAGGGTCATGGCCGACGACCCCGATCTGGGGGTCAGCTACTCGGTCGATCCGCCGGGCCTGGCCGGAGACGCCATGCGGCTGCCGCAGGTCAGCCGCCGGATGAGCCGCGACGAGGTACTGCTGGCCCGCGGCACCGCGGATGCCTTTGCGTTGCGCCGCAAGTATCATGACGCGGAGACCCATGCGCGCTATCGCCCTTCGGGTCAGATGGCGCGCGATCTGTATGAGGCCATGGAAATGGCCCGCTGCGAGGCGGTGGGCGCGCGGGTCATGCCTGGCACAGCCACCAATATCGACGCGATGATCGCGGCGGAGGCCACGCGCAAGGGCTATGCCCAGGCCCGCGAGGCAAGCGAGGTGCCGCTGGCGGTGGCGGCGGGCTACATGGTGCGCCAGATGGCAACGGGACGCCCCCTGCCCGGTGGAGCGTCGAATGTTCTGGGGCTATGGCGCGCGTTCATCGAAACCCAAGCCGCGGGAACGCTGAGCGGTCTTGACGCGGCGCTAGAGGACCAGGCCGCCTTTGCCCGGCTTGCCCGGCGCGTAATTTCCGATCTTGGCTACGCCGATCAGCTGGGCGACGACCCCGATGGCGCAGATGACGACGCCCCGGAGGATAGCGCCGAAACCGATGGCGAACCGCCCGAAAGCCATGGCGAGCAGGAACAGCCCGATAGCGACGAGGCCGATGCCAGCCCCGAACAGTCCCAGCAGGACACCCAGGAGGCGGCCCAGGCCCATGTCAGCCCCGATGACATGGCAGAGAGCGAGATGGGCGAGGAGGCCGAACTGCCCGAGGGCGAAGCCCCGTCCGAGCCCCCGGCCCCGTCCTTTTCCGAGGCTGACCCCGATTACAAGGTGTTCACGCCTGCCTTTGACGAGGAAATTCACGCCGAGGACCTGGCCGAGCCGATCGAGCTGGAACGGTTGCGTGCCTACCTTGACCAGCAGCTTGAGCCGTTGAAGGGCGCCGTGGGACGGCTGGCCAACAAGTTGCAGCGCCGCTTACAGGCCCAGCAGAACCGCAGTTGGGAATTCGACCGCGAGGAGGGGATCCTGGATGCCGGGCGGCTGGCGCGCGTGGTAGCGAACCCCACAACGCCGCTGTCCTTCAAGGTCGAGAAGGATACCGAGTTCCGCGACACGGTGGTCACGCTGCTGCTGGACAATTCGGGGTCGATGCGGGGACGGCCGATCTCGATCGCGGCGATCTGTGCCGACGTTCTGGCCCGCACGCTGGAACGTTGCGACGTAAAGGTCGAGATCCTGGGCTTTACCACGCGGGCCTGGAAGGGGGGACAGAGCCGCGAGAAATGGCTGGCCGAGGGGCGGCCGCAGATGCCGGGACGGCTGAACGATCTGCGCCACATCATCTACAAGGCCGCCGATGCGCCTTGGCGGCGTGCGAGAGAAAATCTCGGGCTGATGATGAAAGAGGGCCTGCTGAAGGAGAATATCGACGGCGAGGCGCTGGAATGGGCGCATCGGCGGATGATGGTGCGCCCCGAGGCACGCAAGATCCTGATGGTGATCTCGGACGGGGCGCCTGTCGACGATTCCACCGTATCGGTGAACCCTGACAAGTTCCTGGAGCAGCATCTGCGCGACGTGATCGAGATGGTCGAGCGCCGCAAACAGGTCGAGTTGCTGGCCATCGGCATTGGCCATGACGTCACGCGCTATTACCAGCGCGCCGTCACGATCAGCGATGTCGAGCAACTGGCGGGTGCCATGACCGAGCAGTTGGCAGCGCTCTTTGACACCGACCCGCGGGCGCGCGCGCGGATGATCGGCATCCGAAAGGCGATCTAGATGTTCCAGGGATTCGACAGCCCCACCCGGCCCGAGGACGGCCAGCCCCGACTGGCCGCGCTGCGCGCGGTGATGGCCCGCGAGGGACTTGCCGGTTTTCTCGTGCCACGTGCCGACGCGCATCAAGGCGAATATGTCGCCCCGCGGGATGCAAGGCTGGCATGGCTGACCGGGTTTACCGGATCGGCCGGCTTTGCCTGCGTGCTGATGGACAAGGCAGGCGTTTTCGTTGACGGGCGTTACCGGGTGCAGGCCAGGGCCCAGATCGACGGCGCCGTCTTTGCCCCGGTCGACTGGCCAGAGGTCAGGCTGGCCGACTGGCTGCGTGAAAACCTGGGGAGTGGGACGGTAGGGCTTGATCCTTGGCTGCATACGCCGCGCGAAATCGAAACGCTGGAGGGCGCACTGGCGGACAGCGGGATTGTCCTGCGCGAGGTGGACAACCTGGTGGACCGCATCTGGTCGGACCAGCCGGCGCCCCCCTTGGGCGAAATCATCCCCTATCCCGAGACATTGGCGGGCGAGACCCACGGCGCCAAGCGCGCCCGGATTGCCAAGATCCTGTGCGCGGCGGGCCAGCAGGCGGCGGTGCTGACTTTACCCGATTCCATCGCGTGGCTGTTGAACATTCGCGGCAGCGACATCCCACGCAACCCGGTGCCGCATGGATTTGCGGTGCTGCACCGTGACGGGCGCGTGACCCTGTTCGTCGACCCCGCCAAGGTGACGGAAACGCTTCGTGCCCACCTGGGCGGCGAGGTCACGCTGCGCCCGGTCGAAGCGTTGGCGCCGGGGTTGAAAAGCCTTGTCGGGCCGGTGCGGGTCGATCCCGGCTCTGCCCCGCTGTGGATTTTGCGGCAATTGCAGGAAGGCGGAATCGAAATCGCGCAGGCAGAAGATCCCTGTATCCTGCCCAAGGCGCGCAAGTCGCAGGCCGAACTTGACGGAACCCGCGCGGCCCATCTGCGCGACGGGGCGGCGATGGTGGAATTCCTCGCCTGGCTGGACCGCGAGGCGCCATCAGGCAGGCTGAGCGAAATCGACGTGGTGCGCGCGCTCGAAGGCTTCCGCCACGCCACCGGCCATTTGCGCGATATTAGTTTCGACACGATCGCCGGGGCAGGCCCGAACGGGGCCATCGTGCATTACCGTGTGACCGAGGCCACGAACCGCCCGGTGCGTCCAGGAGAGCTGTTGCTGGTGGATTCCGGTGGGCAATACCTGGACGGCACCACCGACATCACCCGCACCATGGCCGTGGGCGAGCCCCCGCAAGAGGCGCGCGCGCCCTTTACCAGGGTACTGAAAGGGATGATCGCGATTTCGCGCGCGCGATTTCCCAAGGGGCTTTCCGGCCGCGATCTGGACGCGCTGGCGCGCTATCCGCTGTGGCTGGCAGGGCAGGATTACGACCATGGCACCGGTCATGGGGTCGGGGTTTATCTATGCGTCCACGAGGGGCCACAGCGGCTGTCGCGCCTGTCGGGCGTAGTGCTGGAACCGGGCATGATCGTGTCGAACGAGCCGGGCTATTACCGCGAAGGCGCCTTCGGCATCCGCATCGAGAACCTTGTCGTGGTTCGCGAGGCAGCGCCGCTGGAGGGAGCCGATGATCGCGCGATGCTGGATTTCGAAACGCTGAGCTGGGTGCCCATCGACCGCCGGCTGATCGCGCCTGCTCTATTGTCAAAGGATGAGCGGGACTGGCTGAACGCCTATCATGCCGAGGTCGCGCAACGGATCGGACCGCTGGTCAGCGACGCGGCACGCGACTGGCTGGTCGGAGCGACCGCGCCGATCTGACTGGACCGATCTGACCGCACCGATCTGGCTGGCCCGGCTGGACAATATTATTACGTTCATGTCACACAGCGGCGTCATTTCTGTCGCAAATATCCGTCGAGGGAGACGCCGATGACCGACACGCTCGTCATTAACAAGGCCGAAGGCGCCTGGGTTGTCCGTGCCGGCGGCGCGGTGATCGCCGAAAGCCGCAACGCCTTGGAACTCAGCGAACGGGGCGGGTCGCCCGTGGTCTATTTTCCGCGCGAAGACGTGGGGATGGCGTTCCTAGACCCCTCGGACAGCCGTACCACCTGTCCGTTGAAAGGCGAGGCGCATTATTTCACGCTGCACACCAAGAGTGGCGAAATTCCCGATGCGGCCTGGTCTTATGAACAGCCCCTGCCCGGTGTCGAACGGATCGCGGGGCATGTCGCCTTTCATGGCGACAAGGTGACGGTCGAACTTCTCTGACCGGCTGTCCCATCAGGTGCGACAGGGCGGCGACGGGGCGCTCTCAGGAATGTTCCTCGGCCGCGGTCATGGCCAGTGCGCGCGTATAGGCACGTAGTGCATCGACGTGGAATAGTGCCCCCAGAAGCTGCGGTTCGCCGCCCGGTCCGGCCACCGCGACGGGGATGAATCCATGTCCCCATCTGTCAAAGACCGGCAAAGCCTCTTCCAGCGTTGCCTCGGGGCTCAGCATCACGCCCTGGGCGATCAAGTCGTAACAGGCCTCGCGCGAGGCGGCATTTGGGCTGTCCTTGCCGCGCATCAGGACAGCCGCGGAATAGACCGATAACAGGTAGGCCTGCGGTCCGGCGGCCAGATGACGGCCGCGCCGTTCCAGTTGGGTCAGAAAAAAGGACCGGTCCACGAGCCGGCTGGCCAGGGCTGTCGACATCGACACGGCCACCATCACCGCCAATCCGGTCTGCCAGTCGCCGGTCAGTTCGAACACGATCAGGGTGGTCGAAATCGGCGCGCCCAGAACCGCGGCCGCCACCGCACCCATTCCGGCCAAGGCATAAAGCGTCTCTGCCCCCGAGGCATAAGGAAAAATCGCGGTTGCCACGATCCCGAAGGCCAACCCGGTCAGCGCGCCCACCATCAACGAGGGCGAGAACATGCCCCCCCCCATCCGCCCGGCCATGGTCAGTGCAAGCGCCACGCATTTCAGGACACAAAACACGATCGCCTCGTGCAACAAGAGGCTGCCCGTCAGCGCAGCCGAGGTCGTTTCATAACCGACGCCGATGATATGCGGGAAAAAGACCGCCATCGCCCCAAGCCCAAGACCCGCCACCGCCGGGCGCATCCAGCGCGGCATGGCCGTGCGCCTTTGCACCGCACCCGCCACATCCTCGGCCCAGAAGATGCCCCGCATCAAGATCACCGCGACGATCCCGCATACCAGCCCCAACAACAGGAAAGCGGGCAGTTCTGCGTAGAAATCGAGCCGTCCCTCGGGCAATGAGAATTCCGTCACACCCCCGAATTGCAAACGGTTGATAACCGTGCCCGACACCGCCGCGATGGTGATCGGCGCAAAGGCGTGCACGGCGAAATGGCGCAGCACTACCTCAAGCGCGAACAGCGCCCCGGCAATCGGCGCGTTGAACGAGGCCGCGACCGCGCCCGCAACCGCGCATCCCAAAAGATCGCGCCCGGTGATCCCGTCGGCCTTGATCCGGTCCGACACCCACGAGGACATCACGGCGGCCAAATGCACCACCGGCCCCTCGCGGCCCGACGACCCCCCCGATGACAAGGTGATCAACGAAGCCAGGGCCGAGGCAAGCCCGGCTTTCTGTTCCACCCGCCCCTCGGCCAGCGCCGCGCCCTCGATCACGTCGGCAACGGATCGCACACGCCCGTCATCGGTAAACTTGTGCAAGATCACCCCGACCGCCAGCCCTCCCAACACCGGAAGCAGCACGATCCAGTACCAGTCCAGCGTTTCGGCATAGGAATGCAGGCGATTGGGATCGTCCACACCGTAAAGCGCGCCTTGCAACGCGTCGATCCCCATACGGAATCCCAACGCTGCGAATCCTGCCGCGATCCCGATCGCCAACGCGATGAACCAGAACTGGACCTGGCTGGGCCCGCGCATCTTGAGGATGCCCCATGCCATGCGCAAACGGACATAGAGGCGGTCCATCGCCTCGATCAACTGGCGTTTCGTGCGGGAATTCACACCGGTCGCGCCTCTTTCGGGTGGGCGATGCGCAACGGGCTTTCCCCGGCCGCCCGTCTCGCCTAGGGTGCCCGGCGGTACAAGATATGCCAGGAGGTGCCGGATGTCCGTCCCCGAAGCCCTGACCGCGCTTGAAAAAATCTTAGGGGATCGTCTGAGCCGGTCCAAGTCCGATCTGGATCTGCATGGCCGGAACGAGACTTATTTTCCATACGCTCCCCCCGATGCGGTCGCCTATCCCCTCACCACCCGGGAAGTGGCACAGATGGCGCAGATCTGTTCTGCACATGGGTGCCCGCTGACGGGCTGGGGCGCGGGAACGTCGCTCGAGGGACATGCGCTGGCCATAAGGGGCGGGATCAGCGTGGATTTCAGCCGGATGAACCGGGTTCTTGAGGTCAATCCGCAAGACATGGACTGCGTGGTCCAGCCGGGACTGACCCGCGAGGAGCTGAACCGCGAATTGCGCGCCACGGGGCTGTTCTTTCCGGTTGATCCGGGGGCGAATGCCTCGCTGGGCGGGATGGCCTCGACACGGGCCTCGGGCACGACCGCGGTGCGTTATGGCACGATGCGCGACAACGTACTGGGCCTGGAGGTGGTTCTGGCCGACGGCCGCGTGATCCGCACCGGCACGCGGGCGCGCAAATCGGCCGCGGGCTATGACCTGACGGGGCTGTTCGTGGGCGCCGAAGGCACGCTTGGGCTGATCACGGAGTTGACGCTGAAATTGCGTGGCCAACCCGAGGCGGTCTCGGCTGCCGTCTGCGCCTTTGACGAGATCGGCCCGGCAGTGGAGACCGTGATCGAGACGATCCAGATGGGCATTCCCATGGCACGGATCGAATTCGTCGATGCGGCGACGGCGGCGGCGGTCAATGCCTATGCGGGCGCGTCCTTTCCCGAACTGCCGCACCTGATGGTGGAATTCCACGGTTCCGAGGCCGGCGTGGCCGAGCAAGCCGAAACCTTTGGTGCAATCGTGGCCGATCATGGCGGCAAGGGCTTTGACTGGTCCTCGCGGCCAGAGGAGCGAAGCGCGCTCTGGACCATCCGGCACAACGCCTATTATGCCTGCCTCGCCTCGCGCAAGGGCGCCACCGCCATGGTGACAGACCTGTGCGTGCCGATTTCCCGGCTCGCCGAGGCAGTGGAGGAAACCCGCGCCGATATCGCCGCGGCCACCATTCCGGGCCCGATCCTGGGGCATGTAGGCGATGGCAATTTCCACGCGATCCTACTGGTCGAGCCGGACAATGCCGCCGAGTTGGAAGAAGCCAAGCGGCTGTCGCACCGGATGGTGGAGCGTGCATTGAGGATGGGCGGCACCGCGACCGGCGAGCACGGCATCGGCATGGGCAAGCTGGACTATATGCAAGACGAGCATGGCGACGCCTGGGACGTGATGGGGCAGATCAAGCGGGCGCTGGACCCCGGGGGTGTGATGAATCCGGGCAAGATGGTACGCGGGGCCTGAGAATCGCGCACAAGGATTTCGCGAAATCCTTGTCCGTCGCGTGCCGCGCCGGGTTTGGGTATTTGGACCAAGAAGAAGAGATCAGCCAGCAAGCAGGGTTCGGGCGGCGGCGCGGGCCTCGTCGGTGATGGTGTCGCCAGAGAGCATTCGGGCGATCTCGTCCACCCGCGCGGCCAAGTCCAGGGGGATTACGGTTGACAGCGTGACACCGTCGCTGACCTGTTTTTCCACCCGCCAGTGATGCGCCCCGCGCGCGGCAACCTGCGGGGAATGGGTGACGACCAGGACCTGTGCGCTCGTTGCAAGCTGCGCCAGCCTGCGGCCAACCGCATCCGCCGTGGCCCCGCCCACGCCACGGTCGATTTCATCGAAGATCAGTGTCAGCGGGCTTGCACCCCGCGCGAGGCAGACCTTGAGCGCCAGCAGGAAGCGCGACAATTCGCCCCCCGACGCGATCTTGTCGAGCGGTCCGGCAGGTGCGCCGGGGTTGGTAGCGACCGTGAAGGCGACGGCATCCATTCCATCGGGGCCCGGTTCGGCCGGCAGGATCCGCGTGGCGAAGCTGGCCCTTTCCATCTTGAGGGGGGCGAGTTCCCCGGCCATGGCGGCATCCAGACGCAAAGCGGCATCGCGGCGGGCCGCCGACAGGGCCTGGGCGGCATCAAGATAGGCGGCATCGGCGTCTGCGCGGGCCTTTTGCAAATCGGCCAGGTCATGGGCACCCGCATCCAGCGCATCGAGCCGCGCATGCAGGTCATCTGCCAGCGCGGACAGGTCGTCGGACAGCACCCCGTGCTTGCGCGCCATGGCGCGGATCGCGAACAGGCGTTCTTCGGTCGCCTCCAGCGCGCCGGGATCGACCTCGATCGCCTCAAGGCAAGTCTCTATCGCATCGGTTGCCTCGCCCAGTTCCGCCAGCGCACGTCCCAGTGCGGCAACCGCCTCGTCCAGCCGCCCGGCTGTACCATCCGCCGCGCCTTCAAGCCAGCACAGCGCATCCCCCATTCGTCCCTCGGCCCCTTCGCCATGACCCAGCGCGGCATGGGCGCGCGCGATATCCTCGCGCACCCTGTCGGCGGCCTGCATCTCGCGCCGCCTTGCGTCGAGCACGGCCTCTTCGCCGGCTTCGGGGGCGAGCCGGTCCAGTTCGCCAACCGCGTGGCGCAGGAAATCCTCTTCGGCGCGCAACGCGGCCAGCCGTGTTTCGGCCTCGGCAAGGGCCTTGTCAGCGGCGGCGCGGGCGCGCCAGGCGATGCGCGTGGCCGCCAGCGCGGCATCATGATCCCCGAAGGCATCCAGCAGAGCCCGGTGGGCGCGCGGGTTCAACAGACCGCGGTCATCCTGTTGACCATGCAGCTCGACAAGGCAATCTGACAGCGCACGCAACACCTCGCCCCCGGCGCGGCGGTCATTGACCCAGGCCGTCTTGCGCCCCTCTCGGGTATTGACCCGCCGCAGGATCAATTCGTCGCCCGCCGGCAGGCCTGCCTCTTGCAGCACGGCATGGGCGGGGTGGTGCGGCGGCAGTTCGAACACCGCCACCACCTCGCCTTGGGCGGCACCGACGCGAACCAGTTCGGCCCGGCCTCGCCAGCCCAGCACGAAGCCCAGGGCATCAAGCAGGATCGATTTGCCGGCACCCGTTTCGCCGGTCAGCACGTTCAGTCCCGGTTGGAAGGATAGCTCCAGCCGGTCGATGATCAGCATGTCCCGGATATCGAGACTGCGCAGCATCCGCGTTCGCCCCCCGGTTCAGATCAAAGCCACTCGCCCTTGATCATCTGGCGATACACCGTACTGAGCCAGCCCGTGCCCCCGGCCTCGGGCGCAAGCCCCTGCCCCTTGAGCAGGTTGAACCCATCCTCGTACCATTCGGAGCCTTGGAAATTGTGTCCCAGAATGGCCGCCGCGGTCTGCGCCTCTTGCTCCAGGCCGAGCGACAGGTAGGATTCGATCAGCCGGAACAGCGCCTCGGCGGTATGGGTGGTGGTCTGGAAATCCTCGACAACGACGCGGAAACGGTTGACCGCGGCGGTGTAATGACCGCGCTTGAGATAATAGCGCCCGACCTCCATTTCCTTGGCGGCAAGATGATCGAAGGCGAGATCGAATTTGAGTATCCCCGAGCGGGCATATTCGCTGTCGGGATAGCGCTCGATCAGGGTGCGCAACGCCTGCAATGCCTGGAAGGTCAGGCCCTGGTCGCGCCCCACCAGGTCGATCTGGTCGTAATAACTGAGGGCCAGCAGGTATTGCGCGTAGGCCGCATCCTCGTCGGCGGGGTAGAAATCGATATAGCGCTGCGCGGCGGCGCGCGCGTTCTCATAGTCGCGCGCGGCATGATAGGAATAGGCCTGCATGATCAAGGCACGCTTGGCCCAATCGGAATAGGGATAAAGCCGCTCGACCTCGCCGAAAGTCAGCGCCGCATCGCCGGGTTTTCGTTTGGTTTCAAGCTCGTACTCGGCCTTGTTGTAGATCTGGGCGGCGGTCAGGGATTCCAGCGGCGGCGGACGGCTGGACCCGATCGAGCCGCAGCTCGCGACAAGCACCAGCGCCGAAACCGCCCCGATCAGTCGAATCCGCGTGCTGCCTGTTGCCATATGCCCCAACCCCGTCTTCGCACCGGCCCGCGTGCGGCGAACCTTGCGGTGTCCTAGCACAGAAATTTCGGGTGCAAAACGCCTTAACGCCCGGCCCGGTCAGGCCACGGCACGCAGATCGGCAGGGCTGAGGCCGGTGCCGGGCAGATGCCGGGCCTGCGCAGGGCTGCATGTTTCCATACGGAACGCCCCGGGCGTTGCAAAGAGTGTGCGCAAAAGCCGGTTGGTCAGCGCATGACCCGCGCGGTGGCCCTCGTACCGACCAAGGATCGGGGCGCCGGCCAGCGCCAGGTCGCCCAGCGCATCCAGCATCTTGTGGCGGACGGGTTCATCGTCATGGCGCAGCCCCCCCGGGCTGAGCACCTGCGCGCCCTCCACGACCACGGCATTCTCAAGCGTGCCACCCAGCGCAAGGCCCTTGGCGCGCATTGCCTCGACATCGGCACTGCGGCAGAAGGTGCGGCTGTCGCTGAGTTCACGCACGAAGGCCCCGTTGGCCATGTTCATCCGCTTGTGCTGGCGGCCGATGGCCGCATCGGGAAAGTCGATATGAAAGTCGATCTCGAAAGCGTCAGAGGGACTGAGACGGGCGCGGGCCGCGCCTTGGGACACCTCGACAGGCTTGAGGATACGCAAGGCGCGCAAGGGCGCGTTCTGGGGGCGCAGGCCACGAGACAGGAACGCCTTGACAAAGGGCGCGGCGCTGCCGTCGAGGATCGGGACCTCGGGGCCGTCGATCTCGATCAGGGCGTTGTGAATACCGCAACCGGCCAGCGCGGCCATCACGTGTTCGACCGTCGCCACGCTTGCAGGGCCGTTTTCAAGAAGGGTGCAGAGCGGGGTTTGAACGACGACATCCCAGCGCGCCGGGATCAGGGCCTGGACACCATCAAGATCGGTTCGACGAAACCAGATACCGTATTCGGCCGCGGCGGGATGAACCGACATGCGCACCGGCCGGCCCGAATGAAGGCCCTGACCGGTGAAACGCGCCGTGGATTTCAGCGTGGTCTGCAAAAAGCACCTGCTCGTTTTCTCCGGATGTTCTGCGATCCGGCGCTTTTGATCTAAATGTCGCAGACCCTTTGAACAACTCAAAGATTGCAACGGCCTGAAACATGGGGCCGGATCGCGTCGGCGACAATCCGCCCACGGCACAACTCCCCGTTTCAGAATGAATATTTTTCCTGCCTGGAAATGAAAAGGGGGCGCGCACGCCCCCCCGATCACGTCCTGGAGTTTCACGACGATTCAGTTCGCCTGACGCCGCAGGAAAGCAGGGATCTCGATACGTTCCTGATCGGGATCGAGATCGTCCTCGTGATGCTGCACAACCGGCCCGCGACCAGAAAGCGGTGGTTGCTGACGCAAGGGTTGCGCACCACGATCAGGCGCCTCGGCATGACCCGACATCCGGTTGATGAGCGAGCCGATGCCGAAACGGGCCTTGTCGGCCGACCTGTCATCGGCCATCGCCGCGGGCCGGGCGGCCGTCTTGGGCGATTTCTGAACCGCTGCACGCAGACGTTCAAGCGCCTCGGGCGACGGCGTCCCAGGCGCGCGCGGACGCGGGGCGACAAAGGTATCGGGCTCCGGCATCGGCTCGACTGCCTCGACCGGCTGATAGGCGGGCGGCGGCAGATCGTCGACGGCATCCACATCATCGGCGTCTGGCGCGCCGGCTGCGGCAGGGTCGAAACCTGAAAACAGAGAGGGCTCTTCGACGGTGGGTTCGGCCGCTACGGGCTGGGTTTCGACCGCGGGCTCATCGTACTCTTCGACGGCGGTCGAATGGCGTGTGAGCGGCTCGCGCATCGGACGACGGGCAATCGGCGCCTCTTGCGTGGAAACGCAGGCGTCGATGCCGGTCGCGACGACAGAGACGCGCATCGCGCCCTCCATCTCGGGATCAAGCGTCGAGCCGACGATGATGTTGGCATCGGGATCGACCACGTCGCGGATGCGGTTCGCGGCCTCGTCCAGTTCGAACAGCGTCAGGTCATAGCCACCCGTTACGTTGATCAGAACACCGCGCGCACCGTGCAGGCTGATCTCGTCCAGCAGCGGGTTGGCAATCGCCTTTTCGGCGGCCTGGATCGCACGGTCTTCGCCGCTGGCCTCGCCGGTGCCCATCATCGCCTTGCCCATCTCGTCCATCACCGCGCGGACATCGGCAAAGTCCAGGTTTATCAGACCCGGATGCACCATCAGGTCGGTCACGCCCTTGACGCCCTGATACAACACGTCGTCGGCCATCGCGAAGGCGTCGGTAAAGGTCGTCTTTTCATTGGCGATGCGAAACAGGTTCTGGTTCGGAATGATGATGAGGGTATCGACCACCTTTTGCAGGGCCTCGACGCCCGCCTCGGCCTGGCGCATGCGCTTTGCCCCCTCGAACTGGAAGGGCTTGGTCACCACGCCCACGGTCAGAACCCCCAACTCGCGCGCGGCCTGCGCGATGATCGGCGCGGCGCCCGTGCCAGTGCCCCCGCCCATACCCGCGGTGATGAAACACATGTGAGAGCCGGCCAGGTGATCAACGATTTCCTCGATCGTTTCCTCGGCGGCGGCGGCGCCGACCTGCGGACGGGCGCCCGCGCCCAACCCCTCGGTCACCTTCACGCCGATCTGGATGCGGGCCTGCGCGTTGGATTGCTGCAACGCCTGTGCATCGGTGTTGGCTACGACGAACTCGACGCCCTCAAGCCGCTTGTCGATCATGTTGTTGACGGCATTCCCACCAGCGCCGCCCACGCCGAATACCGTGATCCGGGGCTTGAGTTCGTCATGCTCTGGCATCGTGAGGTTCAATGTCATTGATCTGTCCGCCTGCTGTCCGGTTGAGGCCCGTCGGCCGTTATTCCCCAAATTTTCGGCCATTCTACGCAACGGCCCGGGGATCGTCACGAAAAAAACGTCGTATTACCACATAATATGCCACTCTGGGGCAGCCCGTTCGCGGGATTTTGCCGATGACGCGACATATTGGGGTTACCAGTTCTCCTTGAACCAGCGCACCGCCCTTTTGAGCGACCGCGCCGGATAGCGTTCCGTGGCGATATCGAAGTCCCACCACTCGTCCTGCGGATGCGCCGCAAACAGGCACAGCCCAACCGCCGCGGCAAATCCCGGCCCCGTGGCCGATTGCGGCAACCCTTGGACACGCAGCGGACGGCCGAGCCGCACCTGCTGGCCCAGAATGCGCGCTGCCAGCCCGTCAAGGCCGGGGATCTGGCTGCCCGCCCCGGTCAGCACGATCTGGCGCGAGGGCAGATGCTCGAACCCCGCCGCGTCCAGGCGGGCGCGCACGTCTTCGAAGATCTCCTCCACCCGCGGCCGCATGATGCCGATCAGTTCGGCGCGGCTGACGGTGCGGCTATCACGTTCGAAATCGCCGCTATCACCCCCCAGGCCGATCATCTCGCGATCATCCATGCCGGTGGCGACGACCCCGCCATAAAGCGCCTTGATCCGCTCGGCCGTGGCCAGCGGAACCTGAAGCCCCTTGGAAATGTCCAGGCTGACATGGTCGCCGCCAAGTCGCACGCTATCGGCATAGATCATGTGCTTCTTGATGAAGATCGACAGGCCTGTTGCCCCGCCTCCCATGTCGATGCAGGCCGCGCCCAGTTCCTGCTCGTCCTCCACGAGACTGGAAATGCCCGCGACATAGGCCGAAGAGGCAAGCCCCGCCAGTTCGAGATCGCAGCGCTTGATGCAATGCACCAGGTTCTGAACGGCGCTTTCATCGACTGTCAGCAGATGCATGTCACAGGCCAGCCGGTTGCCGATCTGTCCGCGCGGATCGCTGAGGCCAGAGCGATGATCGAGGGCGAAGTTCACCGGCTGTGCGTGCAAAACCTCGCGCCCCGCCCCAATCGGCGGCATTTCGCACGCGGCCAGCACGCGCGCGACATCGGTCTCGCCGACCTGGCCCTCATCCAGATCGATGGCCCCGTCCAACCCGTAAGAGCGCGGATTGGCCCCCGAGAAACAGGCGATGACGTGATCGACCCGGACCCGCGCCATTTTCTGCGCGGCCTGAACGGCGGTGCGGATCGCCCGCTCGGCCTCGTTCATGGCATGGATGTCACCGAACCTGATCCCGCGCGAGCGCGTGGTCGCCGCCCCGATCACGCGAAAGCGAGACTGGCCGGCCAGCGCCGCCACACCCTCGCCACCGGCGGGTGCCGCACCATCAAAGCGCAGGACAAGACAGGCGATCTTGGAACTGCCCACGTCCAGAATGGCGATCACGCCACGCTCCATCGCCTGCTGCCGCATGCGCCGCATCGCCCGCTGCGATTGGTAGAGATCGGTCATCCCTCGTTTGCTCCTGCCTGAAGTCTTCTTATGCGTTGCAATTCATCCACCGCGCCGGGGGCCAGCCGCAGCGTCGGCCGCGCCGGGTTGCGCATGTCCACCGCCCGCACATCGCGCGCCAGCATGTCGGAAACCTGGTCCAGCGCAATCACCCGTTCCAGTGTTTCCAGCGCGCCCCGTTCAGGCAGAAGGATACGCTGGTCACGGTCCAACACCACGTCCCAGCGCCGCTCGCCCATCCGCACCAGTCCGCGCAGCCGGTCGCGCACAGGCCCGGCCACCGCGATCAGCGCCATCGCCTCGGGCACGGCGCGATCGGCCCCCGCGCCAGCGATCAGCGGCAGGTCAGGGCGCGCAATCCGTCGCGCCAGCGGCGCCACCCGGTTGCCCGACCGATCCAGCAGTTCCAATCCGTTGTCGCTGCGCCAGATCACGGCGGGCACACGCTGAACAACCGTCAATTCGAGGATACCGCCCGGGCGAACATGCAGATCGGCCGAGCGCACAGCATCCAGCCCGATCACTGTCTCGCGCATCGCCTCAAGGTCCAGATCGAACGAGGATACCGGGAAATCAAGCGGCAGAACCTCGCGGATGTCCTCGTCCAATTCGGGCGAGGCGCCGTCGATCGCCATCAGCTTGACCATGAATTCCGGCCGCGTGGCGATCTCGTGGCGCAGTGTGGCAAGCTGTCCGGCAAAGGCCTCGCGACGATCGGCATCTGTCAACCACAAGCCGGGCAAGGCGGCGATCAGCAAAACCGGCCCGCCCCGCAACAACGCCTTGCGGAACAACGGCGTCAACCAAAGCCGCTCGAACCGGTAGGCCAGACGCGAGGGCGCGGGATCACGGGCGGGCGGCGTCAGCGCGCGCATGAGGCATCCTCCACGATCCAGCGACAAAGCGCGCCGAAAGAGATCCCGCAACTTGCCGCTTGCTCGGGCGATAGAGAGGTCGGGGTCATTCCCGGCTGGGTATTGGTTTCCAACAGGATCAGCCCGTCCAGCCCCCGCGCTTCATCCCAACGAAAATCGGTGCGGCTCAGCCCCCGGCAGCCAAGCGCCCGGTGCGCGCGCAGCGCATACGCGAGGCAGGCCTCGAATATCTCGGACGGGATATCGGCGGGCACCACGTGACGCGAACCACCCTCGGCGTATTTTGCGTGATAATCATACCAGCCATCGGTCAGGATATCGGTCACCGTAAGCGCCCGGTCTCCCATCACCGTTGCAGTCAGCTCACGCCCGGGCGCATAGGCCTCGACCATTACTATGTCCGGCATCTGCCCGCCCAGTCGCGGCGGGGTGTCGACCTCGGACCGGACAATATGGATACCCACCGACGAGCCCTCGTTGTTGGGCTTGACCACGTAGGGCGGCGCCATCACATGTGCGGCCTCGACCTCGGTCCTGCGGGCGATGACACTCTCGACCACGGGCAGGCCCGCGGCGCGAAAGGCCTGTTTCGATCGCTGTTTGTCCATCGCCAGCGCCGAGGCCAGAACGCCCGAATGGGTATAGGGCAGGCGCAGCCATTCCAGCATCCCCTGCACACACCCATCTTCGCCCCACCGCCCATGCAGCGCATTGAACACCACGTCGGGCGCACAGGCAGACAGACGCTCGGAAAGATCGCGCCCGGCGTCGATTTCCACGACCTCATAGCCTTCGCCCCTGAGTGCGGCCGCGCAAGCACGCCCCGACACGAGCGAAACTTCGCGCTCTGCCGAAGGACCGCCCATCAGTACCGCAATTCTAGGGGCTGTCCTGCTCGACTCGCCCGCCACTATCTAGCCTCTTGTCGGGGCGTCTCGTGGCCCCTTTTACAAACCGCCTTGCGGGGCCGGTTTACCGACCCTCATGATTTCCCAGTCTAGCCGTATTCCGGTCTCTTGAAAAACTTTTTTTCGGACCTCATCGCCGAGGCCCTCAAGATCGGCGGCGGTGGCCCCCCCGGTATTGATAAGAAAATTCGAGTGCTTCTCCGAAATCTGCGCCCCGCCGCGGCGCGCCCCGCGCATCCCCGCCCGGTCGATCAGGGTCCAGGCTTTCAGATCCTGCGTATCGTCCGCATGGCCGGTCGAACTAACACCTGCCGGGTTGCGAAAGGTCGAGCCGGCCGAGCGTGCGCGCGTGGGCTGTGTCGCGTCACGCCGTTCAATCTGGTCGGCCATTGCAGCCTCAAGCATCTCCGGATCACCCAAACTGCCCTGAAAGCTTGCCTCGACGATCACGGTATCAGGGGCGAGCATGGTCTCGCGATAACCAAAGCCCAGGTCATCGGCGCCCAGCCGCACCACCCGGCCCTCTCGCGTTACAGCGCGCGCCTCTACGAAGACATCCGCGACATAGCGCCCGTAACACCCCGCATTCATGCGCACCGCGCCACCAATCATGCCCGGTATGGTACGCAGAAAGGTCAGGTCCACCCCGGCCGCCGCGGCGCGCCGGGCGACATGGGCATCAAGCGCCGCCGCCCCAGCCGTAACGCGATCGCCGGCGACCACGATCCCGTTGAACCCACGTCCCAACCGGATCACCACGCCGCCCATTCCTCCATCGCGCACGATCAGGTTAGAGCCCGCGCCGATGGGAAAGACCGGCACATCGGGCGACAGTGCCTTTAGGAACGCGGCCAGGTCGTCGAGATCGGCGGGCTGAAAAAGCCACTCCGCCGGCCCGCCGACGCGTAGCCAGGTCAGGTCGCTCAGCGGCTTGTTCCGTGTCAGACTGCCGCGAACTGCAGGCATTTGGGCCATTTCTGGTATCCGTTCCATGCCCCAGCGCATAGAGCAGGATCGGCAGGACCGCAACGCCACTCCTGAAACGGGCCGGACCGACACAAGGGATCAGCGCGACGCATTCTTGGCTGGATACCCGCCCACCTATCCGCGCCTGGCCGGCGGCTACCGACAAGCCGAGGGCGATGGCCCGTTCACACCAGCCCCGCCAAGGACAGCGCCAGCGCCCCGAGCGCGGTCAGTAGACCGAGCCACGGCACCCAGGGACCAACGCGAAAAGCGGCCTCTGGCGCGCGCTGCTTTAGCCGGATCAACGAGAGATTGACCAGCGCGAACACCACCAACAACACCCCCGATGTCATCCCAGCCAGCACCGCCACCGGCAGCGCCAGCGCCGCCGCCAGGACCCCCGCACCGACAAGCACCGTCGCCTTGAACGGGGTGCCGAACCGTGGATGGGCGTGGTGGAAAATCGCCAGCCATCCTGTATGCCGACCAAGGCCGAACAGCACGCGGGCAGCCATCACTATCTGCGCCAGAACACCGTTCAGCGCCGCGAATACCGCGATCATCGACAGAAAGGCCGGGTCGCCCCCCGTTCCGCGTGCCCATACCAGGGCCAGCGGCCGTTCGGTCGAGGCCAGTTCGGCGGCGGGAACCGCGCGCACCGCCGCGACGGCCACACCCACGTAAACCAGCGAAGTAATCACGAGCGACAACAGGATCGCGCGCGGCAGGGTGCGGACGGGATTATCGACCTCTTCGGCCATGTTGACGATGTCCTCGAACCCGATGAAGGCAAAAAACGCCAGCAGCGCAGCCAGCGCGAGGCCCGTAAAGGGCATATCGGGTGGCGCGGACCAGTCCGCCACCGGCACGGCCTGCATTCCCGCGTAGATCACCAGGACAAGCCCCGCCAGTTCGACCACGGTAAAGACGGCAGCAAGCAAGAGACTTTCCAGAACGCCAAGCACTGCAACCAGCACGAGCCCAGCCCCCAACATCAAGAGCGCAGGTGTGAACGGAACCGGCAGCACCGAAACCAGATATCCGGTCCCGCCCCGCAGAACGGCCGCCGCCGATACCAGCCCAGCCAGCACGATGGCCAACCCCACCGCGACCGAAAGCCAGCGCAGTCCGAGCCCCTGTTGAACAAAGGCGGCCTCGCCCGCGGCCTCGGGGATGCGGGTGGACAGTTCGGCATAAGACAATGCCGAGGGCACGGCGATCAGCCCGGCCACAAGGAAACCCAAGGGTGCCCAGACCCCGGCGGCACCGGCCACGGCGCCAACCATCACGTAGATGCCGGCGCCGACCATCACCCCCACGCCATAGGCGGTGAGCAATCCAAGGCCGATCCGCCGCTTCAGCGCCTCGGCCATGACCACCTAGCCCCCCAGCCGCCTTGGCAGGTTGTTGGCCCATGTGCTGATCGTACCCGCGCCGAGGCAAACCACCATGTCCCCCGGCCCTGCCTGTTCGCGCACCAGCCGTTCGAGATCGTCCTCGCATAACAGTGCGCGGGCGTGACGGTGACCATGGCGGATCAGCCCCGCCACCAAATCGTCACGGCTGATGCCGGGGATCGGATCTTCGCCGGCGGCATAGACCTCGGCAATGGCAACGACATCTGCATCGTTGAAACAGGTGCAGAAATCGTCGAACAGCGAATGCAGACGGGAATAGCGGTGCGGCTGATGCACGGCGATGACACGGCCCCGCGTGGCCTGCCGCGCGGCACGCAGGACAGCGGCGATTTCCACGGGGTGATGGCCGTAATCGTCGATGATGGTGATGCCACCCACCTCGCCCACGCGGGTAAAGCGGCGGTTCACCCCCCTGAAGCCGGCAAGTGCAGCACGGATCTGGCCTGTCTTCATGCCCAGATGACGGGCCACGGCAACCGCCGCCAATGCATTGCTGACATTGTGATCGCCCGGCATCGGCAGGATGCACCCCTCGATCACCTTTTCCTCGGCCTGCAAGGCCACGTCGAAATGGGCACTACCGTTTTCGTAACGCAGGTTGATCGCGCGCACATCGGCCTGCGCGTTAAAACCGAAGGTCACCACCTTGCGGTCGGTGACACGGCCCACCAGCGCCTGGACCTCGGGGTGATCGGTGCAACAGACAGCCAGACCATAGAAGGGGATATTCGAGACGAATTCGTAAAACCCCTGGCGCAGCGCATCGAAACTTCCCCAATGTTCCATGTGCTCGGGGTCGATATTGGTGACGATGGCAACCGTTGCGGGCAAACGGTTGAAGGTGCCGTCGGATTCGTCGGCCTCCACCACCATCCATTCGCCCTCGCCCATCCGCGCATTTGAACCGTAGGCGTGGATGATGCCGCCATTGATGACCGTGGGATCGAGCCCCCCCGCATCTAGCAGGGTCGCCACCATGGTGGTCGTGGTGGTCTTGCCATGGGTGCCCGCAACCGCGACATTGGATTTCAGGCGCATCAGCTCTGCCAGCATCTCGGCCCGGCGCACCACGGGCAGCCCGGCCAGACGGGCCGCATCGAGTTCGGGGTTGCCTTGCTTGATCGCTGACGAGATCACCACCACCTCGGCGCCTCGCAGGTTCTCTGCACTCTGGCCGACAAAAATCGTCGCGCCAAGCCCCGCCAGCCGCTCGGTTATCGGGCTGGCCTTGAGGTCGGACCCCTGGACCGTATAGCCCAGATTGAGAAGCACCTCGGCAATTCCCGACATGCCGATACCGCCAATGCCCACGAAATGGATCGGCCCCACATCGGTCGGAAGTTTTGTCGCCGCGTTCATCCCTCGCCCCCTTGCCCCGCCAGCGCCTCGACGATCTGGGCCAATGCCTCGGCGGCATGCGGTTTACCATAGGACAAGGCCGCCCGCGCCATGCGCACCGCCCCCTCGGGCTGCGCCAGGACCGTTGCGATCTGGTCCGAAAGCCGGGCTGCATCAAGGCTGGATTCCGGCAGAAGGATCGCCGCGCCCGCATCGACCAGGCCGCGCGCGTTCGCACTCTGGTGGTCCTGCGTGGCATGGGGGAACGGGATCAGGATCGCGGGACGCCCGATCACCGATATATCGGCGATCGACGAGGCCCCCGCACGCGAAATGACAAGCTGCGCCTCGGCAAGGCGCGCCGGGATATCGTCGAAAAAGGGACGCACGTCAGCCTCCACCCCAGCCTGGGCATAGGCCGCGATGACGCGCGCGACATCCTCGGCGCGGGCCTGGTGCGACAGGCGCAGGCGGCGGCGCATCGCGTCGGGCAGGGCCGCAACAGCGGCAGGAACGCTGTCCGAAAGTGACCGCGCACCCTGGCTGCCGCCGATGGCGACCAGGCTCATCGGGTAGTCGCCCGGCGGGATATAAGGGGCGCCCGCGCGCTCCAGAACCGCGGCACGAACCGGGTTGCCGGTATGGATACCCTCGACCCCTTCGGGCAGGTCCGCGGGCCAGGTGCCACAGGCAACCGCGTGAACCTTGCGGGCCAACAGCCGGTTCACCCGGCCCAGAACCCCGTTTTGTTCATGAATCATCCGCGGCAGGCCCAGCACGATCGCCGCGCTCAGCGCCGGAAAGGACGGATAGCCGCCGAAACCCGCCACCACCGAGGGTCGGTCCGCGCGCATCCGCAAGATCTCGGCCGCCACGCCCACGCCCAGCCGGAACGGGGCAAGGGCACGGCTCAGCCCTCCCCCGCGCGCCGGGCTTTCGGCGGCGACCCGCCGGATGATGACCTCTGGCGGAAAGCCCCCCGCGTAGCGCGCACCGCGCGCATCGGTCGACAAGGTCACCCGCCAGCCCCGCGCCAGCATGGTTTCCGCCAGAGCCTGCGCCGGGAACATGTGTCCACCGGTGCCGCCTGCGGCAATGACCAGGTGCGGCGCGCTCATCGCCGCCCCCTGCGGCGCAGGATATCGCCGATCTCACCTTGTGGCCGGGTCCGGGTAAAGGCCATCAGAGCCCCCACCGCGATGCCGCCCGCGATGATCGACGAGCCGCCATAGCTCACGAAAGGAAGGGTCATACCCTTGGCCGGCAACAGTTTCACCGCCACGCCCATGTTGATCAAGGCCTGCACCCCGAACATGCAGACCAGCCCGGTACCGGCGAGCCGAATAAAGCTGTCGCGTTCACGCATGAGCCGGTAAAGCGAACGCAGAACGATCATCGCGTAAAGCATGATGATGGCCAGTACCAGGATCAGGCCGTATTCCTCTGCCGCAACCGCGATGATGAAATCGGTATGCGCATCGGGCAACGACCATTTTACTTGCCCCTCACCGACGCCGACCCCGAAAAAGCCGCCCTCCTGGATCGCGTTCACCGCATAGCCGAGCTGGGTTCGCGGATCGATCTCGGGGCTGAGAAACCCGTCGATGCGGCGCGCGAAATGTTCAGAGTTCTGATAGGCGACCATGCCTGCGACAATCACCCCGCCCGCCAGTGCCACCAGCAGGATCAGCGAGGCGCCCGCCACGAAATACATCACCCCCCACGCAAAAAGGACCAGCGCAGCCTGCCCGAAATCGGGTTGCATCGCAAGGAATCCAACCACCACCAGCGCCACCGCCAACGACAATGCCCGTCCGGGCGGCCCGTTCACATCCTGCGCCGCAGACATAAGCCAGGCAGCAAGGATCACGAAGGCCGGTTTCAGGAATTCCGAGGGCTGGACACTGGCAAAACCAAGCGAGTACCAACGCACCGCGCCCTTGCCGAAATCGGTACCCAGAAAGGGCAACATCAATAGTGCGACGAACGCCGCAACAAACCCCAGCACACCGAGCCGGCGCACCAGGTCGGGCGACATCATCGAAACCAGCAGCATCACGCCCAGCGCCATCGCGCCAAAGATCGCCTGCCGCTCGACGTAATGAAAGGCATCGAACCCGTTCTTGGCCGCCAGCGGGGGCGAGGCCGCAAGCCCCAGCAACAACCCGATCCCGAACAGCATCAGGACACAGGACATCGTCCACTTGTCGACCGTCCGCCACCAGCGTGGCAGGACAGGATCACCGGCCCGGATGGGCACGGTCCCGTAGACCATTTCCGTCATGCTCTCACCGCTCGACTGTCTCAGTTGCGCCCGTTTTCCGGGTCTGGGCAGCAGTGTAACGCCAAAGCGGTCCCGGCGCCAGCAGGGAAAGGCCGGCGCCGGAACGCGGGTTCAGATCACCACGACATCAAGCGGCGGAAACCCGTTGAATCCTACCGAGGCATAGCTGGCCGTGTAGGCCCCCGCGTTGCGGATGATGATCCGGTCGCCGGCCTTCAGACCCAGCGGCAGGTTTACCGGCCGCTTTTCATACAGCACATCGGCGCTGTCACAGGAGGGCCCAGCCAGGATGCACGGCCCCGAAGGCTCGTGCTCGCGCCCGGTCAGGAACTGGTAGCGGATCGCCTCGTCCATGGTCTCGGCCAACCCCGAGAACTTGCCGATATCGAGATAGACCCAGCGATAGGCATCGCTATCGCATTTGCGCGCCACCAGCATGACCTCGGCCGCAATCGCGCCCGCCTCGGCCACCATGCCGCGACCCGGCTCGGCCATCACCCTGGGAACGCGGCCGAAATAGTCCTTGATCAGCCCCATCACCTGTGCCCCGTAAATGCCGGGTGCCTCGACCGGCTCGCCGTAAAAGGCCGGGAAACCGCCGCCGATGTTCAACAACTCCAACCCATGCCCCGCGGCCCGCGCCGCATGCCAGACCTGCGCCACCTCGTCCAGCACCGGCGCCCACATCGCGGCGCGCCGGGTCTGGCTGCCCACGTGAAAAGACAGCCCCACCGCGCGCAAACCAAGTCGCGCAGCGCGCGCAAGAAGCGGTTCGACCTTGGCGGGCGCACAGCCGAACTTGCGGCTCAGCGGCCAATCGGCCTCTGTCGCGCCGACCAGGACGCGGATATAGACCTCTGTGCCCGGCGCATGCGCGGCCAGCTTGTCCAACTCTTCTTCGGCATCGGCAGCAAACAACGTCAGACCCGCGCCATGGGCAAAGGCGATATCGCGCGCCCGCTTGATCGTGTTGCCGAAGGAAATATCGCTCGGGGCCGCACCCGCGGAAAGGCAAAGCTCGATCTCCGCGCGCGAGGCAGCGTCGAACCTGCATCCCTCGGCGGCAAGTCGGGCGATGATCTCGGGCGCGGGATTTGCCTTGACCGCGTAATGGATGGCCGCGCGTCCCAGACCGTCACGCAGCGCGCGGAACCGCGCGGCGATCGCGTCGGCATCGATCACCAGCGTGGGGCGGTCGAACTGGCGATTGTGGATATGCGCTTCTGCGCGGGTGGTCGCAAAAAAGGGAAAATGGCCGAAATCTTCGGCGGACGTAGCGTACATGGTCATCTCCAATAGACCGTCTGGGCAAGAATGCCCGGCTCCAAGGGAGACGTTACCGTCGCTGCGTAACCCGTCCGGCCAGAGGCGCGTGCGTTGGCGTCTGTGCGCGCGCAGTTAGGGCCATGCCCGAGTCGGCGCAAGACCCAATGCGCGCAGAGAGGGAAAAACCTCTTCGCTTTGCCCGAATGCCGCACCCTTTGCCAGCCCGCGCGCCCTGCTGCCTTCTTCTTGGCCCAAATACCCATGCCCAGACCGGCCAAGGGCGCGCGCGCCGGAACTTGCGGGCGCGGTGGTCACGCCCGGCCCGCCCGCTCCACCTCCGCGATGAAATCGGCTCCGCGGGCCTCGAAATTGTCGTATTGGTCAAAGCTGGCCGCCGCAGGTGCAAGCAGAACCACTTCGCCCGGCTGGGCCTCGGCGCTGGCGCGGGCCACGGCTACCGCCATCGTGGTGCAGACCTCGTGGGGGACATCGCGCAGATGCAGGGCAAAGGATGCCGCCTCGCGACCGATGACATAGGCCTTGGCGACATGGCCGAGATGAGGCCGTATCGGCGCGAGCCCACCTTGTTTTTCCAGCCCGCCGCAAATCCAGCGGACCCGCGGAAAGGCCGCGAGCGCCATCGCGGCGCTGGCCGCGTTGGTGGCCTTGGAATCGTTGACGAACCGCACGCCGTCACGCTCGGCCACCAATTGACTGCGATGGGGCAATCCGCGAAAGCCGTTAAATGCCGCCTCGATCTGTTTCGGCGCGATACCGAGACATCGGGCGGCGGCATAGGCCGCGCAGGCATTCTGGTGGTTATGCGCGCCGGGCAGCGCCGCGATGGGGCGCAGATCGATACTGGCCACCTGTCGGCCCTTGCGCCACTCCGACAAGAACCCCTTTCGGGCAAAGACCGACCAGCCGGGCCCCGCCAGCTTGCCCGCGGCCGAAATGCGGATCAAGCGGTCATCGGCAGGGCTTTCGGCCATCTGGTTCGCCAGGAAACGGCCCTCGTCCTCGTCCACGCCGATGATCGCGCGATCCGGGCCACCCTCGGCGAACAGCCGGCGCTTTGCCGCGAAATATCCCCCCTGCCCTCCATGCCGGTCCAGGTGGTCGGGCGAAAGGTTGGTCAGGACCGCGATATCGGGGGTCAGCGCGCGGGCAAGCTCGGTCTGATAGCTGGAAAGTTCCAGCACCACCACCGCGCCATCGCCCGGCGGGTCGATATCGAGAACGCCGCGCCCGATATTGCCGGCCAGCTGCACCGCCCGCCCCGAGACACCGATCACATGCGCGATCAGCGCGGCGGTGGTGGACTTGCCGTTAGACCCTGTGACCGCGATCACGCGGGGCAGACTGTCGAACCGGTCCCAATCCCGCGTCGCCAGAGAACGGAAGAACAGGCCGATATCGTTGTCCACCGGCACCCCGGCGGCCCAGGCGGCCGCGATGATCGGGTTGGGCGCGGGATAAAGATGGGGAATGCCGGGGCTGACGACCAGCATCGCGACCTGGTCAAGCGCACCCGGGGCGGACAGGTCGCGAACCGTGAAACCCTCGGCCGTGGCACGCTCGCGCGCGTCTGCGTTGTCGTCCCAAGCCCAGACCTCGGCACCGCCTGCACGCAGGCTTCGCGCGGCTGAAAGACCAGACCGCCCCAACCCCAGAACCGCCACGCAGGCCCCGTCAAATCCGCATACCTGAATCATGCCCGCCCCTCTCGATGGATAGCGACGACGATGGACGCGGGGCACGTGCGATGCAAGCCGGCCCGCGCAGGGGCGCGGGCCGGGCGCTTACAGCATGTAGTGCCAGCTCAGCATCATCAGGGGCACGAAGGCCGCAAGAAAGACAAAGACCTGTGCCGTGATACGATTGCCGCCCATACGACGCGCTGCCCCGGTCACGACCGGGTAGAGCAGGACAAGTGAAATCGCGAGCGGGAATATCTTGGTAAAGATCGGCGCGCAATTCTGCGGCTGGGCAAAGTTCGCCTCGCAATAGGGAACGATCTGACCGGAAAACATCACCGCCTCCAGCATGAGGAAGGCGGCAAAGGCCCAGATGGCGTAAGGCGGTATACCGTTCCAGTGGTTCAACCTGACCTGCGGGGTAACCGCGTGAAGATCCGGCGTCCCCCAGGACGATGCCTCGCGGCGCGGCGCCTCTGGCCCGTTTGCACTGTCGCTGACAAGTTTCATCTGCATGTCCTTTGTCTCCGGTTTCCCGTCAACGGACCTTGAGCGTTGCCAGTCCGATCAGGGCGAGGATGAGACTGATGATCCAGAACCGAATCACGATCTGGGCTTCGGCCCATCCTTTCTTCTCGAAATGGTGATGGATCGGAGCCATGAGGAACACGCGTTTTTTTGTCGCTTTGTAATATGCAACCTGGATGATGACCGACAGAGCCTCGACCACGAAAAGGCCGCCGACGATCGCCAGGACGATTTCATGCTTGGTCGCCACCGCGATCGCGCCCAGCGCACCGCCCAGCGCAAGCGACCCCGTGTCGCCCATGAACACAGCCGCAGGCGGGGCGTTATACCACAGGAATCCCAGCCCGCCGCCGATCAGCGCGGCGGTAAAGATCAGGATTTCGCCAGTTCCCGGCACGTAATGCACGTCGAGATACTCGGTGAAATCCACCCGGCCCACCGCGTAGGCAATCACGCCCAGCGCACCCGCGGCGATCATCACCGGCATGATCGCCAGCCCGTCAAGCCCGTCGGTCAGGTTCACCGCGTTGGCCGATCCCACGATCACCAGCATGGCAAAGGGCACGAAGAAGAAACCCAGATTGATCAGCGTGTCCTTGAAAACCGGCAAAGCCAGTTGATAGCTCAGGCCATCTGGGTGGAGCTGCGCCGCCCAGACCCCGGCAATCGCCGCGATCAGCAGGCCAAGGCCGAACCGCAAGCGACCGGGCACGCCCTTTGCATTGTTGCGCGACACCTTGGCATAATCATCGGCAAAGCCGATGGCGCCAAACGAGAGCGTAACGAAAAGCAGCATCCAGATATAGGCGGTATCCAGCCGCGCCCAGAGCAGCGTGGAAAAGATCAGCGCCCCCAAGATCAGCACCCCCCCCATCGTGGGTGTGCCCGTCTTGGTCTCAAGGTGGCTCTGCGGTCCGTCCTCGCGAATGGGCTGACCATTTTTCTGTTTTTTCTTCAGAAGGTTGATCAGAGGTCGACCGAACAAGAAACTAAAGATCAGCGCCGTCAGAAAGGCGCCACCCGCCCGGAAGGTGATATAGCGGAACAGATTGAACGCCCCGCCCCCATCAGAAAGGTCGGCCAGCCAGTACAGCATTATTCGGGCTCCTCCTGCGGTGCGGGGACCGCTTGTCCCAATTTCCGAAGAGCGTCAACCACCATCGAGACCCGGCTGCCCTTTGATCCCTTGACCAGGACCACGTCGCCAGCATCGATCATGTGATGAATCTTGCGCGCCAGCGGCTCGGCCTCGTCGAACCACTGGCCGCGCTTTTTCAACGGCAAGGCAAAATAAAGCGCACGCATCCGGGGCCCGACGCAATGGACGAGATCGACCTTTGTCATCGCGGGCAAGTCGGCCAGCCCGGCATGCAATGCCTGTTCCTGGGGACCGAGTTCCAACATGTCGCCCAGGATGGCAATGCGCCTGCCGCGCGCGATACGCCCGACCCCGTCCTGTGGACGGGCGGCGGCCAGCACCTCCAGCGCACAAGCGATCGAGGCTGGATTGGCGTTGAAGGCATCGTCGATCACCTCGACCGCAAGCTGGTCCTCGACCATGTCCAGCGCGATGCGCAGCCGCTCTCCCCGGCCTGCCGGCGGCACCCAGGCGGCCAGGTCACAGGCGGCCACCGCACCATCCATGCCCAGGCTTTCGGCCACGGCCAGCACGCCCAGGGCGTTCATCGCGAAATGGCGCCCGGCACTCTGGATCTTGAATAACAGCTCCCGCACCGGGCCGCGGGCTTGAACGACCATGGAATTTTCATGAAATTCAACACCTTTCAGCCTGAAGGTGCATTCTTTTGCATGACCAAAGGTCAAGATATCACCGGCCTCTGCCCGGGCCGCCTCGGCCAGGATCGGGCTGACATCCAGATCACCGGGATAGATCGCCGTCCCCCCCGGCACCAACCCGGTAAAAATCGCGCCTTTCTCGCGCGCGATGCCCGCCAAGTCGTCAAAGGCCGCCAGGTGTGCGGGCGCAATCGTGGTAATGAGTGCCACGTCGGGGCGCACCAACCGGGCCAAGGGCGCAATCTCGCCGGGATGGTTCATGCCGATCTCGACCACCGCGAAGGCGGCATCGCGCGGTAGGCGGGCCAGCGTCAGGGGCACGCCCCAATGGTTGTTGAAACTGGCCTCGGCGGCATGCACGCGGCCCTGCCCGGCCAGTACGTGGCGCAGCATTTCCTTGGTCGATGTCTTGCCCGCCGACCCGGTGACCGCCACCACTTTTGCCCGTGAGCGTTCCCGCCCGGCCCGGCCAAGAGCCTGCAAGGCATCCAGAACATCCGCGACGATCAAGAGCGGGGCATCGGGTGCCACCCCGCCGGGAACATGCGAGACAAGCGCCGCCGCCGCGCCCTTGCCAAGCGCCTCGGCGACGAAATCATGTCCGTCGCGGCGATCTGTCAGCGCGACGAACAGATCCCCCGGCGCCAAGGCGCGCGTATCGATGGAAACACCGTCTGCTTGCCAGTCGCAGGTGACGCGCCCCCCGGTGGCGGCGGCAGCCTCTGCCGCGGTCCAGAGCGCGCTCATGTCATTCGCCCGTCCAGCGCGGCCACCGCAACGCTGGCCTGTTCACGGTCATCAAAGGGAAACACGTCATCGCCCACGATCTGGCCGGTCTCGTGCCCCTTGCCCGCAATGAGCAGCGCATCGCCCGCCGACAGGGTGTCGACCGCCCTCAAGATGGCCTCGGCCCGGTCACCGACCTCTATCGCAGAAGGACAACCTTGCAGGATTTCTGCACGGATCATGGCCGGTTTCTCGGATCTTGGGTTATCGTCTGTCACATATACAACATCGGCATGTTGGGCGGCCGCCTGCCCCATCAGCGGGCGCTTGCCCCGATCGCGATCACCACCCGCCCCGAACACAACCACGATCCGCCCCATCACATGGGGCCGCAACGAGGCCAGTGCCGAGGCCAGCGCGCCGGGTTTGTGCGAGTAATCGACAAAAACCGTCGCGCCATTGTCGCGGGTTGCGGCCAGTTCCATCCGGCCGCGTACCGTTTTCAGGCCGCAGAACAAGGGAAAGACCTGATCGGGCGGCTCGCCCGACGCGATCACCAGGCCCGCCGCGGCCAGCACGTTTTCGGCCTGGAAACCGCCGATCAGGTCAAGCCGGGTCAGGTGTACCGCCTCGCCCCAGGCGAAACGCAGCATCTGGCCGGTCGCGTCATAACGTTGATCGAGAATGCGAAGATCGGCGCCGGGGGCCCGACCAACGGTCAGAACCTCTTGACCCCGCGCTTCTGCCAGCGCACGCATCTGCACGCCCCGCGCCTCGTCGATATTGATTACCGCCACCCCGTCAGGCGGCAGAACCCGCTCGAAAAGCGCTGCTTTGGCGGCGAAATATGCCTCGAAATCCGCATGGTAATCCAGGTGATCCTGGCTGAAATTGGTAAAGGCCGCAGCCTTCAGCGTCACCCCGTCCAGCCGCCGCTGGTCCAGCCCGTGACTGGAAGCCTCCATCGCCGCGTGGCTGACGCCTGCCGCTGCCATCTCGGACAGCATGCGGTGCAGCGTCACTGGCTCGGGCGTGGTGTGGGCCAGCGGGGCGGACCACGCCCCCTGAACGCCCATCGTTCCCAGGCTGCACGCCGAAAAGCCCAGCATATCCCATATTTGGCGGGTAAAGCTGGCCACCGATGTCTTTCCCGACGTGCCAGTGACAGCGACCACGGTTTCGGGTTGAGCCCCGAAAAACAGCGCCGCGGCGCCAGCCAGGGCCTGGCGCGGGTCCTCGGTCACCACCAGCGCGGCACCGGACTGCGCCAGCGCGCCGGCGGCCTGACGGGCCCCTTTGCGATCCGTCAGAATGGCGGCGGCCCCCAACCTCAGCGCATGACCGACAAAGTCGGCCCCGTGAACCTGGCTGCCCGGAAGGGCCGCGAAAAGGTGACCCGGTTTAACCATGCGGCTGTCCACCGAAAGGCCGGTAATCACGGGGTCCGCGCCGCCACCGGCCGTCAAACCAAGGGCCGAAAGCGTCTTTGCCTGATCCGTCATTCCACCCTGCCCCGCCTAGTTCGCGGTCAGTGTTACCCCGAAGCCGGGGGCTGGTTCAATCTCGGGCTGCAACCCCAATAGCGGCGCGGCGCGCCTCACGATTTCGGCGGCAACCGGCACCGCGGTCCATCCCGCGGTGCGTCGCGGTTCGGGACCCATCCGATCTTCGGGTTCGTCTAGGGTAACGATCAGGACGTATTTCGGATCCTCGGCGGGAAAGATGCTGGCAAATGTCGCGATCACGCGGTCATTGTAATAGCCGCCTGTGGGCTTTGGCTTGTCCGCTGTTCCGGTCTTGCCGCCCACGGGATACCCATCGACACGGGCGAAACTGGCGGTTCCCTCGGTCACGACCGCGCGCAACATATCGCGCATCCGCTCGGCGGTACGTTCGGAAAGAACCCTTTCACCGGGCGTGCCCGCCCCCGCCAGCAGGGTCGGCGACACCTTGCGCCCGCCATTTGCGATCGCGGCATAGGCCACGGCGAGGTGCAGGGGCGTGGCCGACAGGCCATGACCATAAGAGATCGTCATCGTCGACAATTCGGACCAGTTCGCCGGGATCAGCGGCTTGCCGCCGCTCGCCTCGACCATCTCAAGCGGCGTGTGTTCAAGAAACCCGAGCCGGTCGAGAAAGACGCGCTGACGTTCTGCACCGATCTGCATGGCGATCCGCGCGGTGCCGATATTGGAACTCTTGACAAGAATATCGGTAACGGAAAGCTGTGGGCCGTAATCGTGGAAATCGCGGATGCGGAACTTGCCCCACACCAGGGGCCCCTTGGTGTCGATGATGGTCTCGGGGCTGACCAGCCCCTCTTCCAACGCCTGGGCCAGCGTCAGGGTCTTGAAGGTCGAGCCCAGTTCATAAACGCCCTGCACCGCTCGGTTGAAAAGCGGGCTGTCAGACGCATCGCCCTGAACCAGCGGGGCAGGCCGGTCGTTCGGGTCGAAATCTGGCAAAGATACCAGCGAGACCACCTCGCCCGTCCCGGCCTCCATCAAAATCGCAGCGGCACCCTTGGCGTTCATGATCTTCATACCGCCCGATAGCACCTGTTCGACCACGGCCTGCACGGACAGGTCGAGTGACAGGCGCAGCGGCGCGCCGCCATTGGCCGGGTCGCGCAACCATGCGTCGAATGTCCTTTCGACGCCCGCGACCCCGACCACCTCGGCCGAGCGCACGCCCTCGCGCCCGAAGCTGGCCCCCCCCAGAACATGGGCGGCCAGCGGTCCGTTTGGATAAAGCCGCATCTCGCGGGGGCCAAACATCAGCCCCGGATCGCCGATATCATGCACCTGTTGCATTTGTTCGGGGCTGATCTTCTTTTTGATCCACAGGAATTTGCGGCTGCCGGTAAAATCCTCCAGCAACTCTTCACCGTCCAGATCGGGAAAGATCGCGGCCAGTTCGCGGGCAGCGCGGGCAGGATCGACCATGATCGGCGGCTGCGCATAAAGCGAATGGGTCACCATGTTGGTGGCCAGGATGTTGCCATTGCGATCGGTGATGTCGGCACGCTGGGCCAAGATGGCCGGCCCCTCGGCAAGGGCGACGCGCGGCTCTGCGGGATCGGAGGCGGCGAGACTGCCCATCCTGACCCCGACAGTTGCGAAAGCCGCGATGAAAATGACCCCCAGCACCAGCAGCCGCCCCTCGGCCCGTGCCCGGTCACGGTCGCGCATCTGTTCATGGCGCAGGCGCAGGTTTTCACGTTCGATCGCGTCGGGACTTTCACCCCTTGCGCGGGCATCGAGGATACGGGCAAGCGGGCGCAGCGGGGTACGGATCATTGCGCGCCCTCCGCCGAGGCCGGGACGGCAAGCACGCCACGCAACGCAATCGGTTGCGACAGGACGGGCAGTTCGGGAGCCGGATAAGCGACCTGGTCTATGGCGCCAAAGCGCGCGGCCTCGATCGGAACAAGCCCAAGGCGATCGAAATTCATCGCGGCCAGATCGCTAAGACGGTCGGGCCGATTGAGATAGGCCCATTCCGCGTTCAGCACCGCAAGACGTTCACGCAAATGCCCGATCTCGCGGTTCAGCCCCGCAACCTCGTCGAGCGCCTGCTGGGTCGCGTAGTTTTCACGATAAGCCCAGAATGCGAGCCCCATCACCGCGAGAGAGGTGACGATATAAACCAGGCTGCGCATCTCAGCATGCTCCTTCCATGATCGCGGGCAGGCCCAGCCTCGCGCGGTCGACCGGACCGGCCGGGGCATCGGTTCTTTCCGCCACGCGCAGCTTGGCCGAACGGGCGCGCGGATTGGCGGCCAGTTCGGGCGCGTCGGGGCCCACGGCGCGACGGGTGACAAGGCGGAAACGCGGCGCGTCCTGTTCAATCTCGGGGGCATAACGGCTACCGCCTCCGCCCGCGCCGCTGCGTTCTTGCAGGAATTTCTTGACGATCCGATCTTCCAGGGAATGGAAGGTCACCACCGCCAGGCGGCCACCGGGTTTCAGCGCCCTCTCTGCCGCCTCAAGCCCGGCCACCAACTCGCCCAATTCGTCGTTCACCGCTATACGCAGCGCCTGGAAGCTGCGGGTTGCCGGATGAGATTGGCCAGGCTTTGGACGGGGCAGGCAGCGGGCGACGATTTCCGCCAACTGTCCGGTGGTCACGATGGGGGCGACTTCGCGGGCGGCCACGATGGCGCGTGAGATACGGCGCGCGGCCCGTTCCTCGCCATAGTGATAGAGGATATCCGCGATCCGGGCATCGCTGGCATTGTTCACCAGATCAGCGGCCGAGGGCCCCTCTTGGCCCATGCGCATGTCCAGTGGACCGTCACGCAGAAAGGAAAAGCCGCGTTCGGCCTGGTCAAGCTGCATCGAGGACACGCCAAGATCAAGCACGATCCCGTCGAGCGGCTGATCGGCATAACGATCAAGCTGCGAGAACGTACCCTCGACCAATGTCAGCCGCTCGCCGAACTCTGCCGCCCAATCCTGGGCAAGCCGGAACACGCTAGGATCGCGATCGACCCCGATCACCCGCTGGGCACCAGCCTGCAAAAGGCCACGCGCATACCCACCCGCCCCGAAAGTGCCATCCAGCCAAACCCCAGTAACGGGCGAAACCGCCTCAAGCAGGGGGCGCAGCAGAACCGGAATGTGGGGCGGATCGTCGGGCCCTTGGCGGTCCGCGGCGATCATGGATCAGGCCCCCCTTGGCTGGTCAAGCAGCGAGAGGGGATCGAAATCCTCGGGCTGAGACTCCAACCAGGCCTCGGTCTTGGCCACTTCTTCGGCCTCGTAGGTCTCGGGGCTCCAGATCTGGAACGTGTCGCCCGAGGCGATGAAAAAGGCCCAATCGTCCAACCCGATCTTTTCACGCAATTTTTGCGGCAGGACCAGGCGACCGTCATTATCGACCTCGGTCGGAAAGGACTGGCCATGAAATAGCCGTTCCAGCATCCGCCGCTCGATCGAACCGCGCGGCAAGCCGGCAATCTTGCCATCGACCTCGTCGATGGCCTCGATCGTGTAGCATTCAAGGTATTTCCGACGGTGGTCGCCGTAAACGATCACCAATTGCGGGCGCAAGCCATCGGTCCAGTCTGGATCGCACGCTTCCAGCACGCGGCGGAAGTTGGCCGGGATCGAAACCCGCCCCTTGCCATCCACCTTGTGGCGGCTTTCGCCTCTGAACCTGCGCGCCACCTGCCCCGATGCTCCTTCGTTTCGCCCGCCGCTTGCGAAAACGGCGGATTGAGCTGCTGCCACTGCCCAATCCGCCGCCCTCGTCCCACTCTGGGGTGTCCGGCTGCGCGTGCCACCTGGGGGGATGTCTGCTCGCCCACGCGCCGGATCTCTCTTGTGTCGATGAAAGCGGGTGCCTGTATGAAACCTGACTTTGCCTATCGGGGTCTTGGCGCCCCTGCCGTCTGCCCGTCCTCATCGGATGGATAAGGGATGACATGGGAATTCATGGAAATCAACTGATTTTCAAGGACACGAGCCATAAGGCGCCGTGGAGGATGGATCGCAAAGATCAGATTCCTATCGAATTTACCGCAGCCAAACACTTTAAATTGACGCGTCTAGGGCATCTTCCACAACATGTAGCAACAACAAGAGCGCAAAAGTGAAGTCCCTCGAATTCCCGGACACTACCTGAATCCGACATCAACGGGCATGTATCACGAGGTCAGCAGGGCGATTTTCGCGGTCTTTCCAGCAAAAACCCGCTTGTTCGCAGCAGGGTGATTCGCAGGGCACGAGCCGCCATAACGGCCCGACCCATGAATTCCCGTAAGATCCTCAAGCCATCCCGCCGCCCACCAGGCGCGTGGCAAGCTGGTCATAGGCCACGGCCACCGGCCCCTCGTCCAGGGCAACCGGACGGCCCGCATCCCCCGCCCGCCGCACCTCAAGCGCCAGAGGCAACGCCCCAAGGAAAGGCACCCCCAGCTTTTCGGCCTCGGCGGCAACGCCGCCATGACCAAAAATATGCGCCTCATGACCGCAATTGGGGCAGACATAAGTGGACATGTTCTCGATCAGACCCAATAGCGGCGTCTTGAGCTTGTCGAACATGTCGATCGCCTTGCGCGCATCCAGCAGCGCCACGTCCTGCGGGGTCGACACGACGATGGCCCCGGTCAGGTGGGTGCGCTGGCACAAGGTCAACTGGATATCACCCGTGCCAGGCGGCAGATCGACGATCAGCACATCCAGTTCGCCCCAGTTCACCTGCCCCAGCAATTGTTGAAGTGCGCCCATCAACATCGGTCCGCGCCAAATCACCGCCTGACCCTCGTCCATCATCAGCCCGATCGAGATCATCTTGACCCCGTGGGCAATGACCGGATCAAGCCGCTTGCCATCGGGCGATGCCGCACGGCGTGTCACCCCCATCATCCGCGGCTGCGACGGGCCATAAATATCGGCATCCAGCAGGCCCACCCGGCGCCCCTGCCGTGCCAGGGCAACGGCAAGATTGCTGGCCACCGTTGATTTGCCGACCCCGCCCTTGCCAGAGGCCACGGCAAGGATGCGGTCAATACCGGCGGGATTTTCCGGGCCTTTCTGCGGCGTCGGATGCTGACCTATCTTGAGACCCTTGGCCGGGGCTGTGCGGGGCGCGGGGCCATGGGCTGTCAGGACGACCGACACCGCCACCACCCCCTCAAGAGCCTCGACCGCTGACTGCGCGGCGGCGCGCACCGGTTCCAGAGCGGCGGCTTGCCCGGCATTGGCCGCCTCGATCACGAAACGCACCGTGCCACCCTCGACATTGAGCGCGCGCACCATGTCACGCGAAACCAGGTCGCCTCCATCGGGCAGATTGATTCGGCGGAGAGCGGCAAGAACGGAATCGCGGGTGACGGGCATGGGGACCTCCTGTCGGTCTGTTGCGGCTCTCATTTACTTGGGCGACATGGAAAAAAGGGCAAGCATGATTCACCTTTGCCCGGATGTGCGGCAGTTAATCCGTAAATGCCGAATTTTATGTCAGGATAACTTATGCATTTTCTGCATGGCGGCATTTCACCCCCAAACCATTGTGCATGCGCAGCATCGCGTTATGTTGGGTTCAACAGGCGGGCAACGCATCCGACAGATGAATGGTCCGCTTCGGTTTGAGGTTTGGAAACCCCTCCTCCTCCCTGGGTTTCCTCATCTCGCGGCGGCACCTACCTCCTCCCAGGTGCCGCCGCTTTTTTGTCACGGGGCGACCACCGTCCCTTTTCCGATCGGTGACCGACCTCCTCCCTCAGGTCACCGACAGCAAGAGCGGCGTTGCCTCCTCCCGGGTAACGCCGCTCTTTTCGTTCGGACTGCGTGGATTTTTTCAGAGCGCGACCAGGGCTGCCTCAGACCGCCACCGCCACCTGCCGTGGCGCCAGGAGCATCCGCGCCTCGCAGACCCGCAGGATCGGGCGGGCGGCCTCTGACGGCATGTCGCTGCCCGGCCCGAGGTCAATCTCGGGGAAATGGGCAAGAATCTCGTTCCACGCTTCGGCATTCAGCGCGCGCCGGGCAACATCGCCCAGCAACAGGCTTTCGCACGGCACACCTTCGGCCATGACGATTTCGTGCCGTTCGAACAGGATGTGAACATATCGGACCACCGGCCTTTCGCAAATGCGCGCGCCCGAATGCCCCGCCATGGCATAGGCGCGGGCGGGAATCAGAACCTCCTCCGCGGCAAACATCAACTCGGCCCCGGACGAACGATGCATGACGCGATGTTGCTGAGACAGCACAAGCGGCCGATCATTGCCCAGCGCGCCAGCCGGAAACACCACCGGGGCCATGCGCCCAACACCGCGCATCACGGCCTGCCCCACCCAAAGAACCATCTGAGGCCCATGATCCAGTGTGTCGACCATAGTGCCCGGCGTCAGGCTGGCCGCACGAACCGGGCCACGCGGCGTGTCGATCCTCGTCTCGCCCTCGAAACAGATGATCGGGGCGGCATAGGCCGTCGTCACATCGGTATCATATGTGTAAAAGGCAGAGCTTTTCCCGGAATTGAAATTGTCCCAATACCACTGTTCCAGGTCAAAACCGGGCGTCCAGACGACCTGCACCGCGGTGCCGCTTTCATCCTGCCCCTCGAACACCACCGCATGCCCGCCGTCCGACAACGCATCCGATCGCACCACCACCGCATCCGCCAGCGTGACCCCACCCTCCATACCGCCATAGGACAGGTCATAACGATCACCGACATCGAACAGGAACGGGTCGCTATCCCCCTCGTTGGCGGTGATCAGCAGATCCTTGGTGGCGTCAGGCGGATAATCGACGGTCGACGTGCCAGACCCGCCGATATCGCTGCCAACATTCGCCCCGGTCGAGGCGGCAAATTCATTATCGACAGCCTGGAAGGCAACGGACATTGAGATTCTCCTCTTTGCCCATCTCTTGCAAGCCGTGTGCCAAAGAGGAGGTTAAGCGCGGCCAGCGCCTCGCCCCTCATGTTCAGAAAATTCTTCGCAACCTCATACGGCCCAGGCGTCGTGGCCCGCTCTGCCGGGGCACGTTCAGAACGGCACGTCGTCCGCCCGCTCGGCGGCCACGATGAACCGCGCGACCACCTTTTTTGCACCCGCCTTGTCAAAAGAGATATCCAGCTTGTCCCCCTCGATACCGGTCACCGTGCCATAACCGAATTTCTGGTGAAAAACCCGCGCCCCGGTCTCGAAGGCCGCCACAGCCTCGGCATCGATGACCATGTGCCGGCTCTCGCGTGGCTGCGCCATGGGGCGCGTGGTATTGTGCGCCTGCAACCGCTTCCACCCCGGGGAATTGTAGACATCCGCCCCTGTCGCAGCCTCTTCGATACCGCCCCGCGCGGGCGCCGCCGCCCCGTAACCGCCACCATAAAGCCCCGGCGGCGTCAGCACCTCGACATGGGCCTCGGGCAGTTCGTCGATGAAGCGCGAGGGAAGTTGCGACTGCCATTGCCCGTAGACGCGGCGGTTGGCGGCAAAGGAGATGGTGCAGACCTCCTCGGCCCGGGTCAGGCCGACATAGGCCAGCCTGCGCTCCTCCTCCACCCCCTTGAGCCCGCTTTCATCCATCGCCCGCTGGCTGGGGAACAGCCCGTCCTCCCACCCGGGCAGGAAGACGACGGGAAATTCCAGCCCCTTGGCGGCGTGCAGCGTCATTATGGTGATCTTGGCGCCACACTCCTCGGTCTCGTTGTCCATAATCAGGGCGACATGTTCGAGAAACCCTTGCAGGTTCTCGAATTCTTCCAGTGCCTTGACCAATTCCTTGAGGTTCTCCAGCCGCCCGGGGGCCTCAGGCGTCTTGTCGTTCTGCCAATGGGCGGTATAGCCCGACTCGTCGAGGATGATCTCGGCCAGTTCGACATGGCTCTGGCGCGCCTCCAGAACCGCGCCGTGCCAGCGGCCCAGCCCCTCCAGCAACCGGCGCAGCTCGGTCGCGCCCTTGCCGGTCAATCCCTTGCTCTCCAGCAGCAAACGCGCGCCCTCGACCAGCGGCACGCCGTTCGTGCGCGCCATGGTCTGGATCTTCTGCTGCGCCTTGTCGCCCAGCCCCCGCTTGGGCGTGTTCACGATCCGCTCGAAGGCGAGATCGTCATCGGGGCTGACGGCGAGGCGGAAATAAGCCATCGCGTCGCGAATCTCCATCCGCTCGTAAAACCGCGGCCCGCCGATCACGCGATACGGCAACCCGATGGTCAGGAACCGGTCCTCGAAGGCGCGCATCTGGTGCGACGCACGCACCAGAATCGCCATGTCGTCCAGGCTGTAGGGCCGCAGACCTCGGCTGCCGCGCGCCATCGCCTCGGCCTCCTCGCCGATCCAGCGCGCCTCTTCCTCGCCGTCCCAATGGCCGATCAGGCGAACCTTTTCGCCCTCCTCCGCCTCGGTCCACAGCGTCTTGCCCAGCCGGCCCTTGTTGGCCGCGATCACCCCCGAGGCCGCAGCCAGGATATGTGGGGTTGATCGGTAGTTCTGTTCCAGCCGGATCACCTGCGCGCCCGGGAAATCCTTTTCAAAACGCAGGATGTTGCCCACCTCGGCGCCGCGCCAGCCATAGATCGACTGATCGTCATCGCCCACGCAGCAGATATTGTGATGCCCCCCGGCCAGCAGCCGCAGCCACAGGTACTGGGCCACGTTGGTATCCTGGTACTCGTCGACCAGGATATAGCGGAACCAGCGGCGATACTGGTCCAGCACGTCCCCGTGGGCCTGAAAGATCGTGACCATGTGCAGCAGCAGATCGCCGAAATCGACGGCGTTCAGGGTCTTCAGCCGCTCCTGATAGGCCGCATACAGCTCGACGCCCCGGTTGTTGAACGCGGACGCCTCGGCCGCGGGCACGTTCCCGGGCGTCCAGGCCCGGTTCTTCCAGTGGTCGATGATCCCGGCCAATTGCCGCGCGGGCCAGCGCTTCTCGTCGATCTGCGCCGCCACGATCAACTGTTTCAACAGCCGGATCTGGTCGTCCGTATCCAGGATGGTGAAATTCGACTTCAGCCCGGCCAGTTCCGCATGCCGGCGCAACAACTTCACGCAGATCGCATGGAAGGTGCCCAGCCAGGGCATCCCCTCCACCGCATGGCCCATCGACGCGCCCACGCGGTCTTTCATCTCGCGCGCCGCCTTGTTGGTAAAGGTGACGGCCAGGATCTCGTTCGGCCGGGCGGCGCCGGTGTTCAAAAGATGCGCAATCCGTGCGGTCACGGCGCGGGTCTTGCCGGTGCCCGCACCCGCCAGCATCAGAACGGGCCCCTCCAGCGCCTCTACCGCCTGACGCTGTGCCGGGTTCAACCCATCAAGATAGGGCGCGGGCCGCGCGGCCATGGCGCGGGCAGAGAGCGGCAGCCGGGCGGCAGCCTCGAAGGCATCGGTGTCGTCGATCGGACTCATGACACGCATCCTAGCGCGGCGCGGCGCTGAGTTAAAGAATTGTTCGCAAAATGTTCCAAAAGACTCTACCCTGCCGTCCCCTTCTTCTTGGCCCAAATACCCCGGGGGTCCGGGGGCGGCGCCCCCGGCCTTGTGCGCCTTCTGCCATCGGCCACTTGCACCCCGCGAGGGCGCTCGTATACCTGTGTGAACCTTGAACGACACGAGCGCCGCCCCGCGCAGGCCTCGCCGGACAGACCCCAAGGAGGGCCAGCCCTTGACCGAATTCAAGAAGATCCTCATCGCCAACCGCGGAGAAATCGCCATCCGCATCATGCGTGCGGCCAATGAACTGGGCAAACGCACCGTCGCCGTCTACGCCGAAGAGGACAAGCTGGGCCTGCACCGCTTCAAGGCGGACGAGGCCTACAAGATCGGCGAGGGGCTGGGCCCGGTGCAGGCCTATCTCTCGATCGAGGAGATCATTCGCGTCGCCAAGATGTCCGGCGCGGACGCGGTGCACCCGGGCTATGGCCTGCTGTCGGAAAACCCCGAATTCGTCGAGGCCTGCGAAGCGGCCGGCATCGCCTTTATCGGGCCGAAGGCGGAAACCATGCGCGCCCTTGGCGACAAGGCGTCGGCCCGCAAGGTCGCGATCGCCGCCGGCGTGCCCGTCATCCCCGCCACCGAGGTGCTGGGCGACGACATGGAGGCCATCGCCAGGGAGGCCGCAGAGATCGGCTATCCGCTGATGCTCAAGGCGTCCTGGGGCGGCGGCGGGCGCGGCATGCGCCCGATCAACGGCCCTGACGAGCTGGAAGACAAGGTGCGCGAGGGCCGGCGCGAGGCCGAGGCCGCCTTCGGCAACGGCGAAGGCTATCTCGAAAAGATGATCCTGCGCGCCCGTCACGTCGAGGTGCAGATCCTCGGCGACCAGCAGGGCAACATCTATCACCTGTGGGAACGCGACTGTTCGGTGCAGCGCCGCAACCAGAAGGTCGTGGAACGCGCCCCCGCCCCCTACCTCTCGCCCGCCCAGCGCGAACACCTGTGCAATCTCGGCAAGAAGATCGCCGAAGAGGTGAACTACGAATGCGCGGGCACCGTCGAGTTCCTGATGGATATGGAGACGGGCGAGTTCTACTTCATCGAGGTGAACCCCCGGGTGCAGGTGGAACACACCGTCACCGAAGAGGTGACCGGCATCGACATCGTGCGCGCGCAGATCCTGGTGGCCGAGGGCAAATCGCTGGTCGAGGCCACGGGCGTCGCCAGCCAGTATGACGTGGAATTGCGCGGCCACGCCCTGCAATGCCGGATCACGACCGAGGATCCGCTGAACAACTTCATCCCCGATTACGGCCGGATCACCGCCTATCGGGGCGCGACGGGCATGGGCATCCGGCTGGACGGCGGCACCGCCTATTCCGGCGCGGTCATCACCCGCTACTACGATTCGCTCCTGGAAAAGGTCACCGCCTGGGCGCCCACGCCCGAGGCCGCGATCGCCCGGATGGACCGGGCCTTGCGCGAATTCCGCATCCGGGGCGTCAGCACGAATATCGCCTTCGTCGAGAACCTGCTCAAGCACCCGACCTTCCTGAAGAACGAGTACCACACCAAGTTCATCGACCAGACGCCGGAACTGTTCCAGTTCGCCAAGCGGCGCGACCGGGCGACCCGCCTGCTGACCTATATCGCCGATGTCACCGTCAACGGCCACCCCGAGACCGAGGGCCGCACCCGCCCGCCCGCCGACCTGAAAACGCCCCGCCCGCCCGAAACCCGGCGCGAGTCCTTCGTCCCCGGCACCCGCCAGATCCTGGATGAATTCGGCCCGCAGGCGGTGGCCGACTGGCTGGCGGACCAGAAACAGCTTCTGCTGACCGACACCACGATGCGCGACGGGCACCAGTCGCTCTTGGCCACGCGGATGCGGTCCATCGACATGATCCGGGTGGCACCCGCCTATGCCCATAACCTGCCGCAGCTCTTCTCGGTCGAATGCTGGGGCGGCGCGACCTTCGACGTGGCCTACCGGTTCCTGCAGGAATGCCCCTGGCAACGCCTGCGCGACATCCGCGCGCGGATGCCCAACCTGATGACGCAGATGCTGCTGCGCGGGTCGAACGGGGTGGGCTATACCAACTATCCCGACAACGTGGTGCAGGGCTTCGTGCGTCAGGCCGCCGAAACCGGCGTCGACCTGTTCCGCGTGTTCGACAGCCTGAACTGGGTCGAGAACATGCGCGTGGCGATGGACGCGGTGATCGAGACCGGCAAGGTCTGTGAGGGCGCGATCTGCTATACCGGCGACATCCTGGACCCCGACCGCGCGAAATACGACCTGAAATACTATGTCGAGATGGGCAAGGCGCTGCGGGACGCGGGCGCCCATATCCTGGGGCTCAAGGACATGGCGGGGCTGTTGAAACCCGCCTCGGCCAGCATGCTGTTCAAGGCCCTGAAGGAAGAGGTCGGCTTGCCGATCCACTTCCACACCCATGACACCAGCGGGATTTCGGGCGCCACGATCCTGGCCGCGGCCGAGGCCGGGGTGGACGCCGTCGATGCCGCGATGGACGCCTTCTCGGGCGGCACCTCGCAGCCCTGCCTGGGGTCCATCGTCGAGGCCTTGCGCAACACACCGCGCGATACCGGGCTCGACATCGAGGCGGTGCGCGAGATCTCGGACTACTGGGGACAGGTGCGCACGCAATACGCCGCCTTCGAATCCGGCCTCATGGCGCCCGCCTCCGAGGTCTACCTGCACGAGATGCCGGGCGGCCAGTTCACCAACCTCAAGGCGCAGGCGCGGTCCCTGGGGCTGGAAGACCGCTGGCCCGAGGTCGCCAAGACCTATGCCGATGTGAACCAGATGTTCGGCGACATCGTCAAGGTGACGCCCAGCTCCAAGGTCGTGGGCGACATGGCCCTGATGATGGTCAGCCAAGGCCTGACGCGGGCCGATGTCGAGAACCCGGCGCGCGACGTGGCCTTCCCCGATTCCGTCATCGACATGCTGCGCGGCAATCTCGGCCAGCCGCCCGGCGGCTTCCCCGAGGCCATCGTGCGCAAGGTGCTGAAAGATGAAAAGCCCCTGATCGAGCGGCCCGGCGCCAAGGTGCCGCCCGCCGACCTGGACAAGCTGCGCGCCGAGTTGTCGGCGCAGTTCGAGGACCTGAAATTCGACAACGAGGATCTGAACGGATACCTGATGTATCCAAAGGTCTTTACCGACTACACCGCGCGCCACCAGCAATACGGCCCCGTGCGCACCCTGCCCACGCGCACCTTCTTCTACGGGATGGAACCAGGCGAGGAGATCACGGCGGAAATCGACCCCGGCAAGACGCTGGAAATCCGCCTGCAAGCCTTGGGCGAAACCACCGAGGATGGCGAGGCCAAGGTCTTCTTCGAGCTGAACGGCCAGCCCCGCGTGATCCGCGTGCCCGACCGCAAGGCCAAGGCAACGGTCGCAAGGCGGCCCAAGGCAGAACTGGGCAACCCCTCCCATGTTGGTGCCCCCATGCCCGGCGCCGTGGCCTCGGTTGCGATAACCGCCGGCCAGACCGTCCAGGAGGGCGACCTTCTCTTGACCATCGAGGCCATGAAAATGGAAACGGGCCTGCATGCCGAACGCGCCGGTACCGTCAAGGCCGTGCATGTCACGCCCGGCGCCCAGATCGACGCCAAGGACCTCCTTGTCGAATTCGAGTAACCCCCGCGCGGGCGGCTCTCGCGCCGTCCCGCCCCTTCACCGGGAGCCGCCATGGCCAGCGTCACCGCCCTCTATGCCGGTCTGATCGCCCTGCTCTACCTCTACCTGTCACTGCGCGTGATCCAGCGCCGGGGATCGACAAGGATATTCATTGGCGATGGCGGCGATGTCGAGCTCTCGAGGCGGATACGGGTCCATGCCAACCTTAACGAATACGCGCCTCTCGCGCTCGTGCTGTTGCTGCTGGCCGAATTGCAGGGCGCGCCGGTTTGGGCGCTTCACCTCCTCGGCGCCATGCTGCTGCTGGGGCGGCTGGGTCATGCCTGGGGAATGTCGCGCACGCCCCAGTCCCCCATCGGCCGGGGCGGCGGAACCGCGCTGAGCTGGGCAATGATCGGTCTGACCGCAGCAGGCCTGGTGGGGCATGCGGCGCTCTGAACCGCCCCTCCTTCTTCTTGGTAAAAATACCCCTCTCCTCGCCCGCCGCCCCATGCTGCGGCCGGGCGGGATAGGGGTGTTTTTTTCTGCCCGACGCGCAATTTTCCGCTTGCAGCCCCCGGCCCGAGTTTATACATCACGCCTCACCCAATGGATGCGGGCGTAGCTCAGGGGTAGAGCATTACCTTGCCAAGGTAAGGGTCGTGAGTTCGAATCTCATCGCCCGCTCCAAAAAATCACATAAATCATTCTTTTTCCTCTTGTTTCGGCATGGTGTCGCGCGCCAATCCTCCCCCAGGCGCAACTGTGGGCCCCGCGTGCAATTTTCCGCTTGCAGCCCCCGGCCCGAGTTTATACATCACGCCTCACCCAATGGACGCGGGCGTAGCTCAGGGGTAGAGCATTACCTTGCCAAGGTAAGGGTCGTGAGTTCGAATCTCATCGCCCGCTCCAATTTTCAGAAATGCACACAGGTCTTGTCAGGCCCGGCCCTCGCAAGGCAGCGACGGGCACGACAAAATGCCCCGATTCGCAAAATCGGGGCACCAATGTCCTGACCAAGTCCGGTCCGGGGGCGGTTCGGGCTTGGGCCGTCCTGTTCAGGTGTTGAACAGGAAATGCATCACATCACCGTCCTGCACCACGTATCCCTTGCCCTCGGCGCGCATCTTGCCCGCGTCCTTGGCCCCCTGCTCGCCTCCGCAGGCGATGAAATCATCATAGGCGATGGTTTCGGCCCGGATGAAGCCGCGTTCGAAATCGCCATGGATGACGCCGGCGGCCTTTGGCGCGGATGTGCCCTCGGGAATGGTCCAGGCACGCGCCTCTTTCGGGCCAACGGTAAAATAGGTCTGCAACCCCAACAGCTTGTGCCCCGCCTTGATGAGGCGATCCAGGCCCGCCTCTTCCAGCCCGAGTTCGGACAGGAACATCTCGGCCTCTTCGGCATCGAGCTGGCTGATCTCTTCCTCGATCTTGGCGGAAATCACGACGCTTGCAGCGCCCTGCGCCGCCGCCATCTCGGCAACCGCAGCCGACAGCGCGTTGCCCTGCGCCGCCTCGTCCTCGGCCACGTTGCAGACATAGAGCACGCGCTTGGCCGTCAAGAGTTGCAGCATCGCCCAGGCCTTGGCGTCGTCCTCGTCCACCTCGACGGTGCGGGCAGGCTGACTGTTTTCCAGGGCGGTCAGTGCAGCCTTCAACAGGCGTTCCTGCTGGATGGCCTCCTTGTCGCCGCCGCGCACCTTGCGGACCAACCCTTGCAGGCGCTTCTCGATGCTTTCCATGTCAGCCAGCATCAGCTCGGTCTCGATCACCTCGGCATCCGCGACAGGGTCGACGCGCCCCTCCACATGGGTGACGTCGCCATCTTCGAAACAGCGCAGGACGTGGGCGATGGCGTCGCATTCGCGGATATTGGCCAGGAACTGGTTGCCCAGCCCCTCACCCTTGGACGCGCCCTTCACCAGCCCCGCGATATCGACGAAGGTCATCCGCGTGGGGATGATCGCCTTGGACCCGGCGATCTCGGCCAGCTTGTCCAGCCGCGGGTCGGGAACAGCCACCTCGCCCACGTTGGGCTCGATCGTGCAGAAAGGGAAGTTCGCCGCCTGCGCCGCCGCGGTACGGGTCAGCGCATTGAAAAGCGTCGATTTGCCCACGTTCGGCAGGCCGACGATGCCGGTCTTGAAACCCATGTCCCTCTCCTTGGCTGGTCCGCGCGCATGTAGGGGGCGGGCGGGCGCGGCGTCAAGGCAGGGCAGTGCGCAAACCGCCCATTGATTTTCCCGCCCCGCTGCCGCAAACCGCCATGAACCACAGCCGGGAGGTCGTCATGACGCGCATCGATGCCAAGTTCGCAGAGCTGAAAGCAGCCAATCGCAAGGCCTTCGTGGCTTATGTCATGGCCGGCGATCCCGATTACGAGACCTCGCTTGAGGTGGTGAAGGGCCTGCCCGGCGCAGGCGTGGACATCATCGAACTGGGCATTCCCTTCACCGACCCCATGGCTGACGGCCTGACAATCCAGCTGGCCGGGCAGCGCGCGCTGGAGGCGGGCCAGACCCTGGAAAAGACCCTGGCCATGGCGCGTGCTTTTCGCGAAACCGACGACACCACGCCCATCGTGATGATGGGCTATTACAACCCGATCTATAACCGGGGTGTGGACCGGTTCCTTGCCGACGCGCAAGAGGCCGGCATCGACGGGCTGATCGTGGTGGACCTGCCCCCCGAAGAGGATGACGAATTGTGCATCCCCGCGCAAAAGGCCGGGCTGAACTTTATCCGCCTAGCCACACCCACGACCGACGATGCACGCCTGCCCAAGGTGCTTCAGAATACCAGCGGATTTGTCTACTATGTCTCGATCACCGGCATCACCGGCGCAGCCGAGGCCAGCGCAGCGGATGTCGCCCCCGAGGTCGCGCGGATCAAGGCACAGACCGATCTACCGGTGATCGTGGGCTTTGGCATCAAGACACCCGAGGCGGCCGAGGCCATCGCGGGCGTGGCAGACGGGGCCGTGGTCGGCTCTGCCATCGTCAAGCTGATCGAGGAGGGCCGTCCCGTGCCCGATATCCTCGCACATGTTCGCGGGCTTGCAGAGGGCGCGCACCGCGCCCAGGCGGTCACGCCTTGAGGCGATAGCCGGTTCGCAGCCAGCGCCAGCACAGCGCCAGCACAACCCCGGTGCTGGCCGTGCAGACCGCCAGCCCAAGCCAGGGCGAACTATCGGATCGCCCGATCACGCCATAGCGCATACCGTCGATCAGGTAAAAGACCGGGTTCACATGCGTGACGACCTGCATGGCGATCGGCAGCCGCTCGATGGAATAGAACGTGCCTGACAGAAAGCTCAGGGGCGTGACGATGAAATTGGTGATCGCCGCCATCTGGTCGAACTTGTTGGCCAGGATCGCGGCCAGAATTCCAAGGCCCGACAGGAAGGTCGAGCCGAGCAGCACGAAAAGCAGCGCCCAAAGCGGATGCGCCACGCCCATTCCCAGGATCGCCACCATCAGCACGCCAATGGCCAGCGCCACCAATAGGCCGCGCACCACCCCGCCAATGGTATAACCCACAAGCAGCTCTGCCGCCGAAAGCGGCGGCATCAGCGTATCCACGATATTTCCCTGGATCTTGGAAATCAGGATCGAGGACGATGTATTGGCAAAAGCGTTCTGGATCACCGTCATCATCAGGATACCCGGAGCAAGGAACTGGATGAACGGCACCCCCATCACCTCGCCCCGCGCAGGTCCGATGGCCAGCGCGAACACGCCGAGAAACAGGCCCGCCGTGACCAGCGGCGCGGCCAATGTCTGGGTCCACACCGCCATGAAGCGCTGGATCTCGCGCATGCTCAGCGTGTAAAGACCCAGCCAGTTGACCCGGCCGAAACGGCGTCGGCCCATCACGCTTGCATTCATTGTTAACGCCCCCATCTTCGGCCTTCGGCTTGTAACCCGGAAACACCCCGGATTAGAATAGGCCGACAAAGGAATTCTCCAATCCGGCGGGTCCGGGCGGCCACCGCAGCCGCCCTCACCCGCCCCGCCGACAGCCAAGGAAACATCCATGTCCTGGACCGAAGAACGCGTTGAAACGCTGAAAAAAATGTGGGCAGAAGGCCAGTCGGCCAGCCAGATCGCCAAGGAACTGGGCGGTGTGACCCGAAACGCGGTGATCGGCAAGGTTCACCGGCTGGGCCTGTCTAACCGCGCGGGCAGCGCGGCAGCCAAACCCGCGGCCAAGGAAAAACCCGCCGCCAAGCCCGAACCCGCGGCCCGTCCAGCGCCAGAGGCCGCACAGCATCGTGCCACACCCGCGCCCGAGGCGGCAACCGAACCCTCCGAAATCAGGCGCGAGCCCGCACCTGCCCCCGCGCTGCGCAAACCCGTGGTTCCCGCGGGCCAGCCCCTGCCGCCCCAGCCCTCGGCCAATGAAATCAGCCCCGAGACGCTGGCATCGGCCCGCGAGGTTGAAAAGAACGCCAAGAAACTGACCTTGATGGAACTGACCGAACGGACCTGCAAATGGCCCATCGGCGACCCAGCGACCGAGGATTTCTGGTTCTGCGGCCTGCCGACACAGCAGGGCAAGCCCTATTGCGAAACTCATGTCAGCGTCGCCTTCCAGCCGATGAGCGCGAGGCGAGACCGCAAACGCTAGCCCTGCGGGCGATCGGCCCACGAGCTTGCGAAACGGGTGATCCGATCTTTTCGGTCGGTCGACCCGGCGGTGCCGCGTGACCTGCAATGGCCATGGCGGCTTGTTCTTTCGCCTGCGCGACGCGCGCCCTATATGGAACGGCATGACAACGAACCCGCCCGACCTGCGCCCCGATATCGCCCCACGCCCCCGGATCGAAGGTGCCGCCCGCCCCGGCCAGCCGACCATCGGCATGGTGTCCCTTGGCTGTCCCAAGGCGCTGGTCGACAGCGAACGCATCCTGACGCGGCTGCGCGCCGAGGGTTACGCGATCAGCCCCGATTACGCGGGCGCCGACGCGGTGATCGTGAACACCTGCGGGTTCCTCGATTCCGCCAAGGCCGAAAGCCTGGAGGCGATCGGCGAGGCGCTGGCCGAAAACGGGCGGGTGATCGTGACGGGCTGCCTGGGGGCGGAGCCGGGCTATATCACCGGGGCGCATCCCACGGTTCTGGCCGTCACGGGGCCGCATCAATACGAACAGGTGCTGGACGCGGTGCATGCCGCCGTGCCGCCCGACCCCGACCCGTTCGTGGATTTGCTGCCCGCCTCGGGGGTGAAGCTGACACCGCGCCATTACAGCTACCTCAAGATTTCCGAGGGCTGTAACCACAAGTGCCGGTTCTGCATCATTCCCGACATGCGCGGGCGGCTGGCCTCGCGCCCCGCCCATGCCGTGCTGCGCGAGGCCGAGCGGCTGGTCGAGGCGGGGGTGCGGGAATTGCTGGTGATCAGCCAGGATACCTCGGCCTATGGCGTCGACCTGAAACATGCCGAGGACCGGGGGCACCGGGCGCATATAACGGACCTGGCGCGCGACCTGGGGGGTCTGGGGGCGTGGGTGCGGCTGCATTACGTCTATCCCTACCCGCATGTGCGCGAGCTGATCCCGCTGATGGCCGAGGGGCTGATCCTGCCCTACCTGGACATCCCGTTCCAGCATGCCCACCCCGAGACGTTGAAACGGATGGCGCGGCCCGCGGCGGCGGCGAAAACGCTGGACGAGATCGCGGCGTGGCGGGCGCTGTGCCCCGAGATCGCGCTGCGCTCGACCTTTATCGTGGGCTATCCGGGCGAGACGGAAGCGGAATTCCAGACCCTGCTGGACTGGCTGGACGAGGCGCAATTGGACCGGGTGGGGTGTTTTCAATATGAAAACGTCGCCGGTGCCCGGTCGAACGCTCTGCCCGACCATGTGCCGGACGACGTGAAACAGGACCGCTGGGACCGGTTCATGGAAAAGGCGCAGGCCATTTCCGAGGCGAAGCTGGCAGCCAAGGTGGGCCAGCGGATGCAGGTGATCGTCGACGAGGTGGACGAAGACGGCGTGGCCACCTGCCGGACGAAGGCCGACGCGCCCGAAATCGACGGCTGCCTGTTCATCGACGCGGGCGCGGGGGGACTGGCGCCCGGTGATATCGTGACGGTCGAGGTGGACGAGGCGGGGGAATACGATCTGTGGGGCGCGCTTAAGGCGTGACTTGGCGGCCCCGCCTGCCCCCTGGACGGGTGGCCCTGCCTAGCGAGGCTTTTCCATGATAAAAAGATAGCCTGTCGAAATCGTCCAAAGACCCAGCGTCAACACAAGAATGATCATCCGCAGGATGATTATGGCAAGGTTTGGATTGTCGGGGATGACCTCGGCGACATTCCATCCTTCGCTGTTGTATTTCTGGACCGTCGTTTCGACCTTTCCGCGCGCGCTGCCGAACAATAGCCCGATGAGCCCACCCGAGAAACTGACCCTCACGACCGAATTGATTTTCTGCATCTTTACTGAACCGACATATAACAACCAAAGCGATATATAAAACACAAGCCGCACTTATGACGTGCAAACTTGCGCGGCATTCCGGCACAGCCGCCCATGGTTGTTGCAACCGCCTATTGCAGGCACGCGGAACCGTCATCGCGCGAGGCCATGCCACAGGTTCAGGTTCTCTTGATCCTGTCCTTCTCGGCCTTTGAATAATTGCTGAAATGCCCCTCTGCCGCCGCCTGTTTGCGGGCAGAGGCAAATAGCGTTTCTATCTTGCCGGTGGCGGCCACGCGCGAAAGCTGGCGCAGGGGGTCGGTCGCGCCGCATTCAGGGCAAAGGGGCGCGGCCTCGTTCATCCCGGCGAGAACCTCGAAACCGGCCTCGCAGGAAAGGCATTTATAGGCATAGATCGGCATCCGGTCTCCTTGCGAAAAGGGTATGCTTGTCCTCGATCCGACCTGCGCCGGTTCTGCCATGCGCGCAAGCCTGCGTTCTCGACATCGCCGCCTGCGCCAACTCACCGACCGAAAGCGGCGCGAGATTGGGCGCCGCCGCCTGCGACACAGGCAATCGCATATCGGAGCAGGACACGCTAGGCTGGTGCGATGCGCCCGGATCCGCGGGCGACAAGATCCGATCACAGGAGGCGCCGATGCTTCATCTCACCACTACCTGTCCCGACATCGATGCCGCGCGGCGCTTGGCCCATGCCGCGCTGAACATGCGCCTGGCCGCCTGCGTGAATATCCTGCCGGGCGTGATCAGCCTGTTTCACTGGAAAAGTGGCATAGAGGAAGCGGACGAGGTGCAGATCACCTTCAAGACCACCGAGGCCTGCCGCGCCGATCTGATCGCGTTGATCGAATCGGAACACCCCTACGACCTGCCTGTCATAACCTGGGAAGAGGTCGAAACCACAGAGGATGCTGCCGCCTGGCTGGGCGAGGAAACCGGCTAAGGCACCACAGACACGGGCAACGCCGGGGCCGGATACCCACCCTCCCCCGACGCGGGACCGGGCCGATTACCCGGTCACTTGCCGTGAGCCCACCACCATCGACGACCCGGATCGCCCGCGCGCGGGATTCATGCCGGTTCCTTCAGCCGTTCCAGGCCGGGCTTGATCGCACACCACCCCGGCGCCCTCTCGGCCCCCGCGGTCTGTTTCCCCATCCAGGCCATGCATTGTTCGGATCGGTCGCAATGACAGCATTTCGCCACCATCTCGGCATATTCGCCGCGCCCCATGCGCCCATCGCGCAGGGCGTCGTTGACGTTGACCCCTATGGTGCGCGCCATACCCTGGGTCAGCCAGAAATGGTGTGAGAGTTTGCCGTGATCTTCCATCTGTCTCAGGCAGAGGCCAGGCGCGCGCGCATCGCCTCCAGAAGCTCCTTGTTGCGGCAGTAACCGGGTGTTGTGTCACTTTCACCGGGCCTGTTGCCCTGCAACCAGCCCTTGCAGTGGTCGGGGTCGGTACAGCCCAGGCAGCGGTTCACGGTTGCCTGCATGTCCTCGGGCGTCCAGCGGCCGGCCATCGTCTCTTCGGTCAGGTCGACGCCCAGAACCTCGGCCATCTGTTCGACCAGGCTGGCATGCTCGTCATACCGGTTACGGCCAGACATAGCGTTTCTCCCTATCCTGCGTTATGGACATTTAGCAGCGGCGGCACCGCGCCTGCCTTGATGCGTATCAAATCGCTTCAGACCTCAGCGCGGGCGCTTCACAAGCGCGGCGCAGGCGGTTAGCCTGATCGCATGTTCAGCATCGAGCACGAGTTTGACGCCACCGTGATTACCCTCGTGGACGAGGGCCCGAACCATTTGCAGGAGGACGTGACCGTCACGGCCTTCGAGGATTGCGTGACCGTCGAACAGTTCGACCCACGCACCGAGCAGGTGCAAAAGATTACCCTGTCACTGGCGCAACTGCACGAATTGGCCGCGGCGCTGGACCTGCCCGAGGGTGTGTATCGTATCCGCCCGCCAATCGAGTAACGCGCGGGAGCTTGGCGCAACCCTCGCTCCCCTCGTGTGACCCGCACTAGGGGCAGACGCGAAAAACCTTGTCGCGCGCTGTTTGCCCACGGATCAGCGCCAGGCGCGATTTTGGCACACCAATCGCCTTGGCCAACAGCTTGGCAACCGCGGCATTGGCCTTGCCAGCTTCGGGCACGATCGTGACATAGACGCGAATCCGGCCATCCTCGGCCACCACGCGGTTGCGCGAGGCCTTGGGGGTGACGCGCACCGCGATCTCGGTGCCGGGGGCGGAAAGGTGCGATAGCTCGGTCATGGCACAGGTGCTGTGCGATCCGTGCGCGCGCGTCAAGACTTGACCCCCAAGCGCCCCGCACCAAGATCACACCAAAAGGAGATGCCCCCTTGCCCCTACCCACGAAACGCCCGGCGGTTATCGACTTTCTGCGGACGCGCCGGTCATGCCCGGTGCGCACGCTTGCCGCCCCTGCCCCCGGCCACGACATGCTGCGGGAATTGCTGATCGCCGCCGCGCGCAGCCCCGATCACGGCAAACTGGAACCGTGGCGTTTCGTGGTGTTGGAACGCGCGGCCCTTGATCGGCTGGCGGGGCTGGTGCGGGTCAGGGGGGCGGCCCTTGGCAAGGACGCGGCCGCCATCGACAAGGCCGCACAAGCCTTTGCAGACAGTCCCTTGGCCGTTGTGGTCATCGCGGTGGCAAAACCCAATGACAAGGTCCCACCGGTCGAACAGCTTTATTCCGCTGGCGCGGTCTGCCTTGCACTGGTCAATGCCGCGCTGGCCTCTGGCTGGGGCGCCGTATGGTTGTCGGGCTGGGCCGTCCATGACCGGGATTTCGTCGATCGGGGGCTGGCCCTGGGCGCGCATGAACAGGTTGCGGGCATCATCCATATCGGCACCGCAACCACCGCCCCGCCCGAACGCCCGCGCCCCGATATCGAGGCGATCACGCAATGGAGAACGGAATGATCCTGTCGGCTTTTCGTAAAACGCTGGGTCAGATCGGCGACCGTGCATTCCGGCGTGTTCTTTTCGTCGGGCTGGGGCTGACGGCGCTGTTACTGGCACTGGTCTATGCGCTCGTCTTTTTCCTTGTGGGCTGGCTCTTGCCCGACACGTTGTCATTGCCATGGATCGGGCAGGTCACCTGGGTGGACGAGCTTTTGTCCGGGGCCTCGTTGCTGTTGATGATGGTGCTGTCGGTCTTCCTCATGGTGCCCGTGGCATCTGCGTTTATCGGTATCTTTCTGGATGACGTGGCCGAGGCGGTCGAAAGGCGGCACTATCCCGGCCTGCCTCGCGTGGCGCCGGTTCCGGTTCTCGACCAGCTCCGCGATGCGGCCGGGTTTCTCGCGGTCGTGATCGGCGTGAACCTCGTGACGCTGGTTTTGTATTTCATCGTCGGACCCTTTGCGCCGCTCCTGTTCTGGGCAGTGAACGGGGCCTTGCTGGGACGGGAATACTTCCAGATGGCCGCGATGCGGCGGGTGGGACGCAAGCAGGCCACGGCACTGCGCAGGCGCCACAGGCTGACTGTCTTCGTGGCCGGAGCGCTGATGGCGGTGCCACTCTCTCTACCGCTGGTGAATCTGGTTATCCCGATCCTGGGCGCGGCGGTCTTTACCCATCTCTACCACGCGCTTGCCGCGCGCGAGAGCGCGACAAGCTGACGGCGACTCAGACCTGTTCCAGTTCGATCAGGCAGCCGTTGAAATCCTTGGGGTGCAGGAACAGCACCGGCTTTCCATGCGCGCCGATCTTCGGCTCGCCTGTGCCCAGCACGCGCGCGCCCTGATCTTTCAGCCGGTCGCGGGCTGCAAGGATATCGTCCACCTCGTAGCATAGATGGTGAATGCCACCCGAGGGGTTCTTGTCGAGGAAACCCTTGATCGGGCTATCCTCGCCCAGCGGATAAAGAAGCTCGATCTTGGTATTCGGCAATTCGATGAAAATCACGGTGACGCCGTGATCGGGCTCGTCCTGCGGAGCGCCGACCTTGGCACCCAGGGTGGTGGCATATTGCGCCGCGGCGGCGTCAAGGTCCGGAACGGCGATGGCGACATGGTTCAGGCGGCCGATCATGGCAATCTCCCTTGGCATATGATCCAGCGGTTATCGGGCCTGCCGCGATGCGGCGCAACCCCCGGCGCGGACCGGGGTGGCACGCTCTGACACATGGTGGCGCGGGGGACTGCCCCCCGCACCTCAATCCTCTTGCGGGACCACCCTCAGCCGCAACTCGCGCAGCTGGTCGTTGGTCGGCAGCGTGGGGGCGCCCATCATCAGGTCTTCGGCGCGCTGGTTCATCGGGAACATGATGACCTCGCGGATGTTCACCTGGTCGGCCAGCAGCATCACGATGCGGTCGATGCCCGCCGCGCAACCGCCGTGGGGCGGCGCGCCGAAGCGGAAGGCGTTGACCAGGCTGGGAAAACGGGCGCGCACCTCGTCCTCGGTGTAGCCCGCCAGACTGAATGCCTTGAACATGGTATCCAGCCGGTGGTTGCGGATCGCGCCCGAGATCAGTTCATAGCCGTTGCAGGCCAGGTCATACTGGTAGCCCAGCACCTGAAGGGGATCGCCCTCCAGCGCCTCCATGCCGCCCTGGGGCATCGAGAACGGGTTGTGGCTGAAGTCGATGGCGCCAGTTTCGTCGTCCTTTTCGTACATCGGGAAATCGACGATCCAGCAAAAGGCGAAGCGGTCCTTTTCGGTCAGGCCCAGTTCCTCGCCGATGACGTTGCGGGCACGCCCCGCGACGGATTCGAAGGCGGCAGGCTTGCCGCCGAGGAAGAACGCGGCGTCGCCCTTGCCAAGGCCAAGTTGCTGGCGGATCGCCTCGGTCCGTTCGGGGCCGATGTTTTTCGCGAGCGGGCCGGCGGCCTCCATCCCGTTTTCGCCGTCGCGCCAGAAGATGTAGCCCATGCCCGGCAGCCCCTCTTTCTGGGCGAAGCTGTTCATCCGGTCGCAGAACTTGCGCGAGCCGCCGGTGGGGGCGGGAATGGCGCGGATCTCGGTGCCGTCCTGTTCCAGGAGCTTGGCGAAGATGGCGAAGCCCGAGCCGCGGAAATGGTCGGACACGTCCTGCATCTTGATCGGGTTGCGCAGGTCCGGCTTGTCGGTGCCATACCAGCGCATCGCGTCGGCGTATTTGATCTGCGGCCAGTGCTTGTCGACCTTGTGGCCGCCGCCGAATTCCTCGAACACGCCTTCGATCACCGGCTGGATCGTGTCGAACACGTCCTGCTGGGTGGCAAAGCTCATCTCCATGTCGAGCTGGTAGAAATCGGTGGGCGAGCGGTCGGCGCGGGGGTCTTCGTCGCGGAAGCAGGGCGCGATCTGGAAGTACCGGTCAAAGCCAGAAACCATGATCAGCTGCTTGAAGATCTGGGGGGCCTGGGGCAGCGCGTAGAAGCGGCCCGGATGCAGGCGCGAGGGCACGAGGAAGTCGCGCGCGCCCTCGGGCGACGAGGCGGTGATGATCGGGGTCTGGTATTCGCGGAACCCCTTGTCCCACATCCGGCGGCGGATGCTGGACACCACGTCGGAGCGCAGTTTCATGTTGTCCTGCATCGCCTCGCGGCGCAGGTCGAGATAGCGATAGCGCAGGCGCGTTTCCTCGGGGTATTCCTGGTCGCCGAAGACCATCAGCGGCAGTTCCTCGGCCGCGCCCAGAACCTCGATCTCGCGCACGAACACCTCGATCTCGCCGGTGGGGAGTTTCGGGTTGATCAGGCTTTCATCGCGCGCCTTCACCTCGCCGTCGATGCGGATGCACCATTCGCTTCGCACCTTTTCGACCTCGGCAAAGGCGGGGCTGTCTGGATCGGCCAGAACCTGCGTCATGCCGTAATGGTCGCGCAGGTCGATGAACAGGATGCCGCCGTGATCGCGCACGCGATGCACCCAGCCCGACAGGCGGACGGTTTCGCCAACATGGGATTTGTTCAGCTCGGCGCAGGTATGGCTGCGAAAGGCGTGCATCGGGGCGGTCCTCTGGCGCTTGGGATGGGTCCGCGCCGATACACCCTTGATGCGCCCCGGTGTCAAGGGAGGGGCTCTGGACGAATTCGAGAGAATCCCGATTCCCGGTTATTCTGCCACGGCTCAGGCCACGCCAATACACCAAGGCGCCCGGTTACCGCGTCATGGCACGGCCCGGTGCGCGCGATCCTCTCGGGTTAAACGGCGGGCAACCATGGGTGCGACGCGGCAGATGGATGCGGATGCCAAACCACATCCACAACCATCGAACCAACCGCCCGCCTCGCGACGCGAAACGCTAATCGCGACCGATTTCAAACCGGCAGAGCCCCCCGCCGCTGGCCGTGCAACAGGTTTCGCGCGTGCGCAGCCGCTTGTCGACCAACGTCTGGAACAGTCGATCGAACACCGCCTCATGCCAGCCGCAAATCGGATGGGGGGCGCTTTCGCCCCGAATCAATGGATTATCCGTCAATTCGAAGACAAGAGGGCGCGTCGACACGACGCGAAACGCACCCGATCCGGCAAAGGTCCAACTATTCTTTTCGATGGCCTTGGCCAGGATGGGGGCCGCCATCGCGGACGGCAACAGCTTCAGCACCCGCTGCGCGAGCGCTGGGATACGGTGGGCAAGGATGTAGTCCCCGGTCCGCGCGCCCGCTTCCCGCAGAAGGTCGGGCGCGCGGCCGGGCAGGCGGGCGCGCAGGGCACGGTGCATGGCAGCGGCTGGTCCCTCGTCCATAAGGCCAGCGTCCGACGGGGGTTCGTTCAGCCCCGCCGCCTGCATCAGATCATCGCGCAACGCCGCTCCGCCCGCCGCCTCCAGCACAGGGAGAAGCTGGAGAACGGCATTCGGTCCGATCCGGCCCGCATGGCCGGAAAGGGTGTCTTTCATCAGGCATCTTCCATCTGCTGATCGCCACCGCCGCAAACCTTGGCCGCGGCCGCCTGCTTGGCTGCGTTATTGTCAGCGTCGGCCGGCATCTTGAAGCTGTTATCCTTGGACTGCCGCTTGGCCGCGGCCTGTGCGGCCTTGTCGGCATTCGACACCCAATCGTCGATCTGTGCCTGGGCAGGCTGGCGGGTCATGTCGAAATCGAACTTGACCTTGTCCTTGGATTGCGGCCCCCAGTAATTGTTCTTGCCCAGATCGTAGAACGAGCGCTGCACGCCGGCCTTGAGGAACGCCTTGAGGCAGCCCAGCAGGTAGCGCCGGCGGAACCCGGTACCGCGCCACGGGTAGTGGAACAGCGCCTTGCGCATGTAGAACCGGCGGTAGTTGTTCATCACCCGGTCCAGAAGCTCGGCACGGTCCATCGCCTCGGGCTTCATGATCGGGTTCACGAAGTTGTAGCGGCTGTAGTCGAACACCTCGACCTTGTTGTGCAGCTCCTGGAAGAGCGGCGTGAACGGCCAGGGGGTATACATCGCCCAGTTGGCCAGATCCGGCTGCCAGTCCCAGCAGAGCTGGAAGGTCTCTTCCAGCGTCTCGGGGGTTTCGTTATCGAGCCCCACGATGAACTGCGCCTCGGTCAGGATGTCGGCCTCGCGCAGAAGCTGGATCGCCCGCTTGTTGTCCTCGACGCGGGTTTCCTTGTTGAACTGGTCGAGCTTCAACTGCGCCGCGGCCTCGGTGCCGAGCGAGATGTGGACCAGGCCCGCCTTGCGGTAGAACGAGAGGTATTCCTCGTCGCGCAGGATGTCGGTCACGCGGGTGTTGATGCCCCATTTCACCTTGTCGGGCAGGCCGCGGTCGATCAGTTCCTGGCAGAAGGCGATGAACTTCTTGCGGTTGATGGTCGGTTCCTCGTCGGCGAGGATGAAGAAGCCGACGCCATGGTTGTTCACCAGGTCCTCGATCTCGTCGACGACCAGCTTCGGGTCGCGGATGCGGTAGTCGCGCCAAAATTTCCACTGCGAGCAGAACGAGCAGGTGAACGGGCAGCCGCGGGCCATGTTGGGGATGGCCACCTTGCAGTTCAACGGGATGTAGATGTATTTTTCCCAGTCGAGGATCGTCCAGTCGGGCTTGAGCGCGTCGATGTTCTTGATCGTCGGCGCGGCCGCGGTGGCAACGATTTCCTCGCCATCCAGGAAGGCCAGCCCCTTGATGTCGCGGCGGCATTCCGGCCAGCGCTTGTCACGGATCGCGTTCATCAGCTCGACGACGATCTCTTCGCCTTCGCCGCGCACGATCACGTCAACCCAGGGCGCCTCGGAAAGGACCTGCTTGAACATGAAGGTCGCGTGGATGCCGCCGAGAACCCGCACCGCGTTCGGCACTTCTTCCCTGGCGATTTCCAGCAGGCGTTCGGCGGCATAGATCGACGGCGTGATCGAGGTGGTGGCGACCACGTCGGGCTGAAGCTCTTTCAGCTTCGCGCGCACGTCATCCTCGGTCAGGTTGTGCGTCATCGCGTCGATGAACGTGATGTCGTCATATCCGGCCAGACGCAACGACCCGGTCAGGTAGGCCACCCATGCCGGCGGCCAGTTGCCCGCGATCTCGGCGCCGCCAGACTTGTAGTTGGGATGGATGAAGCAAATTCGCATGGATCGACTCCCCGTGTTTCGTCGCGGACCATGACATATCGCCTGTCAATCTGAATTGACACATGTCAAATCGGTGTCAGGTTCTTGAACGGATCGGCCGGTCAGGCAAACCGCGAAACCGCCCACCGCCTTCGCGCAGGCCCTTGCACCTGAACCGTGCTTGTCTATAACGCCCAACAATTTGCCAATCCGGGGGGCGGACCATGCCGAAGAGAACCGATATCAAGTCCATCATGATCATCGGCGCAGGGCCCATCGTGATCGGGCAGGCCTGCGAGTTCGACTACTCCGGCGCACAGGCCTGCAAGGCGCTGCGCGAAGAGGGCTACCGGGTGATCCTGGTCAACTCGAACCCGGCCACGATCATGACCGATCCGGGTCTGGCTGACGCCACCTATATCGAGCCGATCACCCCAGAGGTGGTCGCCCGCATCATCGAAAAGGAACGCCCCGACGCTCTGTTGCCCACGATGGGCGGGCAGACGGGCCTGAACACCTCGCTGAAGCTGGCCGATATGGGCGTTCTGCACAAATACGGGGTAGAACTGATCGGGGCGAACCGGGCCGCGATCGAGATGGCCGAGGATCGCAAGCTGTTTCGCGAGGCGATGGACCGGATCGGCCTTGAAAATCCGAAGGCCGTGATCGCCAATACCATGGATGAATGCATGGCGGCGCTGGAACATGTGGGCCTGCCCGCGATCATCCGCCCCGCCTTTACGCTGGGCGGCACTGGTGGCGGCGTGGCCTATAACCGCGAAGAGTTCGAGCATTACTGCAAGACCGGGCTGGATGCCTCGCCTGTCAACCAGATCCTGATCGACGAAAGCCTGCTGGGCTGGAAGGAATTCGAGATGGAGGTTGTCCGCGACCGCGCGGATAACGCGATCATCGTCTGCGCCATCGAGAACGTCGACCCGATGGGGGTGCATACGGGCGATTCCATCACCGTGGCCCCTGCCCTGACGCTGACCGACAAGGAATACCAGATCATGCGCAACGGCTCTATCGCCGTGTTGCGCGAGATCGGGGTCGAAACCGGCGGGTCGAACGTGCAATGGGCGGTTAACCCGGCGGATGGACGCATGGTCGTGATCGAGATGAACCCGCGGGTATCGCGATCCTCGGCGCTGGCGTCCAAGGCGACGGGGTTTCCGATTGCCAAGATCGCGGCGAAACTGGCGGTGGGCTATACGCTGGATGAGCTGGACAACGACATCACCAAGGTGACGCCGGCCAGCTTCGAGCCGACGATCGACTACGTCGTGACGAAAATCCCGCGCTTTGCCTTCGAGAAATTCCCCGGCGCCAAGGCCGAACTGACCACCGCGATGAAATCGGTGGGCGAGTCGATGGCCATCGGCCGGACGGTCCACGAGTCGTTGCAAAAGGCGCTGGCCTCTCTGGAAACAGGCCTGACGGGCTTTGACGAGATCGAGATCGAGGGTGCGCCAGATCATGCCCAGATCGTTGCCGCGCTATCGAAACAAACGCCCGACCGGCTTCGTATAATCGCCCAGGCGATGCGCCACGGGCTGACCGATGACGACATCCAGGCCGTCACTCATTTCGATCCGTGGTTCCTGGCGCGCATCCGCGAAATCGTCGAAGCCGAGGACGAGATACGCAAGGCTGGCCTGCCGGTGACCGAAGAGGGGCTCAGGCGGCTCAAGATGATGGGCTTTACAGATGCCCGCCTTGCCCAGCTTACTGGCCGGGACGAGGCACAGGTGCGCCGCGCGCGCCAGAACCTGGGCGTGACGGCGGTGTTCAAACGTATCGATACTTGCGCGGCCGAATTCGAGGCACAGACGCCCTACATGTATTCGACCTACGAAACCCCGGTAATGGGCGAGGTCGAATGCGAGGCCCGCCCCTCGACCCGGAAAAAGGTAGTGATCCTGGGCGGTGGCCCTAACCGGATCGGCCAGGGGATCGAGTTCGACTATTGCTGTTGCCATGCCTGCTATGCCCTGACCGATGCGGGCTACGAAACGGTGATGATCAACTGCAACCCCGAGACAGTGTCGACCGATTACGACACCTCGGACCGGCTGTATTTCGAGCCCCTGACCTTTGAACATGTCATGGAAATCCTGCGGGTCGAGCAATCGCAGGGCAGCCTGCACGGCGTGATCGTCCAGTTCGGCGGGCAAACGCCGTTGAAACTGGCCAACGCGCTGGAGGCCGAGGGCATCCCGATCCTGGGCACCACGCCGGATGCGATCGACCTGGCCGAAGACCGCGAGCGGTTCCAGGCGCTGGTCAACAAGCTGGGACTGAAACAGCCCAGGAACGCGATTGCCGCCTCTGACAAGGCCGCGCTGGCCGCCGCCGAAGAGATCGGCTATCCGCTGGTGATCCGCCCCTCCTACGTGCTGGGCGGGCGCGCGATGGAAATCGTGCGCGATACGGCCCACCTTGAACGTTACATCTCCGAGGCGGTCGTGGTCTCGGGCAAGTCGCCGGTTCTACTGGACAGCTACTTGTCGGGGGCGACGGAAATCGATGTCGACGCGCTGTGCGACGGAACGGACGTCCACGTGGCCGGCATCATGCAGCATATCGAGGAGGCAGGCGTTCATTCCGGCGACAGCGCCTGTTCGCTGCCGCCTTACTCGCTGGGCGCCGAGATCATCGCGGCCCTCAAGGAGCAAACCCGTGCGCTGGCCCTCGAACTGGGCGTCGTGGGCCTGATGAACGTCCAATTCGCGGTCAAGGACGGCGAAATCTACCTGATCGAGGTGAACCCGCGCGCCAGCCGCACCGTGCCCTTCGTGGCCAAGGCGGTGAATTCGCCAATCGCCTCGATTGCCGCACGCGTCATGGCGGGCGAGAAACTGGCCGAATTCGACCTTGTAGATCCCCAGATCGAGGGTTTCGCGGTGAAAGAGGCTGTTCTGCCTTTCGCCCGCTTCCCCGGCGTCGACACGCTTCTCGGCCCCGAGATGCGCTCGACCGGCGAGGTGATGGGCTATGACCGGACCTTCCCCCGTGCCTTCCTCAAGGCACAGATGGGCGCAGGCAGCGACCTGCCGCACGAGGGAACCGTCTTCTTCTCGATCAAGGATAGCGACAAGACCCCCCAGATGGTCGAAACGGCCCAAGTGCTGACCCTGCTGGGCTTTAGAGTGCTGGCCACCCGCGGCACGGCAAGGTTCCTGGCTGAAAACGGGATCGAGGCCGAATTGGTCAACAAGGCCTACGAGGGCGGCCGAACCATCGTGGACGTGATGAAGGACGGCTTGGTGCAACTGGTGATGAACACCACCGAGGGTGCGCAGGCCGTGGCCGACTCGCGCTCGATGCGCAACGTGGCGCTGATGGACAAGATCCCCTATTTCACCACGGCCGCCGCCTGTCATGCCGCGGCGCTGGCGATGAAATCGCGCGAAGAAGGCGAGATCGAGGTCGAAAGCCTGCAAGGCTAACCGCGCTTGCACATGCCGCCGGCAAGCACGCCAGCCGGCGGTCAAGCGCCTTGCAAAGACCACTTGCCAGGATGCCCCCGCGGGATGGGAACGAGACGCGCTTGATCGATTGCGCAGCCTCGCATCCCGTTATCGCGGCACTCATCAACATATTTCGCGCAGGCCTCACGCTCGGTCACCGCCCTACCGCTGGCACCCCATGTCGCGGGCGCTGTTCGCATCGCCCTCGTCGCAGCGCAGGTCAAGTGCGTCGACAAAGACGCGTGCGCCCTTGTGCTGAATGGGTAACCTACCTGGCAGGATCGAGCCGCATATCGGAGCAATGTTCGACCATGCACCAGATGTTCGAAGCGCCCTGCACCTTGGCGGTAGGGGCGAAGGGGCGCCCTCGCACATACAACTCAAACAATTGATAAGATAACATAACTTTAAAAAGCTTGGCGGAAGGGGTGGGATTCGAACCCACGGATGCTTGCACATCGGCGGTTTTCAAGACCGCTGCAATCGACCACTCTGCCACCCTTCCGAGACAGGAATTCCGGGGCGGCGCGGTCGGCCGCCTTGCCCCCTTACCTGCGGGGCTTCAGGCATAGGCGAATGCATTCGATTCTGAAAGCCGGACTACGCCGATTTTTGCCGCGTTGACCGGGGGCAGGCTTTTCTTGGCGATGGCCTGTCGCTATCATGATGCGGCGTGCGGCCTGAGGCACGGCCAGACACGGATAGCGACGCGGGACCAGCCGCGCGGCAAGGGGGCAAGGCATGCACGGAAACCGGTACGGACATCTTGCGATATTGCTTGGGTGCATATCGCTCTTGACGGCCTGCCAGGACAGCGAGGGCTTCGCCTTTCTAAAACGGCCGCAATCCGAGGAAACCGCCCCGCGCCCAAGCACGGCCACGCGGCTGGTGGAACGCGACATCGAGGCTCCCGAGGTCTTTCAGGTGACCGAGTCGGGGCTTTGGGACGGGCGACCCTCGCTGGGCGGCGTCTGGATCGCCTTTCCCGACGTGACCGACCCCGAGCGGGTGATCATCCGTAACAGCAAGAACGGCAAATTCGTGATCGGCGCGCTGTTCCGGCGAGAGCGGGACAATCCCGGTCCCCGGCTTCAGGTCTCGTCCGATGCCGCGGCGGCGCTGGGGATGCTGGCTGGCGCCCCGACAGAGTTGAACGTGACCGCCTTGCGCCGCGAGGAAATTCCCGAGCCCGGCCAGGACATGCCGCCCACCCCGGCCGGGGACATCAAGACCGCCGCCCCCACCAACGAGATCAACAGCGAACCGTTGGCCGCGGCCGCCGCCGCGATCGACAAGGCCGAGGCCCGACAGGCCGCTGCGCCCCCCCCTGCCCCGGTCTCGCCCCCTGCGACGCCGCAGACCCAGTCCAAGACACTTGACAAACCCTATATCCAGATCGGCATTTTCAGCGTCGAGGCGAATGCGAACCGCACCGCCGAGACGCTGCGCAAGGCCGGGATCGTTCCGACGATCTATGATCAGGAAAGCAGTGGAAAACGGTTCTGGCGGGTCGTGGCCGGGCCGGCCTCCGCATCGAGTGACCGGGCCCAGCTTTTGGACAAGCTCAAGGGCCTGGGCTATTCCGACGCCTATTTCGTGACCAACTGAACCGTTCCGCCGCCCACAGACAGGAGGCATAGATGCGTTACCCCATCCGCCTGGCCAGTGCCGCGCTGACCGTGTTCGCGCTGTCACTGCCCGCCTGTGCCGCGTTCGAGACCCGCGCCGGGTCGGCCTATGTGTTCGATCACACGACCGGCACGGTGCTTTTGGAAAAGAACGCCGAACAGCCGATGCCCCCTGCCTCGATGTCCAAGCTGATGACTCTGAACATGCTGTTCGAGGCCTTGCGCGACGGGCGGGTAACACTCGAGACGCGGTTCTCGGTCTCGGCGCGCGCCAAGGCGATGGGCGGCTCGACCATGTTCCTGAACGAGCGCGACCGCCCCACGGTCGAGGAATTGATCCAGGGCATCATCGTGATGTCGGGCAATGACGCCTGCGTGGTTGTGGCCGAGGGGCTGGCGGGCACCGAGGAGGCCTTTGCCCGCCTGATGACCGAACGCGCACAGGCCCTGGGCATGGAAAACTCCACCTTCGCCAATGCCAGCGGCTGGCCGCACCCCAACCAGCGGATGAGCATGCGCGACCTGGCTCTGCTCGCCCAGCGCTTGATCGACGAATTCCCCGAATATTACGGCTATTTCAGTGAAAAGGAATTCGCCTTTGACGGGCGTGCGCCGCAAAACCGGTTCAACCGCAACCCCCTGCTGGGCCTCGGGATCGGTGCGGACGGGCTGAAAACGGGCCACACGGCCGAGGCGGGCTACGGGCTTGTCGGGTCTGCGCGTCAGGGCGGACGCCGCGTGACATTCGTGATCTCCGGGCTAGACAGCGAGGATCAGCGTACCGAAGAGGGCGAAAGGATCATCAATTGGGCCTTCCGCCAGTTCGTACAGCGCGAGGTCTTGCGCAAGGGCGACCGGCTGGCCGAGGCCGATGTCTGGCTGGGCGAGATCGAGCAGGTGGGACTCGTGGTCCCCGAGTCAGTCGAGATGCTGATACCTGCCGTCGTGCAAGAGGACGTCGAGGCCGAGCTTTCCTTTCACTCACCCGTCATTGCCCCGATTTCCGAGGGACAAGAACTGGGCGAACTGATCATCCGGCGCCCCGATCTTGCGCCGATCCGCGTGCCGCTGGTGGCCGAACGCACGGTGGCTCGCGGCGGGTTCGTGCCGCGGCTACGCACGGCTGCACAAGTCCTGATCCGCCGCTTCGGACCCGAGGGCGTCGGCCTCTGACATGGCAAGGCCCGCACGGTTCATCACCTTCGAGGGCATCGACGGCTCGGGCAAATCCACCCAGGCCCGCCGATTGGCGGACAGTTTGCGCCGCGCGGGCCATGACGTCGTCTTGACGCGCGAACCGGGCGGCAGCCCCGGTGCCGAGGATATTCGTCGCCTGGTGCTGGAGGGTGACCCTGACCGCTGGTCGGCGGAGACCGAGCTTTTGTTGTTTACCGCCGCGCGCCGCGATCACCTCGAAAAAACCATCCAGCCGGCGCTTGCCGCGGACAAGATCGTGATCTGTGACCGCTTTGCCGACTCTACCCGCGTCTACCAGGGGATTACCCGCGGCCGGCTGCGCGCCAAGGTCGACCAGTTGCACAGCCTGATGATCGGGTGCGAACCGGACCTTACCGTGATCCTGGACATGGACCCGGCAATCGGGCTTGCCCGCGCCAAGGGCCGAGGCGGCACGGAAGAACGGTTCGAAGATTTCGGCGAGGACATGCAGGTGCGGATGCGCGCGGGCTTTCTGGCGCTGGTCGATGAATTCCCCCAGCGCTGCCGGGTGGTCGATGCCATGCGCCCCCCCGACACCATCGCCGCCGACATCGCCGCCCTGATCGAGGGGTGCTAAGATGATGGATACCGACCTGCCCGAACCCGACCGGGTCGAGGGTGCCCCGCACCCGCGCGAAACGCCCCGGCTGATCGGGCAAGAGGCGGCAGAGGCCGCGTTTCTGGATGCTTTTACAGGCGGGCGGATGCATCACGGATGGCTCTTGACCGGGCCGCGCGGGGTCGGCAAGGCGACATTGGCTTGGGAAATCGCGCGCTTCTTGCTGTCACGGCCCGCCGCGCCAGAGGTGACGGAGCTGTTGCGCGACATTCCCCCGCCCCTCGACCGGCTGGATATCGCCCCCGAACATCCCGTCGCCCGGCGTCTTGCCGCGTTATCAGATCCTGGCCTTTTCCTGCTGCGCAGGGCCTGGGACGACGAGAAAAAGCGGCTAAAGACCGTGATCACCGTGGACGAGGTGCGCAAGCTGCATGTTTTTTTCAACCTGTCCGCGATAGAGGGTGGTCGGCGCGTGGTGATCGTGGATGCCGTCGACGAGATGAACCCGAACGCGGCCAACGCCCTGCTCAAACTGCTGGAGGAACCGCCCGCCCGCGCGACCCTGTTGCTGATCAGCCACCAGCCCGCGCGACTCTTGCCGACCATACGCTCGCGCTGCCGCGAGTTACGGTTGGGCGCGCTGGCCCCCCGGGCCATGGCACAGGCGCTGGAACAGGCCGGTCATGCACCCGGTGCCGGGGCGGCTGCGCTGACGGAACTTTCAGGCGGATCGGTGGGCGAGGCAGTCCGGCTGATCCAGCTTGATGGGCTGGCGCTTTACAGCGAACTCGTGGGGCTGATGGCAGGTTTGCCGCGGATGGACCGACCCCGCGTCATCGCCCTGGCCCAATCGGTCACCGGCAAGGGCGGGGCTGGCAAGGGCGGGGGCGAGGCACGGTTGGACCTCGCGCTGCGGCTGATCGAGCTTTTGCTGGCCCGGCTGGCCCGCACGGGCGCTACCGGCCAGCCCCCGACCGAGGCGGCAGAGGGCGAGGCGGCGATGCTGTCCCGTTTGTCTCCTGGTCCCCATGCCGCGCTAGGCTGGGCGCAGGCCGCACAGGAACTGACAGCGCGTGCCAGGCAGGGCAAGGCAGTCAATCTTGACCCGGCCAGCCTCATCCTTGATACCGTGCTCAGGATTGATGAAATCGCCGGCCGTCTGGCCGCTTGAGCACGCCGCCATGACCGACACCACGCCCCAGATCACCGACAGCCACTGCCACCTCGACTTTCCCGATTTTGCCACCGGGCTGGACCAGGTCGTCGATCGTGCCCTGCGGGCGGGCGTGACGCGAATGGTAACGATCTGCACCCGCTTGGGACAAGCGCAACAGGTGCGCGACATCGCCGAGACTTACGCGCCGGTTTTCTGGGCGGCGGGCACCCATCCGATGAGCGCCGCCGAGGCCCCCCTTACCTCGGCCGCAGAGCTGATCGCCCTGGCCCGCCATCCCAAATTCGTGGGCATCGGCGAAACCGGGCTTGACTATCACTACACCGCAGACACGGCGCAGTTGCAGGCCGAAAGCCTGCGTATCCACATCGCCGCAGCGCGCGAAACCGGCCTACCGCTGATCATCCATTCCCGCGCCGCCGACGAGGACATGGCGCGCATCCTGACCGAGGAATATCGCGCCGGGGCCTATAGCTGTGTCATGCATTGTTTCAGTTCGGGTGCGAAACTGGCCAAGGTCGCGCTCGACCTGGGGTTTTACCTGTCCATGTCGGGTATCGCGGCCTTTCCGAAATCGAAAGAGCTGCGCGCGATCTTCGCCGCGGCCCCCATAGAGCGGATTCTCGTGGAAACCGATGCGCCCTACCTCGCTCCGCCCCCCCATCGCGGCAAGCGGAACGAGCCTGCCTATGCCGTCCATACCGCCCGTGCAGGCGCCGAGATTCATGGCATGGACTATGCCGCCTTTGCTGCGCAGACCCAGGCCAATTTCGACCGGCTATTCTGGAAAGCCGCCCACTGGCAGGAGGCCGCGTGACCAGCGCGATCCGCTTTACCATCTTGGGGTGCGGGTCGTCCGGCGGTGTGCCGCGACTGGGCGGGCACTGGGGCAATTGCGACCCCGACAACCCCAAGAATACCCGCCTGCGCTGTTCGATGCTGGTCGAACGCGAAGGGCCGGAAGGCACGACGCGGCTATTGATCGACACGACCCCGGATTTGCGCGCGCAACTGCTGACGGCCCGCGTCGGAGAGGTCGACGCGGTGATCTACACCCATTCCCACGCGGATCATGTGCATGGCATCGACGACCTGCGCCAGATCGTGTTCAACACCAGAACCCGCTTGCCTGTCTGGGCCGACGGGGCCACGCAGGACGCGCTATATTCCCGTTTTGGCTATGCCTTTACACAACCAGAGGGCTCCCCCTATCCACCGATCCTGGAAATGCACACGATCGACGGGCCTGTTTCGGTCGACGGGCCGGGCGGGCGTATCACCGCGATGCCGTTTCGCGTCAACCACGGCGCGATAGACGCCTTGGGGTTCCGCATCGCGGGCCTGGCCTACATGCCCGATGTCGCCGAGATATACGAAGAAAGCTGGCCCGCTCTTGAGGGGCTTGAGATCCTGGTGATCGACGCGCTGCGCTATAGCCCGCACCCCACCCACCTGCACCTTGAAAAATCGCTGGAGTGGATCGCGCGGCTGGCACCCCGGCGCGCGGTGCTGACCAACATGCATATCGACCTCGACTATGACACCGTCGCGGCCGAAACCCCCGATCACGTCACCCCCGCCCATGACGGGATGGTTCTGAGCCTGCCACTGTGATGCAGGCGCTGATCGAGGTCATCCTGCCGGTCTTTCTGGTCCTCGGCTTTGGCTATGTCGCGGTCTGGCGCGGGTTGTTTTCCGATGCGGGCGTGGATGGGTTGATGAAATTCACCCAGAATTTCGCCATCCCCTGCCTGCTGTTCAGGGCGGTTTCGACACTCGACCTGGGACAAAGCTTTGAATGGCGGATGCTCCTGAGCTTTTATACCGGGGCGCTGGCAGGGTTTGGCATCGGCCTGTTGGGGGCCCGCCTGCTGTTCAAGCGTAGCTGGGAAGACAGCGTCGCCATCGGTTTTGTCGGGCTGTTTTCCAATTCGCTGCTGCTGGGCCTGCCGATCACCGAGCGCGCCTATGGCGCGGATGCACTGCAAGCCAATTACGCCATCATCGCGATGCACTCGCCCTTTTGCTACGGTGTCGGGCTGACGGCGATGGAAATCGCGCGCAACCGCGGCGGCGGTATCAGGCGTACCGCCGCCGCGATTGGGCGGGCGATGTTTCGTAACGCACTGGTGATCGGCATCATGCTGGGGCTGGCCGTGAACCTGTCGGGCCTGATCCTGCCGGGGCCCGTGACAGAGGCGCTTGACCTGATGGTACGCGCCGCCCTGCCTGCGGCGCTGTTCGGGTTGGGGGGCGTCCTGTTCCGCTACCGGCCCGAGGGCGACCTGCGCACGATCGCCTTTGCGGTCACGCTCTCCCTGGTGGTGCATCCCACGGTGGTCTGGCTGATGGGCAAAGGGCTGGCGGTCGAAACCGGCCAGTTCCGTTCGGCCGTCGTGACAGCCGCGATGGCCCCAGGCGTGAACGCCTATATCTTTGCCAACATGTATGGCGCAGCGCGCCGGGTCGCGGCATCTTCGGTGTTGATCGGGACGGCGCTATCGATCCTGACCGCCTGGCTTTGGCTTGCCGTGCTGCCCTGACGGGCACGAAACACCGGGATCGGTCTTTCGCGGCAACCTTGCTCAGCCGGGGCTCATCCCGCGCAGCCGCTCGGAGCGGCGGCGCAGGATCTCGACCGTGGTCAACAGCGCAATCGAAATCACCACCAGGATAGTGGCCACCGCCAGGATCGTCGGGCTGATCTGTTCGCGCAGGCCGGTAAACATCTGCCAGGGCAGCGTCTGCTGGTTGGCCGAGCCCACGAACAGCACCACCACCACCTCGTCAAACGAGGTGATGAAGGCGAAAAGCCCTCCCGAGATCACACCCGGCAGGATCAGCGGCATCTGCACCTTGAAAAAGGTCGTCACCGGATTTGCCCCAAGACTGGCCGAGGCGCGGGTCAGCGACCGGTCAAATCCCACCAATGTCGCCGTCACCGTGATGATGACAAAGGGAATGCCCAGCGCGGCATGGGCCAGCACGACCCCCAGGTAGGTGCCCTGCAACCCGATGCGCGAGTAAAAGAAATACATCCCCGCGGCCGAGATGATCAGCGGCACGATCATCGGCGAAATCAGGATCGCCATGATCGCGCGGCGGAACGGGACGTGATCCTGGCTGAGGCCGATTGCTGCCAGGGTGCCCAGGGACACCGAGATCAGCGTGGCCGCCGGTGCGATCTTGACCGAGTTCGCCAGGGCCTGCTGCCAGGACGGATTGGTAAAGAAGTCGCGGTAATGTTTCAGCGAGTAGGCATCCGCCTCGAAAGCAAGCATTCCCGGCGTGAAGGTAAAGAAGTTCTCTGCGTTGAAGCTGAGCGGGATGATCACAAGGATCGGCGCGATCAGGAAAAAGAAGATCAGCCCGCAGATCACGAAGAAGGCATAATGCCAAACCTTCTGGCCCAGCGTGGCATAGGGAGGGAGGTCCATCTGTGACATGTTTTTACCCCAGGCTCACGTTGTCTATGCCCACGAGCCGATCGTAGAGCCAGTAGAGGATCAGCACCACCGCCAGCAGGATCGTGCCAAGCGCGGCCGCGAGACCCCAGTTGAGCGAGCTGGAGATGTGGTAGGCGATCCGGTTCGAGATGAAGGTGCCCGTCGTCCCCCCCACCAGTTCCGGCGTGATGTAATAGCCGATTGCGAGGATGAAGACGAGGATGCAGCCCGCGCCGATACCCGGCACAGATTGCGGGAAATAGACCCGCCAGAAGGCCGTCCAGTTTGACGCCCCCAGCGATTTCGCCGCGCGCACATAGGAGGGCGGGATTGTCTTCATCACCGAGTAAAGCGGCAAGATCATGAACGGCAAAAGGATATGCGTCATCGCAACGATGGTGCCGAACTGGTTGTTGATCATCACCAGGCGCGCGTCATCGGCCACGATACCCGCCCAGACCAGAACATCGTTGATAACCCCTTGTTGTTGCAGCAACACCTTCCACGCCGAGGTGCGCACCAACAAGGATGTCCAGAACGGCAACAGAACAAGGATCAGCAGCACGTTCGAGGTGCGCATCGGCAAGTTCGACAGCAGGTAGGCAATCGGATAGCCCAGCAGGACACAAGATCCCATGATCACGAGACTCATGAAAAGCGTGCGTTCGAACAGCAGGATATAGAGTTGCTGGTTCTCGGGTTTCGCGCTGATGCCGTCGGGGGTTTTTTGCAGGTCGACCGCGCTGAGGAAATAGCCCGGCGTATATTCGGGCAAGAACGTCTTGACCGTTTTCCAGACCTCGGGATCGGCCCAGTCATCCTCGACATCGGTATAAAGGCTGCGCAGCGGCACCGCTTCGAAACGCGTCACCTCTTTGGCGGTCGTCTCCACGAGGGCACTCTCTGCCAGGCCGAGAGAGGCGACATCGATCCCCCCACCTTGCGCCAGGTCGCGATATAGCGCCAGGTAAACAGGCGCCCAGGGCTCTTCCCCGGAGGGGTCGTCATTGTTTTCGACCTGCGCGATCCGGGCAAATTGGGCGTAGGCATCCGAGGTTTCCGGCAGCACTTGGGCGATGCCGTCTTTCAGTCGGAAAAGCGGCGCCCCGGCCTCATTGTCGCCGCCAGCGGCTTTCCACGCCGCATACTCGTCGATCCATTCGGGATCGCCCAGCAGCGTCACCCAGGTTTCGCCCTTCTCCCAGGCGGGGTCGAGGTCGACAAACTGGTCGCGGTAGATTTCTCCGAAATCGTCGACCCGGCGACCGGTCTTGCGAAACAGCGACGAAATGCCGGTCATCTCGTAATTCAGACGGGTGCCGAGACGGGTATGATCCTTGCGTTCCGCGGCGGCCACAAGGTCGTAGGTAAAGGCCGCGAGAATATCGTCGGGCGGCATGTCGCCCCCCGTGCTGTCCCAATCTTCCAGCGCCTGCGCCGTTCGCGGCAGCGTTTGGGAAACGATCTGGTTCTCAACCGAGCGGAACAGCATGTCCGCAATCGGCGCGATGAAGGTGATCAGGACAAAAAGCAAAAGCGGCGCGATCAGCATAAGCGCGCGCAGTTTCTGTGCCCGCAGCGCCCGCTTGAGGCTTTGTTTCAGCGGCCGGCCGTCGGCGGCCAGCATCGGGCCTGTATCGGTTGCCTCGCTCATCGCGTCCCCGTTTTCCTGCCTTTAAGGGTGATGCCTGCATCCCGACCATCCGGGTCGGGGACATGGCTCCGGGCATCGCACCGAAAGGCCATCAAGACCGTTTCCGTCATGCACGCCGCGATCAGGCCCTTGGGCATCCTGCATCTCCGTGATCGGTCATCGGGGCGGCGGCGCGGTGTGCCGCCGCCGCCCCGGCCCTCAAGCCGCGCGCCGGGTCCGGCGCACGAAAGATGGGCTTACTGCGCGAGCCAGGCCTGGAACTTCGCGTCCAGGTCATCGCGATAATCGGCCCACCATTCGAAGTTCTGCACAAAGGCGTTTTTCGAGTTCTCGGGGTTGGTCGGCATATGCGGCCCCATCTCGATACCCAGTTCGGCATGGGTCGAAACCAGCGGCTGCGACGAGTCGCGTGCAGGACCGTAAGAAATGTATTTCGCCTGATCGGCCAGACGCTGGGTATCGGTGGCAAAATGCAGGAAATGCATCACCCGGTTCAGCTTGTCCTCGGCGAGACCGGCGGGCACGATCCAGCCGTCGATGTCGAAGGACTGGGTGTCCCACATCATCGAGACCGGCTGGTTCTGTTCGACGATCACGCTGAACAGCCGGCCGTTATAGGTCGAGCCGAATGCGACCTCGCCATCGGCCAAAAGCTGGGGCGTGTCCGCACCCGCGGTCCACCAGATCGTCTGATCCTTGATCGTATCGAGCTTGGCCAGCGCGCGGTCTTGGCCCTCGGGGGTTTCGAGGGCGTCGTAGACATCGTCGATCGCTACACCGTCACACAACAGAGCCCATTCCATGTTGTTATGCGGACGGCGTTCCAGGCTGCGCTTGCCGGGGAATGCCTCCAGGTCGAACACGTCGCAAATATCGTCGGGGGTGTTGCCGTTCCACGCCTCCACGTCGTTGCGATAGCCGAAGGTGTAGGAATAGACGATCTGAGGGATGAAACAGTCGCTGACGATCATCTCGCCGAAATCGTCGCTGGCGGGCGTGCCGTCAGGCGCAGCGGCCAGCATTTCGTCATGCTCGACCTCCATCGCGAGGCCCTCGTCACATAGCCGCATGGAGTCGGCCGCAGTCACGTCGACCAAATCCCAGGTCAGGTTGCCCGCCTCGTTCTGAGCCCGCAGCTTGGCCACCGCCTCGCCCGAGCTTTCATCCCAGGTAAAAGTCACACCCGTGACTGCGGCATAGGGCTCGGCATAGGCCTTGATCTGGCTGTTCTGGTAGGCGCCCCCCCAGGATACCACGGTCAGGCTGTCGGCACAGTTCTCGCAAGGCGGCAGATCCTGCGCAAACAGGGTTCCGGCCGGCAGCGCGACAAGCGCGGTCGCGGAAAGCAGTCGTTTCATCATCCTGTCAGTCTCCCAGTTGGTTGGTCCCGGGTTTCTTGGACGAAGGCCCCGCACACCCCGGGCGCGGCAAGGCCCGTTGCATGTCATGGCGCGTCGAGCGCCCGACAATCCTGCGGCATCCAGCCGATCTCGATATGTTCGCCCGGTTTAAGCCGCCGCTGATCCGGGGCATTACGGGTCTTTATGACGAAATCCTCATTTCCCGCCACGCGTAGTCGGGTGCGGTAGATGTCGCCCATATAGATGAACTCCAGAACCTCGGCGTGCACCAGATGCGCATCGGGCGACAGCCTGTCCTTGCTGATCTCAACCCGCTCCGGGCGTATCGAGACAAGCGTGCGGTCACCGGGCTTGGAAACGTTCACCGGCTTCGCGTCGATCAGCTCGCCATCATCAAGTTCGACCAGGGCAACATCATCCTTGATCTCTTTCACGGTGCCCAGCAACGTATTGTTTTCACCGATAAACTGGGCGACGAAGCTGTTCTCGGGCTGTTCGTAAAGGATATCGGGCGCGGCAAGCTGCTGAATACGCCCGTCGTCGAACACCGCGACGCGGTCGGACATGGTCAGCGCCTCGGTCTGGTCATGGGTGACGTAGACCGTGGTGATGCCCAGGTTATGGGCAAGCCTCGTGATCTCGAACTGCATGTGCTCGCGCAACTGCTTGTCCAGCGCGCCCAGCGGTTCGTCCATCAGCACGAGTTCCGGTTCGAAGACCAATGCGCGGGCCAGCGCAATACGCTGTTGCTGGCCACCCGAAAGCTGTGCCGGACGGCGCCCGCCAAATGCCCCCATCTGTACCATTTCAAGCGCGCGTCTGACCTTTTCCTCGCGGGCCGATTTGCCGATATTGCGAACCTCAAGGGGAAAAGCCAGGTTCTCTGCCACCGTCATGTGCGGGAACAGCGCGTAATTCTGGAACACCATCCCGATGCCACGCTTGTGCGGTGGGATGTTGTTGATCGGCTCGCCGTCAAGCAGGATGTCACCGTGGGTGGCTGTCTCGAACCCCGCCAGCATCATCAGGCAGGTCGTCTTGCCCGAGCCTGAGGGGCCGAGCATCGTCAAGAACTCGCCCTTGCCGATCGACAGGTTGAGATCCTTCACGACAAGCGTTTCGCCATCGTAACTTTTCTGAACGCGGTCAAAGACCACGAACGCATCGTTCGCAGCAGAATTCAAGCGATACCCCCTGTTGCATCGCCGCGCCTGTCGGCGCGCCCGGTGTCGTTGTTGTCGACCCTTTGGGCCCTTTCGTTTGACGGTAGCATGTGAAACGAGAGTTGCAACGTAGAAGTTTCTACAGCCTGAAGCCGATTTTTTTGATTACTTTTCAATAGCAAAGCCCAATAAACCCCTACATCTTCGCAGGATGGACGAAAACGCAGGTCATCCCCGCTTGACCAGAAACAAGTCGCCCAACGGGCCGCGCGGCACCGCGTTTGCACAAAATTTCAGCGCGTATTTTCCGGGTGGGACAAGGTTTCATCTGCGCTCGGCCAGCCCCGCGCAGGGTGCCACGCCCTGCCCTAGGAGGGATCGCGCCAGCGGTTCACGATCGGATAGCGGCGGTCCAGCCAGAACGCGCGCCGGGTCAGCCGCGCGCCGGGCGCGGATTGAAAACGCTTGTATTCGCTCAGATAGACCAGATGCTCGACCCGCTGCACGGTCTCGCGATCAAGGCCCTGCGCCACCAGGTCTGCCACCGATTTCTCGTCGTCGATCAGCCCCGTCAGGATCGCGTCAAGCACCGGATAGGGCGGCAGGCTGTCCTCGTCCTTCTGATCCGCACGCAATTCAGCACTTGGGGGCTTGTCGATCACGCGGGGGGGAATGACCTCGCCCGCGGGACCCTTCATCCAGTCGCGGTGGTTTTCGTTGCGCCAGCGGCAGGTCTGGAACACGCGGGTCTTGTAGAGATCCTTGATCGGGTTGTAGCCGCCCGCCATGTCGCCGTAGATCGTGGCGTAGCCAACGGCCACCTCGGACTTGTTGCCGGTCGTCAAGAGCATCTCGCCGAACTTGTTGGACAGCGCCATAAGGATCAGCCCGCGCAGTCGGGACTGGACGTTCTCCTCGGTAAGATCGGGCTGCGTTCCCGCGAAAAGCGGCGCCAGCGCCTGCGTGACGGCGGCGCGCGGCCCGTCGATCGGCACCTCGTCCAGACGGCAGCCCAGCGCGCGGGCCACCGCGGCGGCATCCTCCAGCGAGGCAGGCGAGGTGTATTCCGAGGGCAGCATCACGCAGCGCACGTTCTCCGGCCCGATCGCGTCGGCGGCGATGGCGGCCACCAGCGCGCTGTCGATCCCACCCGACAGCCCCAGCAGAACGCGCGAAAAGCCGCTTTTCGCCAGGTAATCGCCAAGGGCAGTCACCATTACGCGGTAATCCTGCTCCCATTCGTCGGGATGAACGGCGCGCAGGCCGTCTTGCGCGCGCCAGCCTTCGGAGGTGTGGGCAAAATCGACATGCGCCAACCCCTCGTCAAAGCCCGGCATCTGCACCGCCAGAACCCCGCCCGGATTCAGCACGAAAGAGGCCCCGTCGAACACCTGGTCATCCTGTCCGCCAACAAGGTTGAGATAGACCAGCGGCAGGCCCGTCTCGACCACGCGCGAGACCATTTGCGCGATACGCAGATCCTGCTTGCCCCGGTGATAGGGCGACCCGTTGGGCACAAGCAGGATCTCGGCCCCGGTCTCGGCCAGCGCCTCGGGCACGTCCTCGGCCCAAGCATCCTCGCAGATCGGGGCACCAATGCGCAGCGGCCCCACGGAAAACGGACCGCTGATCGGCCCGCCGTCATAAACACGCATCTCGTCAAAGACCTCGGAATTGGGCAGACGATGCTTGAAGATGCGGGCCGTAACCTCGCCGTTCTGGCAGATGTAATAGGCGTTATAAAGCTTTCCATGCGCGGCAAACGGCGCCCCGATCCCCAGCGCCGGCCCCTGCGCGCAGTCGCGCGCAAGCTGTTCCACATGCGCCATCGCATCCGCCAGGAAGGCGGGCTTTCGCACGAGATCCTGCACCTGGTAGCCTGTGAGGAACATCTCGGGAAAGGCGATCATATCGGCCCCCGCGCGCCGCGCCTCTTGCCAGGCGGCTCGGGCCTTGGCGGCGTTCGTGCCCAGCGCCCCGGCGACGGGGTTCAACTGGGCCAGTGTCAGGCGAAAACTCTGTGCCATGCGCGCACCCGTTTGTGTTCCCGCGCCTCTTAGCAGACTGACAGGCAAGTGAAAGCCGATTGGCGGCAAAAAGCGTTGTCAGCGCCCGGAGCCTCAACTAGGGTCTTCACGCTTTCGGACAGACCGCTAGGGCAGAGCCAGGGGGGCAGAATTGCACAAGGCAGGCAAGGCAGCATCACGCGCGGCGCTGGTTGCGCTGCTCGTGCTCGGGGGGGGCGCGCAGGCCCAGGATGCGAACGGGGTGATAACGCGTCAATACGATGATGGCGGCATCTACGAGGGCACCTTCAAGGATGGCAAGCAACACGGCACCGGCACCTACCGGCTGCCCAACGGGTATGAGTATACCGGCCAGTGGGTCGACGGGCGCATCGAGGGCGAGGGCATGGCCCGGCTGGTCAACGGCTCGGTCTACGAGGGCGAATTCCTTGACGGCAAGCCACATGGCCTTGGCAAGATCACCTTTGCCGATGGCGGCACCTACGAGGGCGAGTGGGAGGACGGCAAGATCACCGGCACCGGGGTCGCGGTCTATGCCAACGGGGTGAGATATGAAGGCGAGTTCCGCAACGCCATCCATCACGGCGTCGGCACCATGACCAGCCCCAACGGCTATGTCTATGACGGCACCTGGGTCAGCGGCGTGAAAGAGGGCAAGGGCACCATCACCTATCCCGGCGGCCGCGTCTACGAGGGCACCATGAAGAACGGCCAGCGCGCGGGCACCGGCACGCTGACCACACCCGAGGGGCTGATCTATGTCGGCGACTGGGCCGATGGCGAGATGAACGGCCAAGGGCGCCTGACCCAGCCCAATGGCGATATCTACGAGGGCGATTTCGTGGATGGCGAACGCCAGGGCAAGGGCCGGGTCACCTATGCCAACGGCGATGTCTACGACGGCAGCTACGATGCCGACAAGCGCCACGGCATCGGCACCTTCATCGGCGCGGACGGCTATCGCTACGAGGGCGAGTGGGTCGCTGGCAAGATCGAGGGCGACGGCACCCTGACCTATCCCGACGGCACCGTCTATGTCGGGAGTTTCGTCAACGACCTGCCCGAAGGCGCAGGCAAGGTCGTCTATCCCGACGGCTCGACCTACGAGGGCGGATGGGTCGCCGGCGTGATCGAGGGCGAAGGGCGCGCCACATTCCCCGATGGCCTGGTCTACGAGGGCAGTTTCAGGGATGCCGCCTATGACGGACAGGGGACGATGACCTACCAGAGCGGTTATTCCTACACCGGCGACTGGCAAGGGGGAATGCGCCATGGCGAGGGGACCGCGACCTATGCCGACGGGTCGGTCTACACGGGCGGTTTCGTCAAGGGCCAGCGCGAGGGACAGGGCACCATCACCATGCCAGACGGGTTTTCCTATGCTGGCGGCTGGAAGGCCGGCAAGTTCGATGGCCATGGCCGCGCGACCTATGCCAATGGCGACGTCTACGAAGGCAGCTTTGCCATGGGCACACGCGAAGGCGACGGCGTGATGCGCTATGCCACCGGCGATGAAGAAAGCGGAACCTGGAAGAACGGCGTGCTGACCACCGGCGCCGCCGACGCGGTCGAGGATACCGCCGCCCCGGCGCAGTAGGCCCTGCTCAGACCCCGACCTCGGGGCCGGTGCAGACCAGCGGCTCGCGGCTTTGTTCGACCTCGATCAACTCGGTCGAAACCGGGTCGTTCTCATAGCGCGCCGTCAGGCCAGAGGCGTCCTGGTAAAAGCTCCAGCACTGGGGGTTTTGCGGGTCGTGGTCATAGCGAAAACAGATCAGCCCCGCCGCCTCGTACCATGTGCCCTCGACGCATTCGCCGTCGAGGAAAGTCCAGATCACCCGCCGCCCGTCGAGATATTGCTCGGCCCCATAGGCTTGTCCACCGGTGGCGTAGAGCAGCGTCTTTCCGGTGACATAGGCATCGAACTGGGCCGCGCTCATCGGTTCGGCGGCGGACGCGGGCAGCGCGGCCATCAATGTGAGGACGAAAAGGATCGGGCGCATGGAGACTCCGGGTCGGAAACGCGGCCCCGAGTCTGCCAGACCGGGCGCGTCTTGGCCAGTCGCCTGCGCGGCTGCGGCGCGGGGCGGCATGGCGCGCACCGCCGCGCCCCATCATCATGCTGCCAGCAAGATATGGGTTTAACGGCGCGGCACCGGCCCCTTCCATATCGGCGCGATTGCGCATAGGTCAGGACAGGGTCAGGGCCGTGGCCCGGCAGGAGGCGACATGGCGTTTTTCAGCAAGCTCAGGAACAAATTGCGCAAGTCCTCGTCGAAGATCGAGGAGGGGCTAGAGGCCATCGTGAACGAGGGCGGCACCCAAGAAGATATCGATGGCGCCGCGCCAGAACCCGCAAGTGAACCAACCCCGGACCTCGCGCCGAGCCCCGGCGCCGAAACCCTGGTGCTGGGCGCGGCCGATGCAGTGCCCGACAGGATGCCGGCGCCCCCGGCCCCGCTGGCCGATGACGACAGACCCGCCGGGATCGATCCCGCACCGGTAGTCACGCAAGAGCCCTTGCCAGATCTGCCCGCGCCGAGTGACCCTTGCCCAGCACCGGAACCCACGCCCGTTCCACCCGCGGAACCGGAACCGGTGCCCCACCCCGAGCCCTTGCCCGAACCCGAGCCAACGCCAGAACCCGAGCCAGAGCCCCAGCCTGCGCCAGAGCCAGGCCCGGCCCCGACCCCCGAGCCCCTGCCCGGCCCTGCGCCCACAGAACAGCCACCCGCCCCCGCATGGACCCCGGAAGAGCCACCGACAGAAATCCCGCCTTCTGGCCCGGCGGAACTGCCTACGCCATCCGTCCCGATCGAGACCCTGACCGGTCTAGACAAGAACGAACGCGGCCCCGATATGCCGCGCAAGGGACTTTTAGGCCGAATGCTGGGCCGCACCGACCCCAAGCCGGACACCAGGGCAGAACCGCGTGCGCCGGCCGCGTTCGCACCTGATGACCTGTCCGCGCCGACTTCTGCCGATGCCGGGCCGGCCTCTTTACCCGAACAATCAGCATCCGTGGAACCGGCCAGTCCGGCGCCCCTGTCGATTGAGCGTGCCGAAGGCCCTCTTGATGCGATCAAGGCAAGTGCCGGGATGCAGGAAACCGGCGCAGATCAACGCGGGGGGTTGTTGTCGCGCGTGCTGGGCGGGGGCAAGCGCACCGTCATACGCCGCGAATTGGATGACGACATGCTCGAAAGCCTCGAAGAGCTTTTGATCACTGCCGATATGGGCGTCGATACCGCCATGCGCGTGACCGCCAACATGGCCGAGGGCAGGTTCGGCAAGCGGCTGTCGGTCGACGAGATCAAGGATATCCTGGCCCACGAGATCGCGCAGATCATGGAACCTGTCGCGCGTCCGATGCCGCTTTATCCTCGCAAACCCCAGGTGGTGCTGGTGGTGGGGGTGAACGGTTCGGGCAAGACCACCACGATCGGCAAACTGGCCAGCCAGTTCCGCGATGCCGGGAAATCGGTGATTATCGCTGCTGGCGATACCTTTCGCGCCGCTGCCGTGGAACAATTGCAGGTCTGGGGAGATCGCGCCGGCGTGCCGGTGATGACCGCGCCCGAGGGGTCCGATCCGGCCAGCCTTGCCTTTGATGCGATGGCCCGGGCCGAGGCCGAGGGCACCGACCTGTTGATGATCGACACGGCAGGGCGGTTGCAGAACCGCGCCGACCTCATGGCAGAGCTGGAAAAGATCGTGCGCGTGATCCGCAAGCGCGACGAGAGCGCGCCGCATAACACGCTTTTGGTTCTGGACGCGACAACCGGACAGAACGCGCTGTCTCAGGTCGAGACGTTCCAGAAGATGTCCGACGTGTCCGGCTTGGTGATGACCAAGCTTGACGGTACTGCCAAGGGCGGCGTTCTGGTTGCACTGGCCGACCGCTTCGGCCTGCCGATCCATGCCATCGGCGTGGGTGAAAGGATCGAGGATCTTGCCCCCTTCGACCCCGAAGATTTCGCAAGGGCGCTGGCAGGCATCGATGCATAAACGGATCTGCGCAGATGGTTGAATGGCTGACCGGAATCGAAGGCACCGAGGCAGGCCACCGGTTGGCAATGATGCTGGCCCTGGCGGCCGCCTTTCTGCACGCCGTTTTCGGGGCGCTGCAAAAGGGACGGCACGACCCGTGGTTGAGCCGCGGCGCGATCGACTTTTCCTATGGCGCGATGGCCGCGCCGATCGCCCTTTTCGTGGTTCCCTGGCCCGAACCGCATATGTGGCCGATCTTTGGCGTCGTTTTCGTGATCCATCTCGGATACAAGATCGCGCAAGGCTATACCTATACCAAGGGGGCCTATACGGTCGTCTACCCGGTTGTGCGCGGCACCGGGCCCTTGTTCACGGTGATCGGCGCCTACCTGCTGTTCGGCGAAACCTTCACCCCGGTCCAGTTGCTGGGGGTCGGCGTGTTGTTGGCCGGGATCTTCGGGCTGGCTGCGTACAACCTGGTCCACTGGCAGCTTGACCGCGACACGCTGAAACCGGCCCTGGCACTGGCGGTTCTGACAGGCGGGTTCGTCGCGCTTTATACCACCTACGACGCCTATGGCATTCGCGCCACGGCAAACCCTTTTACCTTCCTTGCCTGGTTCTTCTTCATCGACGGGCTGACGGTCATGCCCTGGATCGCGCTTGCCCGCTGGGCGAACATGGCGCATCGTCCGGCTCCCGGACCATTGATGCTGAGGGGGCTTGCCGGTGGGATCGTGGCCTATTTCAGTTTTGGCGCGGTGATGATGGCCACCCGTCTGGACAAGGTCGGCGAGGCCGCCGTGTTGCGCGAGACATCGACCGTCTTTGCCGCGCTGATCGGCTGGCTGGTGCTGCGTGAAAAAGTTGGGCCTAGGCGGCTTGCGCTGATGGCCTTGATCGCGGCCGGTGCTGTAATCGTTGAAATGGGAGGCCGGTAGGATGGCAGAGCGTCGCAAGATCAATCCTGCGCTCAAATCGGCGCTCGAACTGGGGCCTATCTTGGCCTTTTTCATCGCCTATATCCGGCTGCGCGAGCAGAGTTTCACCATCGCGGGCACGCAATACGATGGATTCGTTCTCGCCACGGCGGGCTTCATTCCCCTGATCCTGCTGACGACCGGTATTCTATGGGCGCTAACGCGGCATGTCTCGAAGATGCAGATCGCAACGGCGGTGCTGGTGGTGGTGTTCGGCGGGCTGACCGTCTGGCTGAACGACGAACGCTTCTTCAAGATGAAGCCCACGGTGATCTACGTTCTTTTTGCTGGCATCCTTGGCGCAGGGCTTTTGCGGGGGCGGTCCTACCTGCAATACGTCATGGAAGAAATGGTACCGCTGGCGCGCGAGGGCTGGATGATCCTGACCCGGCGGCTGGCGATCTTCTTTGCCGGGCTTGCCGTTCTGAACGAGGTGATCTGGCGGACCATGTCTACCGACATGTGGGTCAATTTCAAGACCTTCGGCCTGACCATCGCGATTTTTGGATTCTTCATGGCGCAAGGCGCCCTGTTTCGAACATACGGCGCGGAACAAGAGACCGACGACTGAACCGGCCGTCGGGGGACGGGCATGAACGAGAGGATGACAGACCGGGAAACCGCGCTGAAAGGGCGGATCGCGCTAGGTCTCATGGGGCTTTCGGCGGGAATCGCGGCGTGGCTCGTGATCGAGGTTCTGCCTGACCGGATGGCCGATGCGCCCCGGTTTTATCTCTTTCTTGCCAGCCTGGCGGCCGCCTTTTTCACGGCCGCGCTGGCGCTGACAGGCCCGCTGTCATCGGCGCGCGCGCTAGTCGCCTCTTTCGTGCTGGCATTGCCGCTATCAGGGCTGATGACATGGGCAAGCCTGCGCTTTGGCGAGGTCGGGGAATATCTTGAAAGCGGGCATCCACAGGTTGCGTTTGCCCTGTTATGGTTCGTCCCGCTGCCCTTCGTGATCTCGCGGCTTGGACCATCGCGGCGCTGGAGCGATTACGACATCCTCTTTAACCAGTCATGGATGATCGTGGTCCGCTTTGCCGCCGCGTGGCTGTTCGTGGGTCTGGTCTGGGGGGTGCTCTTCCTGTCAAACGCCCTTCTGGAATTGGTCGGGCTGGACGTCATCGAACGATTGATCGAACGGCAAGAGGCGCCCTTTCTGCTGAGCGGTCTGACGCTGGGAGTTGCCCTGGCCGTGGTGGGCGAGTTGTCGGATTACGTTTCGCCCTACCTCGTGCTGCGGCTTCTTCGGTTGGTGTTGCCGGTGGTTCTGGTGGTGGTGGGCGTGTTCCTGGCCGCGCTGCCGTTCCAGGGGCTGTCGAACCTCTTTGGCGATTTCTCCGCCGCGGCGATCCTGATGTCGATCGCCATCGGCGCGGCAGGCCTGGTCTCAGTCGTGCTGGACTCGGATGAGTCGCGCCGCGTGCAAGGCGGAACGATGTGCTGGGCCTGTCGGGCGATGGCGGTGCTTTTGCCGGCGCTTGCCATACTGGCCGGCATTGCCGTCCGGGAACGGGTAGGACAATACGGGCTGTCGCCGGACAGGGTGATCGCCATGGCGGTCGGGGTGGTCGTGCTGGGCTACGGGCTTGCCTATGCTGGGGCGGTTCTGGCCGGGCAAGGCTGGGCGGAACGCATCCGCCGGGCCAATATCGGTATGGCCGTCTTTGCAATGGCAATCGCGGCGGCCTTTTTCACGCCGGTTTTGAATCCCCAGGCCATGGCCGCGAACAGCCAGGTCGCGCGCTTTGCCAGCGGCCAGGTCGGCCCCGAGGCGATGGATCTATGGTCGCTGGCGCATGAATGGGGCAAGCCCGGACAGGCGGCCATCGCGCGTTTGGCGACGATGCGCTCGCACCCCGAGGCAGAGGCCATGACAAGACGACTGAACGCGCTGGAGAGCGCCGACAGCCGCCATACCTTTGAATTCCAGGGCGCCCCCGACGATGCTGCCATGTTGAAGTCGGATCTCGCCCGGCGGCTGCCGGTGCTGCCAGAGGGCGCCGTGCTGCCGGCGGGATTGCTCGACAGCCTGCGGCTTTGGGAATTGCAACAGATCAGCCGGGCCTGCGATTACAAAACCGCCGCGGGCTATCCCGGCTGCGTGGCGATGCTGGCTGACCTGTCCGGCGCACGGCCGGGCGACGAGGTCTTGATCATGGCCCACGGCGCGACCGGCGGCGCGCTGGTCAGGGCCTATTTTCTCGACGCCGGGGGGCAGGGCTATACCATGCGCAGCCCCGATTACATCGAGGGCGGCGATTTTCACCGCGATGCCGACAATGCAATAGACGCGTTGCGCTCGGGGGCTTTCGCGATCCGACCGATGCAGTTGAACGCACTGGAGGTGGAGGGGCGGCGGCTTTTCTTTGGCCGCTGAGATTTGCGATCTGTTAGGGATCTTGCGCCTAGGGTGATGGTCAACCAGTGGCCAAACACCTTGGAGGGCCCATGCACGGGCTGATCAACCGCGCGCTACAAAATTTCCTGCGCGACACTTACGGGTCCGATAGCTGGGCCACCATTGCCGCCGCCGCACAGGTCGAGGGCGGCGGATTCGAGGCCATGCTGCCCTATCCAGAGGACGTTACCGATCGGGTGATCGCGGCCGCTGCTGCGCATCTGACCACGCCGCCCACGATGATTCTCGAGGACCTGGGAACCTATCTCGTCTCTGACCCGGGGATGGAGGCCTTGCGCCGACTGTTGCGTTTTGGCGGCGCGACCTTTCTGGAATTTCTCTATTCTCTGGACGACCTGCCCGATCGTATCCGGCTGGCCGTGCCGGATCTTGCCCTGCCCCGACTTGAACTGGTCGAGGACGGGCGCAACAGGTTTCTGTTGCGATGCAACGACGGATGGCCAGGATTTTGTTGCATGATGCTGGGTATCCTGCGGGCCATGGCCGACGATTACGGCGCACTGGTGATGCTGGAATCCAGCCCCGGGACCGGCCAGGCGCCCACGCTCAGGGTTCGACTTCTGGATATGCGTTTCGCAGAGGGGCGGCGATTTTCGCTTCGCGGGTCGGCATGATGACCGAGCCCGAAACCATGAGGCTGCGCGACCGCGTGATAGGCCTGTCTGGGTCCGCGCTGGACCGTCTGATGCCGATGCACCTTTGGGTCGGCGCGGGGGGCATGATCGTGCGGGCGGGCCCGACGCTGATGCACATGGCCGGGGGCGACCCCGCCGGAAAGAGGCTTGACCAGGTTATCAACGTGCGCCACCCCAGCCGGGTCAAGACGCTTGACCAGTTGTTACGCCTGCATGGCGTACCTCTCAAGCTGTGCCTCGACGCCGCCCCCGATCTGTCGCTCAAGGGCATGGCGGTGGCCCTGCCCGGCGGCGGCGGAGCCTTCGTCAACCTCTCGGCCGGGGTTTCGCTGGTCGAGGCGGTGAACCGCTTTGACCTGACGCTGGGGGATTTCGCCGCGACCGACCTTGCCGCAGAACAGCTTTACCTGCTTGAGGCCAAGGCGGCGGTGACCGGTGAATTGACGCGCCTTGCCAACCGCTTGAACGGCGCCCGCGCCAGCGCCGAGGCGCGCGCGGCCACCGATACGCTGACAGGTCTGGCAAACCGACGCGGGCTGGATGCAATGCTGGCCCGACAGGTCGATTCTGGCCGACCCTTCGCGCTGATGCATATAGACCTGGACCACTTCAAGGCGGTCAACGACACCCATGGCCATGCTGCCGGCGACGCGGTTCTATGCGAGGCCGCCGCGGTTCTGCGCGGGCAATGCCGGGCACGGGACATGGTGGCGCGCGTCGGCGGGGACGAGTTCGTGATGGTCTTTGACGACTTGCTTGATCCGCGGATGCTGCGCCGCATCGGTCAGCGTCTGATAGAACGGCTGGAAGAACCGATCCGCGTGGGCGCGACCACTTGCCGTATCTCGGCCAGCGTGGGTATCGCACTGTCAAACGCATACACCCAGCCAGATCCTGTCCGGCTTCTGCATGAGGCCGATCTTGCGCTCTATTCGTCGAAGCGCGGCGGGCGGGCGCGGGTCAGCCTGGCACGCTAGCGCGCCAGCCCTCCCCGGCCAATCCGCCGGATCGCCACGTAGAACAGCGGTACGAACAGAACACCCAGGATGGTCGCGGCCAGCGTCCCGCCCAGCACGCCAGAGCCGATCGCGGTACGCCCCCCCGCCCCCGCACCCGAGCTCAGCACCAGCGGCAGAACACCGAGGGAAAACGCCATCGAGGTCATGATGATCGGGCGGAACCGTTGCCGAGCAGCGGTGCGGACCGCATCATAAAGGCTGTCGCCGGCCTCTTGCCGATCACGGGCGAATTCGACGATCAGGATCGCGTTCTTGCCGGTCAGGCCGATCACTGTCAGGATCGCCACCTGGAAGAAAACGCCGTTCTCGAACTGCCCCAGCCACGCGCCCAGCAAGGCCCCGAGCACGCCGATCGGCATCGCGAGCATCACCGCGAAGGGGATTGCCCAGCTTTCGTAAAGAGCGGCCAGACACAGGAACACCGCCGCCAGAGACAGCGCGTAAAGCAAGGGCGCCTGGTTGCCCGAATCGCGTTCTTCCAGTGACAGGCCGGTCCAACTGACGTCGAAACCCGGCGGCAACTGCCCGGCAAGCCGCTCGATCTCGGCCATGGCCTCGCCGGTGGATACACCCGCCGCAGGGCTGCCCTGCAACTGCATTGCCGGCACACCGTTATAGCGGGTCAAGCCCTGCGGACCGAATTGCCAGCTTGCGCTGGCAAAGTTGGAAAACGGCACCATCCCGCCACTGGCATTGCGCACCCGCCACAGCTCGATATCCTCGGGGGTGGCGCGGGCCTCTGCCTCGCCCTGGACATAGACGCGCTTGATCCGGCCGCGGTCCACGAAATCGTTCACGTAACGACCTGCCCAGGCGATGGACAAGAGCTGACCTATATCGGTGGCCGAGAGCCCCATGGCACCCGCCGCCCGCCAATCGAGGTCAAGATTGAACTGCGCGGCATCCTCAAGACCGTTGGGCCGGATCGACGCGATCAGCGGGCTTTGCGCGGCCATACCCAGTAACTGGTTGCGCGCGGCAAGCAGGTCCTCGTGGTTCTGCCCGGCCCTTGCCTGAAGATAGAAATCGAAACCCGACACGTTGCCAAGCGATATCACAGAGGGCGGCACGATGGGGAAAACCATCGCATCCTCGATCTGGCTGAACGCGCCAAAGGCCCTGCCCGCAACCGCCTGCACGTCTTGGCCCGGCTCGGCGCGCTCGTCCCAGTCCTTGAGCTGGACAAAGGCGATGCCCATATTCTGTCCCTGCCCGGCGAAACTGAATCCTACCACGCCCAGCATTGATTTCACGTTGGGTTCGTTCTCGAGGAAATGGTTCTCGACCTGCTGAACTACCCCAAGCGTGCGTTCCGCGGTGGCGCCGGTGGGGGCCTGGATCAGGGTGAACAGGATGCCCTGGTCTTCGTCCGGCAGGAACCCGGTCGGCGTCTTGACGAACAACCAGCCCATCGCCACAGCCATCAGCACATAGATCATGCCGATCCGCAGCGGCCGTTTCACGATCCACCCGACCGAGGCGCCATAGCCCCCCGTCAGCTTGTCAAAGGCGATGTTGAACCAACCAAACGGACCACGTCGCACATGTACCGCATCGCGTGCGCGCAACAGCGTAGCGCACAGCGCGGGCGTCAGCGTCAGCGCCACCAGAACCGATAGCGCCATGGCCGAAACGATAGTGACCGAGAACTGCTGATATATCACGCCGGTCGAACCGGGGAAAAACGCCATCGGCACGAACACCGCCGACAACACCAGCGCGATGCCGATCAGCGCCCCGGTGATCTGGCCCATCGACTTGCGCGTTGCCTCGCGCGGGGAAAGGCCCTCTTCCTCCATGATGCGTTCGACGTTTTCCACCACCACGATGGCGTCATCCACCAGCAGGCCGATGGCCAGCACCATGGCCAGCATGGTCAGCGTGTTGATGGAAAAGCCCAGGGCCGCCATCACCCCGAAGGTGCCCAGCAGCACGATCGGCACCGCCAGGGTCGGGATCAGGGTTGCCCGCAGGTTCTGCAGGAACAGCAGCATCACCAGGAACACCAGAAGGATCGCCTCGAACAGGGTCTTGACCACCTCCTTGATCGAGATTTCCACGAAGGGGGTGGTGTCGTAGGGAATGACGTAATCGACGTTTTCGGGGAAGAAGGCGGAAACTTCCTCCAACCGTTCCTTGACCAGGGTGGCCGTATCCAGCGCATTGGCCCCCGGCGCCAGACGGATCGCCATGCCCGCGGCAGGGTCGCGGTTGAACCGCGCTATGGTGGAATAGTTCTCGGCCCCGATCTCGACGCGGGCGACATCCTTCAAGAGGACAAGCCCGCCATCGGTTTCGGCCCGCAGCACGATCTGTTCGAAATCCTCCGGCGTGGAAAGCAGCGATTGCGCCGTGATCGTAGCATTCAGCATCTGCCCATCGGGGGCAGGCAGCGCCCCGAAGGAGCCCGCGGAAATCTGCGCGTTCTCGGCCGATACCGCGGCCACGACATCCGAGGGCGTCAACTCGAACGCGGCCAGTTTCGCAGGATCAAGCCAGATGCGCATCGCATATTGCGCGCCGAAAACCTGGACCTCGCCGACGCCCTCGATCCGGCTGAACTCGTCCACCAGGTTCGAGACCATGTAGTCGGACAGGTCCACCTGTTCCAGCGCGCCGTCGCGCGAGATCAGCGCGATCACCATCAGGAACCCGGCAGAGGACTTGCGCACGCTCACGCCCTGCCGCTGTACCGTTTCGGGCAAAAGTGGCGTTGCCTGCGCCAGCTTGTTCTGCACCTGGACCTGCGCGATATCGGGATCGGTCCCGGTCTCGAAAGTCAGCGTGATCTGTGCCCGCCCCGACGAGGTGGACGAGGACGAGATATAACGCATCCCGTCCAGGCCAGTCATCTGCTGTTCGATGACCTGGGTCACGGTATTGGCCACTGTCTCGGCCGAGGCACCGGGATAGCTGGCGGTCACGCTGACAGAGGGCGGCGCGATCTCGGGATATTGGGCCACCGGCAGGGTAAAGATGGACAACAATCCCACGCCCATGATCAGGATAGAGATCACCCAAGCGAAAACCGGACGGTCTATGAAGAAACGGGCCATGGCGGGTGCTCCGGGTGGTTAGTTTTGCGGCTCGGCGCCGCGTTCCCGCGGGGCGACCGTGGCGCCGGGGGCGACTTTTTGCAGCCCCTCGACGATCAGCCGGTCGCCATCGGCCAGGCCGGAACGCACGATCCAATCGTTACCGAGATCGCGGATGACATCCAGCACGCGCATCTCGACCGTGTTCTGGGGCGTAACCACCATCGCCGTGGGCCGCCCGCGCCGGTCGCGGCTAACCGCCGATTGCGGGGCCAGGATCACGTTCTCGGCCACGCCCTGAGGCAGTTCGACCTGAACATACATCCCCGGCAAAAGGAACTTGTCGGGATTGGGAAAGGTCATGCGCAGTACCACCACCCCGGTCAGCGGATCGACCTGGGGTTCGGCTGCGGTCAACAGGCCGGTATGGTCGTACCCACCGCGATCAGGCAGGCGCAACGTTACGCTACGGTCGGCATCGCCCAACTGGGCGTCCATATGCCCGCGCCGCCAACTTACCAGTTCCGCCGCCGACATGGTCACGTCCACATAGACCGGGTCCAGCGTGCGTATCACCGCCAATGGCTCGGCCTGGCCCGCGGTCACAAGCGCGCCGCGCGTGGTCAGCGACCGGCCTACGCGGCCCGATAGCGGCGCCCTGACCGTTGTGCGATCAAGGTCGATCTCGGCGGCCAAAAGACCCGCCTGGGCAACCTGCACCCCCGCGGCGGCCGCCTCGCGCGCGGCCAGCGCGTCATCCAGCGCCTGCTGGCTGGTCACGTTGCGATCCATCAGCGTTTGTAACCGATCGGCCTCTTTGCGGGCGGCGTTCAGCGTGGCCTGTGCCTGTGCAACGGCGGCGCGCGCGGCGGCAACCCCGGCTTCGTAGGTGGCCGCGTCTATCCGGTAAAGCGCATCCCCCAGGGCAACCTCAGCCCCTTCCTCGAACAGACGTTCCTTGATGATGCCGGCGACCTGGGGGCGAACCTCTGCGACGCCAGAGGCGACGACGCGACCGGGCAAGGTGGCGGTCAGCGTCACGTCCTGCGCGTCAAGCGTAACCACGGTCACGGACTGTGGCGGACGGTCGGGCCCACCACCCTGCTGGGCCTGCGCAGGCGGAACAAGCAGGGCGAGTGAAAGGCCCAAGAGGGCAGCGAAGACCCAAACGGAACGGGGCATGGCGGGGCTCCTGGTCGGCGCAATATAAAAGGGGTGGATTTGCGCAGGACATAGATTTATGAAACGATACCGTTTCGCTATTCCATACCGCCAAGCCGCGCAAGCTTAATCTCGCAGTCGGCACGCAGGCGTTCATCTGAGAGGTAGCCCTTCGCCATGGGCCGTCCACTTTCCCGCCGAGGCCGTCCGCCGCAAATGACCGCCGCCCAGCGCGAGGCGCTTATTCTGGATGCCGCCGAGCAGGTGCTGTTGGCGCGCGGCCTGCAAGGTCTGACGATGGAGCGTGTGGCTCAATGCGCGGGAATGTCAAAGCGCACACTCTACGAACATTTTCTCGGGCGCGAGCCATTGATGGCCGCCCTGGTCACGCGGCTACGCGGCGCGGTGATCCAGCCGCTTACCCCGGCACAGACCGCGCGCCCGCTGGCCGAGCGGTTGCACCTTTTGCTGGACCCGCAGGCCGAAACAGAGACCTGCGCCACCGCCCTTGAAGTGCTGCGCGCCGTGGTTGCCGAGGCACCCCAGCATCCCGAACTCGCCGCGCGGTTCCTCGAGGACGGGCCGCGCGCGGTGCGCCGCATGATCCGCGACGAGCTGGACCGCGCTGTGGCAAGGGGCGAGATCGGGCTGACCGATACACAGGCCGCCGCCGCGCTGTTGCACGGCATGGCGCTGACCTGCCCGCTCGAAGCATTTCTTGCGACGGACGCGCCCGCTGCCGACGCTGCCGCCCGCTCTGCACATGTCGCCCGCGCGATCGCAGTTTTCCTGCGGGGTGCCGGCGCGCTCTGACCGGGGCGGAATTGCCGGTTTCCTCGGGGCGTGATTTCCTTTAACTAGGCGGCGAATTTTAGCCGGATCAGCGCCGTCCGGTCTAGGGCTAGCGCGCCTGCCCAGCGATACAAACCCACGCCGCACGCCGGACGGCATCTGCGGTCCCTGACGATCGGGGAGACCATGAAAGCACTCTACGCCTATCGCGACCAGTGGACGGGCAATATCCGCGGCGACATCCTTGCGGGCCTTGTCGTGGCGCTGGCGCTGATCCCCGAGGCCATCGCCTTCTCGATCATCGCGGGCGTGGACCCCAAGGTGGGGCTTTACGCCTCGTTTTCCATAGCGGTGATCGTGGCGATCACCGGCGGGCGGCCCGGCATGATCTCTGCGGCCACCGCGGCGACCGCGGTCTTGATGGTGACGCTGGTCAAGGAACACGGGCTTCAATACCTGCTGGCGGCAACGGTGCTGGCGGGGCTGATCCAGATCGGCGCGGGGTTGGCGCGGCTGGGCCACCTGATGCGCTTCGTGTCGCGATCGGTCATCACCGGCTTTGTCAACGCGCTGGCGATCCTGATCTTCCTGGCGCAGGTACCCGAACTGACCGGCGTGACATGGGTAACCTATGCGATGGTCGCGGCGGGGCTGGCGATCATCTACCTGTTCCCGATGATGACGACCGCGATCCCCTCGCCGCTGGTCACCATCGTCGTGCTGACCGCGGTCACGATGGTGCTGGGACTGGATGTGCGCACGGTCAGCGACATGGGGGCGCTGCCCGATACGCTGCCGGTGTTCCTGATCCCCGACATCCCTCTGAACCTCGAAACCTTGCAGATCATCCTGCCTTATTCCATCGGGGTCGCCGCTGTCGGTCTCTTGGAAAGCCTGATGACCCAGACCATCATCGACGACCTGACCGACACGCCCAGCGACCGCAACCAGGAATGCATCGGCCAGGGGATCGCGAATACCTGCACCGGCTTCATCGGGGGCATGGCAGGCTGTGCGATGATCGGACAATCCATCATAAACGTCAAATCCGGCGGGCGCGGGCGGCTGTCGACCTTTACCGCCGGCGCGATGCTGTTGTTCCTGATCGTGGTGCTGGGCGATCTGGTGGGCCAGATCCCGATGCCCGCGCTGGTGGCGATCATGATCATGGTCTCGATCGGCACCTTCTCCTGGTCGTCGATCCGCAACCTGCGCGAACATCCCCGCTCGTCCTCGATCGTGATGCTGGCGACGGTGTTCTTCGTGGTCTACACCCACAACCTGGCCATCGGGGTGCTGGTGGGGGTGCTGCTGTCGGGTATCTTCTTCTCTGCCAAGATTGCACAGCTGTTCCGTGTAACCTCGGAAATCTCGTCCGACGGGCGCGAACGCACCTACGTTGTGGAAGGCCAGTTGTTCTTTGCCTCAACCGAGGATTTCATGAAATCCTTCGACTTCAAGGAGGCGCTTGAGCGCGTCACCATCGATGTCAGCCGTGCCCATATCTGGGACGTTTCGTCCGTTGCGGCGCTGGACATGGCCGTGCTCAAGTTCCGCCGCGAGGGCGCCACCGTCGAGATAACGGGCATGAACCAGGCGTCTGAAACCATCGTCGACAAGCTTGCCATGCATGACAAGCCCGGCGCGATGGATGACCTGATGGGACATTGAGGGGGTGGAGATGTCTGGAATACTGATGGCGCTGGTCGACGGCTCGGCCTATTCCGAAAGCGTCTGTCGCCATGCCGCCTGGATCGCCGGGCGCACCGGCGCGCAGGTCAAGCTCTACCACGTCCTCGACCCGCGCCGGGCACAAGGCAGACGCGACCTGTCGGGCTCTATCCGGCTGGGCGCGCGCACCAAGCTGATGGAACAGCTCAGCGACCTTGACGAACAGCACGCCAAGCTGGCCCAGGCCCAGGGCCGCGCGATCCTTGAGGATGCAAAGACCCTGATCGAGGCAGAGGGCGTGAGCGATGTCATCACCCGGCTGCGCCACGACGACATCGTTGCCACGGTCGAGGCCAAGGAGGCCGTCGCCGACATGATCCTGATCGGCAAGCGGGGCGAGGCGGCGGGCCTGGAAAGTCCGCATCTTGGATCCAATTTCGAGCGGATCGTGCGCGCCAGCCACAAGCCGGTCTTCGTCGCCAACCGCGCCTTTGCCCCGATCCGGCGGGTTCTGATCGCCTATGACGGCGGCGTGTCCTCGATGAAGGCAGTGGATTACGTCGCCCGCGACCCGCTGTTTTCCGGGCTGGAGGTGGTGGTTGCCTCGGTCGGGCAGGAAAACGCCGAATTGCGCAAGGCGCTGGACAATGCCCGCGCAACGCTCAAGGCCGGAGGGCACGAGGCCGAGGCAAGGGTTCTCAAGGGCAGCCCCGACAAGGCACTGGGCGATCTGATCAAGGGCGGCGGCATCGACCTTCTGGTGATGGGCGCCTATGGCCATTCGCGCATCCGCACCATGGTCATCGGCTCGACCACGACCGAGATGATCCGCACCTGCAAGGTGCCTGTCGTGCTGATGCGCTGAGGCCGCGCGCGGATGCTTGGCGGGCGGTCCGAGGCCAGTTATCAAGACGGCCCGAACCGACGCAGGAGCCCCGCCTTGAGCACCGCCGAAACCCGCATCGCCCGCATTATCGCCGCCGAAATCAACGCCACCCCCGCCCAGGTCGCAGCGGCGGCGCGGCTGCTGGACGAGGGCGCGACAGTTCCCTTCGTCGCCCGCTACCGCAAGGAGGTGACGGGCGGGCTGGACGACACGCAACTGCGCCTTCTGTCAGACCGGCTCGCCTATCTGCGCGAGATGGAGGCACGGCGCGACACGATCCTGAAATCCATCAAGGAACAGGGCAAGCTGACCGACGACCTGGCCCGCGCCATAGCCGGCGCCGAAACCAAGGCAACGCTCGAAGACATCTACCTGCCGTTCAAGCCCAAGCGCCGGACCAAGGCGATGATTGCCCGCGAAAACGGGCTGGAACCCCTGTTGCGGGCAATCCTTTCGGACCGGAACGCAAATCCCGAAACGCTGGCGGCGGGCTACTTGTCCGAGGCTGTCGCCGACACAAAGGCCGCACTGGCCGGTGCGCGTGATATCCTGGCCGAAGAATTATCCGAAAATGCCACGCTTCTGGGCCGGTTGCGCGATTTCATGCGCGCCGAGGCGTTCATCGCGGCCCGTGTCCTGCCCGGCAAAGAAGAGCCGGGCGCCAAGTTTTCCGACTATTTCGACCACCGCGAGAAATGGGCCACGATCCCCGCCCACCGGGCACTGGCGATCCTGCGCGCTTCGAAAGAGGAAATCGTCACGATCGAGATCGCCCCCGATCCCGAAACCGGCGCCACCCGCGCGACCGGCATGATCGCTGCCGCGATCGGCATCGCGGGCGAGGGTCCCGGCGACGACTGGCTGCGCGAGGCCGCCGGCTGGACATGGCGGGTCAAGCTCAGCCTTGCGATGTACATGGACCTTTTGGGTGAATTGCGCCGTCGCGCCCATGACGAGGCGATCGGCGTCTTTGCCCGAAACCTGCGCGACCTGTTGCTGGCCGCACCGGCGGGCGCGCGGCCCACACTGGGGCTGGACCCAGGCATCCGCACTGGTGTCAAGGCGGCGGTTGTAGATGCGACCGGCAAGCTGGTCGAGACCTCCACGCTCTATCCCTTTCAGCCCCGCAACGACCTTCAGGGCAGCGAGGCCAAGCTGATCGAGATGATCCGCCGCCACGGAGTTGGGTTGATCGCCATCGGCAACGGTACCGCCAGCCGCGAGACCGAGCGGATGGTGGGCGACATCCTGCGCCTGTTGCCCGCAGATGTGCCCAAACCCACCAAGGTCGTCGTGTCAGAGGCCGGGGCCTCTGTCTATTCGGCCTCGGAACTGGCCGCGCGCGAATTCCCCGATCTCGATGTTTCACTGCGGGGCGCGGTGTCGATTGCACGGCGGCTGCAGGATCCGCTGGCCGAACTGGTCAAGATCGAGCCGAAATCCATCGGCGTCGGCCAGTATCAGCACGATGTCGACCAGCGTCGCCTGGCACAGGCGCTGGAGGCGGTGGTCGAGGACGCGGTGAACGCGGTAGGGGTGGATCTGAACACCGCCTCGGCGCCTCTTTTGTCCCATGTGGCGGGGCTGGGCCCGCGCCTGGCCGAGGCCATCGTCGCCCATCGCGACGCCAACGGCCCCTTTGTCTCGCGCAAGGCGCTGCTCAAGGTGGCCGGGCTGGGCCCCAAGGCGTTCGAACAGGCGGCGGGTTTTTTGCGCATCCGCGACGGGGCCGAACCGCTGGACGCCTCGGCCGTCCACCCCGAGGCCTACGGCCTGGCCCGCCGGATCGTCTCCGCCTGCGGACGCGACCTGCGCCAGATCATGGGCGATGGGGCCGCGTTGAAGGCGCTGCGCGCCGAGGATTTCGTCGACGACACATTCGGCCTGCCCACGGTGCGCGACATCCTGGCGGAGCTGGAAAAACCCGGCCGCGACCCGCGCCCCAGCTTCAAGACCGCGGCCTTTGCCGAGGGGGTGGAGGACATCAAGGATCTGAAACCCGGCATGATGCTTGAGGGCACGGTGACAAATGTCGCTGCCTTTGGCGCCTTCGTCGATATCGGCGTGCATCAGGACGGGCTGGTTCATGTCAGCCAGCTTGCCGACCGGTTCGTGAAAGACCCGCATTCCGTGGTCAAGGCCGGTGACGTGGTCAAGGTGCGGGTAGTCGAAATCGATATCGCGCGCAAACGTATCGGCTTGTCGATGCGTCGGCCGGACACCCCCGCAAAACCGGGCACCGGCCCGGCCAGGCGATCGGGCAAACCTGCCCAGGACAAGGGCGCGCGTACCCAAAAGGGTGACAACGGGGCGCTTGGCGCGGCACTCAGGGCCGCGATGACGCGAAAAGATTGACCCGCGGCAGGCGGCCGTCATTCCCTGCCCCGGCAGGATCGGGATGTCATGGTGATGTCACGAAACGAGACGAGACAGGCACCAAAACAGGCCGCCCCTGCCGCGGGGACGGCGCCCCGCATGGACGGGACGGGACCGCGGGCACGGTCAAGAAAAAGGGCAACACGATAATGACGACGACCTTCGAACAGGCCTTCGCGGCCTACCAGGATGCGCGTGACAGGCTCCCGGTGCCCGGTCCTGCCCCCATCCCTCGCCGAGCCGACACGCTGGTCGATCTCGCCGATCTGTTCGACGTTTTCCTGCTGGACGCCTTTGGCGTCCTGAATATCGGTGAGACAGCCATTCCGAACGCCCCCGAGCGCGTCACGGCCCTGCAAGCCGCGGGCAAACGGGTAATGGTGGTCTCGAACGCGGCGGGCTATCCGCACCACATGCTCATGCAGAAATACGCGCGCCTTGGCTATGACTTTGCCCCTCGCGATGTCATCACGAGCCGCAAGACCCTGCTTTCGGCCCTGCGCGGTGAGGAACGGCGCCATTGGGGGGTGATGGCCACGCCCGGTCTGGGTCGCTCAGACCTCGATGGGATCGGGTTGAGCTTCCTCGCCGATGACCCCGCCGCCTACCAGCGGGCCGAGGGTTTCATGCTGTTGGGGGCCGGAGCATGGACCGAGCAGAGGCAGGCGTTGCTTGAGGATGCGCTGCGCGCCGAACCGCGCGAGGTCTGGGTGGGCAACCCCGATATCGTGGCGCCGCGCGAACAGGGCTTTTCGCTGGAACCCGGCCATTTCGCCCACCGTCTTGCCGAAACCCTGGGAATCGCGCCAAGGTTCTTTGGCAAGCCCTTCGGCAATATCTTCGACATGGCCCTTGCAGCCCTTGGCGACGGGGTGCAGCGCGAACGTATCTTGATGGTGGGCGACAGCCTGCATACCGACATCCTGGGCGCCCGGACCGCCGGCATCGCCTCGGCGCTGGTGTGCGAGTATGGCTTTTTCGCCGGCGCGGATGCGGATGCCGCGATCTCGGCCTCGGGGATCGTTCCAGATTTCATCCTGCGGCGACCATGAAGATGACGGGCGTGGCCGACGGTCAGCCTCGCCAGGGCCCGGATTGATTCCGCGAACCGCGTCGCGCCCCCCTATCCCCGGGCATAGCTGTCCTCGTAGCGCACGATATCGTCCTCACCGAGATAGGCGCCGGTCTGCACCTCGATCAGGACGATCGGCACCTTGCCGGGGTTTTCAAGGCGGTGAACCGTGCCAAGCGGGATGTAGACCGATTCATTCTCGGTCAAAAGTCGAACCTCTCGGTCAACCGTGACCCGTGCCGTCCCCGACACCACCACCCAGTGTTCGGCACGGTGAACATGGCTTTGCAACGACAGCGCCGCACCGGGCTTGACCACGATCCGCTTGACCTGGAACCGCTCCGACAGTGCCAGCGTCTCGAAATGCCCCCAGGGCCGGTGATCGCGACGGAACGCGGTGGCTTGGCGCAGGCCCTCGGATTTCAGATGCTCGACAATCGTGCGCACCTCTTGCGACCGGGCCCGGTCAACCACGACCACCGCATCCTCGGTCGCAACCGCGATCACGTTCCGAAGCCCAAGCCCCACAAGATGCACCGCCCCCGTTTCAGATCGCAGCAGGCTGTCATCGCAATCGATGGCCGTCGCCGCGCCATGCGTCGCAACCCCGCGCGCATCGCGGGCGCTGTCATTCAGAACAGCCTCCCAGCTGCCAAGGTCGGACCAGCCCCCGCGCAGCGGCACAACCGACAGGTTTTCCGCCCGCTCCATCACCGCGTAATCGATCGAGATTTCCGCGCATCCCTCCCAGGGACCGGGCGCCAGGCGCAGAAAACCGAGATCGGGCACCGCGCCCTCGACCGCCGCGCCGACCGGCGCCGTCAGATCGGGCGCATGGCGCGCATAGGCCACCAAAAGATCGCGCGCCCGGAACAGGAAGATACCCGCGTTCCAAAGGTGACGGCCATCGGCGATCATGCGCTCGGCGTCGGCCTCGGCGGGTTTCTCGACAAAAGCCTCAAGCCGCATTGCCTCGACCGCCTCACCCGGCGCGCGGGGCAGTCGCAGGTAGCCATAGCCGGTCTCGGCCCGGTCGGGCACCACCCCGAAGGTGACCAGATCGCCCCGCATCGCGGCCTCGGCTCCCGCCGCGACCGCGGCGTGAAAGGCCTCTGTCTGCCCCATCACGTGATCGGAAGGCACCACCAGGAGGATCGCACCCGGATCTGCCGCCGCAACGTGCAGGGCGGCGGCAAGGACCGCGGGCGCGGTGCTGCGCCCCGACGGCTCGATCAGGATCGCACCGGGATCAATGCCCAGCGCCATCAACTGTTCGGCCACGATGAAACGGAAATCGCTGCCGGTCACTGCGACGGGCGGGCGGAACGCGATCCCCTCGGCCGTGCCGCTGACCCGACGCGCCGACGCCTGAAATAGCGTATCCCCCCCAAAGATCGACTGGAACTGTTTGGGATAGGCCTTGCGCGACAGTGGCCAGAGCCGCGTGCCCGAGCCGCCGCACAGGATGATCGGCGTAATCTGGTGGGTCATCTGGGTCATCGCGGGCTCCTTGCCATCGATGCCGGGATTGCATCCGGCCCGTGTCATGCCTTGTCCATCTCGCACCGCAACAGATCGAGCCCGCGCGCCAACAGCCCGGCGCTGGCCTCTGCACTCTCGGTCTCGACGTAAAGGCGTAATTCCGGCGCATTGCCCGAGGGGCGCACATGCACGATCCGCCCATCGCTGCACAGCATCCGCACCCCGTCGGTCAGATCCAGTTCCGCCTCGGCCAGCCCCAGCCGCGCCAGCACCCCAGCCCGCGCGGCGCCATCGCGGGCCAGCGCCCCGGTATAACGCGCCATCGCCTCCGGCCTCGCATCCTGAAGCCGGTCAGCGGCGGTAAAGCGGGCCGGTTCGCGCGCCACCCGCACCGAGAGCGGGTCCTCGCCCGCGGCCAGCAGAACGCACAGGATGGGCAGGAAGCTGTCGCGTGTCGGCAGGGCCGGGATCACCCCCGCCGGCAGGCGGGCATCAAAGCCCAGCAAGACACCGCCATTGGCCTCGAAACCGATCACGCGCCCGCCCTGCGCCTGCATCGCCGCGATCACGTAAGGCGACCCGATGCGGGTGCGAATGACCCGGCCAAGGCCCTTTTGCTCCAGCCCCGAATTCGACGACACCGGGGTGACCACGGTCTCGGCGCCCAGCATCTGTGCCGTGATCTGGCCAAGCAGGTCGCCGGGGATGACCGCGCCGGTTTCATCGGTGACCAGCGGGCGGTCGCCATCGCCATCGGCCGACACGATCGCATCCAGCCCCAGCCCGCGCGCCCAGCCCCGCAGTCGGGCCCGCATATCGGCATCAACCGCCTCGGTATCCAGCGCGACAAAGCTGTCGGCGCGGCCCAGTTCCACCACCTCGGCGCCCAGCGCCGCCAGCATCCGCACCAGCAGGTCGCGCGCAACGCTGCTATGGGAAAAGACGCCCAGCCTGCGCCGCGCCAGCGCCCCGGGAGGACAGGCCGCGATGAATCGTTTGACAAACCGCGCACCGGCCTGTCGATCCTCGCTGATCCCCCCCGGCGCCGCCGCGGCCAGGCGCCGGCCCAGCCCGGCCACGATCGCGGCCTCGTCGGCCTTGGTGATCTCGCCCCCGAGCGTATAGAATTTCAGGCCGTTGCGATCGGCGGGGATATGGCTGCCGGTGACCATCACCGCCCCCGCCCCTCGCGCCGCGTCAACCAGTGCCGGCGTGGGAACAGCCCCCGCCATCACCACGCCCTGCCCCGCCGCCCGGACCGTGCGCGCCACCACCTCGGCCAGCGCCGGAGAGGACGGGCGCAGGTCATACCCCACGAAAACCCGCCCCCCGGTCTCGCAACAGCCCAGGAAGGCCCGGACATGATCAGCAACGAGATCCTCGGTTAATGCGCTGACAAGGCCGCGCAAACCGCTGGTGCCAAACCGGGGAGACATCGCAGAAAGGACGGACATCGAAAAAACCTCAAGCCTGTTCAAGACGGGGCATTCCATTGCAATATGACCGCCCGAGCCTGTGCCAAACCAGATTGCCCTTGCAACCCTGCGGCGACAATAACCTGTCCACACGCGGCAGATGGCTCCCTTTCATGCCCGGTCTCTGCGTCGCAGCCGCGCATCGCGCCTTGTCGACGGCGTGCGGTTCTGGTTTTGATGATGGGCGCGGGCCGGCCGGGAACGGCCCAATAACAGCCCCGAACGGGCACGCGAAACACCGGAGGAAACCGATGAAAGTTGAAAAGCTGGGCCGAGCCGCCCTTGCCGCGATGGTCGCGGGCGCGATGATGGTCGGGGCGGCCTCGGCCGAGACGCTGCGCCTGTCGCATAATGTGGGCGACACGACGACGTGGCACCAGGGCGCCGAAAAGTTCAACGAGCTTATCGCCGAGGCAACCGGCGGCGAAATCGATGTGCGCGTGTTCCCCAATGCCCAGCTTGCGGGCGGCGACCAGATGAAACAGGCCGAGATGATCGGCCGCGGCGCGCTGGATCTGGTGCTGACCTCGGCGATCAACGTCACGCCGCTGGTGCCCGAAATGGCGGTGTTCTCACTGCCCTATCTCTATGCGTCCTATGACCAGGTCGACGCGACCACCCAGGGCGAACCCGGCCAGATGATGGCCGATATCCTTCTGGACAAGGGCATCGTCGTCTTGGCCTGGGGCGAGAACGGCTTTCGCGAGGTCACCAACAACGTCCGCCCGATCACCTCGCCCGAGGACATGAAGGGCCTGAACATGCGCGTCGCGGGGCCGATGTATATCGACGTGATGAACGCGCTGGGCGCCAACCCGCAGCAGATGCAATGGTCGGAAACCCTGACCGCGCTGCAACAGGGCGTGGTCGACGGGCAGGAAAACCCGATCGGCGCGGTCATCATCCCGCAGCAGGTCTACGAGATGCAGAAATACATCACGACCTGGCACTATTCCTACGACCCGATCTTCCTCGGCATCTCCAAGGCCAAGTGGGACAGCTATGACGCGGAAACGCGGGAAAAACTGCGCACCGCCGCCCAAGAGGCCATGGCCTACCAGCGCCAGATCACGCGCGAGGGCACCGCGAACGGCATCGCCTTCCTGACCGAGAAGGGGATGGAGGTCTACGAACCCACCCCCGAGGAACTTCAGGCCTTCCGCGAAGCGACCAAGCCCGCCTTCGACGAATGGGCGGCCAAGGTCGGCCCCGAGATCGTGGCGGCGTTCCAGTCCGCCATCGCCGCGGCGCAGTAACGCCCGCCATCGAACAGGCCCGCGCATCCCGCGCGGGCCTGTTTCCTGCGCGCCACAGCGAGGCTCTTCCCATGCGTTTCCTTCTGGACGAGGCGGAAAAGATCGTCTGCGCCGTGCTGTTCCTGGGCATGACGGCGATCGGGTTCGCCAACGTGGTGGTGCGCTATGGCACCAACTATTCGCTGGCCGCCACCGAGGAACTCTTGACCAACGGGTTCCTGCTGCTGACCGTCTTCGGCGCCGCCATCGCCGCGCGCCGGGGCGAACATCTGGCGGTGACGCTGGTCCACGACCTGTTGCCGCGCCCCCTGCGCACGCCGCTTTTCGTGCTGGCCACGGCGCTGTCGGTGCTGCTTCTGGCGCTGTCGGCTTGGTTTTCCTGGGTCACGCTGACCAACCAGCTGTCCAGCGGCATCCGGTCCTACGCGCTGGGGCTGCCGGCGTGGTATTATCAGGCGGCGGTGCCCTTCGGCTTTGCGCTGATCCTGGTCCGCTACCTGCAACACGCCTGGGTCACCTTGCGCACCCCCGGCGGCCCGTCCGGCGATTTGCCCCATGTCTGACCTGATCCCCGGCCTTGGCGCGGGCACCGAGATGGTGATCCTGTTCTTCCTCCTGCTGGCCTGCCGGGTGCCGGTGGCGTTCTCGCTGGGCCTGTCTGCGATCTATGCGATGTGGCAGATCGGCTTTGGCCTCGATCTGGCCGGTGACCTGATTTCCGCGGGCGTCACCAGGTTCTCGCTGCTGGCCATCCCGTTCTTCATCCTCGCTGGCACGCTGATGGGCACGCTGGGCATCGCGGAACGGATGATCCGGTTCTTCCGCGTTCTGATCGGGACGCTGCCGGGCGGCATGGGGGTTGTCGGCACGGTGGTCTGCCTGTTCTGGGGCGCGGTCAGCGGGTCGGGCCCGGCCTCGGTCGCGGCCATCGGCCCGATGATCGTCAAGGGCATGGAGGAGGACGGCTATGACCGCGCCTATGCCGCGGGGCTGGTCTGCACGGGTGCGGCGCTGTCCATCGTCATCCCGCCCTCCATCGGTCTAGTGATCTATGGCGTGATCGCCGAAACCTCGATCTCGCAGCTGTTCATCGCGGCGATCCTGCCGGGCCTGTTCATGGGGCTGACCATGCTGGCCACGTTGCCCTTCGCGCGGCGCGGCGGGGCCGAGCATGGCCGGGCCGGGCTCGACGCGCTCAGCCCCGCGCCTCATGCCGGGCTGCCCTATGGCCGCCGCCTCTGGCTGGCCTTCCGCGAGGCGTTCTGGGGCCTGCTCACGCCGATGGTGATCCTCGGCGGGATCTATTCCGGCATCTTCACGCCCACCGAGGCGGCACTGGTCGCCACCGTCTATGCGCTGGGGGTGGGGGCGCTGGCCTATCGCACGCTGACGCTGCGCGGCCTTTACGAGGCGCTGGCCGATGCGGCCGCGTCGTCGGCGGTGGTGATGCTGGTGGTGGCCTATGCCGGCCTGTTCGGCTGGGTGGTCACGGTCGAGGACCTGGTCGGCACCTATTCCCAGGCGCTTCTGGGCCTCAGCGAAAACCAGTGGGTGATCCTGCTGGTCATCATGCTGGTGCTGCTGGTCGCGGGCATGTTCATGGACGCGATCACGGTGATGTTCATCTCGCTGCCGATCTTCCTGCCGGTGATGCGCGAAATGGGCTGGGACCCGGTGTGGTTCGGCGTGGTGGTGATGGTCAACCTCGCCATCGGGCTGTTCACGCCGCCGGTGGGCATCAACCTTTACGTGGCGGCCAACGTCACACGCCTGTCGATCGAGCGCATCGCGCGCGGCGCGTTCCCGTTCCTGGTGGCAAGCGTGCTGGGCCTTGGCGTCATCGCCGCCGTGCCGGCGCTGTCGCTTTTGCTGACGGACCTTCTGCGTTAGGGCGCCTGTGTCGGCTCAGGTCTGTGCGGCGCGCGCGCGCGGGGCGACGAACACCGTCGCGCAGACCAGCATCGTTATCGCCGCCAGCACGAAGGGCGCACCGGGCAGAACGACCCCCGCGCTCTCGCCGGTAAACAGGGCAAAGATCTGCGTCATGACCAGCGGAGAGAGGATCATCGCGACCGAGCGCAGCGAACTGACCGCGCCCTGCAATTCGCCCTGCCGATCGTCGCCCGCGGCCTTTGACATGATGCCAAGCAGACCCGGCGTAACCACCGCGCCCAGCGCGATCAACGGCGTCATCAAAAGCACCGCCAGCGAGTTACCAACGAAACCGATAACGAGGAAGGCCACAAAATTATAGGTCAGCCCGAACCACACCATGTTGCGCTCGCCCAGAACCCGCAGATAGACCCGGATCAGCCCGCCTTGCACCACCGCGACCCCGATCCCGAACAGCGCCAGCGAGACGCCGATCGTGCCAGCGGACCAGCCAAACCGGTATTGCGTGAAATAGGCCCAGATCGCGGGATAGATGAACATCGCGAACTCATATAGGAAGAACAGCAACATCAAGGGGCGAACGCCGGGCAAACGCCCCATCGACCGAAACGCCCCCAACGGATTGGCGCGGCGCCACTCGAAGGGGCGGCGGATACGGTCGGTCACGGTTTCGGGCAGCACGAAATATCCAAGGACGAGGTTCGCCATGGCCAGCGCCGCGGCGGCCCAGAACGGCGCGCGCGGGCCCAGTTCCCCCAGGAACCCGCCGATCAGCGGCCCGATCACAAAGCCGATCCCAAAGGACGCGCCAACCATCCCAAAGCGCGCGGCCTTGTCTTCGGGGCGCGAGATATCTGCGATGAACGCGCTGGCCGTGGCTTGGGTCGAGGCGGTCACTCCACCCACGATCCGAGCCGCCAATAGCAGCCAGATCGACCCCGCCAGCGCCATCACGACGTAATCCAGCGCCATGGTGGCCAGCGACAGCAACAACACCGGGCGCCGCCCATAACGGTCGGACAGGTTCCCCAGCAACGGCCCGCACAGGAATTGCATCACCGCGAAACAAGTCATCAAGATGCCGCCCCAGGCCGCGGCCCGAGAGACATCCACGCCCTCGATATCGTGGATCAGGTCCGGCATGACCGGCAAGATCAGCCCGATACCGATCGCATCCAGCACCAGGGTAACGAGGATAAAGATGATCGGAAGTCGGTTATGCGGTTCTTTCATGGGGTGATCCCGATGCGGTGGTGCCAAAGGCTTAGACCGCCCTTGGCCCGGCATCAAACCCCTTTCACACCTCAGCCGGGACGCAACCCCAGCATATCGCGTGCCTGGGCCCAGGTGGCGACGGGACGTTCGTGTTTCTGGCATATCTCGACCGCGCGCCGGACCAGCGCCGCGTTCGAGGGCGCCAGGGTTTCACGATCCCAGCGCACGTTATCCTCCAGCCCGGTGCGGGTATGACCGCCCGCGGCGATGGCCCATTCGTTCACCTCGACCTGGTGGCGGCCGATCCCGGCGCCGCACCATTCCGCATCCGGCGCGATCCGTTTCAATGTCTCGACATAGAAGTCGAAGCTGGGCTTGTCCGCGGGCATCGCGTTCTTGACCCCCATCACGAACTGAACATAGAGGGGCTTGGTCAAACGCCCGTCCTCGCTCAGCTTGACCGCCTGGAAAATGTGGCTCAGGTCAAACGCCTCGATCTCGGGCTTGATGTCGTATTTCTGCATTTCCGAGGCCAGCCAATCCACCAGTTCGGGCGGGTTCTCGTAGACTCGTGTCGGAAAATTGTTGGACCCTACAGAGAGCGAGGCCATGTCGGGCCGCAACGGCAGCATCCCCCCGCGCGCCGCCCCCGCACCAGACCGGCCCCCGGTGGACAATTGCACGATCATGCCGGGGCAATGTTTGTGAATCCCCTCCATCAGCCGGGCAAAACGGTCGGGATCAGAGGTGGGTGTGCCGTCCTCTTCCCGCACATGGCAATGCGCGATAGAGGCCCCGGCCTCGAAGCTTTCATGCACGCTTTCGACCTGTTCGGCGATGGTGATCGGAACCGCCGGGTTGTCCTGCTTGCGAGGGACGGACCCGGTGATGGCGACACAGATGATGCAGGGTTTGGTCATGGTTTCTCGGCAATCCTTGTCAGCAGCTCTGCCAGCCCAACGGGGTCGGCAAAAAAGGGCGAATGTCCGGTGGCCAGGTCATGGACATGATCGGCAGGCCAGTCTCGTGTCATGTCGGCCTGCGCCTCGGGCGGGATGATCCGGTCGCCGGTACAGCGGATGTAGTGGCGCGGCACGCTGTCCGGTACGGCAAGGGCCGGCGCCATGCCCGGCGCAATGGGCTGCGCGGACAGATGATCGCGGGCATAATCCGCGGTGCCCGGCGGGCAGTCGTGGTAGAAAAGCTCCTCCAGCGTCTCGTCCGCGAAACTGGTGGTCAGGCGATCCGGGCTGCGGCGCATCGCGCCCATCAGCGCCTCACAGCCGTAACGCGCGCGCAGGTCGCGGGCGCTGTCGCCCGGCCGCGGCGCCCAGGCGCACAGATAGACCAGCGCGGCCACCTTTTCGGGGGCCGCAGCCGCGGCGGCGGTGATCGTGACGCCACCCAGGGAATGGCCCACCAGGATCGTCCGTCCATGCAGCGCGCCCAGCACCGCATCGCGGTAGCTGTCCAGCGTCACCGCGTCCAGGGGCGTGCCGTCCAGACCCGCGCCGGGCAGGTCGATGGCGCGCGCGGCATGGCCCGCAGCGGCCAGGGGCGGCAGCACATCGCGCCAGCACCACGCCCCGTGGTTGGACCCGTGGATCAACAGGAATTCGGTGATCGGTCCCTCAGACATGAGCGATATCCTTTAGAAAGCCGTTCAGCACCTCGGCGTATTCACCCGGTTTCTCGACGCAAGGCAGATGCCCCGCCCCCCGGACCAGGTGAAAGCGCGATCCCTTCACCAGCTCGGCGGTTTCGCGCACCAGGTCGGGCGGGGTCGACCCGTCCTCGGACCCCGCGATCGCCAGCGTGGGCAAGGTCAAACCCGCGGTCGGCGTATAGAAATCGGTACCCGAGATCGCAGCACAGCAACCCAGGTAGCCTTCTGCCGGCTGGCGGGTCAGCATGTTGCGCCAGAGCACGCAATCGGGGCTTTCGCGGAAGGGGCGGGAGAACCAGCGCTCCATCGTGGCGTCGGCCAAGGCCTCGATCCCGCCTTCGCGGACGGCGGCCATGCGGGCGGCCCAGACCTCCTTGGCGCCGATCTTGGCGGCGGTATTCGAGATCACCATCGCGCGCACCAGGTCCAGCCGCTTGACCGCCAATCCCTGCGCGATCATGCCGCCGATTGAAAGACCAACGAAAACGCAATCGCGCACGCCCAGGTAATCCAGCAATCGTTCGGCATCGCGAACAAGGGTGCCCATGGAATAGGGACCGGCCGGGCAGGACGACAGCCCATGACCCCGCTTGTCGTAACGGATGATCCTCAGACCGCCGACCAAAAGCGGCACAAGATCATCCCACAGCCGCAGGTCTGTACCCAGTGAATTGGCAAAAACCACCGCCGGGCCATCCGGATCGCCCTCGTCGCGGTAATGCAGCGCAACGTCGCCCAGACCGGCAATTCTCATTGGCGACCCTCCGGCGCTGCACGCATGCGCATATGCGCCATGACCTGCCCGTGATCCGAGGCCAGCTTGTTATAGGGCGCCTCGGGATGCGAGCCATCGGTTATGTGGTCGTTGAAAACGCTGAAATAATCCATCTCGGCGATGCGTCCGGGCCAATCGGGATGGAAGTGACGCGACATCAGGATGGTGTCAAGCGACTCGAACACGCCGCCGAAGGACGCCGTGTAGACCATGTCACGCAAACTTTTGCGGACAAACAGCTTTTCGGCAGAATGCAGGCGCACCCTCTCTATGCTCTCCCTGATCTGTGCGGCCTCGACCGGGCTATAGCGGTCGGCCTCATCGCGGGCGTCATGGCGGCGCATCCACTCGTAGTTCACGAAGGGCATCTCGCCCTCGATGATTTCCAGCGTGACAGAGTGTTCATTGTCGTTCAGATCGCCCAGCACCATCACCGGGCGGCCCTGATCCAACTCGTCCAGCACCAGCTTGCGCAGCACCCAGGCCTCGGCCATCCGGCGCACCGACGCGCGCAAAAAACCCATCGCGCGGCCCGGAGCGTCGTAGTTCAACAGGTCCACCTCGGGTGAGAAACGCGCACCGTGGGGACGGACGAATTCACCCAGCTTGGATTTCAGGTGGGTATTGAACACCGTGACGACATGCTCGCCCAAGGGAATGCGCACCTTCAGGATTGGGCGCGACAGCCGCTTGATCTGATAGCTGCCCGCCTCGCCCCCGCCAAGGTGATGAAAGGGAATGTCGATCGGCGGGTCGAGCAGCTGGATCGCCTGGGGGTCGTCAACGAACCCGAAACGCGACAGGATCGCAACCCCCGGCCGCCGTTCACCCGGCCCGCTATCGGACAGGTTGGGCGCAAAGGCGAGCGCAGCATCGCCATAGGGATCATATTCGAGCTTGCGAAAGATAGCCTTGCGGCCAATGCCCTTCCGTCCCTCCGGGATAGAGGCGGCATTCGAGGCCAGCCCCCGTTCGTCAGCGCCCGCGATCACCTTTTGCAACGGTTCGGCCTCGAAAATCTCCTGGAACCCGACAATGTCGGGATTCATGCGGGTCAGTTGTTCGGCCAACCAGTCTTCTTTCCAAGCATATTCTTCGGAACTATATTGTTCGAAAAGATAATATTCCTGCTTGGCGCCAATCAGGTTCTTCACGTTGAATGTTGCAATCGTGAAAGTTTTCATGCGTCCTCCCCATAGCGATCAAGCGCCATTCGAAACAGGTCGGGGTCAACATTCCCGCCCGAGGCCACGGCGATCACCGCCTCACCGGCCACGGCCGCGGGGTGATAGAGCGCGGCCGCCAAAGCCACCGCGCCGCCCGGTTCCAGAACGATCTTGAGCCGCAGAAAGGCCGCCGCCATCGCCCGCAGGGCCTCCTCTTCTGTCACGACAAGGCCGGGTCCACCTAGCCGATGCATGATTGGAAAGGTGACCTCTCCGGGACTGGGCGTGATGATCGCATCGCAGATCGAGCCTGCCAGCCGCGCATTCCGCTCGATCCGGCCGGAGGCCAGCGAGCGGGCGGTGTCGTCGAACCCCTCCGGTTCCACCGGCCGCGCGATCAGCCCCGGCGCACGGGCCGCAAGCGCCAGCGCGATGCCCGAGGTCAGCCCGCCGCCGCCGCAGGGGATCAGCACATCGGCCTCGCTCACGCCCTCCTGGGCCGCCTGCACGGCGATTTCCAACCCGCATGTCCCCTGCCCCGCGATCACCTGCGGTTCGTCAAAGGGCTTGATCAGGGTCAGGCCGCGTTCCTCGGCCAGCCGGGCGCCAAGCGCATCGCGATCCTCGCTTGCGCGATCATACAGCACCACCTCGGCGCCCAGCGCACGGGTATTTGCGATCTTGAGCCGCGGCGCGTCCGAGGGCATCACGATCACCGAGGGCACTCCGTGCAGGGCCGCGGCACGGGCCACGCCCTGGGCATGGTTTCCCGAGGAAAACGCGATCACGCCGCGGGCGCGGATGTCATCGGGCAGGGCCGAAACCGCCGCCCAGCCGCCGCGGAACTTGAAACTGCCGGTCTGTTGCAGGCATTCGGGTTTGACCAGGACGCGCCGCCCTGCAAGCTCGTCCAGAAAGGGCGAGGACAATAACGGCGTCACCCGCGCATGGCCCGCCAGCCGCGCCGCGGCGGCCTCGATCATCTCGATGTTCATTGCACCAGCTCCAGAAACAGCCCCAGCGCCGTGACCGCCTCGGGCTCGTCCAGAAAGGGCACATGCCCACGACCAGGCACCTCGGCATAGATCATGTCGGGACGACGGCGGCACATCTCCGCGGCGGTCGCGGCCGACAGGATGTCGGAATTTTCTCCCCGGATCAGCGCCACCGGCAAATCCTTCAGCGCCTCGAACAGCGGCCACAGGTCGGGTATGGCATCCGCTGCCGACGCCTCGGCCACCGCGTGCCGTAACCGGGGATCATAGCGCAGCGCCAACCCCTCGGGCGTTTCCATCCACAGCCGCCTTGCATGATCGCGCCACTGGGTCCACGACACACCGACAAAGCGCCCCGCCATGCCAACCGACAGCTTGTCAGCCGCATCGTCGTAATCGGCATAGCCGGGCAGTTTGCCGAGGTAATCCATGATGTAAGCCAGCCCGCGCGGCTCGATCATCGGGCCGATATCGTTCAGGCAGACACCACTCAACCGGTCTCTGTGACCGGCCGCCAGCGTCATGGCAACCAACCCCCCGCGCGAGGTGCCCAGGATCGCCGCCCGCGCGATCCCCAGATGATCCAGAAGCGCCAGCGCATCGCGCCCCTCGCGGATCAGGTTGTAATTCATGAAATCGTGATCGTGGTCGGAACCGCCCCGCCCCCGCATGTCCAGCCGCAGGATGCGCGCAAGACCGGCGAACCGGTCCACCACCGGTTCGAAATCATCCATGTTCCGGGTAAGCCCCGCAAGGCATAACAGCACCGGGCCCTGCCCGCAGTCGTCATAGGCCAGCATTACCCCGTCATCGGCGGCAAAACGCGGCATCAGCCCGCCTCTGCAAGCGCTGGAATGCCGGTCAGATCACCCATGATATGGGCCGGGCGCCATGGCATCCGGTCCACCGGCGCCCCCGCGCGGTTGACCCAGGCGGTCGTGAACCCATAGCCGGTCGCCGCCGCCGCGTCCCAGCCATTTGACGACACGAACAGGACCTGCGATCTTTCTACGAGAAATCTTTTCCCCACGAGATCGTAGACCGAGGAGTGCGGTTTGTAGATTCCGACATCCTCGACCGAGAGAACATCGTCCAACAGATCGCCGATCGCCGCCGAGGCCACCGCTTCGGACAGCATGGCGGGCGATCCGTTCGACAGGATCGCCGTGGCTTTGCCCGATTGCTTCAGCGCCGAAAGAACGTCATGCACTTCGGGAAAGGCAGACAATTCGCGGTAAAGCGCCAGAAGCCGTGCGCGCAATCCCTCCGCACAGGTCAGCCCCGCGGCCTCCATCGCCCAATCCAGCCCGTCCTGGGTTACCTGCCAGAAATCGGCATGGGCCCCGGCAATGGCCCTGAGCCAGGTATATTCAAGTTGCTTGCGCCGCCAATCCTCGGCCAGGCGCGGCCAGACGTCGTTCAGCGCGCCGTTGCCAGGCTCGGCCGCGGCTTGGCGGGCGGCGGCCGTCACATCGAACAACGTCCCATAGGCATCGAAAACGCAAGTCGTGATCGGCATCTTGTCCTCCAGCCTTGAGACTGGCACAGCGGCGCAGGCGGGGAAAGGCCCCATCGCCCGTCGCCCCCGCGATCCCCGCGCGGCGCCAAAGGACTGGCCGGTTCGCCGGTCCGGGGTTTACATCGCGCCCAACCTCTTTAGGCTTGTCCCACACCCAGAGCACCTGCGCGCCGCGCGGCCTCTGCAAATTCATCCCACAAGCAGAAGAGAGACCGATGACCCAGGTCAAACCGGGCGACAAGGTTCGCATACACTATACCGGCACGCTGGCAGACGGCACCACCTTTGACAGTTCGCAGGGGCGCGAGCCGCTGGAATTCACCGTCGGCTCGGGCGAGATCATCCCGGGCCTGGACAAGGCGCTTCCGGGCATGAGCGCGGGCGACAGGAAAACCGTCGAGATCCCCTGCGCCGAGGCTTATGGCGTGCATGACCCCGATGCCTGCCAGGCAATCCCGCGCGCCCAGGTGCCAGACGATATTCCGCTTGATCCGGGCACCCGGCTGCAACTTCAATCCCCCGATGGTCAGGTGATGCCCGTGGTGGTCACCAAGGTAACCGAGGAACAGGTCGTTCTGGATGCCAATCATCCATTGGCGGGCAAGGATCTGACCTTCGCGATCGAACTGGTCTCGATCGGCTGATACTGGCGGCAGGGCGCGCGCCGTGTCGTCGGGCCGACCCGCCCGGACCTGGCATGGCGCGCATCTTTTCCATCGCGTTGATCAAGCCTGCCTGTCCACGGTGACATGCTGGATGCGCACCCGGACAGGTTTGCCCATTTCAGCTATGCAGGTGAGGGGTGCCGCACCAGCCGGTGCGCCGATCCGTGCGATGGGCCTTGAACCCGGCAGACGAGACGACAAGTCTAGGGCCTGACAAGGATGCCGCCCATGCCCTATTCCACCGACCCCCCCGCGCTGAACGCCCCCGCCCCGCCCATCCGCGAGCGAGAAAAACTCGAGGGCGGCAAGCGCTTCGTGATGCAGACCGCGTTTCAGCCCGCGGGCGACCAGCCCACGGCGATAGCAGAGCTGTCCGAAGGGGTCGGCGCGGGCGAACGCGACCAGGTGCTGTTGGGCGCGACCGGCACCGGCAAGACCTTCACCATGGCCAAGGTGATCGAGGAAACCCAGCGCCCCGCCATCATCCTAGCCCCCAACAAGACGCTCGCCGCGCAACTCTACGGCGAGTTCAAGGGCTTCTTCCCGGACAACGCGGTCGAGTACTTCGTCAGCTATTACGACTACTACCAGCCCGAGGCCTATGTGCCGCGCTCGGACACCTACATAGAAAAGGAATCCCAGATCAACGAACAGATCGACCGGATGCGCCACTCGGCCACCCGGGCGCTGTTGGAACGGGACGACGTGATCATCGTGGCCTCGGTGTCGTGCATCTACGGCATCGGCTCGGTCGAAACCTACGGCGCGATGACCCAGGACCTGATCACCGGGCAGGATTACGACCAGCGCAAGGTGATCGCCGATCTGGTGGCCCAGCAATACCGGCGCAACGACCAGGCGTTTCAGCGGGGCAGTTTCCGGGTGCGCGGCGACGGGCTGGAAATCTGGCCCGCCCACCTGGAGGACCGCGCCTGGCGCCTGTCCTTCTTCGGTGAAGAATTGGAGGGCATTACCGAGTTCGACCCGCTGACGGGCCAGAAGACCGACACGTTCGAGCGGATCCGCGTCTACGCCAATTCGCATTACGTGACGCCGAAACCCACCATGCAACAGGCGGTTCAGTCGATCAAGAAGGAGCTGCGCCAGCGGCTGGACCAGCTTGTCGGCGAGGGCAAGCTCTTGGAGGCCCAGCGCCTGGAACAGCGCACCAATTTCGACATCGAGATGCTGGAGGCCACCGGCGTCTGCAACGGGATCGAGAACTATTCGCGCTACCTCACCGGCCGCGCGCCGGGCGAACCGCCCCCCACCCTGTTCGAATTCATCCCCGACAACGCCATCGTCTTTGCCGATGAATCCCACGTCACCGTGCCCCAGATCGGCGGCATGTACCGCGGCGACTACCGGCGGAAATTCACCTTGGCCGAGCACGGGTTCCGCCTGCCGTCATGCATGGACAACCGCCCCCTCAAGTTCGAGGAATGGGACGCCATGCGGCCGCAGTCGATCTTCGTCTCGGCCACCCCCGCCGCGTGGGAGCTGGAACAGACCGGCGGCGTCTTCACCGAACAGGTGATCCGGCCAACGGGCCTCTTGGACCCGCCGGTGGAAATCCGCCCCGTGGAAATGCAGGTAGACGACCTGCTGGACGAGGTGCGCCGGGTGTCTGCCGCGGGCTACCGCACGCTCTGCACCGTGCTGACGAAACGCATGGCCGAGGATCTGACCGAATACCTGCACGAACAGGGCATCCGCGTGCGCTACATGCATTCGGACATCGACACGATCGAACGGATCGAGATCCTGCGCGACCTGCGGCTGGGCGCCTTCGACGTGCTGATCGGCATCAACCTGCTGCGCGAGGGGCTGGATATACCCGAATGCGGGCTGGTCGCGATCCTGGACGCGGACAAAGAGGGCTTCCTGCGGTCCGAAACCTCGCTGATCCAGACCATCGGCCGGGCGGCGCGCAACGCCGAGGGCAAGGTCATCATGTATGCCGACCGGATCACCGGCAGCATGGAACGCGCCATGCGCGAAACCGAACGCCGCCGCGAGAAACAGATCGCCTATAACGAGGAACACGGAATCACGCCCGAAACCGTCCGCAAGAATGTCGACGACATCCTTGCCGGACTCTACCAGGGCGACACGGACATGGCGCGCGTCACGGCGCAGATCGACAAGCCGATGCACGGCGCCAACCTGGAGGCCCATCTGGACGGACTGCGCGCCGAGATGCGCAAGGCCGCCGAGAACCTGGAATTCGAGGAAGCCGCGCGCCTGCGCGACGAGATCAAGCGGCTGGAGGCCGTGGACCTGGCCATAGCCGACGACCCACTGGCAAGGCAATCGGCAGTCGAGGACGCGGTAGAGGCCGCCAAGGGGGCCAAGGGACGGTCGACGGCGGGGCGGGCCGGACAAAGAGGCGGGAAACGGGGAAGGCGGTGAAAGCCGGGCCCGATGCCGGAACGCGCCTCTCCCGGGATCGGCGCCTCATTTCGTCAAGGCAGCTCTGGCCCATATGCCAAAGCCATATCCGAACGGGACGCGGCGGCGCATTGCGTCCTGGAATGAAGTGGCGCGGCAATGCCCCGGACCCGACGGCGCCTGGACAAGGCAGGCATTCAAGGACATTCCCGTCAAGACCTGCCCGATTGCAAAAACCTGTGGTCTAAAATCGTCCGCGTTTTCCACTGCCATGGCCGGTCACAACCCAAGAGTGCATTTCGAAGTTCCGATTCGCACCGATTCGCGCTATGCTGGCCTTGTCCAACAGAGGGATGGGGCCATGAAACGCCCAACACTCAGACCGTCACCCGACGAGGTGTTCGACCATGGGCATCTTGCACTGAACGAGGCCGAATACGAAAAGGCGGTCGAGGCTTACCAAACCTTCCTGCAATGGCTGGAACTGCAAGAGGCAAAACAGGTTGCCCAACGCCCGGCCATCGCACCCGCAAGGCGGGGCTATGACGATCCGCTTTTCGACGCGATCGCCAAGTCCAGCCCCGCGGCCGCAAGCCATGTCGCCGCCATTCGCGCGGCGCGCGACGATGCGGCGGCGGCAGAGTTCGTCGCAGCATTGCAAAAGCGCGCCGGGCGCCCCTGAAACACGGTCGGGCGCCGCCCGCAGGCGCCCCCCCCGAAACGGCGAATGGGGTGGTGTGAGCGCGATATCCGGCTTGTGCCCATCCCGCGCCTGGGCCGCTAGGCGGGGCCATCGCAGGCGCCCGCTGCCATGATCCGCCCGTTGTTGACCCGCCGAGATCGCGGCAGAGCCATCTTCGGCTGTGCGGGACGCGCAGACGCCGCCCTCTTTCGCGCCCCCCTCTTTTCCCCCGCCCCCCTTTGGGCTAGACACGCGCGCAACCCGATACCCCTGCACAGGCGTCCGTTCCGATGAAATTCACCCTTTCCTGGCTGAAGGACCACCTCGATACCGAGGCGAGCCTCGACGAGATCCTCGACGCGCTGACCGATCTGGGCCTTGAGGTCGAAGGCGTGGAAAACCCCGCCGACAAGCTCGGCAGCTTCACCATCGCCAAGGTGAAAAGCGCGCAGCAGCACCCCGATGCCGACCGCCTGCGCGTCTGCATGGTGGACACCGACGAAGGCGAGAAACAGATCGTCTGCGGCGCCCCCAACGCGCGCGAGGGGATCACCGTGGTCCTGGCGAAACCCGGCGATTACGTGCCCGGCATCGACGTGACCCTCTCGGTGGGCAAGATCCGCGGCGTGGAAAGCCATGGCATGATGGCCTCGGAACGCGAGCTGGAGCTGTCGGACGAACATGACGGCATCATCGAACTGCCCTCGGGCGAGGTCGGGCAGAAATTCATCGACTGGCTCGCGGAACACGACCCCGCCAAGGTCGATCCGGTGATCGAGATCGCGATCACCCCCAACCGCCCCGACGCGCTGGGGGTGCATGGCATCGCCCGCGACCTCGCCGCGCGGGGTCTGGGCACGCTGAAACCGGTGCAGGTCACGCCCGTCGCGGGCCAGTTCCCCTGCCCGATCCCCGTCAGCATCGACCCCGAAACGCAAGAGCGCGCCTGCCCGGTGTTTTACGGCCGGGTGATCCGCGGCGTAAAGAACGGCCCCTCGCCCCAGTGGTTGCAAGACCGCCTGCGCGCCATCGGTTTGCGCCCGATCTCGGCGCTGGTCGATATCACCAACTTCTTTACCTTCGACATGAACCGCCCGCTGCACGTCTTCGACGCGGACAAGGTCGCGGGCGGGCTGCGGGTGCATGCAGCACAGGGGCGCGAGCGGTTCCTTGCCCTCGACGAAAAGGAATACGTCCTGCAGCCCGGCATGACCGCGATCTCGGTGGGCGACACGGTCGAAAGCCTTGCCGGCGTGATGGGCGGCGAGGTTTCGGGCTGCTCTGAGCAGACGGTGAACGTGTTCCTGGAGGCCGCCTATTTCGACCCGATCCGCACCGCGATGACCGGCCGCGCGCTCAAGATCAATTCCGATGCGCGCTATCGGTTCGAGCGGGGGATCGACCCTGACTGGACGCCCCAGGGCATCGAGGCCGCGACGCAGATGATCCTGGACCTGTGCGGCGGGGAGCCGTCCGAAGTGGTCGTCGCGGGCGAAATCCCCGACACGTCGCGCGCCTACAAGCTGGACACCGCGCGGGTCGAGAGCCTGGTCGGCATGGAAATCCCCGCCGAGGAACAGCGCGCGACCCTGACCGCGCTGGGCTTCCGGCTGGAGGGCGATGTGGCCCATGTGCCGTCCTGGCGTCCCGACGTTCTGGGCGAGGCCGACCTGGTGGAAGAGGTCGCGCGCGTGGCCTCGCTGACGAAACTGGAGGGCAAGCGCCTGGCCCGCGCCCATGTGGGGGTGCCCGCCGGTATCCTGACGCCGATGCAAAAACGCGAGGCGATGGCGCGGCGCACCTGCGCGGCGCTGGGCTACAACGAATGCGTCACCTATTCCTTCATCGATGCCGACAGCGCCGCGCTGTTCGGGGGCGGGACCGATGCGATGGCGCTGGAGAACCCGATCTCCAGCGAGATGAGCCATATGCGGCCCGACCTGCTGCCGGGCCTGTTGCAGGCAGCGGCCCGCAACCAGGCGCGCGGATTCATGGACCTGTCGCTGTTCGAGGTCGGCCCCGCCTTTCACGGCGCCGAACCGGAAGAACAGCATATCCAGGTCGCGGGCCTGCTGGTGGGCGGCGTGGCGCCGCGCGATCCCTTTGGCTCGCGCCGGGCGGTCGATGTCTATGACGCCAAGGCCGATGTCGAGGCGGTGCTGGCCGCCATCGGCGCGCCCGCCAAGGCGCAGATCCTGCGCGAGGCGCCGGAGTGGTGGCATCCCGGCCGGTCGGGCCGGATCTGCCTTGGGCCGAAAAAGGTGATGGCCGTGTTCGGCGAGCTTCACCCCAAGGTGCTGAAGGCGATGGACGTCAAGGGCCCCGCCATGGCCTTCACCGTCTACCTGGAAGAACCGCCGATGCCGCGCAAGAAGGGCGCGACGCGGGCCGCGCTGGCAGCCTCTGACCTGCAGGCGGTGGAACGCGATTTCGCCTTCGTGCTGGATGCCGGGGTCGAGGCGATCAACGTGGTCAACGCCGCGACAGGCGCCGACAAGGCCCTGATCGAAGAGGTCCGCGTGTTCGACGAGTTCATCGGCGGCAGCCTGGGCGAGGGCAAGAAATCGCTGGCCATCACCGTGCGGATGCAACCCGTGGACAAGACCCTGACCGAGGACGAGATCGAGGCCGTGGGCCGCAAGATCGTCGACAAGGTCGGGAAAGCCACCGGCGGCACCCTGCGCGGCTGACCGGGGAACGGTCCGGGCGGAGAGGCTGGGGGGCGCCGCCCCCCAGACCCCCCGGGGTATTTCCCCCAAGAAGAAGCAGACGCAGCGCGCACGGGGCTTGGAGAGGCACCCCAAGGGCGGCATAATGTGCCAGCGTCGGGAACAGGGAGAGGCGGAATGTTCGATAACCGGGAAGAGGCCGGGCGTCGGCTGGCCGAGAAAGTCGCGGCCCTGGAACCGGAGAATGCCCTGGTACTGGCCTTGCCGCGTGGCGGCGTACCGGTGGCAGTGCCGGTGGCCCGTGCCCTGGGCGCACCGCTGGACCTGGCGCTGGTGCGCAAGATCGCCATGCCGGGCAATCCGGAACTGGCCGCGGGCGCCGTGGTCGATGGCGGAGCGCGCGAGGTGGTTTTCAATGCGGAGTTGTTGGACCATGCCGGGCTGGTCCAGGCCGATTTCACCGATGCCGTGGCAGAGAAGCTGGCCGAGATCGAGACCCGGCGCAGTCTTTACCTGGCAGGGTGCAGGCCGGAGAGAATTGCCGGTCGCACGGTGATCGTGGTCGATGACGGGATGGCCACCGGCGCGACCGCCCGGGCCGTTTTGCAAGCCTTGCGCAAGCGCGGGCCGGTCGAGGTCTGGCTGGCCGTGCCCGTTGGCCCGCAAGACCTGATCTGGCAGATGCGAGGGATGACAGACCGGCTGATCTTCCTTGAGGCGCCGCGAGATTTCCGCGCGGTCGGCATGTATTACCGCGATTTCGACCAGGTCAGCGACGAGGAAGTGGTGCAGTTGCTGCGCCAGTTCCGGAACGGGCAGGATCTCGAGGACGGCAGGCCCGGCTGAGGCGATTTGGGTGCTGGCCGTGGCCGCGACATGGTCTAGGCTGGCGGCCATGGAATTCGATCATGTCATCATCGGTGGCGGGTCGGCCGGCTGTGTTCTGGCCGCGCGTCTGAGCGAGGATCCGCATGTCTCGGTCTGCCTGATCGAGGCAGGCGGGGGCGGCGACGACATCTTCATCCGGGCGCCCGCGCTGATCCCGGCGATGATCTCGGGACGGCCCCGGATCAACAACTACGCCTTCCTTACCACCCCGCAGCCGGGGCTGAACGGGCGGCGCGGGTTTCAGCCACGCGGGCGGGCGCTGGGCGGGTCCAGCGCGATCAATGCCATGCTGTATGTCCGGGGCCACCCGCGCGACTATGACGAATGGGCCGATCTGGGGGCCGAGGGCTGGTCCTGGGCCGACGTGCGCCCGTGGTTCCTGCAGCTGGAGGGCAATGGGCGCGGTGGCGACGACTGGCATGGCGGCGGCGGTCCCGTGCAGATCAGCGACCAAAGCGCGCCGCGCCGGATTTCCCGCGCCTTCGTCGAGGCCTGTGCCGAGGCCCAGATCCCCCGCAACGACGATTTCAACGGGCCGGAACAGGCGGGCGCGGGGCTGTTCCAGGTCAAGCAGTTCCGGCAAGGTCAGCGCAAGGGCGAACGGTGTTCGGCCGCGGCCGCCTATCTGTTCCCGGCGCTGGGACGGGCGAACCTGACGGTGCTGACCCGAACGCGCGCCGAACGGGTGCTGATCGAGGCGGGCCGCGCCGCGGGCGTTCTGGTCCGGCGAAACGGCCGTCGCCGCAAGATCGCGGCGCGGGGCGAGGTGATCCTGTCGGGCGGCGCCTTCAACTCGCCCCAAATGCTGTTGCTTTCGGGCATCGGGCCAGAGGACGAACTGGCCGCCCATGGGATCGCGCCGGTGCATGTGCTGCCCGGTGTGGGGCAGAACCTGCAGGATCACCTGAACTACACGATCCTGCACCGCTCGCGGCGCCGCGACGTGGTGGGGCTGAACCCGCGCGGGCTGGTCCGGCTGGGCCGGGCGGCCGGAAAATGGCGCAAGACCGGCGAGGGGCTGTTCGCCACCCCCTATGCCGAGGCCGGGGCCTTCGTGCATTCGCGGCCGGGGCTGGACCGGCCCGACCTGCAACTGCATTTCGTGATCGGGATCGAGGACGACCACATGCGCCGGCTGCACCTGGCCGACGGCTATAGCTGCCATGTCTGCGCGCTGCGGCCCCAAAGCCGGGGAAGCGTGGGGCTGGTCAGCCGCAACCCCGCCGATCCCCCGCGGATCGACCCGGCGTTCCTGTCCCATCCCGAGGATCTGGCCACGCTGATGCGCGGCGCCAGGATCATGGAGCGGGTTCTGGGCGCGCAGGCGCTGGCGCCCTGGCGGGGCGGACGGCTGTATCCCCATGACGGCAGCGATGCGGCGCTTGCCGCCGATATCCGCGCACGTGCCGATTCGATCTATCACCCGGTGGGCACCTGCAGGATGGGCCGCGACGAGATGGCGGTGGTGGACCCCCAGCTGCGCGTGCGCGGTCTGCAAGGGCTGCGCGTGGTGGACGCCTCGGTCATGCCGCGGGTGATCGGCGGCAATACCGGCGCGCCCGCCATGATGATCGGCGAACGCGCGGCGGCGATGATCGCAGGGGCCGGCGGCGATGGTGGGGCCAAGGCGATCCCTTAGGGGTGGCCCCCCGTCGGCCCATGCGGTTTGCGGGGGGGGCACCCGGTCGGTGCGCGCTCAGTCCCGCGGCGGCTGGACAAGGCCGCGCGCCACCGCATCGCGGGCAAGAAAGCGGTCCAGATAGGCGGGCAGGTTGGCGAAATCGTCCCAGCCCACGATCTCGCGCGCCTGATAGCCCACCAGCACCGCACGCAGCCAGGGCGCAATCGCGATATCGGCGATGGAATAGTCGCCACAGACCCAGTCGCGCCCCTCAAGCCGTTTGTCCAGAACGCCCATCAGCCGTTTTGCCTCGGTCACGTAACGGGTGCGCGGGATCGGATCGGCCACGTCCTTGCCGCCGAATTTCACGAAGAACCCCATCTGCCCGAACATCGGCCCGATGCCGCCCATCTGGAACATCAACCATTGCAGCACCTCGGCCCGTGCGCGCGGATCGGCTGGCAGCAACATTCCCGTCTTCTCGGCCAGGTAGATCAGGATCGCGCCGCTTTCGAACAGGCCGACAGGTGCGCCGTCCGGCCCGTCGGGATCAATGATCGCGGGGATCTTGCCGTTGGGGTTGAGCGAGGTGAAGGCGTCGGAAAACTGGTCGCCCGTGTTGATGTCCACCTTGTGCGCCTCATAGGGCAGGCCGGTTTCCTCCAGCATGATGGATACTTTCACGCCGTTGGGCGTGGGAAAGGAATAAAGCTGGATCGCGGCGGGATTGCGCGGCGGCCAGTGCCGCGTGATCGGAAAATCAGTCAGATCGGTCATCGGGGCCTCCTTTGTCCGGCCCCGTGATAGCGGTTTGAGCGCAAGATGGAAGGGGGGCGCCGAAGGCACCCGCACCGGGTATTTTGACCAAGAAGAAGCAGGCAGCGGCAGCGCGCTGCACCGGCGCGGTACGGTCAATGCCGTGTCAGGTCATCCGCGGCGAGCGCGCCTCGATGCCCTGCGCGCGGCCTACCGCGTCATTCGTCAGCAGGCCGGCATGGGTATTGAGACCGGCCAGAAGGTGCGGGTCATCGGTGCAGGCCTGGCGCCAGCCCTTGTCCGCCAGAGCCAGCATGTAGGGCATCGTCGCATTGCCCAGCGCGATTGTCGCGGTGCGCGGCACGGCCCCGGGCATGTTGGCGACGCAGTAGTGCACGATGCCGTCCACGGCGAAGATCGGATCTTCGTGGGTGGTGGGGTGCGAGGTTTCGAAGCATCCGCCCTGGTCGATGGCGACATCCAGCAGCACCGCGCCGGATTTCATCCTGGCAAGGTCCGCGCGGTGCACCAGCCTGGGTGTTTCGGCGCCGGGGATCAGCACCGCCCCCACCACCAGATCGGCCTGGTCCAGCAGCCGCGCCAGCGCGCCGCCCGAGGAATAGACCGTGCGGATGCGTCCGCCGAACACGTCGTCGAGATAGCGCAGGCGTGGCAGTGACCGGTCCAGCACGGTGACGTCCGCGCCCATGCCCGCCGCAACCCGCGCCGCGTGGGTTCCCACGACCCCGCCGCCGATCACCACCACCTCGGCCGGGCCGACGCCGGGCACGCCGCCCATCAGCGTGCCGCGCCCGCCGTTCGCCTTCTGCAAGGCCCAGGCGCCCATCTGCGGGGCCAGACGCCCGGCGACCTCGGACATCGGCGCCAAGAGCGGCAGGCCGCCCGCCGCATCGGTCACGGTTTCATAGGCAATGGCGGTCACGCCGCAGGCCAGCAGGTCGCGGGTCTGGTCGGGGTCGGGGGCAAGATGCAGGTAGGTGAAAAGAACCTGACCCTCGCGCAGATGCGCGCGCTCTGCGGCCTGCGGTTCCTTGACCTTCACGATCAGATCGGACCGGGCGAAGATTTCCTCGGCCGTATCCACGACCGCCGCCCCCGCGGCGGTGTAATCGGCATCGGTGAATCCCGCACCCAGCCCGGCGTCGGTCTGGATCAGAACCTCGTGGCCATGGTCCACCGCCTCGCGCGCGGCGTTGGGGGTGAGGCCGACGCGATATTCCTGTGGCTTGATTTCTGTCGGGCATCCGATGCGCATGCGGTTCTCCCTTTCCCGTGATGACAGGATGCCGCAGGGCGCGAACAAAAGCTTTGAAAAGCGCCGCTTGCACCGGCGGGCCAGAGGTGAAATCTTGCGTCAAACCCGCATTCGACCGAAAGTTCTTGCGTGCGCTTGCAGCTTGACAATACCGACCGCCGCCTGCTGACTGTTCTACAGAAACAGGGTCGCATTTCCAATGCGGAGCTCAGCGAGCGGGTGAACCTTTCGCCCTCGGCCTGCCACCGGCGCGTGCAGCGGCTGGAGGCCTCGGGCCTGATCCGCGATTACGTCGCGTTGCTGGATGCGCGCAAGCTGGGCCGCCCGACCACCGTCTTTGTCGAAATCACCCTGTCGGGCCAGAGCGACGATATACTCGAAGCCTTTGAAAAGGCCGTTGCGCGCGTGCCCGATGTGCTGGAATGCCACCTGATGGCAGGCAGCGCGGATTACATCCTGAAGGTCGTGGCCGAGGACAGCGAGGATTTCGCCCGCATCCACCGCCAGCACCTCACGCGCCTGCCGGGCGTGGCGCGGATGCAGTCCTCTTTCGCGCTGCGGACGGTGTTCAAGACCACCGCCTTGCCGTTATAGCACGACCACACCGCCAAGGAGCGCAGCATGGACGATCTGGACACCCGCAAGGCCATCATCGCGGCCTGCCTCAAGATGAATACCGTCGGCCTGAACCAGGGCACGTCGGGCAATATCAGCGTGCGGGTGGGCGATGACATCCTGATCACCCCCAGTTCCATCCCCTACGAGGATCTGGTGCCCGAGGACATCGTGCGCCTGGACATGGACGGCACGCCGCACGGGGGGCGCAAACCCTCCAGCGAGTGGCGCTTTCACCTCGACATCCTGCGCGCCCGGCCCGAGTTGGGCGCGGTGGTCCATGCCCACGCCCCCTACTGCACGACCCTGGCGATCATGCACATGGAGATCCCGGCGGTGCATTACATGGTTGCCGCCGCGGGGGGCGAGAACATCCGCTGCGCGCCCTATGCCACCTTCGGCACCCAGGAGCTGTCGGACCGGATCATCGAGGCGCTGGAGGGGCGCAAGGCCTGCCTGATGGCCCATCACGGGATGCTGGCCGCCGAGGCGAGCCTGGACAAGGCGATGTGGCTGGCCGTGGAGGTCGAGGCGCTGGCGCGGCAATATCACGGCGCGCTCTTGATCGGCGATCCGCCGCTTTTGAACGAGAATCAATTGGCCGAAGCAGTTGCGCAGTTCACCCGCGGCTACGGCCAGGCATAGCGCGACTCGCGCCGGGGCCGAGACGCCCCGCAGCACGGCACGAATACGCCCGAGCACACACCGAAGAGATGAGTATATACCCAAAGGCGCCGAGACGCATCCATTTGGGCATATGCCCTGCGCCATAATAGCAACTTTCAGTTGCCCTATTGCCACAGGTAATCGATGCTGGTCTGCAAGGCTCTGGTTTAACGCCCAAAAACACAAAGAATGGTGTGGTTGTTCTCACGCTGGAGACCTTGATGAGTATCGTTTTTCACAGCCGCGACGGCCGGTCCTGCTTGGGGCTGCGTATGCTTTTCGGCCGCAAGCAGGTCATATGCGATACTGGGGGACGTCGATTTCTTTTCGAGATCGAGGATCCCGATGCCTCCGAGGGCCTTGTGGCAGAGGCCCTGCGCGCCGCGGTCGACAGCCGCAATCCCGCCAATCGCGTGCTGGGTGAATTGCTGGCTCGGCGGATTCCCACCCGCCCGCAGGCCGAAGGCTGAACAGCCCTTCTGGAATCGGTATCGACGCACTACCCTGTTGAAAAACGAGCAGAACGGCCCTCCTGCAAGGATGGGTCGGGAAATACTTTCAAGAAACGGGTAGAACGCAGATGATGCAGGTGATCATTCACAGCGTCGCGGTGGTCGGGCTGACCGGCGATCCGGACAGGTTGGGTCTGGGTCCGGGCGATCCGCTGAGATTGCAGACCGAGACGGATGGCAAGATCGCAGTCCTTGCCCGTGCGCGCCCGGTGCCGTTTCGCGCCTTCAGGCGGCCACGCTGGGTGCGGCTGGGTCATCTGGGCCCGACGGCGACCGGGCTGGTCGCACCGATCCTGGGGCGGGGCGACCAGCCGCGGGTACGCATCGTCAACGTCACCTCGACACGTCTGGGCGGGCCCGATATCCGGTTGTCGGTCTGGGCCCATACCGAGCCGCCGCAACCGGCCGCCCCAACCCCACGCATCTTTTCCAAGAGCCGTATCCGCGAGCGCCCCTAGAAAGCGGACGCCTTGCCGCGCCCTGCATGGGCTGTGCCCCGGCGCCTGCCGCGCTAGATAGACGCGGCAGGAAAGGGCCGGGCAATGCTGCTGAATATCGAGAATGTCGAGAAGTCCCATGTCAGCGGTGGCAGCCGTGTCGCCGTGCTGCGCGGGGTCAGCCTGTCGCTTGAGGCGGGCGAGACGGTGGCGCTTACGGGCGAATCCGGTTCGGGCAAGAGCACCTGCCTGCACCTGTGCGCGGGTCTTGACCGGCCAGATGCCGGGAGGATCGTGGTTGTCGGCTGCGATCTTGCGCGGGCAGATGACGCGACCCTGGCCGGGCTGCGCCGTGGAACGGTCGGGTTGATCTTTCAACAGTTCAACCTGATCCCCTCGCTTACGGTTCGCGCCAACCTCGCCTTCCAGGCGCGGCTGTCGGGACGCGATGACCCGGACTGGTGCGGCGAACTGGCCATGCGACTGGGGCTTGAGGGCTTGCATGACCGCTATCCCGAACAGCTATCTGGTGGTCAGCAACAGCGCGTCGCGATCGGACGCGCGCTTGCCGCCCGCCCTGCACTGATCCTGGCCGACGAACCCACCGGCAATCTCGACGAGGCCACGGGCGATGCCGTTCTCGACCTGATGCTGGAGCTTGTCGCGGAAAGCGGGGCGGGGTTGTTGATGGTCACCCATTCGCCGCGCCTGGCCGGGCGACTGGGCCGACGGGTGCGATTGACGGGCGGCCGGCTGGCGTGATGCGGCGCGTCGCCCTTTCCGCGCTGTTGGCGCATTGGCGGCGGCACCCGCTGCAACTGGCGACGCTGTTGCTGGGGCTGGCACTGGCCACGGCCTTGTGGTCGGGGGTGCAGGCCATCAACGCCGAGGCGCGTGCAAGTTACGCGCGCGCGGCGGGCGTTCTGGGACAGGACCGGCTGGAAAGCCTGGTGCCCGCGCGGGGCCTGCCCCATCTCGACCAGGATATCTTTGTCAGCCTGCGCCGCGCCGGCTGGCAGGTATCGCCGCTGCTGGAGGGGCAATGGTCGCGCGCAGGCATCTCGGTACAGATCGTGGGGCTCGATCCCTTTACGGCGCCGCGGAGTGCCCTGCCCGGCATGATACTGGACGAAACCCGCATCACCGACTTTCTCGCCCCGCCCGGCCTTGCCTATGGCGCCCCCGAAACCGTGGCGGCGCTGACGGGCGTGGTGGGCCTGCCACCGCTGGCGGCCGCCGAAGGCATGGCGCCGGGACTTCTGTTCACCGATATCGGCATCGCGCAGTCGCTGTTGCGGGCCGAGGGGCGGCTTTCGCGGCTTCTGATCCTGCCAGACCAGCCGCGTAGCCGCCCGGAACTGGCCGCGATCGCCCCCGGACTGGAACGTCGCGCGCCCATCGAACAGGCCGATTCCGCGCAACTGACCGGCAGTTTCCACCTGAACCTGACCGCCTTCGGCTTGCTGTCCTTCGCCGTGGGGTTGTTCATTGTGCATTCCGCGATCGGCCTCGCGTTCGAGCAGCGTCGGCCGATGTTCCGCACCTTGCGCGCGCTGGGCCTGCCGCTGCGCGACCTCGTGGTGGTGCTGGCGGGCGAGGTAGTGCTGTTGGCGCTGGTTGCCGGGCTTGTGGGCATCGCGCTGGGCTACCTGATCGCCGCGGCCCTGTTACCAGATGTCGCCGCCACCCTGCGTGGGCTTTACGGGGCCACCGTGTCGGGCAGCCTGTCGCTCAGACCAGAATGGTGGCTGGGCGGGCTTGGCATGGCACTGGCTGGCGCAGCCATCGCGGCGGGACAAAGCCTTTGGCGACTCTGGCGCCTTCCGCTCTTGGCACCTGCACAGCCCACCGCCTGGGCACGTGCCTCGACGCGGGCGCTCGCCCGCCAAGGCATCGCGGCGGGTGGCCTGGCCTTGGTCGCGGTTCTGGCGGCGGTTCACGGGCAGGGGATCGCGGGCGGCTTCATCCTGTTGGGCGCGTTACTGATCTCGGCGGCGCTCGCGCTGCCGGGGATTCTGGCGCTGATGCTGGCGGGCGGCGCCAGGTTGGCACGCGGCGCGCTGGCGCAATGGTTCTGGGCCGACACGCGGCAGCAACTGCCGGGGCTGTCGCTGGCCCTGATGGCGCTGTTGCTGGCGCTGTCGGCCAATATCGGCGTGGGCACCATGGTGGCCAGTTTCCGCCTGACCTTTACCGATTGGCTGGACCAGCGCCTGCCCTCGGAACTTTATGTCACCGCGCGCGACCAAGAAGAGGCACGGCGCCTGCGCGACTGGCTGGCGCCACGCATCGACGCGCTGTTGCCGATCTGGAAGGTAGAGGGCACCATCCTGGGCGGGCCGGTAGAAATCTACGGCGTTGCCGATCACCGCACCTATCCAGACAACTGGCCGCTGATCCTGGGCGAGGCCGATACCTGGCAAGTGCTTGCCCGCGGCCAGGGCATGATCGTGAACGAACAGCTCTGGCGACGCGCAGATCTTGCGCTGGGCGATACGGTCCCGCTTCCGGGTGGGGCAGTGCGCGCCCTCGTCGGGGTCTATGCCGATTACGGCAATCCTAAGGGACAGGTCATCCTCGGGCTCGACGACCTGACCGCGCTTTATCCCGATGTCGATCGGCGCCGTTACGCGATCCGCACCGACCCGGCCGCCGTGCCCGAGCTCAAGACCGCGCTGACCGAGGAATTCGGCCTGCCGTCTGACAGCATGATCGACCAGGGACGGGTCAAGGAAATCTCGCTGATGGTCTTCGAACGGACCTTCCTGGTAACTGGTGCGCTGAACGTGCTGACAATGGCTGTCGCAGGGTTCGCGATGTTCACCAGCCTGCTGACGCTGTCCACCATGCGCCTGCCGCAACTTGCCCCGGTCTGGGCGCTGGGTCTTACGCGGAGGCGGCTGGCGCGGCTGGAACTGATCCGGGCGATGTTGCTGGCGGGGCTGACGCTGCTGGTTGCGGTGCCGGTTGGGCTGATCCTGGCCTGGGTTCTTTTGGCGGTGATCAATGTCGCGGCCTTCGGATGGAAATTGCCGATGCATCTCTTTCCCGCCGACTGGCTGTGGCTGGGCTTGCTGGCACTGGCCGCGGCGGGGCTGGCGGCGGCCTGGCCCGCCTGGCGGCTGGCCCGTCTGGCCCCAAGCGACCTGTTGAAGGTGTTTGCCGATGAACGCTAGGGTTGCAGTCCTGTGCGCGGCGCTGGCCTCTGCGCTGCCGTTGTGCGCGCTGGCACAGGGCTTTGCGGGGATGGCGCGCGATGCCGAGGGCTATGGCCTGCCGCAACGCGGCCAACGGCTCGCTTTTCCCATCGATCATGGCGCACATCCAGATTTCCGTATCGAATGGTGGTATCTGACCGCCAATCTTGAGGCCCCCGACGGCACCCCTTATGGCATCCAGTGGACATTGTTCCGCAACGCACTGGCACCGGGCAATCCGGGCACGGGCTGGTCTTCATCGCAGGCATGGATGGGACATGCGGCGCTGACCGATGAAACGGCGCATCGCGGCGCCATGCGGATTGCGCGCGGCGGCATCGGGCAGGCCGGGGTGACGACCGCCCCCTTTGCCGCCTGGATAGACGAATGGCGCATGCAGGGCATCGCGCCCCCCGGTGAGGACCCCCTATCGGCGCTCAGCCTGACCGCGCAGGGGGCAGATTTCGGCTATGATCTGCAACTTGCCGCCGAGGGGCCGCTGGTCTTGCATGGCGAGGAGGGGTTTTCGGTCAAGGCCGAGAGCGGGCAGGCCAGTTACTATTATTCCCAACCCTTCTATCGCGTTACCGGCCGGCTCGACCTGCCCGACGGCGCGGTGGCGGTGACCGGCCAGGCCTGGCTGGATCGCGAATGGTCCAGCCAGCCATTGGCCGAGGACCAGAACGGGTGGGACTGGTTCTCGTTGCATTTCGAGGACGGGTCCAAGCTTATGGCATTCCAGTTGCGCGGCGAGGGCACAGCGTTTCGCTCTGGGACATGGATCGCCGCGGACGGCAGCGCCACGCCGCTTTCAGACGACGCGCTGGCGCTGAGGCCGCTTTCGGAAACGCAAGTGGCGGGCCGCCGCATTCCAACGCGCTGGCGTCTTGCGCTGCCCGCGCATGGCGTGGATATCACCATCACGGCGCTACGCGGCGATGCGTGGATGGACACGATGGTACCCTATTGGGAAGGCCCGGTCCGGGTCAACGGCACCCATGCGGGGACAGGCTATCTGGAGATGACCGGTTATGAATGATTTCAATACCTTGCCTGGCGTTCTGGACCTCGTCTGGCAAAGGCTTTCAGACGGCATCCTCGATCGCCACGCAGCAGCCCGTACGCCCGTTCTGGCCACTCGGGGCGCGGCAGGCGCCGAGGCACGGATGGTCGTGCTGCGCGCCGCCGACCGGACGGCGGGTCATGTCGACATCCATTCCGATCTGCGCGCGGCCAAGGTGGCCGAACTGCGCGCCGAACCGCACGCCGCGCTTTTGGTCTGGGATGGGTTGGCTTTGCTGCAAATCCGTCTGCGCGCCCGGTTCGAGGTGCTCTCGGGCCCGGCGGTCGAGCCCGATTGGCAGGCAAGCGCGCCCTCATCGCGCACGCTTTACGGCGGCTCGCCCGCACCGGGCGCCCCCCTGCCTCACCCCTCGGACCATGCACCCGGCCCCGACCGCGCGGCATTTGCCGTGCTGCGCGGTTGGCTGACCGAGATCGAAACCCTGCACCTGCGTCCCGATCACCACCGCCGAGCGCTGTTTCGCGCTGCCGATGGCTGGGCCGGCAGTTGGCGCGCGCCCTGACCCCTGCGCCCCGCCCCGCGCGGCACCCATGCAACACGGCCCACGCCAGCCGCACAAAACCAAAGGCCACACCATGCACCGCACAGCACCGCCCCTCCGCGACCTCGTCCTGATCGGGGGCGGGCATGCACATGCGCTGGTTTTGCGGATGTGGGGTCGAAAACCGGTGCCGGGCATAAGGCTCAGGGTAATCAACCCCGGCCCGACCGCCCCCTATTCGGGCATGCTGCCGGGGATGGTTGCAGGTCATTACACCCGTGACCAGCTTGAAATCGCGATGGCTCCGCTGGCCCGTCACGCGGGCGCAGAGGTTATCCTGGGCCGGGCCGAGGGGATCGACCGCACGCGCCATGTCATCCACGTCGCAGGGCATGGCGAAGTGTCTTACGACCTGGCATCGCTGGATATCGGCATCACCTCAGATCTGCCGGACATGCCCGGCTTTGCCGACCATGCAGTGCCCGCCAAGCCGCTGGGCGCCTTTGCCGAGGCATGGGAAGGTTTCGTCGCCCGCGCCCTCGGCGCGCAGGGTGTCCCCCGCATCGCGGTGATAGGTGCGGGCGTGGCCGGGGTGGAACTGACCCTTGCCGCGCATCACCGGCTGGCCCAGGCCGGACGGGTGCCGGAAATCACGCTGCTGGATGCAGCCCCCGACATCCTGCGCGACGTAAGGGCCGGCGCGCGAGCGGCACTGATGGACCAGGTCGCGGCGCGGGGCGTGGCGCTGCGCACCGGCGCGCGGATCGTCCGGGTCGCACCAGGCGGCGTGATGCTGGCGGGCGGCGAAGCGATCCACGCGGACCTCGTCATCGGGGCTGCCGGCACGCGTCCACAGGGCTGGCTGACCGAAACCGGGCTCGACCTGGTCAAGGGCTTTGTCAGCGTGGACAGGTTCCTGCGCGCGACAAACGATCCCGCCATCTATGCCGCGGGCGATTGCGCGCACCTGTCCCACGCCCCGCGTCCCAAGGCCGGCGTCTATGCCGTGCGCGAGGCGCCGATCCTATACCATAATCTCAGGGCGGAACTGACCGGCGGTCGGCGCCGCCCCTACCAGCCGCAGCGCGATTACCTCAAGCTGATCTCGATGGGCGGCAAGCGCGCCGCCGCCGACCGTCTGCCCCTGCGGATCGAGGGTGCCTGGGTCTGGCGCTGGAAAGACAGGATCGACCGCGGCTTCATGCGGCAGTTTCACGAACTGCCCTGAGGGGCCCACGCCGCGCGAAGAGCCTCGACCGCCGCAATCACCCGCGGCAGGGCAGCGGCAAGCGCCGCCTCGTCCAGCGCCTGAAGCTCGACATATTCGCAGGACCGATCCTCGAAACGCGCGCGTTGGTTGGCGTAGCGGGGATCGTAGTGGGATTCCATCAACCCGCCTGCCAGGGCCTCGAATGCGCCCTCTTGCGCCATCGCGCGCCAATGCTCGATCCGCTCGCGCGGGTGCTGGCCTGACAGGGCGTCGATGGTGGCCAGCAAGCGCGCAGGATCATCGGTCAGGTCACGATAGCGCCGCGCAAGGTAGCGCGCCCGCGCGGCCAACGGCGCACCGAGCACCACGCGGGGGGCGGTTTTCATAGCCTCCCATAGCGCCGGGGGCAGGTTGACCGCGCCGATCCGGGAAGATTCTGCCTCGACCACCACCGGCCGGGTCGGGTCCAGACCCAGCCGCGCGAGCGCCAGGCGCGTCTCGAAACCCTTCTGCGCTGGCTGCCCCCCGGCCATCGCCCCGAAAAGCGAACCACGATGGTTTGCCAGCCCCTCAAGATCGATCACCTGCAGACCCGCAGTTGCCAGAAGCGCCAGCATGTCAGTCTTGGCCGTGCCTGTATTGCCATCGAGGATCACCACGGGCGCGGGCCATGGCGCACCATACAGCGCATCACTGACCAGCCGCCGATAGCTGCGCCAGCCCCCATCGACCGTCTCGGCCTGCCAGCCAATCTGGCGCAGCATCAGCGCGACCGAACCCGAACGTTGTCCCCCACGCCAGCAGTAAAGCAGCGGCTTCCAGCTTTTCGGGCGGTCGGACAGCACGGTTTCCAAGTGGCTGGCCACGTTGCGCGCGACCAGCGCGGCACCGATGCGGCGGGCGCGAAACGGGCTTTCGCGGGTATAGATCGTGCCAACGCGGGCACGTTCCTCGTTCGACAGCGCGGGCAGGGACATCGCACCGGGAATATGATCCTCGGCATATTCGGCCGGGGAACGCACATCGATGATGTCGTCGAAATCGAGCGAGGCAAGATCGGAAAGCGAGGTCAACGTCACGGGCATGGCGCCTGTCTACGCCCAAGTTCGGGCAGGCGGAAGGGGCTATCGCCCCCTCTGCCCGCGCACCGACACGCGGCTTGGCCCGGCGACAGACGACAGCCGCCTGCCCGCTCAGGCGTCCGGGCCGAAGCCCTGGCGCCCGATGCAGACATAGGCCTCGAACCCGGCACGCCGGGCCTCGCTGGGCGGATAGATGTTGCGCAGGTCGGCCATGCGGGGCGCCGACATCTTTCGGGCCAGGCGCTTGAGATCGAGGCCGCGGAACTCGTTCCACTCGGTCAGGATGATCAGCGCCTCGGCATTCTGCGCGGCCTTGTAGGCATCCTCGGTCCAGACCACGCCGGGCAACAGCGCTTCGCCCTCGCGCCGTCCCTGCGGGTCGACCACGCGAACCTTTGCCCCACGCCCCACCAGCGCGGGCACGATGGTCAGGCTGGGCGCATCGCGCATGTCGTCGGTATTGGGCTTGAACGTCACGCCCAGCACCGCGATCGTCTTGCCGTTGACCGACCCGCCGCACAGGTCGATCACCTTGTCGATCATGCGCCGTTTCACGGCGTCGTTGACCTCCATCACCGTTTCGGTGATCCGCATCGGGCAGGCATGTTCCTGACCGATCCGCGCCAGTGCCGAGGTGTCCTTGGGAAAGCACGACCCACCATAGCCCGGCCCCGCATGCAGGAACTTGTTGCCGATCCGGCCGTCAAGCCCCATCCCCTTGGCCACCGCCTTGATGTCGGCACCGGTCTTTTCACACAGCATCGCCATCTCGTTGATGAAGGTGATCTTGGCCGCGAGAAAGGCATTGGCGCCGTACTTGATCATCTCGGCCGATTCCAGGTCGGTATAGACGACAGGGCATTCGCGCAGGAAAAGCGGCCGGTAGATATCGGCCATCACCTCGCGGGCGCGGTCGGTCTGGATGCCGACCACCACACGGTCGGGGCGCATGAAATCGTCGATCGCCGCGCCCTCGCGCAGGAATTCGGGGTTCGAGGCCACGTCGAAAACCGCCTCCGGGTTGGCCTTGGCGATGGTCTGCTTGACCTTGCGGTTGGTCCCCACGGGCACGGTCGATTTCGTCACCACCACCGTGTAGCCCGTCATCGCCCGCGCGATTTCTTCGGCGGCGGACATCACGTAGGTCAGATCGGCATGGCCGTCGCCGCGCCGCGTGGGCGTGCCCACCGCGATGAACACCGCATCCGCCCCATCCACGGCCGCGGCAAGATCGCCGGTAAAGGTCAGACGACCGGCCTCCACGTTGCGCGCCATGACCTCGTCGAGGCCGGGCTCGTAAATCGGCACCTCGCCGCGCTCCAGCATCTCGATCTTGCGCGGGTCCTTGTCCACGCAGACAACGTCATGCCCGAAATCCGAAAAACAAACGCCAGAGACCAGACCAACATAGCCCGTCCCGATCATCGCAATCTTCATGATACCGCTCCAACGGAAAACTGTCTTCAGCCGGATGCGACAGCCGGGACCGCCAAGTCAAGCCAAAGAGGCCCCCGCTTCGTGAAGCTTCCGCGACAGCCCCCCCGGGCACCCGATTTTTCGCAGAAAAATCGCCCTGCGTCCCACCGCGGGCTATTCGCGCGCGCGCAACACGCGGGCCGGACGGGCCGCAAGCGGCCGCCAGGCAAAAGCCAGCCCCGCCCCCAGCGTCGCCAGCGCGCCCCCCGCGACGATGGCGATCGCCGAAACCGGCTCGAACTCGTAACCGCCCATCATCACGAATTCCATCACGGCCCAGCCGGCAACACCGCCCGCCAGGATCGCCACCGCGCCCGCCGCAGCCCCCAGCAGGGCCGAGCGCAGGGCGAAATAGGCCAGCACCTGGCCGCGCACCGCGCCCACGGTTTTCAGAACCGCCGCCTCGTACACGCGCGCCCGCTCGCCCGCCGCCGCCGCGCCGATCAGCACGATCAGCCCGGTCACCAGCGTGGCCGCCGCGCCATAGGCGATGGCGGCGGCCAGCCCGTCCAGAACCTCGGCCACCCGGTCGATGGCATCGCGCACCCGGATTGCGGTGATGTTGGGATAGGCGCTGGCCAGGTCGCGCAGGATCGCGGCCTCGGCCTCGGGCGCGGCATAGATCGTGGCGATATGGGTGTGCGGCGCGCCTTGCAGGGCGCCGGGGTTCATGGAGATCACGAAACCGATCCCGGCGGTCGAAAAATCCACGTCCCGGAAACTGGTGACCTTGGCGGTGATGTCGCGGCCCAGGATGTTGACGGTCACGTCGTCGCCCAGCTTCAGGCCGATCTCCTCGGCCTCCTCGTCGGAAAAGCTCATCACCGCGGGGCCGTCGTAATCGGCAGGCCACCATTCGCCGCCGTTGACGATGGTCCCCTCTGGCGGCGCGGCGGCATAGGTCACGCCCCGGTCGCCGGTGACCACCCAGTGATCGCCGGCCACCTCGCGCGCGGGCTGGCCGTTGATCCGGGTGATGATGCCGCGCAGCATCGGCGCGGTCTGCACCTTGGACACGCCCGGATCGCCCTCCAGCCGGTCCAATACGCCGTCGAGCTGATGCGGCTGGATATCCACCACGAAATAGGAGGGCGCGACCTCGGGCAGTTCCTGGCTGATCGCGCTGCGCAGGTTGGCGTCGATCTGGCCCACCGCGGCCAGGATCGACAGCCCCAGCCCCAGCGACAGCACCACCGAGGTCGTCTCGCCCGCGGGTCCGCCCACGGCGCCCAGCGCCAGCCGCAGCGCCGTGCGCCCGCGCACGAAGCGCGCCCGTGCGGCGCGGCGCGCGCCCCAGCGCAGCGCGGCTGCCGCCAGAACCAGCAGCCCCAGCGCGGCCAGGATGCCGAAGGCCGACCACAGCGCCAGCGAGGGCACGCCGGAAAACCACGCCGCCACCCCGATCAGGGTCACCGCCAGCCCGACGATAGCCACCAGATAGCGCCAGTGCGGCCAGGCCCGCGTCCGCCCCACCGCATCGCGGAACAGGGCACCCGCGCGGACCTCCTCGGTCCGGGCCAGGGGCCAGAGGGTAAAGACCAGCGCCGTCAGCACGCCGTACAGCGCCGCCTCCGCCAGCGGTCCGGGGGCGATCCCGATCTCGGCGGGCACCGGCAATTGCGCCTGGATCAGCGGCGCAAAGACCAGCGGCAGCGCCGCGCCCAGCACCAGGCCGATCACGATACCCAGCACCGCCAGCGCCCCGATCTGGATCAGGTAGGCGGCAAAGATCGTGCGACTTTCCGCGCCCAGGGTCTTCAGCGTGGCGATCACCGCGGTCTTGCCGTCGAGATATGCGCGCACCGCGGCCGATACGCCCACGCCGCCCACGGCCAGCCCCGCCAGCCCCACCAGCACCAGGAACGAGCCCAGCCGCTCGACGAAGCGGGTCATGCCGGGCGCCCCGTTGCGCGCATCGCGCCAGCGCATCCCGTTATCGGCAAAGCGGTCCTCGGCCGCCTCTTCCAGCCCGGCGAAATCGGTACCCTCGGGCAGGTCCAGCCGGTATTTCGTCTCGAACAGCGTCCCCGGTTCCAGCAGGCCCGAGCCCTCCAGCGCCTGTGTGCGGACCAGCAGGCGCGGACCCAGGCCGAACCCGTCCCCTGCCCCGTCCGGTTCACGGGTCAGAACGGCACGGAATTCATAGGTGCCCGTGCCCAGGCGAAAACTGTCGCCGGGGCGCAGGCCCAGCCGGTCGGCCAGCACCCGTTCCATCACCGCGCCATTGCCCGCCAGCGCCGCGTCCAGCGGCATCGGCGGGTCCAGCGCAACCTGTCCGAACAGCGGATAGGCGGCGTCCACGCCCTTGACCTGGGTCAGGCCGCGTTCGGTGACGCCGTCGCGGTCGACCACCACCATCGAGCGGAAATCGACGATTTCCGACACGGTTCCGGCGGTGCGCTCCATCCACGCCCGCTCTTCCGGCTCGGCATAGCGGTAGGTGAAGGACATCTCGGCATCGCCGCCCAGCAGCACAGCGCCTTCGCGCTGCAGACCGGCGGTGATGCTTTCGCGGACCGAGCCCACGGCGGCGATCGCCGCCACGCCCAGCGCAAGGCAGGCGAGAAAGACGTAAAAGCCCCGCAGGCCCCCGCGCAACTCGCGGCGGGCGATGCGGGCGGCGACCGGCAAGGTCATTCCGCGGCCCTCCGCCCCTCTTGCCCGGCAACACGGCCATCGGCCAGCCGCACGATCCGATCACAGCGCGCGGCCAGATCCGCCGCATGGGTGACCAGGACCAGCGTCGCCCCGTGCCGGTCGCGCAGCCCGAACAAAAGATCCATGATCGCCGCCCCGTTGGCCCCGTCGAGGTTGCCGGTCGGTTCATCGGCCAGCAGGATATGCGGGCGGGGGGCTGCGGCGCGGGCCAGCGCCACGCGCTGCTGTTCGCCCCCCGACATCTGGCTGGGATAATGGTCCAGCCGCGCGCCCAGACCCACACTGCGCAACTCTTCCTCGGCGCGATCAAACGCGTCGCGGTGGCCCGCCAGTTCCAGCGGGGTCGCGACATTTTCAAGCGCGGTCATCGTCGGGATCAGGTGGAAAGACTGGAACACCACGCCCATATGATCCCTGCGGAACCGGGCAAGCTGGTCCTCGTTCATCGCGGTCAGGTCATGGCCCAGCGCCGTGACGGTGCCGCCGGTGGCGCGCTCCAGCCCGCCCATCAGCATCAGGAGAGACGACTTGCCCGACCCAGACGGCCCGACCAGCCCCAGCGTTTCGCCCCTGGCCACCTGCAGGGTGATGCCGTGCAGGATTTCCACCGGGCCGGCATTGCCGGCGAGCGTCAGGGTCACATCGTCGAGAGAGAGAATCGAGTCGGTCATGGGGCGCCTGTTCCGTCGTGCCATTGCCTCTGGATATGGGGTGCGGGCGGGCGCGCTCAACCTCACATTGGCGTTGGGGCTGATACTGACGGCCGGAACGGCCCTGGCCGGGCAGGTCACCATCGCGGCCCTGGGCGACAGCCTGACCCAGGGCTACGGCCTGCCGCAGGAGGACGGCTTCGTGCCGCAACTGGAAAGCTGGCTGCGCGATCAGGGCGCCGAGGTACGGGTGCTGAACGCGGGCGTTTCCGGCGACACCAGCGCCGGGGGGCTGTCGCGGGTGGACTGGACGCTGACGCCTGATGTGGACGCGATGATCGTGGCGCTGGGCGGCAACGACCTGCTGCGCGGGATCGACCCGGCCGCCACCCGCGCGAATATCGAGGGTATCCTGAGGGCCGCGCAGGATCGCGGCGTGGCGGTGCTGCTTGTGGGCATGCAGGCGCCGGGCAATTACGGCCCGGACTACAAGGCCGCCTTCGACGCGATCTTTCCCGAACTGGCCGCGCAATACAGGGCGCTACACTTCGAAAGTTTCCTGAAACCGCTGGCCGACCTGCCCGATCGCGGCACGGCGCTGCGCGAACTGATGCAGGGCGACGGTATCCACCCCTCGGCCACGGGCGTCGCGCTGATCGTGCAGGCCATCGGACCCGCCGTGCTGGACCTGATCGACAGGACACAGTGACCCCCTGCCCCCTAGGCGCACCGGGGAGAACCGGTTAAGGCTGGGCCGATCCACCCCACGGAACCGCCCATGACCACGCCCGATTTCTGCCTGACCGATACCGCCTGCCGGCACATGGTCCGGGCCGTGCCCACTGCCCGGCCCGATACCCCCGTTGCCGATGTGATCGCCACCCTGCGCGGGCAGGCTTTCGACTGCGCCGACACGGTCTTCGTCACCGATGCGGGCGGGCGGCTGGAAGGGATCGTGCGAATCAACGACCTGTTCGCCCGCCATGCCGACCGGATCGTCGAGATCATGGAACCCGAACACGAGGCGGTGACCGACCAGGCCGACCAGGAGGAAATCGCCCAACTGGCGATCAGTCTGAACATGATCGCCGTGCCGGTGGTCGATGACGTCGGCCGCCTGATCGGGGCGGTCCCGCCCGAGGCGCTGTTCCGGATCCTGCGCGCCGAACACATGGAGGATCTGCAACGCCTCGCCGGAATCGGCCCCCATGCCGCCGGCCCCGAGGCGGCACTGGATGCGCCCCTGCGCGACCGCTATGCCCGGCGGCTGCCCTGGCTGGTGCTGGGACTGCTGGCCTCGACGCTGGTCACGCTGGTCATGGTCCGGTTCGAAGAGGCGTTGCAGGCGAATGTCGCGGTCGCCTTCTTCGTGCCCGCGCTGGTCTATATCGCGGGCGCGATCGGGGCACAGGCGGTTTCGGTCTCGGTCAGGGGGCTGTCGACACAGGATGTGTCGATCGCGGCCCTGATGCGTGGCGAGGTGGTGATCGGGCTGGGCATCGGGCTGACGCTGGGGGTGCTGTCCGCCGCGGGGGTCTTTGCCATGTTCCGCGACGGGATGCTGGCGCTGGCCGTGGGGATCGCGGTGCTGGCGGGCGGGGCCGTTTCCGCCGTGGTGGGCTTTGCCCTGCCCTGGGCGTTCAAGCGTCTGGGATCGGACCCGGCCATGGGCAGCGGCCCGGTCTGCACCGTGATCCAGGATGCGGCCAGCCTGTCGATCTATTTCGCCGTTGTCACGGCGCTGATGCTTTAGGGGAACGCGATGGACCTGATCGACGAATTCGAGATACTCTTGGGCAAGGCCAATGTGCTGACCGGGGCCGATACCGCCCCCTATTCCACCGACTGGACCGGGAAATACACGGCCACGCCGCTCGCCGTGCTGCGTCCGGCCGATCGCGACCAGGTGGCCGCGATCATGCGGCTGGCCCATGCGACGCGCACGCCCGTCGTGCCGGTGGCGGGGCGCACAGGGCTGGCGGGGGGCGCGCTGGCCGAGGGCGCAGTGATGGTCTCGGTCGAACGGATGAACACCATTCGCGCCATAAACCCTACCGCGCGCACCGCCACGGTTGAGGCCGGCGTGATCCTGTCGCGTCTGCACGACGCCGCGGCCGAACAGGGCCTGAGCTTTCCCATGACTTTCGGCGCGCGCGACTCGGCGATGATCGGCGGGCTCTTGTCGACCAATGCGGGCGGGTCCAACGTGCTGCGCCACGGGACGACACGCGCGCTATGCCTGGGGCTGGAGGCTGTTCTGCCCGATGGTCGTGTGCTGGATGTGATGGGGGCCCTGCACAAGGATAATACCGGCTACGCCTTGCGCGACCTGATGATCGGGGCCGAGGGAACGCTGGGCATCATCACGGCCGCCGTCCTGAAACTGGTCCCGCAACCGCGCGCCCATGCCACGGCAATGGTAGCCCTGCCCGACCTGGACGCTGCGCTGGAGCTGCTGAACACCCTGCAAGAGACGAGCGGAGGTGCGGTCGAGGCGTTCGAATACATGCCCGACACCTATTTCCGCCGCCTTGCATTCTGCCACCCGGAGCTGCGTCCGCCGTTCAAGCAGACCTACGCGGTCGCCGTGCTGATCGAACTGGGTGCAACCGCCCCCCGCGACGCCGCAACCGACCCCGAAGGAAGGCTCCCGATGACGAGCCTGCTCGAAGAGGCACTGGCCAGGCAGATGGAAACAGGCAAGGTGATCGACGCCGTCGTCGCCCAATCCGGTGCACAGCGCGCCGAGATGTGGCAACGCCGCGAACTGGCCGCCGAGATCACCTTTTCGCGCCAACCGGCGGTGGATAACGACATCGCCCTGCCACTGGACCATGTCGGAACCTTCCTGGCCCGGATGGAAACCCGCCTACCCGAGATAGATGCCGGGGCCGAAACGATCACCGTCGGCCACCTGGGCGACGGTAACCTGCACTACGTCGTCTGGCCCACCTTGTGCGGCGATGCGATAAAGGAAGCGATCCGCGAAGCGGTCGAGGATGAAGTCGCCGCACTTGGCGGCAGCTTTTCGGCCGAGCACGGGATCGGGCTGTCGAAGCTGTCGACCATGGAACGGCGCAAGGACAAGGTGGCACTCGACGTGATGCGGGCGATAAAGACAGCCTTGGACCCCGACGATATCATGAACCCGGCAAAGCTCTTGCCGCCGACGGGATAACCCGCGATCCGATCACGCCTGGAGCAGGGTCGGAGACCGGGCTGGGGGCTCTGCCCCCGTCCTTCGGACTCCCCCGGGGTATTTTTCCAAGAAGAAGGCATATGCCAGCTTCTTCTTGGCGCAAATATCCTGGGGGTCCGGGGGCAAAGCCCCCGGTCGGTTGTTCCCCGACAGGTTTACAGCCGGCAGCCTAGGGTTCGATCCAGTCGAAAAAACCTTCCCCCGCCTGCTCGCGCAGTTTGAGGCCCAAATTGTGGCCCATTTCAGCGGCATCTTCGATCGGTGCGCGGTCATCGCCCTTGATGCTTTCACTGCCATCGGGGCGCAGAATTTCGCCGCGCAACCAGATCTGTCCGCCCTCGTGCTGTGCGAGACCGCCGATCGGCGTTTCGCAGGAGCCGTCCAGCGCCCCGAGGAATGCACGCTCGGCGGCCATCTGTTCGCCGGTTTCGCGGTGATGCAGCGCCTCCAGCAGATGGGCGGTCAGCGGGTCTTCGACGCGCCGTTCGATCCCGATGGCCCCCTGGGCCACGGCGGGCAGCATTTCCTCGGGCTCGATGGTCGAGCGCGCCACGTCGGCCATGTCCAGCCGGTTCAGGCCAGCCATTGCAAGGAAGGTCGCATCGGCAACGCCATCCCCGAGCTTTTTCAGCCGGGTTTGCACGTTACCGCGAAACTCAACGACTTTCAGGTCGGGGCGTTTGTTCAACAACTGTGCCCGGCGCCGCAAGGAAGACGATCCCACCACGGCCCCCTCATCCAGGTCAGCGAGCGCGGCGAACTTGTGCGAGATGAAAGCATCGCGAAAATCCTCGCGCGGCAGGAATGTATCGAGAACCAGGCCCTGAGGCTGTTCCACTGCCATGTCCTTGGTCGAGTGCACCGCGATGTCGATGCGCCCCTCGAGCATCGCGTCCTCGATTTCCTTGGTGAACAGACCCTTGCCGCCGATCTCTTTAAGCGCGCGGTCGAGCACCCGGTCGGCGATGGTGTTGATCACCACGATTTCGAAGGCATCCTCGGGCAGATCGAACGCCGCCATCAGCATCGATCGCGTCTGGTGCGCCTGCGCCAGTGCCAGCGGCGAGCCACGGGTTCCGATCTTGAGGGGTGAAGCGGGGGAAGGAAGTGTGATAGCCATGCGTCAAACCTCTATTCGCGTCACGTCGTCCTGACAACTCGGCCCGACTTGACATGCTGACGCAAGCAGGGGACGACAGGCGGAACTCTTAAACGGGGAATACGATGGCGGAAACCAAAAAACTTCTGAAATCTCTGGCTGGTGAAACACAGGACGTGCCGCCGGTCTGGCTGATGCGCCAGGCGGGGCGCTACCTGCCCGAGTACCGGGCCACGCGCGCCGAGGCCGGCGATTTCCTGTCGCTTTGCTATAATTCGGAACTGGCCGCCGAGGTGACGCTGCAACCGATCCGCCGCTACGCGTTCGACGCGGCAATCCTGTTTGCCGACATCCTGCTGCTACCCCAGGCGCTCGGGGCCGATCTGTGGTTCGAGACCGGTGAAGGGCCGCGGATGTCCACGATCACCGGACCGGACGGGCTGAAGGCACTGAAGGGCAAGGACGATATCCACGACCACATGGCCCCGGTCTACGAAACCGTGCGCATCCTGTCGCGCGAATTGCCGTCCGAGACCACGCTGATCGGCTTTGCCGGCGCGCCTTGGACGGTGGCCACCTACATGATCGCGGGCCGCGGCACCAAGGACCAGGGCCCGGCCCATGCCCTGAAAGCCGAGGATCGCGCCACCTTCGAGGCGCTGATCGAGCTTCTGACCGACGCCACCATCGAATACCTGTCCAAGCAGGTCGAGGCCGGCGCCGAGGTGATCAAGATCTTCGACAGCTGGGGCGGCTCGCTGAAGGGCGCGGATTTCGACAAATACGCGCTGGAACCTGCGAAAAAGATCATCGCCGAGCTGAAGGCGCGCCACCCGGGCCTGCCCTGCATCGCCTTCCCGCGCGAGGCGGGCGAGCGGTATATCGGCTTCGCCAAGGCGACCGGGGCGGATTGCGTTGCGCTGGACAACTCCGTCGATGCCGCCTGGGCGGCTGAAAACGTGCAATGCGACGGCTGCGTGCAGGGCAACATGGCGCCCTCGCTGATGGTCACTGGCGGGCAAGAGTTGATCGACGAGACCAAGCGGATCAAGGAGGCGTTTTCCAAGGGCCCGCATATCTTCAACCTCGGCCACGGGATCACGCCGGATGCCGATCCGGAAAACGTGACGATCATGCTGGAGGCGCTGCGCGGCTGAGACATGCGCCGGGCCGCCTGTCGCCCCGGATGACTGCTCAAATGCCGTCGCGGCGAGATAACCGCGGCGGCACATCGTGGTTTCGAGAGGGCAAGGTATCCCGGGACTGGTGGTAGGGACAAACCGCATCCGGGCGATCATCGAAGCCGCGCTGAAAGATACCATAATGCCCCGGCCGCTTGAACGATTGCGGCAATCGGACCCTTGCACGCGCGATGTGCTTGGGCGAAACCCGGCCGGGCGAACTTTGCCGAAAGGACCCCGCGATGCCGCAGATCAACAGCGTCAAGGATTACATCCGCACCATCGTCGATTTCCCCCACGAGGGGATCATGTTCCGCGATGTGACCACGCTCTTTGCCGATCCGCGCGGGTTTCGCATGGCCATAGACCAGCTTTTGCACCCTTATGCTGGCGCCCAGATCGACAAGGTTGTGGGGCTCGAGGCGCGCGGGTTCATACTGGGCGGCGCGATCGCGCACCAATTGTCCAAGGGATTCGTGCCGATCCGCAAGAAGGGCAAGTTGCCTGCGGCCACGATCGCAGAGGAATACAAGCTGGAATACGGCGAGGCGGTGGTCGAGATCCACGATGACGCGCTGCAACCCGGTGAAAAGGTGTTGATCGTCGACGACCTGTTGGCGACGGGCGGCACCTGCGAGGCTGGAATCAAGCTATGCGAACGGCTGGGCGCGGAAGTGATCGGTTGCGCCTTCATTGTCGACCTGCCCGACCTGGGCGGCCGCCGGCGCTTGCAGGCGATGGGCATGGATGTGCATGCACTTTGCGAATACGCTGGCGCCTGAGGCGAGCTTGCGACATGGGTATTTGAACCAAGAAGAAGACAGGACGCGGTCCCTTGTCCTTCTTCTTGGTTCAAATACCCATGGTCCGGACAGGGCCAGCGCCGCGTTCCTCAGGCAGGCGCGCGCAGGATCACACCGGGATTCATGATGCCGATCGGGTCAAGCGCCGACTTGATCGCGCGCATTGCCGCCAGTTTCGCCGGGTCGCAGTAGCATTCGATATCCTCCACCTTCAGTCGGCCCACGCCGTGCTCGGCGCTTACAGAGCCTCCGAGATCGTTCACCAGGTCATGCACGCAGCGTTTGACAGCGGCGCGCTTGTTCTCGTGGTCTGCGCGAGTCTCGCCCGGGGGCGGGAAGACATTGTAATGCAGGTTGCCATCGCCCACATGGCCAAAGCAGTTGATTCGAAATTCGCCGATCTCTGCCAGCGCCGGACCTGCGCGGGCAATCATTTCGGGGATTGCCGACAGGGGCACGGAAATATCGTGCGACGAGATCGCACCGATCCGGCGGTTGGCCAGTGGAATGCTTTCGCGCAAGGCCCAGAACTCTGCCCGTTGCGCCTGCGATCGAGCAATCAGCCCATCGCCGACAAGCCCGGCCGCATCAGCCTCGACGAAAAGCTCTTCCAATGCCGCCCCGGGGTCTTGTCCGGCACCCAGCCCAAGGTCGATCAGCACGGACCAATCCGGCGGATCGGGCCAGGGCTGGCGGATACCGGGCATGGTCTGGGCCAGGAAATCGAGGCCCATCCGGTGCATCAGTTCAAAGGCCGACACACCCTCGCCCAGTCTGGCCTGGGCGAGCGCAAGAAGTTCGAGCGCCGCAGCGGGGTCGCGCACCGCCAACAGCGCGGCCGCCTCCTGTGCCGGCCGCGGCACAAGTTTCAGGGCGGCGGCGGTAATGATGCCCAGCGTCCCTTCTGCCCCGACCAGCAGGTGACGCAGATCGTAGCCGGTATTATCCTTTCTCAGACGCTTCAGCCCATTGAGGATCGAGCCATCGGGCAGCACGGCCTCGATCCCGAGGCAGAGGTCGCGCGCATTGCCGTAGCGCAGCACGTTCACTCCGCCGGCATTGGTCGATAACAGCCCCCCGATCCGCGCGGAGCCTTCCGAGGCCAGCGAGAGCGGGAACAGCCGTCCGGCAGCCTCGGCTGCGGCCTGCACTTCGGCAAGGACCGCGCCGGCCTCGACCACCAGCACGTTTTCCCTTTCATAGAGCGCGCGGACCGCGCGCATCCGTTCGAGGCTGAGGATCACCGGTGCGGGGCCTTTGGCCATGATCTGTCCGCCCACCAGCCCGGTTCCGCCACCGAAGGGGACGATACCGATCCGGGCGGTTGCGCAGGCGCGCACGATTTCGGCGACCTCGTCCGTCGTGGAGGGCACCAGAAGCGCACCACCCTGCCCATGATAGCGCCCGCGCGGCTCCTCCAGGTAGGCCGGGGACAGTTCACGGAAGCTGGACGCGGGAAGACGCGTGTGAAGATCTGCGATGAAGGCTTCTGTCACGGGGCTCAGCATGGGCGATCCTTTCGCGTCGGATGAACCACGCTGCGCCCCGTTGCGCAAGTCTGCTACCCCGGATCGCTGATCGGGCGGGGATCCAGTACCATGACGGTGGGGCGGGAGGGAAGGCTGCGCAGCGAAACCTCAAGCGATGGGGAAGCGGGCCGCTCCACCGCGAAGACCTCTGAAATCCCGGCGAGAAAGCGTTCGAGCGAGCTGGGGCCGAACCAGTGCATCGGGATCACGACCGACGAGCGCAACCGGGTCAGGACGCGGATCATGGTTTCCAAGTCGAGCGTGAGGCCGCCATCGACAGGCGCCATCACCACGTCGAGCCGACCCAACGCGGCGTATTGCTGCGCGGTCGGTTCGTGATGCAGGTGGCCCAGATGCCCGATGCACAGGCCTGCAACTTCGAAAACGAAGATGGAGTTGCCATTCTCGCGCGTTCCGGCCCGGTCGATCCCGCCGCGCAGATCGGTGGGCACATTGCGCACCAGCATGTCGCCAAGTTCAAGGAAATGGTCTGCCGGGGCGCCGGAACGGTCAGGCCAGCCACGAAGGACATGTGGAATGGCGGGATCGGGAAAGGCAGTGAAATGGGTCTCGTGCGCATTGTTCATCGTCACCAGGTCGGGCAGGCGCGCGGATGGTCCAAGAAACCCGGTGTAATCGGTTGCCGCGACCAAACCTCCGGGCGTTTCGATGACGAAAGTGGCGTGGCCGACATAGCCGATGCGCACGGTATGGTCAGGCAGTGGCCCCCCGAAGGCGGCAAGCTGGACATGGGCGATGCCCGGCGCGGCCTCGGCCAGGGCGATGCAATGGCTTGGGCGGCGTTCCTGCGCCAGGGCGGGCAATGCCGCGAACAGGGCCAACAGGCATGCAAGCAGACGGATCATCGGCGGGCACCTCCTGGGGGGAACCTAATGCAGAAACGCGCGCTGTCACGGATTTGAAATCGCCTGTCCCCCTGAACGACATCGCGACGCGCAGGGTGCCCGACCGATCCGCACCGCCGCAAGGGGTGCCCCTGTCCCCCGGCTTCTAGCCAACCTCGGTCCGGCCGCGCCGATCGCCGCGCAGATTGGAGTAGAGGACATGGTTGCGCCAGCGCCCGTTGATCTGGAGATAGCTCTGTGCGACGCCCTCGTACTTGAAGCCGCATTTTTCCAGCACCCCGCGCGAGGCGGCGTTTTCCGGCAGGCAGGCGGCCTCGATCCGGCTGAGATCGCGCATGACAAAGGCATGATGGACCACCGCCTCGATCGCCTCGCGCATGTAACCCTGCCGCGCGAAGGGCTGACCGATCCAGTAGCCCAGCGTTCCCGATTGCGCCGGACCCCGCCGTATATTGTCCAGAGTGATCGCCCCCAACAGCACGTTATCACAGCGCCGGACCAGGAACAGGGGCAAGGCCGAGCCGGACCCGATGGCGCGTTGCGACCAGTAAACCCGGTTGGTAAACGCCTTGCGGCCGAGGTGATCGCGCGCCCAGGCCGGTTCCCAGGGGATCAGAAATGACGCGCTGGAGGCGCGCAACGCCGCCCAATCGTTGAAATCGCCATGAGCAGGCGGGCGCAGGGTCATCCGCTCGGTCTCGATTCGGACCTTGCGTTTGAGACCCAGCATCAGGCGGCAAGCCTGCCTTGCAACTTATCCAGCGTCGGCGCCTCCGCGACCGGGCCGTAAAGCGCCAGCGCCGGGCGGGCATGAGCGGCCAACTGGGCGGCAAACTCTCGCACGTCGCCGGTGGTGACCGCGTCGATATGGGCAATGGTTTCCTCAAGGCCGGGGACCCGGTCCCAGATCGACACGAGCCGCGCCAGCCGCTCGGCCCGGTTCGAAGGGCTTTCCAGGCCCATCAACAGCCCTGCCTTCATTTGCGCACGGGCGCGCGCGACCTCGGCCGGGGTCATGTCCTGTGCGCTTCGGGCAAGCTCTTCCATGGTCAGTTCTGCCAGTTCGCCAAGCTGCTCGCCGCTGGTGCCGGCATAGACGGTGACAAGGCCCGTGTCGGCATAAGACCCTGCCTGGGCAAAGACAGTATAGCAAAGCCCCCGCTTTTCCCGCAATTCCTGGAACAATCGCGAGGACATGCCGCCCCCCATGGCAGTAGCATAGATCTGGGCTGTGTAGACGGCAGGATCGCGATAGCCTGGACATTCGAAACCCAGCGCCATGTGGGCCTGTTCCAACGGCTTGACGACCCGATGCTCGCCCCCGACAAAACGCGCCGGTTCGACCGTGCCGGCCGGGGCGGGTTCGAGCTGGCCGAACAGCCCCTCGGCAAGGCGCACGATTTCGTCGTGATCGACCGCGCCCGCAGCGGACAGGATCATCTTCTCGGGCGTGTAATGACGCCGCACAAATGCAAAGAAATCGTCGCGGGCAAAGCCGCTGACCCGCTCGGCGGGGCCGAGAATCGGTCGCCCCAGCGGCTGGTCGGGATAGGCGACTTCTTGCATCCAGTCGAAGATCACGTCGTCGGGCGTATCCGCCACCTGCCCGATCTCTTGCAATATGACGCCGCGCTCGACCTCGATTTCGTCAGGGGCGAATTGCGGATTGAGAAGGATATCTGCCAGCACATCCAGCGCCAACGGCACATCGGCCTCAAGCACGCGGGCGTAATAGGCGGTCATCTCGCGCGAGGTATAGGCATTGATATAGCCGCCCACATCCTCGATCGCCTCGGCAATCTGAAGCGTGCTGCGCTTTTGGGTTCCCTTGAAGGCCATGTGTTCGAGGAAATGCGCGATCCCGTTCTCCGCGGGGGATTCGTTTCGTGCGCCCGCACCCACCCAGATACCCAGGGCGGCCGACTTCAGCCCCGGCATGGACTCGGTCACGATCCGCAGACCATTCGAGAGCCTGTGCAACTCTATGCTCACGCGCGGCGCCTTTCCTCGATCAGGGCTTTCAGGGCGGCAAGGTCGTTTTCCACCGCGCTGACCCGTTCGGGGCGATCGAACAGATCGGCCATACGCGACGGCAGGGCGGGGCGGATGCCGGTTGCGGCTTCGACGGCATCGGGGAACTTGGCGGGATGCGCCGTGGCCAGCGTGATCATCGGTGCGGCACTTGCGGGCTGGTCCTGCGCCACCTTAACGCCCACGGCGGAATGCGGGCAAAGCACCTCGCCCGTGGCCGCGAAAAGGGCGCGAATCGTGGCACGCGTCTCATCCTCGGACGCGCGGCCAGAGCCATAGGTTTCGCGCAAGGTCTCCAGCGCGCCCTGGCTGATGGTGAACCCGCCCTGCGATTTCAGCGCGTCCATCTGCTGGGCCACGGCGGCCCCGTCGCGGCCATAGGCCTCGAACAGGGCACGTTCGAAATTCGACGACACCTGGATATCCATCGACGGGCTGATCGTGGGCGTCACCCCGTGGGTTTCATAGGCCCCGCCGGTCAGCGCCCGATGCAAGATGTCGTTCTGGTTGGTGGCGATAACCAGCTTTTCGATGGGCAGGCCCATGCGCCGGGCGATGTAACCGGCAAAGATATCGCCGAAATTACCTGTGGGCACGGCGAACCTGACCGCGCGATGCGGCGCGCCGAGCGACACAGCGGAGGTGAAGTAATAGACCACCTGCGCCAGCACCCGCGCCCAGTTGATCGAGTTGACGGCCGACAGCCCCACCCGGTCGCGGAAGGCGAAATCGTTGAACATGTCCTTCACCCGGGCCTGGCAATCGTCGAAATCGCCTTTCACGGCCAGCGCATGCACGTTGTCCTCGGTCGGCGTGGTCATCTGTCGGCGCTGCACATCGCTGACCCGCCCCTCGGGGAACAGGATGAAGACATCGACATTATCGAGCCCCCGAAACGCCTCGATCGCCGCGGACCCGGTATCGCCTGAGGTCGCGCCCACGATCGTGATCCGTTTGCCCGAGCGTTCCAGAGATGCCTGGAACAACTGCCCGATCAACTGCATCGCAAAGTCTTTAAAGGCCAGCGTGGGCCCGTGGAACAACTCAAGCAGGAAGTGGTTGGACCCAAGCTGGACCAACGGCGCGCGCGCAGGGTGGTCAAAGCCCGCATAGGCGCGTTCGATGATCGCCTCCAGCGCGTCGTCGCCAAAGGCCGACCCCAGAAAGGGACGCATCACGCGCAGCGCCGCCTCTTCGTAGGGCAACCCCGCCAACGCGGCGATCTCGCGGGCCGGGCAATGCGGCACGGTCTCGGGCACGTAAAGCCCCCCGTCGCGCGCAAGGCCCGTCAGCATCGCCTCTTCGAATGTCAAAACCGGGGCCTGTCCCCGCGTGGAAACGTAGCGCATGTGCCTGCCTATCCGTAAGACACCCGCCTGATACGCCAGACCATGGGCGGTGTCACCCCAAGACAGGTCAAACATCACGAAGAGAGGACGAACATCCGGGTGGGACGGTCCGGCCCCGCGGGAGCGCGCGGCGCCGGACGATCTGGCGAGACAACCCGATATCGGGGCCTCCCCGGTTCCCAGCAGGGGATTTTTCCTGCGTTCGCCGGCGGGATGGGAATAAATCCCTGCCCCACCGTTGTTTCCACGACTAAAGTTAAACATATTGAGCAGGACAGCGCAAGAAAAACCTGCGGCAATCTGCCGCTTTTGATCCAGATCAAGGACGCCCGAGCGGAGTTTCCCATGCAGCACCCTTCCTTCCGCCCCTTCGACACGATGCTCGACCGTGACCGCGCGCTTGCGCTGCTGCGCAGGGCGACCGACGGGGCCGAGGATGGCGAGTTGTTCCTGGAACGCCGCCGGTCCGAGGCGCTGAGCTTTGACGACGGGCGGGTGCGCACGGCCAGCTATGACGCCTCCGAAGGGTTCGGGCTGCGCGCGGTGAGCGGCGAGGCCGCGGGATATGCCCATTCCACCGAGATATCCGAACCTGCCCTGAAACGGGCGAGCGAAACCGCCCGCCTCGCGGTGGACGCGGGCGGCGGCAGGCTGGCCGATGGCCCGGCGCCCAGCAATCGCCGCCTCTATACCGATGCAGACCCGATGGCCGATGCCACGTTCGGCGCGAAGCTGGACACCCTGCGCGAGATAGACGCCTTTGCCCGCGCATTGGATCCGCGCGTGGTGCAGGTGACGGCGACACTGGCGGCATCGTTGCAAGAGGTTGTCATCCTGCGCCCCGATGGCACGCTGTTGGCCGATACCCGCCCCATGACGCGGCTCAATGTTGGCATCATCGTCGAAGAGAATGGCCGCCGTGAATCCGGCAGCCACGGGGGGGGCGGCCGCGAGGGCCTGACCGGCCTCATCGACCGCGCCAACTGGCAGGCCAGCGCCCGCGAGGCGTTGCGCATCGCGTTGGTTAACCTGGACGCCGAGGCCGCCCCCGCGGGCGTGATGGATGTCGTCCTTGGCCCCGGCTGGCCCGGCATCCTGCTGCACGAGGCCGTGGGGCACGGGCTGGAGGGCGATTTCAATAGAAAGGGCAGCTCGGCCTTTGCCGGGTTGATGGGAAAGCAGGTGGCCGCGCGCGGCGTGACGGTGGTGGATGACGGCACCATCCCGGATCGGCGCGGATCAATCAGCGTCGATGACGAGGGCACCGCCTCGAACCGGACGGTGCTGATCGAGGACGGAGTGCTTGTCGGCTATATGCAAGACCGTCAGAACGCCCGGCTGATGGGGGTTGCGCCCACCGGCAACGGGCGGCGCGAAAGTTTCGCCCACCCGCCGATGCCGCGCATGACCAATACCTGCATGCTGTCTGGTACGGACGACCCCGCCGCGCTGGTGGCCGACCTGTCGGACGGGATCTACGCGGTGGGCTTTGGCGGCGGGCAGGTGGACATCACAAATGGCAAGTTCGTTTTTTCCTGCACCGAGGCCTACCGCGTCAGGAACGGCATCATCGGCGCACCGGTCAAGGGTGCCACGTTGATCGGCGACGGACCGACGGCGATGCAACGGATCCGCGGCATCGGCAATGACATGGCACTGGACCCCGGAATCGGCACTTGCGGAAAAGCCGGGCAATGGGTGCCGGTGGGCGTGGGCCAGCCGACGCTGTTGATCGGCGGGCTGACCATCGGCGGCGCGGCGGCATGATGGCAGGAGACATGGGTATTTCGACCAAGAAGAAGGGAAGGCCGGGCGCATCGGCCAGACATGGCAGAAATTTTCCCGCGGCGTTCACCTTGCATTAACCTTACAACGGTCAGAGTGGGGCCACGGATGAGCGGAGCTGCCAGACGTGGAGAATATGTCTTCCTGCCCCCCCCTCGCACCACCCCCCCGGGAAGATGCCCTGGTTTCGTGGCTTCGTCTCATCCGGTCGCGCCGTGTCGGCCCGGCCACCTTTCACCGGCTCATGGGCGATCATGGCAGCGCCGAGGCCGCGCTCGAGGCGCTGCCCAGGCTCGCCCGCGATGCCGGCGTGAGCGATTACATGGCATGCTCCGCCGACCTGGCGCACCGTGAACTGGAATGCGGCCGCCGCCTGGGCGCGGTGCCGCTGATCCATGGCGGGCCCGGCTATCCCGGTGCGCTGATGGACCTGCCCGATGCGCCTCCCTTTCTGTGGGCTCTAGGGCGGGTGGGCCTGACCGGGCGCCCGATGGTCGCGCTGGTCGGCGCGCGCAATGCCTCGTCGCTGGGCACGCGGATGGCCCGGCGGATGGCCGAGGGGCTGAGCGCGGCGGGATTTTCCGTCGTCTCGGGATTGGCGCGCGGCATCGATCGCGCCGCGCACATGGCAGCACTTGAGAGAGGGACGGTGGCAGTGCAGGCCGGGGGCATCGACGTGCCCTATCCTGCCGAGAACACGCAGCTTTGCCACGAGATCGGCGAGAAGGGGCTGAGGCTGAGCGAGAACCCCGTCGGCCTGCAGCCGCAGGCCCGCCATTTTCCCCAGCGCAACCGGATCATATCGGGGCTTGCGCTGGCGGTCGTGGTGGTTGAGGCAGCGGCCCGTTCGGGCAGCCTGATCACGGCGAAAAACGCCTTGGACCAAGGACGCGAGGTGCTGGCCGTGCCGGGTCATCCGCTGGATGCGCGGGCCGCGGGCTGCAACATGCTGATCCGTGACGGTGCCGTGCTGGTACGCGGGCCCGACGATGTGCTGGAGATCCTGTCCGGCACCGCGGCGCCGGCCTTGCCCGGCATGGCCGAGGTCGTGACCCCACCTGTATCCCGGCCACATGTGCCCGACACGCCAGCACCGCGCCTGCGCGCAACCGAGATTCGCCGCATGCCGGGCAGTGCCAGCCCCGACGCCCATTCCAAAACGGCCAGCCTGCACCGCCAGATCCTTGATCGGCTGGGGCCCTCGCCGCTGGCGGAGGACCAGTTGATCCGCGATATCGGTTTGCCGCCCGGACATGTGGCGCCCGCACTGGTCACGCTGGAACTGGACGGGCGCATCGAGCGGGCGCCGGGCGGTTTCCTGTCCCGCCGCATCTGAGGCCGCAGCGCCGTTTCGTGCCGCCCTTGCAACGGGTGCAGGGCGCGGCGCGCCCGTGCGATCCGACGCGCCGTTCCCTGGCCCCTGCCCCGGACCGCCGACCCCAACCGGCCCCGTGACCGGCGCATTGACAATTTGCATCACTCCGCCACATGGTCCGCCGCCAAGGTCATATGCCGCGAGTCGAAAGGAATTTCATGCCCGTCGTTGTTGTCGAATCCCCGGCCAAAGCCAAGACGATCAACAAGTATCTTGGGGATGACTACACGGTCCTGGCATCCTATGGCCACGTGCGCGATCTGCCACCCAAGGACGGGTCGGTCGATCCCGAGCATGATTTCGAAATGAAATGGGAGATCGCGAGCGACAGCCGCAAACATGTCAAGGCGATCGCCGACGCCCTGAAAGAGGACAACGCGCTGATCCTCGCCACCGACCCCGACCGCGAGGGCGAGGCGATTTCCTGGCATCTTGAGGAAGCCCTGCGCAGCCGCAAGGCGATCAAGAAGGACACCGCCGTCAGCCGCGTGGTGTTCAACGCGATCACCAAGTCCGCCGTGACCGAGGCGATGAAGAACCCCCGCCAGGTCGACGAACCGCTGGTGCATGCCTACCTGGCGCGGCGCGCGCTGGATTACCTGGTGGGCTTCAACCTGTCGCCGGTGCTGTGGCGGAAACTGCCCGGTGCGAAATCCGCGGGGCGCGTGCAATCGGTCTGCCTTCGGCTGATCGTCGAGCGCGAGATGGAGATCGAGGCCTTCCGCGCCCGCGAATACTGGTCGGTCAAGGCCATCTTCGCCACCCCCCGCGGCCAGACCTACGAGGCCCGGCTGACCGTTCTGGGCGGCAAGAAGCTGGACAAGTTCGACATCGCCACAGACACCGCCGCCGAGCTGGCCGTGCAGGCGATCACCAGCCGCGAGTTCACCGTCGAGGCCGTCGAGGCCAAGCCCGCCAGCCGCAACCCCGCCCCGCCCTTCATGACCTCGACCCTCCAGCAAGAGGCCAGCCGCAAGTTCGGCTTCGGCGCGCGCCAGACCATGCAGGCGGCGCAACGGCTCTACGAGGCGGGGCATATCACCTACATGCGGACCGACGGCATCGACATGGCCCCCGAGGCGGTGATGGCCGCCCGCGACGCGATCAAGGACCGCTACGGCGCCGATTACGTCCCGAAATCGCCGCGGATGTACAAGAACAAGGCCAAGAACGCCCAAGAGGCCCACGAATGCATCCGGCCCACCGACATGACCCGCGACGCGGCCAGCCTGCGGGTGAGCGATGCCGACCAGAAGAAACTGTATGACCTGATCTGGAAACGCACGCTGGCCAGCCAGATGGAGGCCGCGCGGCTGGAACGCACCACTGTCGACGTCACCAGCGGCGACAAACAGGTCAGCCTGCGCGCCACCGGCCAGGTCGTTCTGTTCGACGGCTTCCTCAAGGTCTACGAAGAGGGGCGCGACGATGTCGTGGTCGACGACGAGGACAAGCGCCTGCCCCAGATCGCGCAGGGCGAGCCCGCCAAACGCCAAAGCGTCACCCCCGAACAGCATTTCACCCAGCCGCCCCCCCGCTATACCGAGGCCACGCTGGTCAAACGGATGGAGGAACTCGGCATCGGCCGGCCCTCCACCTATGCGTCCATCGTCACCACGATCCAGGACCGCGGCTATGTGCGCAAGGACAAGAACCGCCTGATCCCCGAGGACAAGGGCCGGCTGGTGACCGCCTTCCTGTCCAACTACTTCCAGAAATACGTGGGCTATGAATTCACCGCGAACCTGGAGGACGAGCTTGACGACGTGTCCGCCGGCAGCCGCGACTATCACGACGTGCTGGCCCGCTTCTGGCGCGATTTCTCTGCGGCCCTCGCCGAAACCGCCGACCTGCGTATTTCCGAGGTTCTGGACAAGATCGACGAGGTTCTCGCCCCCCACCTCTATCCCGCGCGCGAGGATGGTGGCGACCCCCGCGTCTGCCCCAAATGCGGGCTGGGGCGGCTGAACCTGAAGACCGCGCGCTCGGGGGGGGCCTTTATCGGCTGCACCAACTATCCCGAATGCCGCTATACCCGCCCGCTGTCGGCCCCCAATGGCGACGACCCTGCCGCCGAACTGGACGGCAAGGTTCTGGGCCATGACGACGGCGAGGAAATCACCCTGAGAAATGGTCGTTTCGGCCCCTATGTGCAAAAGGGCGAACCGACCGAGGACCAGCCGAAACCGCCCCGTGCCAGCCTGCCCAAGGGCTGGGCGGCCGAGACGATCGACCTGGAAAAGGCGCTGATGCTGCTGTCGCTCCCGCGCGAGATCGGCGCCCACCCCGAGGATGGCGAACTGGTCGAGGCGGGCATCGGCCGCTATGGCCCCTACGTCAAGCACGGCCGCGTCTATGCCAACCTGCCCGACGTGGAAGAGGTGTTCACCGTCGGCATGAACCGCGCGGTCGAGGTGCTGGCCCAGAAAAAGACCCGCGGCCGGGGGGCCTCTGCCGCCAAGCCCCTGCGCGAACTGGGCGAACACCCGGAAAAGGGCGGCGCCGTCAACGTGATGGAGGGCCGCTATGGCCCCTACATCAAGTGGGACAAGGTCAACGCCACCCTGCCAAAGGACGTGGACCCCGCGGATGTGACCATAGGCATGGCCGTGCAACTGATCGCGGAAAAGGCCGCCAAGAAGGGCGGCAAGAAGGCCGCCGCCAAGAAGCCGGCGGCGAAAAAGACCGCGACGAAAAAGACCCCGGCCAAGAAGACCGCCACGCGCAAGACCGCCGCCAAGAAAGAGGATTGATCGACGGGGCCGGCGTGACGGCCGGCCCTGCGGTTCATTGACTTGCCCCTGCCCCTTCGCCACAACTTGCGCCAATGGTTCGAATGGGGAGTGTTCCATGAACAAGGTATACGACAGCGCCGCGGAGGCCCTGGACGGGCTGCTTTTCGACGGCATGTTCATCGCCGCGGGCGGTTTCGGCCTGTGCGGCATTCCGGAGTTGCTGATCGAGGCGATCAAGGACGCGGGGACCAGGGACCTGACCTTCGCCTCGAACAACGCGGGCGTCGACGATTTCGGCATCGGCATCCTGCTGCAGACCCGCCAGGTGAAAAAGATGATCTCGTCCTATGTGGGCGAGAATGCCGAGTTCATGCGCCAGTACCTGTCGGGTGAGCTTGAGCTGGAATTCAACCCCCAGGGCACGCTCGCCGAACGGATGCGCGCCGGCGGCTGCGGCATCCCCGGTTTCTACACGAAAACCGGCGTGGGCACCCAGATCGCCGAGGGCAAGGAACACAAGGAGTTCGACGGCGAAACCTACATCCTGGAACGCGGGATCGTGGCGGACCTGTCCATCGTCAAGGCATGGAAGGCCGACACCACCGGCAACCTGGTGTTCCGCAAGACCGCCCGCAACTTCAACCCGCCCGCCGCGATGTGCGGCAAGGTCTGCGTCGCCGAGGTGGAGGAGATCGTCGAACCCGGTCAGCTTGACCCCGACAAGATCCACCTGCCCGGCATCTACGTGCACCGCCTGATCAAGGGCGACCACGAGAAGCGCATCGAACAGCGCACCACGCGCGCCGCGTAAGGGACCCCGCCATGGCACGTTCCGGCACGTTTTTCGAAGAGGTCGAGACCCTCGGCGAAGAGGCGGCCGGATACCTGCACGTGGCGCAGCGGGTGGCCGATGCCCATTTCGGCCCCGACGTGACGAAAGAAATTCCACTCCTGGTGACGCAGACGGCACAGCTCATGGCAAGCCTCGCGGCCAGAACCGAACGGGAGAACGACTGATGCCCTGGGACCGCAACCAGATGGCGGCGCGCGCCGCGCAGGAACTGAAGGACGGGATGTATGTGAACCTCGGGATCGGCATCCCGACGCTGGTCGCGAACTACATCCCCGAGGGCGTGCACGTCACGCTGCAATCGGAAAACGGGATGCTGGGCCTTGGCCCCTTTCCGCTGGAGGGTGAGGAAGACCCCGACCTGATCAACGCCGGCAAGCAGACCATCACCGAACTGGCCCACTCGGCCTATTTCGACAGCGCGCAAAGCTTTGGCATGATCCGCGGCGGCAAGATCGCGATGGCGATCCTGGGCGCGATGGAAGTGTCGGAAAACGGCGATCTGGCGAACTGGATGATCCCCGGCAAGCTGGTCAAGGGGATGGGCGGCGCGATGGACCTTGTCGCGGGCGTCAAGCGCGTGGTGATCGTGATGGACCACACCAACAAGCATGGCGACAGCAAGCTGCTGAAGGAATGCACCCTGCCGCTGACCGGGACCGGCGTGGTCAGCCGGATCATCACCAATCTGGGCGTGCTCGACGTGGTCGAGGGCGGTCTGAAGATCGTGGAATGCGCCGAGGGCGTGACCGAGGACGAGATCCGCGCCGCGACCGAGGCGACCATCGTCAACTGACCGGCGGAATGCCGGGAACCGGGCCGTGTGGGGGCAGGCCCCGCGCGGCCCCTTGCCGTTAAGGGCGCGGGCGGCCGCAGCGGTAACGTTCTGACCGAACCGGGGTCACCTAGCCGTCCGATTCTGCCGCTATCGCCGGGGTGCCATGTCGATGACCCTTCCGCCCTCCCCCGCCCCGGCCGCCGCGCCGCGCCGCTGGCGCGATCTGGCGCTGCTGGGGGGGCTCATGGCGCTGGTCGTCGCGGGCCTGATCGGGTTGGCTGCCGCAACGGGTTGGGCGGAAACGCGCGCGCAGTTGCTGCGCCTTGGCCCGGTGCAGGTCGCGGCGCTGTTGGGGTTTTCACTGGTCAACTACCTGATGCGGGGGCTGCGCTGGCACCTGTTCGCCCGCCGCATCGGCCTGCCGCCGGGGCTGGTGCGCGACATGCGGCATTTCCTGGGCGGTTTCCTGATGAGTGCGACACCGGGCCGGGTGGGCGAGTTGGTGCGCATCCGCTGGATCCGGCGGGAAACCGGCGTGCCGCTGGACCGCTCGGCACCGCTGTTCCTGGTGGACCGGGCCGCCGATCTGGTGGCGATGGCGCTGATCCTGGCCGGGGCGCTGGCGCTGTCGGCCAGCGGGATCGCGGGGGCGCTGCCGCTGGCGGGGCTGGCGTTGGGCACGGCGGTGGTCGCCACCCGTCCGCGGCTGCTGGCAGGGCTGGTAACGCTGGCCTATCGGGCGCTGGGCTGCTGCCCGCGCCTGTTCGTGCGGGCCCGCGGCATGGCGCGCGCCTTGCGCCATTTCTCTCATTCGGGCACGCTTGCCGCAGCGGTCGGGCTGGGCGTGGTCGGCTGGATGGCCGAGGGCGTGGCCTTTTACATGCTGCTGATCTGGCTGGGGGCGGATATAGCCCTGTCCACGGCAACGGCGATCTTCGTTTTCGCAACGCTGGCGGGCGGGCTGACCGGGGCGCCCGGCGGGCTGGGCGGGGCCGAGGCTGCGATGATCGCGCTCTTGACGCTGGAGGGGTTACCACCCGAAACATCCATAGCGGCCACCGCTGTGATCCGGGTCACCACGCTGTGGTTCGCGATCGGTTTGGGCGCGATGGTCTTTCCCATCGCCGAACGGATGTCGAAAAGGACCAGGCATGCAATGGAAAATCGCTGAATATGCCGGCTGGGGCCGGGTCGTCAGGGCCCGTGGCACGCTGGCCCGCCCCGAGAATCTGCCCGCGCTCGCAACGGCGCTGGCAGGGCGCGGCCCGGCTATCGGCAACCGCCGTTCCTACGGCGACGGGCCGCTCAACGATGGCGGCGCGGCAATAGAAATGACGCGGATGGACCGGCTATTGGCCTTCGACCCCGAAACCGGCGTCCTGGAGGTCGAGGCAGGCGCAACCATTGCCGAGCTGCTGCGCGTCTTTGCCCCGCGCGGCTGGATGCCCGCGGTCATGCCGGGCACCGGATTTGCCACGGTGGGGGGCTGCATCGCCAATGACGTGCATGGCAAGAATCATCATAACGCGGGCAGCTTTGGTCAGCATGTGCTGGGCCTCAGGCTGATGACCGACCAAGGCCCGCGAGAGGTGCGCCCCGAAGCCGAGCCCGCGTTGTTCCGCGCCACCATGGGAGGCCAGGGTCAAACCGGCGCGATCCTGTCGGCAAAACTGCAACTTCAGCCCGTCCCGGGCCAGCGGATGCGGGTAAAGGAAACCCGTATCCGCGACTTCGACAGTTTTCTTGCCGCTTTCGACAGTTCACAGGCCGAATATACCGTGGGCTGGATCGACGCGACCAAGCGCGGCAAACGGCTGGGCCGCGGCATCCTGGAAGAGGGTACACTGGCCGAGGGCGGCCGCCCCGGTCCGCGGCGCCGCGCGATCACTGTGCCGCTGGACGCGCCGCGGCTGGCCCTGTCCTGGCCCGTGGTCAAGCTGTTCAACGCTTTCTATATCTCGCGCATTCCCGACACCTCCCGCAAACGCACTCGCCCGCTGGAAGAGTTCTTTTTCCCTCTCGACCGCATCTACGACTGGAACCGCCTTTACGGCAAACGCGGCTTTCACCAGTTCCAGTGCGTGGTGCCGCTGGACAAGGGGCCCGAATTGAAGGCGATCCTGGAGACCATCGCCAAGGCCGGCATCGCCTCGCCGTTGGCTGTACTGAAAAAGATGGGTCCGGGGCGGGCCGGCCACCTGTCTTTCCCGATGGCGGGCTACACGCTTGCCGTCGATTTTCCGGCCCGCAAGAAGGTGCCCGCGATCTTTGCCAAGCTGGAACAGCAGGTGCTGGATGCGGGCGGACGGCTTTACTTTGCCAAGGACGCGCTTGCCCATCCCGACAACATCGCGGCGATGTATCCCGAACTGTCCGCCTGGCGGGCCGAGATCGCCAAGACCGACCCTGACGGCCGTCTTGCGACCGACCTGGTTCGGCGGCTGAACCTGAGGACCGTAGCATGAGTGAAACCTGGATCATCCTCGGCGCGTCCTCATCGATGGCGCGCGCCTTTACCCGCAAATTGGCCGAGCGCGGCGACGGCGTGATCCTTGCCGGACGCAACCCCGCCGAGTTGGAACGTGATGCCGCCGACGCCCGCGTGCGCGGGGCCGCGCTGGCCGAAACTGTCGCCTTCGACGCGCGCGACCCGGCAAGTTTCGACCCCATCCTGGACAGGCTCACCGCGCAGGAGGGTACGTTGTCGGCGGCGGTTTTTGTCGGATCGATGCCGCCGCAAGCCGACATCGACGCCGATCCCTCGCTGATCGCGGGCGTTGCCACGGACAGTTTCACCGGACCGGCGGAATTCCTGCATCGGCTTGCCCCGATGATCGAGGCCCGCGGCGCGGGCACCGTGGTCGGCGTCACCTCGGTCGCGGGCGACCGAGGGCGAATCGGCAATTATGTCTACGGCGCGGCCAAGGCAGGGTTTGCCACCTATCTTTCGGGGCTGCGCAATCGCCTGGCGCGATCGGGCGGGCATGTCGTGACGGTGAAACCCGGCTTTACCGACACCGCCATGACGTGGGGAATGAAGGGAATGTTCCTGGTCGCGGCGCCCGAAAAGGTCGCCAACGACATCCTGAACGCAGTCGATAAAAGGCGAAACGTGATCTATACGCCGCTATTGTGGATGGCGATCATGGCAATTATCCGCGCCATCCCCGAACCGATCTTCAAAAAGCTGTCGATCTGAGCCCTGGCCGGGCTCAGAATCCGACCCAGCGTTGCCACAGACCGGAACTGTACATCATCAGCGAGAGCGTCAAGAAGATCAGCCCAAGCCCGGCCCTGTCACGCAATGCAAAGACGATCGGATCGTAATCCTGCTGTCCGCGATAACCCAGCCGCACCATCCGCATCAGCCATGCTGCAATCGGCAACAGCGCCAGCCACAACATCCAGCGCGCCGGGTAAAGGGCCTCTGCCTGCGAGGTGAAACTGTAGCTGAAAAAGATCACCAGCGCACCCACGGTGCCCAGGCCCGCAACGTTTAGCAGATCGTCGCGATCCGCACGCCCGTACCCACGACCGGGCAGCCGCCCATCGCTTGGGGCCAGCGCCAGTTCCGTCATCCGCTTGACGCAGCCCAGCGTCAGGAAGACCGGAAAGACAAAAACCAGCATCAGGAACGACGCCTCGCCACCGCTAGCCGCCGCCCCGGCCACAACGCGCAGGGTGTAAAGCGAGGCAAGCGTCGCGACATCCACCCAACGCATCCGCTTGAGCCTGAGCGAATAGGCCAGCGACAGGGCCATATAGACCGCGATCACGGCCACGAAGGGCGGCCCCAGCGCCCCGCCGATCCCCAGCGCGACCAAAGCCAGGGCAACAGTTGCCACCATGCCGATCCGGATCGGCACCGCACCGGACGCGAACGGGCGATTACATTTCGTCGGATGCAGGCGGTCGGCCTCGAGATCAAGCAGGTCGTTGACGATATAGATGCTGGACGCCGCCGCCGAAAAAGCCGCGATCCCGGCCAGCACCAGCGCCAGAGTACCCAGCCTGAAATCATGTGCGGCCAGCATCGGCAGGAACAACAGCCCGTTCTTGACCCATTGATGCGGCCGCAACGCCCGTAACAGGTCACGCAGATGCCATCGGCCGTCGACCTCGCGCACCTCGTGACCGGCGGCACGCAGGGCCGTGGCCGCACCCCGGACCGGCCCAACAACCAGCGCCTGATCGGCGACCGCCCAGACCGCGCGATCGGCAGCACTGTCGCCGGCATAATCGAAGCCGCGCTCACCATAGGCCCGAACCAGGGCCTGCGCCTTGGTCTCTGCCTTGAGGTTGGTCCGCCCGTCCGATCCAAAGCCGTGCGGGCCAAAGCCGTAATGCGCGGTCAGTTGTCCGACCAAGGCGGCATCCGACGCCGAGGCCAGGACCACCTCGCGCCCATCCTCGCGCGCGGCCAGCGCCTCGGCCGCGATCTCATTGCGCAGCGGAAGCAGATCGACCCGCGGAGGCGCAATCTCCGCCAGCGCACGCTTGAGCGCCGCACGGTCCTTGAGGTTGCGAAAGGTCGCCGCCAGAGTAGCCAGCGGCGCGCGGTGCAACCCGCCCCAAAAGCACTCAAGCAAAAGATCGGTGCGCAGAAACGTGCCGTCCACATCCAGCACCAGCGGCCTGTTCCCGGTCATCTATCCTTTCTCCATCCGCTGGAAGATGCAGCCATCGCTGATCAGGACGGGCGGGACCTGGCACAGGTTGCGCGCCACCGTCCAGGCGGCCAGGACGCGCGGTACATAGCTACGCGTTTCTGCAAAGGGCGGCACGCCCGCATGGTCGCGCACGGCGCCCTCACCGGCATTATAGGCCGCCAGCACAAGGATGGGATCGCCCGCGTAACGCGCGATCAGGTGATCCAGGAACGCCACCCCGCCGCGGATGTTCGCTCCGGCCTCCAGTGCCTGATCGACCCCGAAGCGGTCGGCGGTGGCGGGCATGAGTTGCATCAACCCCTGTGCGCCCGCGTTGCTTACGGCATCGGCGCGGCCCGCACTTTCGACCCCGATGACCGCCAGTGCCAGCGCGGGCGATACCCGAGTACCCGCCGTGGCCATGAGTATATCGACGCCATGGGTCTGCGCGATGCGCTCCAGCAGGTGCAGGCGCGGCGCGCTGACCGCCTCGTTGACGGGTGCTGTCGCCAAGGCGGCGACAGCCTGCGACAGCCGGCCCGGGCCGCTATCGGCAAGCGCTGGCGAAACCGCCCCCCAGAACCAGGCGGCGGATTCGTCCGGCTGGACAGGCCGTGTCCCCGGTTCGTCGGCGGCAGGGGGCAGTTGCGGCGCGGCCGGGGCGATCTGAACCGTGATCAGGCGGCCCGCGCCGGGTGCGGGCGGCTTGACCCGCCGAAAGGTGAAATCCGATGTCGCTGACGGCTCGGCCCCGGCGCAGGGCGTCAGCGCGAGGGCCGCCCCGAAACCTATCGCCGCCGCCAAGCGTCGCATCATTGCCTTCCTGCCTCTGCGCCCGTTTTCGCGTTGGCGTCAGTCTCGCAAGAATCCCGCTTGATGGCTACTCTCAAGGGGGGCGAACGCGGCCTGGCGCATCGGCCCGCACGCGGCCCATGCGTGATCGAGAGCCCGAAGTGTAAAATTTTTACAATTATTTTCATTGGCTTGACCCAAAAGTATTATCTTTTTTAACCCCTTCGAAAAATGCCTAGCCTCAGTCAAACTCTCGCCCCATTCCGCTGGCCATATACACCCATGCCAAGGCGGTGATCGGGCCAAGACAGAGGCCGGCCCAAGACGGTCCCGACAAGGCAAACCGAAACAGAGCGAGCATCCTACTGGAGGGACGAACAATGAAACTTTTCAACCTGATCAAAAACTTCCGCGACGACGAATCCGGCGCCGTGACCGTGGACTGGGTCGTGCTGACCGCCGCTATCGTCGGCCTTGGCCTGGCCGTGCTGACCACCGTGGGTGGTGGCGTGGAAACCCTGGCCGGCAAGATCCAAACCAACCTCAACACTGCCACCGTCACGGATTGGACGGCGAACTAACCTCGCCCTCACCGATGATATTTGGCCGCGTCCTTCCAGGGCGCGGCCTTTTCCGTTCTCGGCGCATCCAGCCGGCCCGGCCCGCAACCGATCCCGAAAACACCCGGTTGGGGGCACATCGGCACCCCGCGCGCGCCGCAATTGCCCACCATCCTGTGAAAATGGCCACCTGCGCATCACTGCCGCGCCATGAACAGACGTAACGAGTGCTCGTGCTTTGGAGAAAGACATGAAAACAGATCGCATCGCGACCTTCATCCGCCAGGAAGATGGCAATACCTCGCTGGACTGGGTGGTTTTGAGCGCAGGGGTCATCGGGCTGGGTGTGCTGGTGATGTCGACCTTCGGCACCTCGACCGACGGGTTGGGCGATGACATTTCATCAAAGATGGCCGGGATCGGGGCCGGCACGAACTAGTCTGCGCGACTGGCGGTTGTTCCGGCGATTTGTTCCCGGATCGGAAAAAATCCCGACAGGCGCCGTGGTGTTACCACGCAATTGCCGTAATCGACGGGCATCCTCGATCCGAAGGTAAGTACATGCGGCGCCGCCCCTAAATCTGGCGGGCGGCCTGAGAGGAAAGGATCGGGCCATGCGGATGATCTTTGGGCTTGTATTGGTGGCCGGGCTGGGGCTGGCGGGGTTCGCGGTTTACATGGCGCAGGGCTATATCCAGCAATATGAACAGGCGCTGGCACAGGAACGCGCAAATACCGCGCCCCAGATCGAGCTGGTCCCGGTTCTGGTGGCCAAGACCCCCCTGCGCTATGGTGAACAACTGACCGCCGACAAGATGGCGCTTGCGCCCTGGCCCAAGAAATGGCTGCCCGAGGGCACCTTCCAGGACGAAAAGACAATGTTCCCAGAGGGCGCCCCCGCCTATCGCAGCGTGCTGCGCGCGGTCGAGGCGGGCGAGCCGCTGCTTGCCGTGAAACTGACAGAGCCGGGTGCAGATGCGGGACTGACCGCGCGGCTGGGCAAGGGCATGCGCGCCTTTGCGATCCGGGTCGACGTGGCCTCGGGCGTTTCGGGATTCCTGAGGCCGGGCGACACGGTCGATGTCTACTGGACCGGCGATGTCGATCGCAAACAGGTCACCCGCCTGATCCAAAGCGGTGTGGCACTGATCGCCGTGGACCAGATCGCCGACAACGATACCACCCGGCCCCTGATCGCGCGCACCGTCACGGTCGAGGCCACGCCGCAGCAGGTCGCTGCCCTCGCGCAGGCACAATCCACCGGGCGCTTGTCGCTGTCGCTGGTCGCCTCGGACGAAGAAGCAATTTCCGAAGTGGTGGAAATCGACCAGAAACGACTTTTGGGGATCGTCGATGACGAGGTGCCCGAACTGGTCGAAACACAAAAGGAAGTCTGCACCATCCGCACCCGCCGGGGCGCCGAGGTGGTGGAAATCCCGATCCCCTGCACGAATTGACGCGCGCCCACTTCCGCGACAGGGCGGCCGGCCCGGCAGTGACCTGTTGCGGTTTTTCTACATAAACGCCCCGCGCCAATGCATTGATTCTTGAAAAATTTCCGGTTTTCGAACATGGTCTTGAAAATTGGGCGCGAAAGACCCTGCATCGAGGCGTGATCGGAAAGGCAGGATCACATGAAAATCAAAGGGCTAGTTACAGCCGTGCTGATCGGGGCCGCCGCGGTCGCAGGGATCGCGGGCATGGCCCAATCGCAGACCTTGCGCGCGCTGGGCGGGGGCACGTCGGGAAAGCTGACCGTTCCGATGAACCGTGCCGTCGTGGTGGAAAGCGATGAGGTTTTCGCCGAATTGTCGATTTCAAACCCGCAGATCGCGGATATCTCGACGCTGTCTGATCGCACGATCTATGTGCTGGGCAAGTCGCCGGGCCGCACGACGCTGACACTGTTGGCGCCCGATGGCCGATTGCTGACCAATGTCGAGGTGCGGGTAACGCCCGATCTGAGCGAACTCAAGGAACGCCTTGGCGAGGTTCTGCCAGGCGAGCCGATCGAGGTGCGCTCTGCCAATGACGGTCTGGTGCTGTCAGGCACCGTCACCTCGTCCCATGTCGTGGACCGCGCCATCGACCTTGCGTCGCGCTATGCGCCGGGCAAGGTATCCAACCTGTTATCTGTGGGTGGCAGCGAACAGGTGATGCTGAAGGTCCGCTTTGCCGAAATGAACCGCTCGGTTTCAAAGAGCCTCGGCACCAATTTCCGCGCCGGAGCGACAATCGACGGCGGCGACACAACGGTGATCGCGGATTCCATGACGACCTCCGGCACCGGCACGGGGCTTTTGTCGATCAATGGCGGCCTCGGCGCGATGCAGTTCGACGTTCTGCTAGAAGCATTGGAAACCAAGGGATTCGTGCGCACGCTGGCTGAACCCAACCTGACTGCATTGTCGGGCCAGGAGGCGAAATTCCTGGCGGGGGGCGAGTATCCGGTGCCGATCGCCAACGACGAGGGCAATATTACCGTCGAGTTCAAACCGTTCGGGATCTCGCTGAACTTCACCCCGCGGGTGATCGGCAAGACCATCAACCTCAAGATGGGCGCCGAGGTCAGCGGCATCGATCCGACCGTTTCCTATACCAATGGCGGGTTCTCGATCAGCGGGTTCTCGACCCGGTCCACTTCGACCACGGTAGAGTTGCGCGACGGGGAAAGTTTCGCGGTGGCGGGCCTGCTCAAGGATGATTTTACCAGTCTCAACGGCCAGGTGCCGTGGCTGGGCGACATCCCGATCCTGGGCGCCCTGTTTCGCAGTGCCGAATATCAGCGCGAACAAAGCGAACTGGTAATCATCGTGACCGCCCATCTCGTCAGCCCCACGCGGGGCGAGGCGCTGGCACTTCCGACCGACCGGATTCGGCCGCCCAGCGAACGAGAGTTGTTCCTGTTCGGCAAGGTCGACGGCAAATCCCTGCCGCAAAATGGTGCCGCCGGCGAGGTTGCGCGCCAGGATTTCACCGGCTCTTACGGCTATGTGATGGAGTAAACGATGCGCGCGCCTGTCCTCGTGATGTCTCTCGGCGCGATTACCGCGCTGTCGGCCTGTTCGCCCGGCGCGATGGTCGACTTCAACCGGCCAGCCGGCGAATTTCTCGGTCAGGGCGATTTCGGCAATGCCACGATGAACAACACCCAGGTGATGAATGGCGACCGCAGCGCGGTCCTCAACCTGTCGCGCCGCTTTGCCGCCGAAGTGCCCAGCACGATCAACTTTGCCTTCGACAGCGCCGTTCTGGACGGCCAGGCCCGCGCCGTTCTGAGCCGCCAGGCGGAATGGATCCGTGCCTACCCGCTGGTCAAGTTCCGCGTCTACGGCCATACGGACATGGTGGGCAGTACCGCCTATAACCGCGCACTGGGCATGCGCCGTGCGCGGGCGGCGGTCGATTTCATGGTTTCGCAGGGGATTTCGCGCAACCGGCTTGAGGCCATGGTTTCCTTTGGCGAAACCCAGCCTCTGATTGTCACCGAGGGGCGCGAACGGCGTAACCGGCGCACCGTGACCGAGGTATCGGGGTTCCTCAGGCCCGTGCCCCTGGTCCATGATGGCAAATATGCGCAGCGCGTTTACGAGGAATTCCTGCAAAGCGCGACCGAACCCGGCATCCACGCCGACGCTGCGCAAACCAGCGACTGACCGCGATCGCCCACGTCCGGGCGCCCGCGATAATCCAACAATTACGGTTTTTGAGCCGTAATGTTGCCCAGTTTGAACTCCAGTCTGTTTCCCAAGGAATAAATCGCGCGCCCACGAGTCGCGTGAGGGTCCGTCGGGCAGGCATCGCCCATTCCCCGGCCGACCCAACAATTGGGGAAGAGAGAGCGATGACGAGTATGGCCGCGTTGGAATCAGAGCCCGCCCAGATCACCGCATGCACTGTGTCGCGGGACATCCAGAATTTCGACCTTCTGATCGAGGATATGGAATCCGAGCTCGGTGAGGGCTGGGGCGATCTCGCGTTCGAGGATGCCACGACCTATTTCGGCCAGCCCGACGGTTCCTTGCTGAATTTCGTGGCAGTCGCGGTCGATCAAGAGGATGAGGACAATATCGCCTTTATCGGCCAGGTCATACGGAGTGCCAAGAGCCACGGTATCAAGGTCGTCGTCATCGCTGAAGAACTGAGCCCGATCGCGCTGCACCAGCTCATGCGGCACGGGGCCGACGATTTCGTTCCCTACCCGCTGCCCGATGGGGCGTTGCACGAGGCCATCGCCAGGCTTGGCACCCCTGCTCCCGAACCCGTATCCGCGCGCGCCCCGGCCGCCCCCAAGGTGACATCGAACCATCGCGATGGGGTGGTTTTACCGGTGCATGGTCTTGCTGGCGGCGTCGGGGCCTCGAATTTTGCGGTGAACATGGCCTGGGAACTGACCAGGCTGGCCGCAAAGACGGACAAGCGGATCTGCCTGCTGGATCTCGATCTGCAATTCGGCTCGGTCTCGACCTTCCTGGACCTGCCGCGCAAGGAGGCGGTTGTCGAGCTTCTGACCGACATAGCCGCGATGGATTGCGAGAGCTTCATGCAGGCATTGCAGGCCTATAACAAGGACTTGCACGTCCTGACCGCGCCGTCCGACATCCTGCCGCTGGATATCGTCACCTCCGAAGATGTGGAGGCGCTGGTGGAAATGGCTCGGTCCCAGTTCGATTTCGTGGTCATCGACATGCCCACGACCCTGGTGCAATGGACCGAAACGGTCCTGAACAAGGCGCATGTCTATTTCGCATTGCTCGAACTCGACATGCGCTCGGCGCAAAACACGCTGCGGCTGTTACGTGCGCTGAAATCCGAAGACCTGCCCCATCAAAAGTTACGCTTCATCCTGAACCGCGCGCCCAAGTTCACCGACCTTGCGGGCAAGAGCCGCGTCAAGCGGCTGGCCGAAAGCCTGGATATAGACCTGGACATGCTGTTGCCCGATGGCGGCAAGGTTATCGCCCAGGCCGGCGACCACGGGCTGCCGCTGGCCGAAACCGCGGCCAAGACACCGCTGCGCAAGGAAATCCAGAAGCTTGCCAAATCGCTTTACGATCTGAACGAGGCAGCCGAAGCCTCTGGCACCGCCTGATCAGGACCGGGGAGAAACACCGATGTTCTCGCGCTACAAGAAGGCCGACCATTCCGCCGCCCGTCTCGCGCATGTCGCCACGCCGCCCCAACAGGTCCGCCCCGCGACAACCAACAGCGCCCCGGCCAAGCCACGCACCGCCCCGGCCCGCGCGATGCCCGAGGACAAGGAACGCAAGAGACGCGAAAAGCTGGGCGAGCTCAAGGTCGAATTGCACAAGCGCCTGTTGGAAAACCTCAACCTCGCCGCATTGGAACACGCCGCCGAGGCCGATCTGCGCGCCGAGATCCAGGACATCGCCGCCGAGGCACTAGAGGAAATGAGCGTGGTCCTCAACAAGGAGGACCGTCGACAACTGCACCAGGAACTCTATGACGAGGTCAAGGGGCTCGGCCCGCTAGAGCCGCTCTTGCAGGACGAAACCATCAACGACATCCTGGTCAATGGGCCCAAGCAGATCTTCGTCGAACGCGCGGGCAAGCTGACACTGACCGACATCACCTTCAAGGACGAACGCCACCTTTTGCGGATCATCGACAAGATCGTTTCCGCCGTGGGCCGGCGCGTCGATGAATCGAACCCCTATGTCGACGCGCGCCTGGCTGACGGGTCGCGATTCAACGCGATGGTGCCGCCGATCGCGGTGGATGGCAGCCTGGTTTCGATCCGGAAATTCAAGAAGGACAAGCTGGGCGTTGACGATCTTGTCCGCTTCGGCGCCTTCACCGAGGAAATGGCAGCCTATCTACAGGCCGCCGTGGCCTGCCGCCTCAACGTGATCGTGTCGGGCGGGACGGGGTCGGGCAAGACGACCACATTGAACGCGCTGTCCAGCTTCATCGACAATTCCGAACGCATCCTGACGATCGAAGATACTGCCGAACTGCAGCTGCAGCAGACCCATGTGGGCCGGATGGAAAGCCGCCCCGCCAATGTCGAGGGCCGCGGCGCGGTGACCCAGCGCGACTGTCTGAGGAACGCCCTGCGGATGCGCCCCGACCGCATCATCGTCGGCGAAACCCGCGGCGAAGAGGTCATCGACATGTTGCAGGCGATGAACACCGGCCATGACGGCTCGATGACCACGATCCACGCCAACAACGCCCGTGACGCCGTTTCGCGCCTTGAGAACATGATCGCGATGGCAGGGATCGAGATGCCACTCAAAGCGGTTCGCAGCCAGATCGCAAGCGCTGTGAACCTGATCGTGCAGGCCAGCCGCCTGCAGGACGGGTCGCGCCGGATGGTCTCGATCACCGAACTGACCGGCATGGAGGGCGACGTGATCTCGATGCAGGAGGTGTTCCGCTACGAACGCCTCGGGCTGCAACCCGACGGCAAGATCATCGGCCGATTCACCGCCACCGGCGTGCGCAGCCACTATTCGGAACGCTTCCGCCAGTGGGGCTATGATCTGCCAGCCAGCCTTTTTGAACCGAATATGGGGGCATAAGCCATGCAAATCAGTGCCGAACCCCTTATCTACGGGCTGATTTTCGTTTCTGTCCTTGTTCTGGTCGAGGGTCTGTACCTGACCGTCTTTGGCAGATCGATCAGCCTTAACAGCAAGCTCAACCGCCGGCTGGAAATGCTGGAAAAAGGCGGCAATCGCGAAGAGGTTCTGGAACAGCTCCGCAAGGAGATGAGCCAGCACGTGAACGCGCGCGGCATCCCGCTTTACTCGATGCTGTCGGACAAGGCGCAAAAAGCCAATATCGCCTTTTCGCCGAAACAACTGATCATGATCATGGTGCTGCTGTCGGGGGTGGCTTTCATGGGGCTTACCATGGGCACCGAGGCGGCCCTGCCCGTGCGTGCGCTGGTGGCGGTGGTGATGGGGGTTGGCGGGGTCTATGTGTGGATCAACAACAAGGCCAAGAAACGCCTCGCCCTGATCGAGGAACAGCTTCCCGACGCGGTAGAACTCATGGTCCGATCGCTCAAGGTGGGGCATCCTTTCATCTCGGCGATCAACATCGTGGCGCGCGAGGTAGCCGATCCGCTTGGCTCGGAGTTCGGCATCATCGCGGACGAGGCCGCCTACGGGCGCGATGTGTCAGAGGCGCTGAAAGATCTTGCCGAACGCATGGACATGCAGGATCTACGCTTTCTCGCCGTGGCAGTGACGATCCAGCAGCAATCCGGCGGGAACCTTGCCGAAATCCTCGCGGGGCTCGCCGCTGTCATCCGCGCGCGGTTCAAACTGTTCCGCCGGGTCAAGGCGATCACCGCAGAGGCGAAATGGTCGGGGATGTTCCTGTCGGGCTTCCCGATCGCGGCAATCCTGATGATTTCGGTTCTCAAGCCCGACTATTACGACAGCGTCAAGCAAACCGCCTTTTTCATCCCGGCCGCCCTCGCCGTCGGCGTGTTCCTCGTCACCAACGTGATTTTCATGCGCATGATGGTCAACATCAAGGTCTAGGGAGGCCACTATGGCAATGCTCGATACGATCCAGGCAATTCTGGTCGAAAGGCTCGGCCCGCTCGGCCCGATCTATGCGGTGGGATTTCTCGCGGTGACATTGCTGGCGCTGGCGCTGCCCTCGCTTTTGAAAAAACGCGCCGATCCGCTGGACCGGCTGCGCGAAGAAAACCTCGCACGCCAGCGCGCCAGCGCCGAGACAGGCCTGCCCCGGCTGCGCTACAACTCGCGGGCCGACAAGCTGGACAAGTATTCCACATTCCTCGAACCCCAGAACGAAGAGGAATTCAGTGCCATTCGGCTCAAGCTGATGCGCGCCGGCTACCGCTCGCGATCATCGGTGCGCATGTATCATTTCGCGCAGTTCGCGTTGGGGATCGCGCTTTTGGTGGCGGGGGTGCTCTATGCCATCGTCGGCAACTCCACCGGCGGGATGTCCTCCACGCAGATGATCCTGTCGATCATCGTTCCCGGGGCGATTGGCTATTACCTGCCGAAATACTGGGTACAGCGCCGATTGCAAACCCGGCAAGGAGAAATCACCAACGGCTTTCCCGATAGCCTGGACATGATGCTGGTCTGCGTCGAGGCGGGCCAGTCGCTGGACCAGGCCATCATCCGCGTCGCCGCCGAGATCCGTGCGGGCTTTCCCGACCTGGCTGACGAGTACGAAATGGTCGCCCACGAGTTGAAGGCAGGCAAGGACAAGATCCAGGTTCTCAAGGATATGGGCGAACGCTGCGGCGTGCCCGATGTCGCCTCTTTCGTGACCGTGCTGATCCAGTCGGCCAGCTTTGGCACCTCCATCTCGGAGGCACTACGCGTTTATGCGGGCGAAATGCGCGACAAACGCGTGATGCGGGCCGAAGAAAAGGCGAATGTCTTGCCTACCAAGCTGACACTGGGCACGATGATGTTCACGGTTCCGCCGCTGATGATCATCCTGATTGGCCCCTCGGTGTATGGCATTTACGAAACTCTCCAAAAGGGGGCGTTCTAGCCTCTCAATGGCACTGTTAGCGGCTGCGCTGTCTTTTCTGGCGGCCTGCCAGAACGGCCTGGGTGGGCCGGGAAACGGCCGCCACGGTCCCCCGCCTCCGCCCGGCACGCCCGAGGTGACCGAGGCCGTGGATGGCTTGATCGTCGGTCATCGTTTGATGGCGGCGGGAGAATTCGAACTGGCGCTCAAGGCCTATTATCGCGCGGCGGCCGAACAAGGGCTGACGGCCGATGTCCTGTCCGCCATCGGATCGGCAAACCTGCATCTGGGACGGCTGGGACAGGCCGAGGCACAGTTGCGCCGGGCGATCGACGTCGACGAGACATTCGTGCCCGCCTGGAACAATCTCGGCGTGGTCCTGATGGAGAGCGGACAAACCGGAGAGGCACGCCGGGTATTCCGCACCGCCTATGCGCTGGACAGTGGCGAATCGGACGAAATCCGCGAAAATCTGCGCCGCGCTATCGCAAAAACCGAGAATTCGGCCTATGATCCGCCGCAAAACAACGATTTTGTGTTGGTGAGGCGGGGCAGTGGAAAATACCTGCTGCTGTCCACCCCCTGAGGCAGAGCAGCAGAGGACGCAGGAAAATGCGCCATGTCTTTCTTGTATCGGTCTGCGCCATTGCGGCGCTGGCAGTACCTGGCTGTACGACAAATGGCGAGGCCGAGGTAGAGCGCGCCGTGCAGGACGTGCTGGCCAGCGACGAAAGCAGTCTCAACGAAATCATGATGAACGTGGCAGACCCCAATGAGGCGGTCCGCCATTTCTCGGCCGTGGCCAAGGAACGGCCAGACGATATCGCGCCCAAACGGGGCCTTGCGCGCGCGTTGATCCGCGCCAAGCGCAATACCGAGGGCGCACTGGCCTGGGCAAAGGTCGTCGATCACCCCGATGCCACCGATGACGACCGGGTTGACCATGCCGACGCACTGATCCGCAACGGCGACTGGAAAAAGGCCGAAAAGATCCTGGACGCAATCCCGCCCACGTTCGAAACCTATAAACGCTACCGGCTGGAAGCGATGGTCGCCGACAGCAACAAGGAATGGGAAAAAGCCGACAGTTTCTACGAAACCGCGGTCGAACTGACGACAAGGCCCTCGGGCGTGCTGAACAACTGGGGCTATTCAAAACTGTCGCGCGGGGATTATACCGGCGCTGAGAGGCTATTCGTCGAGGCGATCACCTATGACGCCACGCTGTTCACCGCCAAGAACAACCTCGTCCTCGCCCGCGGCGCCCAACGCAACTATCAACTACCCATCGTGGAGATGACTCAGGCAGAAAAGGCACAGCTTTTTCATACACTTGCCCTCACCGCGATCAAGCAGGGCGATGTCGAGATCGGCCGCGGCCTGCTGAAAGAGGCGATCGACGCCAATCCCCAGCATTTCGAGGCCGCCGAGCGGGCGCTGCGGGCGCTCGACAGCAACGTGGTAAACTGATCCGATGCAGCTTCTCGATCCGACCGCCCTGTGGTTCCTGCCCTTCGCCCTACCCATCGGGCTATGGGTGGCGTTCAGCGACCTCAAGACCATGCGCATCCCAAATAAGTCGGTCTATGCGCTGGTCGCCGTCTTTGCCGTGGTGGGCCTTGCCGTTCTGCCGCTGGAAATCTGGGCTTGGCGCTGGGCACATCTGTTGGTGATCCTGATCATGGGCTTTGTTCTGAACATGGCGGGCGTGATCGGCGCGGGCGATGCCAAGTTCGCCGCGGCGATGGCACCGTTCGTCGCGCTTTCGGATGTCATGATGGCGCTGATGCTGTTGTCGCTGATACTGATCGCGGCTTTGCTGACGCATCGCATCCTGCGCCGCATCCCCGCGATGCGCCGTATCGCACCCGACTGGGCCTCGTGGGAGGCGCGCGATTTCCCGATGGGCCTCGCGCTAGGGCCGACGCTTGTTGCCTATCTCGCGATTTCGGGATGGGCCGGCGCGTAACACCGCCAGGGCACAGCATCGCGGACAAGCGGCACGGTCATGGCGCGCGGCCGTATCTCGGCGGGGATGGCGGCCGCGCCGTGGCACGCAGGATCGAATGTGCCTGTTTCACCACCGATCTTGTCCTCCCCGGCCTTTGTGCCCAAGGGCCGCTGCACGAAACGCTGTACGAAACGGCATGAATCCTCGGATTGTCCGAAATCTCCGGCCTCTCGCCCCAGATTTGCCAGAAATACCGGCCAGCATGCGAGACGAACGGAACAATTTCAGGTCACATCATGAACATGCAGACCTCGGGGGTGATCGCCCCGCCCGCCCCGCGCTCGCTGGACGAGATGCGCCTGCCGATCGTGATGATGCGGGATATCCTTCTGAAAACCGTCTTTCGCAAGAATATCGACGTGGTGACGCAAATCGCGCGCGCGATCTGCCTGCCGGTTCCGGTGACGCAGGAACTGGTCGACCTCGCCCGGACGCAAAAGCTGTTGGAGGCGACGGGCACCCTGCATGCCAATTCCGGCGGCGAGATGGGCTATCAGTTGACCGAGGCGGGCAAGGCCCGTGCCCTGGATGCGCTTGGCCAGTCGGAATATTACGGCGCCATGCCGGTACCGCTGGCGGTTTATGCCGAGCAGGTAAAGCGCCAGTCGATCCGCAACATCCAGATCACACGCGACCAGCTGACCGACGCGATGGGTCACCTCATCTTGCCCGATGATCTTCTTGGTCACCTTGGCCCCGCGGTCAGTTCCGGCCGCTCGATCCTGATGTATGGCCCACCCGGCAACGGCAAATCCTCGATCTCGAACGGTATTCGCGATGCTTTGGGCGACCGGATCTACGTGCCCCGCGCCATCGAATATGCCGGCCAGGTCATCACCGTCTACGACCCGATCGTGCATTCCGCCGCAGAGGAACTGGTCGACGATCCCCGGACCCTGCGGCGCAGCACGAATCGCTTTGACTCGCGCTACGTGCTTTGTGAACGGCCCACCGTAATCACCGGGGGCGAACTGTCGCTGTCGATGCTGGATCTTGTCTACAACCCGACCGCGCGCACGTACCAGGCGCCGCTGCAACTGAAATCAAGCGGTGGCGTCTTCATCGTTGACGACCTTGGCCGACAAGAGGAACCGCCGCAGGCCCTTGTCAACCGCTGGATCGTGCCGCTGGAGGAAGGCCGCGACATCCTCGCCCTGCAATCGGGCGAGAAATTCGAGGTGCCTTTCGACACGCTGGTGATCTTTTCGACCAACTTTCACCCCAACGACATCTTCGACCGCGCCGCGCTGCGCCGGATATTTTTCAAGATCAAGATCGACGGCCCCTGCCAGAGAGACTTCCTCAAGATCTTCGCGATGGTCGCCCGCAAGAAAAAAATGCCGCTGGACGAACAAACGCTGATCTATCTTCTGAACGAGAAATACCCGACCATCGGCAATGTCTACGCGAATTATCAGCCGGTCTTTCTGATCGACCAGATGATCGCGATCTGTGAGTTCGAGGGCATCCCCCACCAGATGACACCCGAGTTGATCGACCGGGCCTGGGCCAACATGTTCGTGCGGGACGAGGCCATCGTTCATTGATCGCCAGGCTTTGGCAAAGTTCGCCGCGCCGCTAGATAAGGGGCATGACCGCCCCGCCCTCTGCCCTGCCCCCTGTCATCGCCGACTGGTTCGCCGCCCGCGACTGGTCGGTCCATCCCCACCAGCACGCCATGCTGGAGCGCGCCGCCGTACCGGCGCTTTTGCTGATCGCGCCCACGGGCGGGGGCAAGACGCTTGCCGGATTCCTGCCAACGCTTGCCGAACTCGGCGCGAATCCGGCGCCGGGCTTGCACACGCTCTACATTTCGCCCCTCAAGGCCCTGGCGGCGGACATCCGCCGCAACCTGGCCACGCCGATCGCCGAGATGGGGCTGAATATCCGGGTCGAGGATCGCACTGGCGACACCTCACAGACACGGCGCCGCCGTCAACGTGCCGATCCGCCCCATATCCTGCTGACCACGCCCGAAAGCCTGGCCTTGCTCTTGTCCTACGAGGACGCGCCGCGCATCTTTGCCGGGCTCGAACGAGTGATCGTTGACGAAACCCATGCGCTGGCCGAGTCGAGGCGCGGGGATCAGTTGATGCTGGGGCTCGCGCGGCTGTCGGCCCTATGTCCCGGCCTGCGCCGGGTTGGCCTGTCGGCCACGGTCGAGGACCCGCCGGCGCTGGCGCATTTTCTTGCGCCGCACCCAGATCCTTGCGCGGTGCTGATCGCGGATTCCGGCCCGGCCCCTGACATAACGATGCTCGACACCCCGACGCCCCCACCTTGGGCTGGTGGCGGCGGGCGCCACGCGATCCCGGCGATTCTGGATCAGATCGCGCGCCATCGCACGACGCTGATCTTTCACAACACCCGCGCCCAGGCGGAACTGTTCTTTCGCGACCTGTGGCTCGCCAATGCCGACAACCTGCCCATCGCGATCCACCATGGCAGCCTGTCGCGCGAGGCGCGCGAAAAGGTGGAAAACACGATGGTCACGGGGGGATTGCGCGCGGTGGTCTGCACCGGCTCGCTGGATCTTGGCATCGACTGGGGCGATGTAGACCTTGTGATCCAGGTGGGCGCCCCCAAGAACGTCAAGCGCCTGGTGCAACGGATCGGGCGGGCCAACCATCGCTATAACGCCCCCTCAAGGGCGCTTCTGGTGCCCGCCAACCGGTTCGAGGTGGTCGAATGCCTGGCCGCGCTTGAGGCCGTGCGCGAGGGTGACCTCGATGGCGAACCGCGCGGTCCCGGCGCCCGCGACGTGCTGTGCCAGCATATACTGGCCACCGCCGCGGCGGGCCCGTTCAACGCCGACACCTTGTTTGCCGAGGTCACGCGCGCCGGTCCCTATACCGCGCTCTCTCGCCCGCAATTTGATGCATGCTTGGAATTCGCGGCAACGGGGGGCTATGCCCTGCGCACCTATGACCGCTGGCAGCGGCTGATGCAGGACGCCGACGGGCGCTGGCGGCTGCGCGACCCGCGCATCGCACAAACCATCCGCATGAATCTGGGCACAATCGTCGATGCCGAAACGCTAAAGGTACGTCTTAAACCCAGCCGCGGAGGCGCACCGCTGGGAGAAGTCGAGGAAGCCTTTGCCGCCACGCTGACGCATGGCGACACGTTTCTGATCGGTGGCCAGGTCGTCCGCTACGAGGGTTTGCGCGAGATGGTCGTCGAGGTCACCCGCAGCCCGGCGCGCGAACCGAGGATTGCGGTTTTCACAGGCACCAGGTTTGCCACCTCCACCCGGCTGGCGGATCGCATTCTTGCACTGTTTCGCGAGGGCGATTTTTCGGCCCTGCCTTCCCATACCGCCGATTGGCTGGCTTTGCAGGGCCGCGTTTCGCGCCTGCCGACGCCCGAGCGGCTACTGGTCGAAACCTTTCCCAGGGATGGACGGCATCACCTGTGCGTCTACGGTTTTGCCGGGCGCAACGCGCAACGGACCCTGGGCCTTTTATTGAGCCAACGAATGGAGGATGCAGGGCTGGCCCCACTGGGCTTCGTTGCCACGGATTATGCCACGTTGATCTGGGGGCTGGAGGAGATTACCGCGCCTGCGAACTTGTTGGAATCGAATGCTCTTACGGCCGCTTTCGAGGGCTGGCTGGCCCGAAACGCGGTCATGAAGCGCACATTTCGAACATCCGCCGTCATCGCCGGGCTGATCGAACGCAACCAGCCCGGCAAGCGCAAATCCGGGCGCCAAGCCACGTTTTCCTCGGACATCCTCTATGACACGCTGATGAAATACGACCCCGGCCATGTCATGCTGGACATCACCCGCGAAGAGGCGATGAAAGGCCTTGTCGATTTCGGCCGGATCGAGGCGATGCTGGCGCGGGTGCAAGGACGCATCGACCATATCGCCTGTCCACGCGCGACCCCGCTGGCCGCGCCACTCTTCCTCGAGGCCGGGCGCATCCCCCTCAAGGGCATGGCAGAGCAGCGGCTGATCGACGAGGCGGCCGCGCGACTGATGGAAGAGGCGGGGCTGGGCCAAGCGCATGCACACCACGCCGAAAAAGGGGTTTAACAAGGCATGAACGGCCATCGATTCACATTGGCGGGGGCAGAGCTGTGCGTGATGCCCTCCGGCGCGCTATGGTGGGCCACAGAGCGCATCCTGACCGTGTCCGACCTCCACCTGGGCAAGTCAGAGCGGGTGGCCCGGCGCGGCGGCCCCCTTTTGCCGCCCTATGACACGGACGAAACCCTGGCCCGGCTGGAAAACGATATCGCCGCCACGGATCCCGCCCGCGTGATCTGCCTGGGCGACAGTTTCGATGACGATCTTGCCGCTCGCACCCTGCCCGACATGGCCAGGGCGCGCCTGCTGTCGCTTATGGCCGGGCGAGGATGGGTCTGGATCACCGGAAACCACGATCCGGGCCCCAACGGTCTGAACGGCGCACAGCTTGCGCAGACGGCCCTTGGCCCGCTGACCTTTCGCCATGTTGCAAGGCCGGATTCGGCGCCGGGCGAGGTGTCAGGCCACTATCATCCCAAGGCGCGGCTGACACTGGCCGGCCGGCGCATCACCCGGCGCTGCCTGCTGACCGACGGGCACCGCGCGATCCTGCCAGCCTTTGGCGCCTATACCGGGGGTCTGGCAATGGACGCGCCGGAACTCGATGCGCTGATGCAGCCAGGGGCCGTGGCGGTTCTGATCGGGCCGCGGCCATCCCCGGTTCCGATGCGCCCCGCAGGCCGCTTGCGCAATACAGGCCGGGGCAGCTAGCCTTGGTTCAGGCGACCAAAAGAGGCACAGGTGCATTTCGAAACCCGCAACCCCGACTATGCCCGCACGGTGAAAGAGAGTTTCGCCGCGCAAGGCATGATGAAAAGCCTGAATGCAGAGCTCGTGGCGCTGGATCCCGGCATGGCCGAGATTGCCGCACCGCTGAACCCTGCATTTGCCCAGCAACAGGGCCACGCCCATGCCGGGCTGACCTTTTCGCTGGCCGATACCGCGGCGGGCTATGCCGCGCTCAGCCTTTTGCCCCCCGGTCACGAGGTTCTGAGCAGCGAGATGAAGCTGCACCTGCTCGCGCCCGGGCGCGGCCAGCGGCTGGTGGCGCGTGGCGCGGTGATCAAGCCGGGCCGCCGGTTGGTGATCGTGCGGGCCGATGTCTTTGCCGAGGATGGCGCGGCACGCATCCATACCGCGACGCTCCTGGGAACGATCGTCCCGGTTGCGGTCTAGGCTGTCAGGCCCTCGGGCTCTGCCAGGCCATGCGCCCGGCAACAGGCCGTCACGGTATTGGCCAGAAGACAGGCGATGGTCATCGGGCCGACACCGCCAGGAACGGGCGTGATTGCGCCGGCCACCTGCACGGCGCTGTCGAAATCGACATCTCCCACCAACCGCGTCTTGCCCTCGCCACGTTCGGGGGCCGGAACGCGGTTGATGCCCACGTCGATCACCGTGGCGCCCGGCTTTATCCAGTCGCCCGGAATCATTCGCGCCCGTCCCACCGCGGCCACCAGGATATCGGCGCGGGCGCAGACCTGCGCGAGATCGCGGGTACGGGAATGGGCAATGGTAACGGTACAATTCTCACCCAGCAGCAGATGCGCCATCGGCTTGCCCACGATATTGGACCGGCCCACCACGACCGCGTCCAGCCCGGACAGCTCGCCCAGGTGATCGCGCAACATCATCAAGCATCCAAGCGGCGTGCAGGGCACCATTGCCTTTTGTCCGGTCGCCAGCAGGCCAACATTCGAAATGTGAAAGCCATCGACATCCTTGGCCGGGTCGATCGCGTTGATGACCTTGGCCGCATCGATGTGATCCGGCAGTGGCAACTGAATCAGGATACCATGCACCGCAGGCGCACCGTTCAACCTCTCGATCAGCGCCAACAGCTCTGCCTCGCCGGTCTCGGCCGGCAGGCGATGTTCGAAAGATGCCATTCCGGCCTCTTGCGTCTGCGCCCCCTTGTTACGAACGTAAACCTGGCTGGCAGGATCGTCACCGACCAGAACCACGGCCAGACCTGGAACAAGGCCATGTTCGCCATGCAGGCGGCGCACATGGCCCGCCACCTTGTCGCGGATGGTTGCGGCAAAGGCCTTGCCGTCGATCAGTGTTGCGCTCATGCCCGGTCCTCCTTGATGCCCATTGCCGCCTCTTCGTGCTGGATCGCCCATTCCACCATGTCGCGCCACAGCCGCTCGGCAAGATCCGGGTCCAGCCCTGCGGCCCGTGCATTGGCCCGCGCATTGGCCAAGACCTCATCTACCCTTGCCCCGATCCGGGCGGGCAAACCCGCGGCCTGTTTCAACTCGGCTGCCCGATCGATGAAACGCGCGCGGCATGCCAGCAGGGCCACCAGTTCCCGGTCAAGCGCGTCGATCCCCGCGCGCAGCTCCACCATGCTGTGACAGTCCCGCGGATCCTGCATCTGATCGCCCTTCGCGTTCCACCCTCTTGGCCCCGGCTTAACGCGGGGCGCGCGCACCTGCAATGCGGCTCAGAACAGCCCCTCGATCTGTCCCTCGGCGTTCAGCCCGATAGTCTCTGCCGCAGGGCGGCGCGGAAGACCCGGCATGGTCATGATCTCGCCGCAGATCACGACGATGAACCCCGCGCCCGCGGCCAACCTGACCTCGCGCACCGGAACGTAATGGCCCTCGGGCGCCCCACGCAAGGCGGGGTCGGTCGAAAAGGAATATTGCGTCTTGGCCATGCAGATCGGCAAATGGCCATGACCCGCCTCTTCCCAGGCATGCAACTGGTCGCGGATCTTCTTGTCGGCAGTCACCCCCTCGGCCCGGTAGATGCGCTTGGCAATTGTCTCGATCTTTTCGAACAGGCCCATTGCATCGGGATAAAGCGGGACAAACCCGGTCCGGTCCGCCGCCGCCACCTCGGCCACCCGTGCCGCCAGTGCGCTCGTCCCCGCGCCCCCCTCGGCCCAATGGGTGCAGGCAAAGGCCTCGCTGCCTTGTGCGCGCACGAATGCCTCGACCGCCTCCATCTCGGCCTTTCTATCGCCTGAAAACCGGTTGATCGCCACCAGGACAGGCACCCCGAAGGATTTCATGTTCTCGATATGGCGCCCGAGATTCGCACAGCCCCTTTCGACCGCGGCAACATCCTCGGCGCCAAGGGCGTCCTTGCCCAGGCCGCCATTCATTTTCAGCGCACGGATCGTGGCCACCACCACCACCGCCGCCGGTGACAGCCCGGCCTTGCGACACTTGATATTCATGAATTTCTCGGCGCCAAGGTCAGCCCCGAACCCGGCCTCCGTCACGACGAAATCGGCCAGCCGCAACGCCGTTGTCGTCGCCATGACAGAGTTGCAGCCATGGGCGATATTGGCAAACGGCCCGCCATGGACAAAGGCAGGCGTGTGTTCCAGTGTCTGCACCAGGTTGGGTTGCAAAGCCTCCTTCAAAAGAACCGTCATGGCGCCGTCCGCCTTCAACGCACGCGCGGTCACCGGAACCTTCTCGCCGGTATAGCCGATGATGATATCGCCCAGCCGCCGCTGCAAATCGTCCAGGTCGGTGGCGAGGCACAGGATCGCCATAACCTCTGAAGCGACCGTGATGTCGAACCCTGTTTCACGCGGAACACCGTTGGCCAGCCCACCCAAACCGCAGACGAGGTCGCGCAAGGCGCGGTCGTTCATGTCCATCGCGCGGCGCCAGGTGATGCGGCGCTGATCCAGGCCCAGTTCGTTACCCCAGTGGATATGGTTGTCGATCATGGCGGCCAGCAAGTTATGCGCCGCGGTGATTGCGTGGAAATCCCCGGTAAAATGCAGGTTCATGTCTTCCATCGGCACGACCTGCGCACGACCGCCCCCCGCTGCCCCGCCCTTCATTCCGAAACACGGGCCCAGCGATGCCTCGCGAATACAGATCGCCGCCTTGTGGCCGAGCCTGCGCAACCCGTCACCCAGCCCAACCGTGGTCGTCGTCTTGCCCTCGCCCGCAGGGGTGGGATTGATCGCCGTCACCAAAACCAGCCGCCCCATCGGCCGCTTGGACAGCCCCTCGATAAAATCCGCGCTGACCTTGGCCTTGTCATGGCCATAGGGCACCAACGCGGCCTCGGGAATGCCCAGTTCCGCGCCGATCTCGCGTATTGGCCGTTTTTTCGCCGCACGGGCGATCTCGATATCGCTGGGATGGCTCATCGTACCTTTTCCCCCTTGGCCCGCCTGACCGACAGCTCGCAGGTACGGGTCCCTTTCGGCATCTCGCGCGTTCGTGGCGGATCATGCCGCGGGCGCGCTCTTCTTCTTGGTTAAAATACCCATACGCGGCCCGGAACGGGCCGCACGGCAAGACATGTGCCGCCAGACACGCAATTCAATTCACAAAAGGAAACCGCCGCAACCGGGAAACGGCGCGGCGGTATCGGAACCGACCTGGAATCAGGCCGAGGGTTCAGGTTCCATCCCCGGCTTTGGGCGCGGCTTGGTCTTGGGAATGGCCGTCAACGAGGGCGTGTCGCCGCCAGGGGTCGGACGGTCCTCGTCATCGCCACGATTAAGCGGCTCGCCATTTATCACCTTCATGATCTCGGGCCCGGTCAGCGTTTCGTATTCCAAAAGCCCCTGTGCCAACCGTTCCAGGTCGTCGCGCTTCTCGGTCAGGATACGCTTGGCGGTCTCGTAGCCCTGGTCGACCAGTTCCTTGACCTTGTCGTCAATCACCTTTTGCGTCGCGGCCGAATGGTTGGTCCCGCCGCCATAGGCACCCAGGTACGATTCCTGTTCGTTGGCGTAATCGACATAGCCCAGTTCCGCGTCGGCGAACCCGAACTGCGTGACCATCGCCCGGGCGATCCGGCTGACCTGCTGGATGTCGCTTGCGGCGCCGCTGGTCACGTTCTCCTTGCCGAAGACCAATTCTTCGGCCACGCGCCCGCCCATCGCCATGGCGATCTTGGACGTGTATTTGGTGTAGCTGACCGACAGCTGGTCGCGTTCCGGCAGCGACAGCACCAGGCCCAGCGCCCGGCCGCGCGGGATGATCGTCGCCTTGTGGATCGGGTCGTGCTGCGGCACGTTCAGGCCGACGATCGCGTGACCGGCCTCGTGATAGGCGGTCAGCTTTTTCTCGTCCTCGGACATAACCATGGACCGCCGCTCGGCGCCCATCATAACCTTGTCCTTGGCGTTCTCGAAATCCTCCATCGTGACGAAACGCCGGCCGACGCGGGCGGCCATCAGGGCGGCCTCGTTCACCAGGTTGGCCAGGTCGGCGCCGGAAAAGCCGGGTGTGCCGCGCGCGATGATGCGCAGGTCCACGTCGGGGCCCAGCGGCACCTTGCGGGCATGCACGCCCAGGATCTTTTCGCGGCCCTTGATGTCGGGGTTGGGCACCTGCACCTGCCGGTCGAACCGGCCGGGGCGCAACAGCGCAGGGTCCAGAACGTCGGGCCGGTTGGTGGCCGCGACGATGATGATACCCTCGTTGGCCTCGAACCCGTCCATTTCCACCAGAAGCTGGTTCAGCGTCTGTTCGCGTTCGTCATTGCCGCCGCCATAGCCCACGCCACGCGACCGACCGACCGCGTCGATCTCGTCGATGAAGACGATGCAGGGCGCGTTCTTCTTGGCCTGTTCGAACATGTCACGCACGCGGGACGCACCAACACCCACGAACATTTCCACGAAGTCGGACCCCGAGATGGTGAAGAACGGCACGCCCGCCTCGCCTGCGATCGCGCGCGCCAGCAGCGTCTTGCCGGTGCCCGGAGGGCCGACCAGCAGCGCGCCTTTCGGGATCTTGCCGCCGAGACGCGAGAATTTCTGCGGGTTGCGCAGGAACTCGACGATCTCTTCCAGTTCCTCCTTGGCCTCGTCGATGCCGGCCACGTCGTCAAAGGTCACGCGGCCATGTTTCTCGGTCAAGAGCTTTGCCTTGGACTTGCCAAAGCCCATCGCGCCGCCCTTGCCGCCGCCCTGCATCCGGTTCATCAGGAAGATCCAGATACCGATCAGGATAATGAAGGGCAAAAGCGTACCAATATACGCAAGGATGCCATTCTGTTCCTGCGGTTCTGCCCGCAGATCGACGTTTTCCTGAATGAGCCGATCAGCGATATCCGCGCCATTTGGCACGATCGTGGTGACCACGGTGCCATCTGTCTGACGGATGGTTGCCCGCTCGCCATCCAGTGTCACGCTCGACACCGCGCCATCGTCGACGCTTTGCAGGAATTCAGAATAGCTGATAGACCGCGAGGCCATGGTGGACTGGCCGCCGCTGAACAGGTTGAACAAGGCCAGGATCAGCAGGAAAAGCACAACCCAAAAGGCGATTTGTCTCGCGTTGCCCACAACGTTCTCCTTGAATTTCGCTCAGACCTGCGCCGGGCGCCTGTCCGTTGCCCTAAGATAGAGATTAAGGGGCAGGGTTCAATGCGATACTAGGCTATCGGCAAAGCCCGTGCCGGTTCGTGCCGTCCAGCCCGCTCCTAGTCCGGCCAGCGGCGCAGCAACCAGCGTCTCACCGCGCCACACGCCAGGCGAGGCGATCAGCGAGGCCCGTGGCAAGCCCGCATCCCGCCATCCCGGACAGGCCGAAAGTCCGTTCTCGCCCAGTGCACGCAGGGTTTCGTCGCCCTCTGCCGGCCCCTGCACCCACCAGCGCCCATCCCAAGGCAAACCGGGCAGCGCGCTGATATCGGCCACGGCGGCTGGTTCACGGGCGATCCGCAACCTGTTGCGCTCGCGCGTGATCAAGCATCCGTGAAGCGTCACTCTCGGGGCGCGTTGCAACGTTGTCATCGCCTCTGCCAGGGCATCGGCCCGCGGCGCGTATGGGGCCGACGCCACCCAGCGGATCGCGGCGACCAGCAGGCGACGGGCAATTTCGGCCGGGGCCTGTTGCAAACCGGGGCACGACAGGATCACGTCGCCCCGATCCTCTTGCGCGATACGCGCGGCGGTGTCGGCGGCACAGACCTGCAAGGCCACACGCGCCTCGGCCATGCGGGTGGCCGTCGCCGCCAGCGCACCGGCATCCAGCCCCAGCGGCGCAAGCCCGGCCAGCACCTGGCGCGCGCGGATACGGGCGAAACGGGTATCCTCGTTGCTCGGGTCCTCGATCCAGCCTTGTTCGCGCGCGTGCAGGAAGGCCCGCAGATCGGCGCGCGAAACGTCCAGGAAAGGGCGCAACCAATCGATCCCGTTCGCGCGCCGCACCGGCGCCATCGCCGACAGCCCGTCAACCCCGGCCCCCCGTGCCAAGCGCATCAGCACTGTTTCGGCCTGGTCGTCGCGGGTATGGCCAAGCGCAACACGCCCGATTCCCCGCGCCCGCGCCCAATCGGCAATCAGGCCGAACCGGGCCTGCCGCGCGGCATCCTGCAAGTTTCCCTGTCCGCGCCAACCGCGCCATGTCAGCGTGTCGTGACCAACCCCCAGCCGCGCACAGATACCCGCAACAAAGCGGGCCTCGTCTGCCGCCTCGGGGCGCAGGCCATGATCGACGGTCACCGCCCGCAACGACCGCCCCCCCGCCTCGGCCAGAGCGATCAGCAACGCGAGGGAGTCCCCCCCGCCCGACACTGCGACCCCAAGCGGCGCGGGGCCGGGGCATCCCCGCGCAAGCACCGACGCAAGGTCGTCTATTGGCACCCGATCGAGTCCATGGCGGTGGCAGCTTCCTGTGCGGGGGCGGTCCCGGCAAAGCGCGTTACGACCTCGCCCAGCGTGACACAGGCCTCGCGTTGCTGTCCGAGTTCATCCAGCGACACCCCCAGCCCCAACAACGCCTCGGCGGCACGGAGGCCTTCGGGACTGCCGGAAAAACTTTCGAGATAGGCACGTGCCGCGGCCAAGGTCTCCCCCAGCGCGGCATGGGCCTCACCGCGCAGGAAATGCGCCTCGCCCGATAGCGGGCTGCCGGGGTAATCGCGGGTAAAGGCGGCGAACCGGTCGGCGGCACTGGCATGTTCACCCGCGGCAAGCGCGGCGCGGGCTGCGTCGAAATCAGCCTGCTCGCCCACGGCCAGTTCAGGTATTGCCCCCGATACGACCGCAGGCGCGGTGGCCGGGGCGGGCAATGCCAGGTCGACCCCGCCCAGTGTCGTGGCCTCGCCCAGCTTGCTGACATCGCCACCCTCAAGTTCGACAAGGCGGAATTCCAGGTCGCCGATGCGGCGTGTGCCATCTGCCACGATACTCTGGATACGGTATTCCATCTGCTCGGTGCGGGCCGTCAGGCGCTGCAACTCCTGTTCGATGGCATCGAGCCGTTGCAAGGTGGGTCCGCCCGCCGCCGGAATGCTGGCCGAACCCGTGGTCGACAACTCGCGCTTGAGACGCTGCACCTCGACGAACAACACCGAAAGCTGCTGACGGATATCGGCCAGGGTTTCGTCGCGCGGCTGGACCGTTGACGAGGGCGATGACTGGGCGGGCGCGGGGCTGGCCGCCCCCAGAGCCAGAATGACGGGCAAGATCAGCGCGAGACTGCGCATCGCCGCCCCCTCAGCTTCCGATACCGGCGGTGACGACGGTGACGGCCCGACGGTTCTGGGCATAGCAGGCCTCGGCAGAACAGATTTCGATAGGACGTTCCTTGCCGTAGGTCACCGTGCGCAGACGCGCGGGCGATACCCCGCGCGAGACCAGGAATTCCTGCACCGCGCTGGCGCGGCGGGCGCCCAGCGCAAGGTTGTATTCGCGCGTTCCCTGTTCGTCGGCATGGCCCTCGATCACAGCCTGGTAATCGGGGTTCTTCATCAGCCACTCGGCCTGCGCCTGCAAGATCACCCGCGCCCCCTCGGACACGGTGCTTTCATCAACGGCAAACAGTACTCGGTCGCCCACGCTCTGTTGGAAATAGGCCACCGAGGTCGGGTCGGAAACCGACCCCGCCGCGCCGCCACCGGCGCCCGCCCCCAAACCGCCGGGCGTGTTCCAGGCCGCGCCACCGGGATTGCTACAGGCCGACACGGCCAGCGCGGAAATCAGCAGGAGGGTCTTGGTCATAGGGGTCATGGGTTTTTCCTTTGCATCGGGTCAAGACCGATCGGGGGCATCCTATCAGTCGTGGATCTGTTTGAAAACGCGCGCCTCAAGGCAAGAGCGGCGACCATGCCGGGTCAGAGGCCGCGCCCTGCAAGGCCACACCGCGCAGGTTTCGTCCCGAGATATCGACACTGTAAAGTGCGGGCACGCCTTGGGTCCCGGCGGTTTCACGCGTGAACATGATCACGCGCCCGTTGGGCGACCAGGTCGGACCCTCGTCAAGGAAAGAAGATGTCAAAAGACGCTCTTCCGAGCCATCGGTGCGCATGACGCCGATATGGAATCGCCCCTTGTTCTGCTTGGTAAAGGCAATCAGGTCACCACGCGGCGACCAGACGGGCGTGCCATAGCGGCCCTGACCGAAGGAAATTCGCCGCGGCTCACCGCCGCCGTCGGGCATGACGTAAAGTTGCTGACTACCGGAACGGTCGCTTTCGAACACGATCTGGCTGCCATCAGGCGAAAAACTGGGCGCAGTCTCGATCGAGGGCGCAGAGGTCAGGCGCCTGCGCTGCCCGCTGGCAAGGTCGAGGGTATAGATGTCGGTATTGCCCGCCTGCGAGATGGAAAATACCACCCGCCGCCCGTCAGGCGCAAAGCGTGGTGCGAAGGTCATCGAACCGGGCTGCTCGTCCAGCGCCCGGCGTCCGCCGGTGGCGATATCCATCAGGTAGACACGCGGGAACCCGCTTTCATAACTGGTGTAAAGAACCCGCCCCCCGTCGGGAGAAAACCGTGGCGCAAGCACCAGCGATGAGGCGTCCGTCAGGAACTGCACGTTCGCGCCGTCATAATCCATGATCGCCAGGCGTTTCTGGCGGGCATTCTTGGGCCCGCGCTCGGCCACGAACACGACGCGGCTATCGAAATAACCTGACTCTCCGGTGATACGGCCATAGACTTGGTCGGCCACCTTATGCGCCACCCTGCGCCAGCTTTCCACGGGGCCGCCAAATTGCAGCCCCTCACCCAGAGGGGCTTCTGACACCACATCGAACAGGCGGAACTTGACCGTCAGCCGCCCGTTGCCATCCAGCGCCACCGCGCCGGTTATCAACGCCTGCGCATTGATTGCCTTCCAGTCTGCATATTGCACCGGGCTGGCAAAGCTGGTGACCCGCGTCAGGTGCGCCTCTTGCGGGATCTCGCGAAACAACCCGGTACCAGCCAGGTCATCCGCGATCACGCGCGCGATATCGGCCGCATGGCGCGAGGCCTCTGCACTCTCGGCAACGAAGGCCGGCACGGCAAAGGGCAACGGTTCGATCACACCTTGGTCGATCACGATCCTGAGGGGCCCGCCTTGCGCCTGCACAGGGGGGGGCGCGATGCCCACACAAAGAACCAGGGCGATCAACAGGGTCAGGATACGCATATTCATCTGGTCCTCATCTTCTCGGGATCGAATGTGATCTCGATATCACGCCATTGATCGTATTTCTCCGGTGGCAAGGGAAATCCGCTCGCCCCGCAGCGGATGATCGCGCTCCGGGCGCTATCATAAACTCGTTGCGCGGCCGCCTGCGACCCGCCGGACCACGACAAGAGCCGGAGTGTATCGGCACGCGGACGGCCATCCTGCTGCATCTGAAGACCCACGACAATTGTCGTCATCAAGGCCTCGCTGGACAGTGCCCCCACGTTCCAGCATCGCGAAACCGCAAGCCGCAGCGCGTCGCGCTCGCCGGCATTGAGAGTCGGGCCGCCGCGGGCAATCCCGGTGCCTGCAAGCTGCGCCGGGGTCGGGGGCTGAACGGGCGCGGCGATCGCATCGGCGACGGCCTGTGCCACGGCATCGGCCAAGGCATCGGCCTGCGCATCCGAGGGCGGCATCACCTCGGCGGGTGCCGCATCCGCGGCTTGCAACGCCACCGAACGGGACGGACGCGCCAGCGGCCGGGGCGAACGGGCAATCCCCTGCCCGGCCTCTGGCTGCTGTTCGGCCTCTGTGACGATCTCGGTCGTCGCCTCTTGGGGCGCCGCGGGCGGCGTCTCGACAACTTCGCCCGTGGCCAAAGGATCAGGACGCAGCATGGGCTGCGGCGGCAGATCGGCAATCGCCACATCCTCGGGGGCGGGTGGCGCAGGCGTGGGGGCGACACGCGGCGCCTGGCGCGGCGGCGCGCGATCGGCCTCGGGGGCCTCTGGCGCGTCGCTGGCCTCCGGCAAGTCCGGCTGGGGCACGCTTTCGGCAATGTCGGCCTCAGACAACGGCTGAACTCCGCTGGTATCAGGCGCTGTATCGGGCATGGTTGGCTCTTGGGGGGCCGGCGGCGCGGGCCGGTCTGGCCGGTTCTCGGGCGGCGGCGCGGGTCGCGGCGAGGCTGGAAGCGCGGGGCTTTGCGGCGGTGCCACCTCATCGACGGGGGCGGGCGCAGTGGCCTCGCGCGTCAGCGCGGCGAACTCGGCGGCCGAAATCAGGCTGACCTCGCTGACCTCGACAGGCGCAGGGCGCGGGGCCGAAAACAGGCCCGCCAGCATCACCCAGGCGATCAGCACCAGGTGCGCCGCGCCCGAAATATAGATGCCGGTTCTCATGCCGCGCCTATTCGTCCCGGCCATCCAGTGTCGGCCCGCCGGTTTCCGTCACCAGCCCGATATCGCGGAAACCCGCACCGTTGAGCGCTCCCATCACCTGGACCACGCGCTCATAAGCAATGGCCCCGTCGGCACGCAGATAGACCTTGTCATCCTCGCGCTCGGCCATCACCGCATGCAGCTTGGCAACAAGACCATCGCTCGCGATCTGCTCGTTTTGCAACATGATGCGCCCATCGGCGGTCAGGGTAATCGTCAGGGGCGTCTCTTGCGCCGCCGGAAGGGCCTGGGCGGCGGTCCGCGGCAATTCCACCGGCACGCCCGCCGTCAATAGCGGCGCCGCGACCATGAAAATGATCAACAGCACCAGCATAACGTCGACAAAGGGCGTCACGTTGATCTCGGACATCGCGGCGGGATGACGGCCATGGCGCCGCGACCTGCGTCCGCCCTGCGATCCCTTGCGGGGGCTCATCGAGGCGCCCATCGCTCAACCGTCCAACTGGCGCGACAATATGGTGGAAAACTCGTCTGCGAAACTTTCGTACCCCCCCACGAGCCGGTCGCTGTCTGCCGACAGCTTGTTGTAGAAGATCACCGCCGGGATCGCCGCCAGCAGCCCCAGCGCCGTCGCGACAAGCGCCTCGGCAATGCCGGGCGCCACCACGGCAAGATTGGTGTTCTGTTGCAGCGCGATCTGTTCAAAGGCGTGCTTGATGCCCCAGACCGTGCCGAACAACCCGACGAAAGGCGCCGTCGAGCCCACGGTCGCAAGAAAGGAAAGCCCCCCGTTCAGAACCTCCGCCTCCTTGGCGATGGCCACGTCCATCGACCGGTCGATCCGCGCCGCGGCCCCGGCAATCAGGGCGCCATCCTGGCGGTGACTGCGCCGCCATTCCATCATGCCCGCGGCGAAAATCTTTTCGGTCGCGCCGCTCGGTTCTGCCCCCAGCGTCTCGAACAGCTCATCCAGCGGTTCGCCCGACCAGAAAGCGCGGTCAAATTCGGCCGAAGCCGCGCGCGCCTTGCGATACAGGATCACTTTCTGGATGATGATCGCCCAGGCCCAGAACGAGGCCGCAATGAGCAAAAGCATCACGATCTTGACGGTAAAAGTCGCGCGCAGGAACAAGGCCAGCAGCGAGAAGTCAATCTCCTGCGCCATCGCAAGGGTTTCGGTTTCCATACTGTCTGCTCGTTGTTGCGGCCGTGAAATTCGGCTCTGATTACCGCGAAGCTTACAGGCTTTTCACGACAAATGCCAACACAAGGGCGTCAGGGCCACCCTCTCTCCGGGCTTCAGGCCAGCTTTCGGCGGAACTCTGCCGGCAGGCGCGTGGGCTTTCCTCCCCGGCCCAGGGCAACAATGGTCACACGCGCCACGAAAAGAGGCTGCGCGCCGCGCAACACCTCCTGCCAAAGGATCAGCCGCGCCGGCGTCACGGCCTCGACCTGCGTCACGACCCTCAGCAGGTCATCGAATTTGGCCGGCCCCAGATAGTCGGCCTCGACCCTGCGCACGGCAAATACGATCCCTTCCTGCGCCTTCAGCCGAATCTGGTCCACGCCTAGCCCGCGCACCCATTCGCTGCGCGCGCGTTCGATGAATTTCAGGTAGTTCGCATAATAGACGATGCCCGCAAGGTCGGTATCCTCGTAATAAACCCTAAGCTCGAATTCCTGGCTCACCCTTCCGTTCCCATCCTCGCGGCCAGCCGCAGCGCATGGGCCACGTCCCGCGACATGGCCGGCATCACCGGATCATACCCTACACGGATGACGTCCGCGATCTCTGGCCGCAACACCAGTCGCCCATCGGGCGCAGGCACCAGCGGACCATCGCTCATGAAAGCCCGCTCCGACCATAGCAGGATCACCCGCACAGCCTGGTCCAACGCGACCGCCTCGGCAGGCAGCGCCGACAAGGTCGCATCCATCCGCACGAACACGAACGCCGCCTTGATCGCGCCCGCGGCATCGTATCGGAAAAGCCGGTACTGGTTCGCCCCCGCCGTCTTCAGCCGGTCCACCAACGAACCGAGATCGGGCAGCAGCCGGTCGAGATCGGGCGTCTCGGCCAGCTCCGACCAGTCGCGCAGGAAAAACAGCATCAGGTTGACGCCCAGTTCCGGGTCGCTTTCGGCCATCTCGTGACCGGCCAAAGCCACCACCGCCTCGCAGGCGCCCTTGACCGTGGCCAGCGTCACATCGTCCACACCAAAGACCACCGGCGCGATCGGCCGTCCCCAGCGCGCGAAAAGATAGTTCCCGTCGGCGCGGGTAAACAGCGCCTCGACCCCCTGCGGTGTCATCTCCTGCCCTTCTTCTTGGCCCAAATACCCAAAATTCCGTCCGCGCCACGAGGATGAGACAGGATCGGCGCGCCTTCGCGACCACTCGCGCATGCCGGATCGCGGTCGACCGTCGCCCCCACCGGTGGCGGTGGGGGCACGGCCATCTCAGCCCCGCCCGGTCAAGAGCGGCGCGGTCATCGCAACCGCGTAATCGCGGGCCCGCGCGAGGGCGGGATCATAGCTTTCGCGCACGCGCACCACGTCCGGATGCGCGGCGGCCAGCTCGTCCTGGACCTCGTTCCAGGCATCGCGTAGCGCGGCAATCACATCCGTCGGGAAATTGCGGAACGCAACGCCCTGCGCCTTCAGTTCGTCCAGCGCGCGGGCATTGAAATAATCGAACTGCGCCTGCGCCTCCAGCGCGGCGGCCAGCGATGCGGTTTCGCAGATGGCTTGCAAATCGGGGGACAATTCGGTCCAGGCATCCCGGTTGAACACCACCGCCAGCCCTGCGCCCGGCTCGTTGAACGCAGGCAGGTAGCACAGTTGCGATATCTTTTGCAGGCCAAAGGCCTGGTCCAGCATCGGCCCCACCCATTCGGCGGCATCGATGGCGCCCGATTGCAGCGCCTGGAAGATTTCGGGCGGCGGCATCAGCACCGCGTTCACGCCCAGCTTGCGGTAGATCTCTCCGCCCAGCCCCGCGATGCGCATGTTCAGGCCCCGCAGGTCGGCCACCGACTCGACGGGCTTCTTGAACCAGCCGCCCGACTGGGTGTTGGAATTGCCCGAGTAGATCGGTTTCAGGTTCCGCTGAGCGTAGATGTCGTCCCAGATCTCCTGCCCGCCGCCCCAGCGCAGCCAGGCGTAATGCTCGTTCGAGGTCATGCCGAAGGGCACCCCGGTGAACCAGTGCAGCGCGGGGTTCTTGCCCGCCGCGTAATAGGTCGGCCCGTGCCCCACGGGCGCCTTGCCCTGCTGCACCGCATCCTCGACCCCGAAGGCCGGCACCAGCTCGCCCGCGCCGTAAACATCGAAACTCAGCCGCCCGTCCGACATCGCCGCGACCCGCGCGGCAAAGGTGGTCACGTTGGTGCCCACGCCCGGCGCCATCTTGGGAAACGCGGTCGGCAGCTTCCAGGTGATCTTGCCCTGCGCGATGGCGGGCGTGGCAAGCGCACCGGCGGCAGTCACGCCCGCGCCTGTCTTGAGGAAGGTTCTGCGATGCATTTTCGGTCCCTTTCGTATCGGGTCTCAACGGAAAATCATGTCGGGCAGCCATGTCGCCAGCCCCGGCACGGCGATCAGAACGCCAAGGGCGGCCAACTGCAAGAGGACAAAGGGCACGACGCCCCGGTAGGTATCGACGGTCGAGATATCGGCCGGCGCAACAGAACGGAAATAGAACAGCGCAAAACCAAAAGGCGGCGTCAGGAACGAAGTTTGCAGGTTCATCGCGATCAGCACGGCGAACCAGACCGGCGAGATATCGGTGCCCAGGATCGGCGGGCCCAGCAGCGGCACGACGATATAGATGATCTCCACCGCCTCCAGGATAAAGCCCAGCACGAAGATCAGCGCCATCACCAGCGCGATGGCGGTCATTCCGCCCCCCGGCAGGCCAGCCATCAAGTCCGCCACCATGCGGTCCCCGCCAAAGCCCCGGAACACCAGCGCCAACAGAGAGGCCGCGACCACGATGCCGAAGACCATGCCCGAGATGCGGATCGTCTCTTCCATCGCGCCGGGCAGCAGCCCCGCGCGCCAGGTCCGCCAGCCCGCGGCCAGCGTGCCCAGCCCGATCAGCCCGCCCGCGCCCAGCGCGACCAGGCCCGCGATACTGCCCGCGCCTGCGCGGCCCAGCCCGGCCAGCCCCATGGCCACAAGCACCAGCGCAGCAAATGCGCCTGCCGCAATCGCCCAACGGCCCGCGCGCCCGCCCGTGGTGCCGTAGCCTGCCAGGAACAGCGCGCCGATGGCGCCCAGCCCCGCGGCCTCGGTCGTGGTGGCAACCCCGGCCAGGATCGAGCCCAGCACCGCCAGGATCAGCAGGATCGGCGGCAGGAAGGTGAAGACGATTTCGCCCAACGGGACCGGATCGCGCGGCGCGGGCGCGGCGCTGCGGGCCGGTTTCAGCCGGATCGCCAGATAGGCGGCGTAGAACCCCACCAGCATCAGCCCCGGCACCAGCGCGCCCGCGAACAGATCGCCCACCGAGACCGGATCGGGCGCGAAATTGCCCGCCGCCTGCTGTGCCTCCATGTAGACATTGCCGATCTGGTCGCCCAGTAGCACCAGGATGATCGAGGGCGGGATCACCTGCCCCAGCGTTCCGCTGGCACAGACCAGCCCGGCCGCCAGCCGCTTGTCCACCCCCGCCGCGCGCATCGCGGGCAGGCTGATCAGAACCAGCATCACCACCGTTGCCCCGATGATCCCCGTAGAGGCCGCGATCAGCGTGGAAAAGGCCAGAACGCTCAACCCCATGCCCCGGGCCGAGCCGCCCGTCAGCCGGCCCAGCACGCCCAGCATGCGCTCGGCCAGCCGGGCGCGTTCCAAGAGCACCCCCATCAGCACAAAGAGCGGCACCGCCATCAGCAGCCGGTTGGACATCACGCCCCAGACCCGGCCGGGAAAGAAGTTCAGGAAATCCAGATCGAACACGCCCAGTGCCGCACCGATCAGCGCGGTCACCATCGGCACACCCGCAATCGCCAGCATCGCCGGAATACCGCTGAGGATGCCCGCGAACAGCCCGGCCAGCATCGCCAGCAGGAACCCGGCCTCGACCGTCATGCGCTGTCCTTTCCGGGTGCGGGGCGCAGCACCTGCGCCAGCCCTTGCAGGATGGTCAGCGCTGCCGCCACGGGCAGCGCGGTCTTGACCAGGAAAAGGCCACCCAGCCCCCCGGTCTCGACCGATCCTTCGCGGATCGACCATGCATAGACCAGATCGGGCCAGAACGCCCGGATCAGCAACCCGAAGACCGGGATCAGGAAGATCACCAGCGCCACCGCATCGGCGGCGCGCAGATAGGCGCGCGACAGGCGTTCGGACACGACCTCGACCCGGACATGGCCGCCCCGGGCGAGCGTCACCGGGATCGACAGCGCCATCAGAACCGCAAAGGCATAGGCGGCGGCGTCCTGCAACTCTACAAATCCGGTGCCGAACCCGTAGCGCAACACCACGACAACCAGAACAGCTCCCGCCAGGAACAATCCCGCCGACACACAAAGTGCAAGCGCAAGCCGGTCAAGCCAGCGGCAAAAGCCCAGGTAGGCGGATATGAGAGCGGAGAGGCGCATTCGGGAGGGGAGTGCCACAGCGCCGCGCGCACCGCAATTGCCGTTTCGGTCACCCCCCGGCCGAAATCGGGCTTGGTCGCGAACATGATAGCCCGGCGCGGCGCTGCCGCCGATCGCACCGATCTTGGCGAAGATCCCGATTTCAAGTTTCGGGGTCCTCGGCCGTCAGGGTCAGCGGCGCGGCGGGAACGACCAGGTCGCCTGTAGATAGCGGCGTTCTGGGGCGGGCCAGGGCATAGCGCGTCACCCATATCAGCCGATGCTCGGCCCGCGTGATGGCGACATAGGCCAGCCGTTTCCACAGCGGCTGGCCCGCCTCTACCCGGCCCATCCGCGCGGCGGAGTACAGATCCGGGGCAAAGACCTGCACCGTATCCCATTGCGAGCCTTGCGCCTTGTGGATCGTCACCGCCGCACCATGCAGGAAGGTCGCGCCCATATGCGCGGCATAGGGGATGAAGGGTTCCTCTTCCTCGGGCATCTCGATCTTGACGATGGAGGCCGCCGAAAGCTGCGGCTCTTCCGCCCCGATCACGTGCAGGCGGGAAAAGCCGGGCTTGCGGCCGGGGCCGAGATAGATCACCTGCGCACCCTTGATCAGGCCGCGCGCCTCAAGATCCAGCCGTTTCTTGCGGTGTTTGAGCGGCAGCTCGATCCCGTCGCAGATCAGCGGCTCGCCCGGCAGCAGATCGTCGGCCGGCGCCCCGTGGGCCGCGCGGAAGGCGTGGATCAGCCGAATTCGGGTCGCGTTGCGCCAGACCAGAACGGGCGAGCGCGCCATCAGGTCGGAATCGACCCGACGGCCGATCTGCACCCGATCGTCCTGCGCGGCCTTCTGTTCCACCAACCGCTCGAAATCCTCGAAGCCCAGGTCGGGATCGGCCAGGGCGTGGGCCAGGTCCAGGATCGGGTTGTCATCAGCCTGCCGGTGGATGCGGTGCAGGTGCATCGTCTGGCTATCATCCAGACCATCGAACACCATCTTGCCCGACTGGTTGACCGGGGCAAGCTGGGCAGGATCCCCAAACAGGACCAGAGTCGGGAAAATCTCGCGCAAATCCTCGAACTGTCGCGCGTCCAGCATCGAGGCCTCGTCGACAAACCCGATATCCAGGGGGTTCTCGCGCCGCTTCCAGCCCAGGATGAAATCGCTGCCACGCAGCCCCGCCGCCGCCAATGCCCCAGGAACCGAATTGTTGCCCTGATAAAAGGCATGCGCCCGGTCCAGCGCAGCCTCGGTCAGGCCCTCGATCTCGGGGCGGTCGCCCTCGCCGGTCAGCCACTCGGCGATCTTTTCGTATTCGGGATCGTAGACGGGGGTATAGATGATGCGGTGAATGGTGGTCGCGGGCACGCCGCGCTGGCGCAGAACGCTTGCCGCCTTGTTCGTGGGCGCAAGGATCGCCAGCGTGCGCTGGTCGCGCTTCCTGCGCCCTTCGTAATCGCCCGATACCGTCTTGACCCCGGCCTCGCCCAGCGCCTTGACCAGTTCGGCCAGCAGCATCGTCTTGCCGGACCCCGCCTTGCCGGTCACCGCCAGCAGGCCCGCCTTGCCCTCGACGCGCGGGGTTAGGCGGCCAGCATCAAGATCGACGCCCATGCCGCGCAACAACTCGGTCACGCGGTCATGGGCCTCGGCCTGATCGTCGGAAAATGTCAGCGCGGGCAGGGTCATGGGCGGACCCTAGCGCCCTGCCCCGCGCAGCGCCAGCCTCAGACTGTCGGTCCGGCCTCCAGCACGTCCTCGAAGGTGCGCAGCCCGGTGCGCGGCGCCTGCACCAGCACCGCCATGTTGCCCGGCTTGTGCTCGTTGCGCAGCATCTTCAGGTGCGCCTGCGGGATCTCCGCCCAGGGGAAGACCTCGGACATACAGGGATCAAGGCGCCGCTGGCACATCAGCCGGTTGGCGGCCGCGGCCTGTTTCAGGTGGGCAAAGTGGCTGCCCTGCACGCGCTTCTGGTGCATCCAGACATAGCGTGCGTCCATCGTCAGGTTGAACCCGGACGTGCCCGCGCAGATCACCACCATGCCGCCGCGTTTAACCACGAAGGTCGACACCGGGAAGGTCGCCTCGCCCGGGTGCTCGAACACCATGTCGACATTGTTGCCCTTGCCGGTGATGTCCCAGATCGCCTTGCCGAACTTGCGCGCCTCGGCGAACCATTCCTTGTATTCGGGCGTGTTGACCTTGGGCAGTTGCCCCCAGCACTTGAAGTCCTTGCGGTTGATGACGCCCTTGGCGCCCAGGTCCATGACGAAATCCCGCTTGGATTCGTCCGAGATCACGCCGATGGCATTCGCCCCCGCGGTGTTGATCAGCTGGATCGCGAAAGACCCAAGCCCGCCCGAGGCCCCCCAGACCAGAACGTTCTGCCCCGGCTTCAGTTCATGCGGATGGTGGCCGAACAGCATCCGGTAGGCGGTGGCCAGCGTCAGCGTGTAGCAGGCCGATTCTTCCCAGCTCAGATGCTTGGGCCGGGGCAGCAATTGCTGCGCCTGCACGCGGGTGAACTGCGCGAACGACCCGTCCGGGGTTTCATAGCCCCAGATCCGCTGGCTGGGGCTGAACATCGGGTCGCCGCCGTTGCATTCCTCGTCGTCGCCGTCGTCCTGGTTGCAGTGGATCACGACCTCGTCGCCCACCTTCCAGTTCTTCACCGCCGAGCCCACGGCCCAGATGATGCCCGACGCGTCCGAACCGGCAATGTGATAGGGCGCACCGTGGCCGTCGAACGGCGACACCGGGATGCCCAGACCAGCCCAGATGCCGTTGTAGTTCACGCCCGCGGCCATCACGAGAACCAGCACCTCGTGGCTGTCGATCTCGGGCGTTTCCACGACCTCGACCTGGAACGACTTGTCCGGCTCGCCGTGGCGTTCCCGCCGGATCGCCCACGCATACATCCTGGAGGGAACATACCCCAGCGGGGGCATTTCACCGATCTCGTAAAGGTCTTTCTCTGGCGCCTCGTAAGGAACGACAGACGGGTTGGTGTCGAGTGCCATCGGGGCCTCCTTGCTGGTCGTTACGCTTCGCCGCAGCGCAGAATCGCCCGGCTTTCCTGTCAGATAAAAGTGCGCACGTAATTTTGCAATTCAATTTGGTCATAATTGGTAATTTTATGACTCTTCCATGGCGCAACTCGCCGCGATGCAGCGAATTGACAGCCGTATAATATTTTCCGTATGACGCCGTGAGCGAAATTTTATTGCCACCCCGAATCCCGAGGCGTGCCATGACCGAAATCCATAAAGACCGCCCCTGGCTGTTCCGCACCTATGCGGGCCATTCCACCGCCAAGGCGTCCAACGCGCTCTATCGCGGCAACCTCGCCAAGGGCCAGACCGGACTTTCCGTGGCCTTCGACCTGCCGACGCAAACGGGCTATGACAGCGACCATGAACTGGCGCGCGGCGAGGTCGGTAAGGTCGGCGTCCCGGTCAGCCACCTGGGCGACATGCGCACGCTCTTCGACGGCATCCCGCTGGAACAGATGAACACCTCGATGACGATCAACGCGCCGGCTCCGTGGCTATTGGCGCTCTACATCGCCGTGGCCGAGGAACAGGGCGCCGACATCTCGAAACTGCAGGGCACCGTCCAGAACGACATCATCAAGGAATACCTCTCGCGCGGCACCTATATCTGTCCGCCGAAACCATCGCTGCGGATGATCACCGATGTCGCGGCCTATACCCGCGCACACCTGCCAAAATGGAACCCGATGAACGTGTGTTCCTACCACCTGCAAGAGGCCGGCGCGACGCCGGAACAAGAACTCGCCTTCGCGTTGGCGACCGCCACGGCGGTGCTGGACGACCTCAAGGGCAAGGTCGACCCGGCCGATTTCCCCGCGATGGTGGGACGTATCTCGTTCTTCGTGAATGCGGGCATCCGGTTCGTCACCGAGATGTGCAAGATGCGCGCCTTCGTGGAACTCTGGGACGAAATCTGCCAGGATCGCTATGGCGTCGAGGATCCCAAATTCCGCCGCTTCCGCTACGGGGTACAGGTCAATTCCCTCGGCCTGACCGAACAGCAACCCGAAAACAACGTCTACCGCATCCTGATCGAGGCCCTGGCAGTGACGCTGTCGAAAAACGCGCGCGCGCGCGCCGTGCAGCTCCCCGCGTGGAACGAGGCGCTCGGCCTGCCGCGCCCCTGGGACCAGCAATGGTCGCTGAGAATGCAACAGATCCTGGCCTATGAAACCGATCTCCTGGAATATGGCGATCTCTTCGACGGCAACCCGGCGGTGACCGCCAAGGTCGAGGCGCTGAAAGAAGGCGCGCGCGCGGAACTGACCCAGATCGACGCGATGGGCGGCGCGGTGGCGGCGATCGAATACATGAAATCGCGCCTGGTCGACAGCAACAGCGAGCGCATCATGCGCGTCGAGACCGGTCAGACCACAGTGGTCGGCGTGAACCGCTGGACCGAGGGTGAAGCCTCGCCCCTGACCGCCGGGGAAGACGCGATCATGGTGGTCGACCCTCAGGTCGAGGCCGAACAGATCGCCCGCCTGAACGAGTGGCGCAACACTCGCGACGAAGACGCGGTACAACAGGCTCTCCGGGCCCTGCGCGAGACCGCGGCAAACGGCGCAAACATCATGCCGCCCTCGATCGCGGCCGCCCGCGCCGGGGCCACGACGGGCGAATGGGGCGACGTGATGCGCGCCGTCTTCGGCCAGTATCGCGGACCCACGGGCGTGTCACGCAGCCCCTCGAACCGCACCGAGGGCCTAGACGAGATCCGCGCCGAGGTCGACGCCCTGACCGGGCGGCTGGGCCGCAAGCCCAAATTGCTGGTCGGCAAGCCTGGGCTGGACGGCCATTCCAACGGCGCCGAGCAGATCGCCGCCCGCGCCCGCGACTGCGGCATGGACATCACCTATGAAGGCATCCGCCTGACCCCCGCCGAAATCGTCGAGGCGGCCAAGACCGAAAACGTGCATATCGTGGGCCTGTCGATCCTGTCGGGCAGCCACCTCCCCCTGCTTGAGGCGCTGATGCGGCTGATGAAGGAAAACGACCTGATGCATGTCCCGGTCGTGGTCGGCGGCATCATCCCCGACGATGACGCCGCGCGCCTGCGCGCGATGGGCGTGGCCAAGGTCTACACGCCCAAGGATTTCGAACTGAACCGGATCATGTTCGACATCGTCGGCCTGATCGACCCTGCCCCGGTTGCCGCGCAATAGGACATATACCCTTCTTCTTGGCGCAAATACCCCGGGGGGGTGCGGGGGGCAGGCCCCCCGCGTCGCACGCACCACCACGGGCGCGATGAAACTGTTGCGGTGCGCTGGATGCCCTTGGCCTCGCCCCGGTGTCATGCCAGTCTGCGAGCATGATCCAACGAGGTGCCCATGACCATCCATATTGGTGCCAAACTCGGCGAGATCGCCGAAACCGTGCTGATGCCCGGCGATCCGATGCGGGCGAAATGGGCGGCCGAAACCTTCCTGGCCGACGCGGTCTGCGTTAACCGCGTCCGGGGCATGCTGGGCTATACCGGCACCTGGAACGGGCACCGCGTGACGATCCAGGGCAGCGGCATGGGCATGCCGTCGCTGTCGATCTACGCCAACGAACTGATCCGGGACTTTGGGGCGAAAACGGTGATCCGCATCGGCTCGGCCGGGGCGATGCAGGACCATGTCCAGTTGCGCGACATCGTCCTGGCGATGACGGCCTCGACGCTCTCAACGCCCTCCAGGGGCGTCTTCAGGGAGCTGAACTTCGCCCCCTGCGCGGATTTCGCCCTGCTCTCGGCCGCCCACCGCGCGGCCATGGCCAAGGGGGTGCGCGCGCATGTGGGCGGGATCTATTCCTCGGATGTCTTCTACGACGAGCGTCCCGACCTCGACGAACAGATGATCCGCCACGGCGTGCTGGCCGTCGAGATGGAAGCGGCCGAACTCTACATCCTTGCCGCCCGGTACGGGGCGCGGGCGCTGGCGGTGCTGACCGTATCGGACCACCTGCCGACCGGGCGCGCGCTGAGCCCGGAGGACCGGGAGACGAGCTTCGGCGCGATGGTCGAAATCGCGCTGGAGGCCGCGTTCGCATAACCCCTGGCGTCGGCCCCTTGGCCGAGGGTGCACCTTGGGTATTTTTCCCAAGAAGAAGATAGGCTCACAGCCCATGGGAGCGGTCGTAGCCATTTGGCGGCGGCGGCTGCCATTCTGCCAGGGCCGCCTGGTCCGGGGCGAGGCAATCCATCCTGAGCGGGTGGCAGACGGCCGTGTCCGTGCTGTTGGAGGCGCAATCGCCCCAGGGGCAGGCCGAGAGCGCGGCCAGCAGGTCGATTTCGGCGAAAAGCTCGATGCTGTCGCCGGGGCGCACCGGGCTCGCCTTGGTGAAATACCGGTGGGTGTCGCGGGTGAAGCCGGTACACATGAAGACGTTGAAGACGTCATGGACATGGGGTTCGGCCCGATCCGGGGGCAGCCCGGTTTCGGCGGCCAGCGCGCGCACCAGGTTGGAGTGGCAGCAATGATGGTAAGGCCCGCCGTTCAGAAGCGTGTCGGTATAGGGATCGCAGCGCGTGCCGATCACGTCATGCACCCCCGCCCCGTCCGCGTCGAAGCCGTACCAGTCCAGGCTGTCATGCAGGATCGTGGCCATCGGCCGCAAATGGGGAAAGGCGGACCAGAGCCGGTGGCCCGTGGTCAGGTGGGTGCCGTGCAAGGCACGCGTCTTGCCCGAGTAGAAGCGTTCGGACAGGTCGGCGGCGTTCCACAGGTTCAGATCGCCCACCTGCGGCCCTTCGATGCAGGTGATCCGCAGGATGTGGCCGGCCGGGATGCGCAGGCAGCGGGCCTCGCGCGGGGGGACGGTGACGGTTTCACGGGGCATCAGCCCCGCGCGCAGGCGGGCGGTCCAGACCGCGTCGGGCGCGGGCAGGTGGTCGGGCGGATAGCACACAACCGGGCGGGCGGCCCGGCGGGCATCTGCATCGGGGGGCGCATTGTTCATCCCCCCATCAGAGCGCTAAACGGGCCGTGCGGCAAGTGCCGCGGCAGCCCGGATCGCGTGCTCAGCTTGCGGCGCAGTATTCGTAGTATTCCACGGACTCACGCTGGCCGGGCACGAACACATGCGCGGGCGCGTAATAGGCGTAGGACTCTTCGAGGATCTTCAAGGCTTCTTTCGCACCGACATGGCGCGGTTTGGCAGTACGGGGCATGTAACCCTCCATCCGGGTTCGGTTGCTCCTCCCGCTCCGAAAGATACGCCCCTTGGCGCGGTGGCGCACCTGCCGTTGCGCGAAACTCGGCATGTGCTGGGTGCAAGGGTCGCCGGCAAGGAAAAACGGCCGACCCATGGGGGACCGGCCGTTCGAGGATCGGGTTTCCCGCGGCGGTCAGATCGCGCGGTCGACCATCATCTTCTTGATCGAAGCGATGGCCTTGGCCGGGTTCAGACCCTTGGGACAGGTCTTGGTGCAGTTCATGATCGTGTGGCAGCGATACAATTTGAACGGATCTTCCAGCTGGTCCAGCCGCTCGCCCGTGGCCTCGTCGCGACTGTCGATGATCCAGCGATAGGCGTGCAACAAGGCGGCGGGACCGAGATACTTGTCGCCGTTCCACCAATAGGACGGACAGGCGGTCGAGCAGCTGGCGCACATGATGCATTCGTAGAGACCGTCCAGCTTTTTCCGGTCCTCGGGCGACTGGCGCCATTCCTTGACCGGCTCGTTACTTTCGGTTTCCAGCCAGGGCATAATACTGGCGTGCTGGGCATAGAAATGCGTCAGGTCCGGGATCAGATCCTTGACCACGGGCATGTGCGGCAGCGGATAGATCTTCACCGTGCCCTTGATTTCGTCCATCCCCCGGGTACAGGCCAGCGTGTTGGTTCCGTCGATATTCATCGCGCAGGACCCGCAGATCCCCTCGCGGCAGGAACGGCGGAAGGTCAGGGTCGGGTCGATCTCGTTCTTGATCTTGATCAGCGCGTCCAGGACCATCGGCCCGCACTTGTCCAGATCAACGAAATAAGTGTCGACGCGGGGGTTTTCGCCACTGTCCGGGTCCCAGCGGTAGATCTGGAACTTGCGCAGATTGGTGGCGCCGTCCGGTTTCGGCCAGGTCTTGCCGGTCTTGATGACCGAATCCTTGGGGAGCGTGAGTTCAACCATTCCCTAGCCTCCTCAGTAGACCCGCGCCTTGGGCGCGATCTTGGCGACGTCGATCCCGCCATCCTCGGCGGTACTCAGCGGGTCCAGGTGCACGGGGCGATAGGACAGCGTGACCTTGTCGCCCTCCACATGGGACAGCGTGTGCTTGCGCCAGTTGGCATCGTCGCGATCCGGGTAATCCTCGTGCGCGTGCGCCCCGCGGCTTTCCTTGCGGGCCTCGGCGCTGACCACGGTGGCCAGCGCGTTGGGCATCAGGTTGGTCAGCTCAAGCGTTTCCATCAGGTCCGAGTTCCAGATCAGGGACCGGTCGGTGACCTTGAGATCGCCCAACTTGCCGGCGATGGCGGTCATGTTCTGCACCCCGTCGGCCAGGGTCTTTTCGGTGCGGAAGACGGCGGCATCGGCCTGCATGGTCTTCTGCATCTCCAGCCGCAGTTCGGCGGTGGGCGTGTGGCCAGCCGCGTAGCGCAGCCCGTCGAAGCGCGAGAGCGCCGCGTCGATCGACGCCTGGTTCGGCGCCGGCACGGCGGTCGAGGGATCGACCACGTCCTTGGCGCGGATCGCCGCGGCGCGGCCGAACACCACCAGGTCGATCAGCGAGTTCGATCCCAGCCGGTTGGCGCCATGCACCGAGGCACAGCCCGCCTCGCCCACGGCCATCAGGCCCGGCGTCACACGGTCGGGGTTGTCGGCGGTCGGGTTCAGAACCTCGCCCCAGTAGTTCGTGGGGATGCCGCCCATGTTGTAATGCACGGTCGGCAGAACCGGGATCGGTTCCTTGGTGACATCCACGCCGGCAAAGATCTTGGCGCTTTCCGAAATCCCCGGCAGGCGCTCGGCCAGGGTTTCGGGCGGCAGGTGGCTGAGGTTCAGGTGGATGTGATCCTTGTGCTCGCCCACGCCGCGGCCCTCGCGGATTTCCATGGTCATGCAGCGGCTGACCACGTCGCGCGAGGCGAGATCCTTGTAGGTGGGGGCGTAGCGTTCCATGAACCGCTCGCCTTCGGAGTTGGTCAGGTAGCCGCCCTCGCCGCGCGCGCCCTCGGTGATCAGACAGCCCGCGCCGTAGATGCCGGTGGGGTGGAATTGCACGAATTCCATGTCCTGCAGCGGCAGGCCCGCACGGGCCACCATGCCGCCCCCGTCGCCGGTGCAGGTATGGGCAGAGGTCGCGCTGAAATAGGCACGGCCATAGCCGCCGGTCGCCAGCACCACCATCTTGGAGGCGAAGACATGGATCGAGCCATCATCCAGCTTCCACGCCACCACGCCCTGGCAGACGCCATCCTCGGACATGATCAGGTCGATGGCGAAGTATTCGATGAAGAACTCGGCCTTCTGCTTCAGCGACTGGCCATACAGCGTGTGCAGGATCGCGTGGCCGGTGCGGTCCGCGGCGGCACAGGTGCGCTGTACCGGCGGGCCTTCGCCGAATTCGGTGGTGTGACCGCCGAACGGGCGCTGGTAGATCTTTCCCTGTTCGGTGCGGGAAAACGGCACGCCGTAATGTTCCAGCTCGTAAACCGCCTTGGGCGCCTCGCGGGCGAGGTATTCCATCGCGTCGGTATCGCCCAGCCAGTCCGAGCCCTTGACGGTGTCGTACATGTGCCACTGCCAGTGGTCGGGGCCCATGTTGCCCAGGGACGCGGCGATGCCGCCCTGGGCCGCGACCGTGTGGCTGCGGGTCGGGAACACCTTGGTGATGCAGGCGGTGCGCAGCCCCTGCTCGGCCATGCCCAGCGTGGCGCGCAGGCCCGCGCCGCCGGCGCCGACCACAACCACGTCATATTCGTGCGTTTCGTATTCGTAAGCGGCCATGTGCCCGTCTCTCCGTGAAATCTCAGATCGCGATGCGGACGATCGCGTAAAGGCCGGCCGCCATGGCCGTGTAGCTGATGCACATCATCGCGATCAGCAGGATCTTGCGGGTCAAGCCGCGGGCGTAATCCTCGATCATGGTCTGGGCCCCCCGGCGGAAATGCATCCAGCCCACCCAAAGTGTCAGCAGGACAACCACCGCAGGAAAGGGGCGCGAAAAAGTCGCGACCACCTCGTCATGCGGGTTACCCAGCGACGAGCCGACAAGGAACACGAAAACCGGGATCAGCCCGACAAGGGCGACCGAACTCACGATCATGTACCAATGATGTTCGGTGCCGGTATGCGCCGCGCCAAGGCCCACGGCGCGCTTGCGGTCGGTAATATAACGCATCGCTTTCCCCTCAGACGATGATGACGGTAAGAACGGTCAGGATCGCAGAGCCCGCGATGATCGCCATGCCCAGCCTTTCCGCGACGCGAAGCTCAAGGCCGCGCCCGCTGTCCCAGATCAGGTGACGTATTCCGGCCAGCGAATGATACCACAGCGCCCAGACTGACAGCGTCATGACGATATCCCCGACCAACGAGGTCAGCACCCAGTCGGCGCGGGCAAAGGCATCCGGCCCCTTGGCCGCGGCAATGAACCACCACACGATGAGAATGGAACCGAGAATCAGCGCATTGCCGGTGATCCGGGTGAAGATCGAGGTCACCGAGGTCAACTGCGGGCGGTAGATCTGAAGATGCGGGGAAAGCGGACGGTTGCCGCGATTGACGTCAGCCATTTTGTCCCTCTCGTTCTGGGGCGCGATCTTGGACCGATGTGATAACAAGTTTCGCGCCGGAGTCACGGGTCAGGCCGATATTCTGGCCTGATTTTCTGCCGCAAGAGCATAAAAATGAGAATTTGCGATCACAAAAATATCAATCGTGATCACAAATTCCCGCTCAAGCTGTCAAAGCGGTATCAGTGCCCAGTAATCGAGATCAAGAAGGACATCGGGCAGGTATTTCCCGTCATCGCCCTTCAGCGCCCCCGGCTGCGCTCCGGCCTTGACCGCCACCAGCCGCAGCCGCAGCGCGCCGACGCCGGGTGCGCCCGTCTCGGCCTTGTCCAGCACCTCGGACCACGCCTTGACGGTGTCGCCCGAGAAACAGGGGTTGGCGTGGGCGCCGCCGTTCAGGCCAACGATCATCTGCGCGTTGGCCAGCCCGTTGAACGACAGCGCGCGCGCCATGCTGATGACATGGCCGCCATAGATCAGCCGCTTGCCATCCTCGCGGAAGGTGGCGTCGAAATGCACCTTGGCGGTGTTCTGCCACAGCCGCGTGGCCTGCATGTGCTCGGCCTCTTCGATGGTCACGCCATCGACATGGTCGATGACCTCGCCCACCTCGTAGTCGCCCCAGCGATGCGGCTCTCCGGCCAGGGTGAAATCGTAGCCGGTGAAGTTCAGCACCGCGGGCACGACCAGATCCTCGGCCGCGACCGTTTTGGACAGGTCGGGAATGACCGTCTCGGGCGCGGGGGCGTCGAGGTCGCGCTTGCGCACCATGACCCAGCGCACGTAGTCCAGCACCACCTCGTCCTTCTGGTTCAGCCCGCTGGTGCGGACCCAGACCACGCCGGACTTGCCGTTGGAATTCTGCTTCAGCCCGATCACCTCGGATTGCGACCGCAGCGTATCGCCGGGCCAGACCGGGCGGTGCCAGCGCCCCTCGGCATAGCCCAGGTTCGCCACCGCGTTCAGCGAGATGTCCGGCACCGTCTTGCCGAACACCGTATGGAACGCGATCAAATCGTCCAGCGGCGCCGACGGCAGCCCGCAGGCCTGCGCGAAGGCATCCGAGGAATACAGCGCATGTCGCGCCGGGTAGAGCGCGTGATAAAGCGCGCGTTCGCCGCCCGACAGCGTGCGCGGCACCGCGTGGTCGATCACCTGCCCTACCGAATAATCCTCGAAGAACCAGCCCGGGTTGGTCTTGGCCATACTCACAAATCCCCCAGTTTCACGTCAGGGGCATAGGCCCCCTCGACATCCTTCACCACCGCCTGTGCGCAACGCATCTGCCCGGTGACCGGGTCATGGGCATAGGCGGGGGAGCCGTACAGCTCCCACCCCTTGTCCAGGGCCTCGGTCACCTTGTGGCAGAACGCGGCGGTATCGACCTCGGTCAGCAGCCGGTAGGCGCGCATCAGCCGCTCACCGGCAGCGGCCAGACGCCGGCCCTGATATGCAGACCGATGATGATCAGGTACAGAACGATCCCGATCCCCAACAGCCGCAGATCACCCTTGAGCGAGCCGCCCGAATAGCGCGTGACCGCCTTGTCCTGCTTGTTGATCAGCACGATTTCGGCAATCGCCCAAAGGCCCAGACCGCCGAAAAGCAGGATCGAGGCCAGATCGCCGTTGACCAGCAGGTGCGCGACCACCCAGGTCAGGAAACCGTAAAGCTGCGGGTGACGGAACCAGCTGCGCGCGTGGCTCTTGGACTTGCCGACACCGAAGAAGATGACCGCCAGCAGCATCAGCGTGTTGTTCAGGTGTACCGTCCAGTCTGGCGTGGTGTAGAGGATCGGCGCCTCATTGCCGCGATAGCCCATCACCATCAGGACGACGGATGCCACCAGCGGCACGGCGAACAGGATCTTGGACCATTGGCCCATCGCGCTGTCCAGGCTGGCCCGAAGGTCAGGGAACACCCGTTTGAAGAGATGGGCAAAGCTCCACAGCAGAACACCCAGGATCAGATACATCATGTCGAAGCCTCCAGTTGCGCAATCGCCGCCGCCTTGGCCAGCGTTTCCCGTGCGGTAACGATATGCAGATTTTCGACAATGCGGCCATCCACCACGGCAACGCCCTGCCCCTCTTTCTCGGCCTCCTCGAAGGCGGCGATCTGGCGGCGCGCCAGGTCGATTTCCGCGTCAGAGGGGGCGAAGGCGGCGTTGGCAATGGCGACCTGGGCGGGGTGGATCAGGGTCTTGCCCTCAAAGCCCAGATCGCGGCCCTGCTCGCATTCCGCCTTCAGCCCATCCTCGTCCTTGAAGGCGTTGTAGACCCCGTCAACCGCCACAACCCCATGGGCGCGTGCGGCCAGCAGGCAATGGGTGAGGCTGGTCATAAGCGGCAGGCGGTCGGCGCGATAGCGGCAGCACAATTCCTTGGCAAGGTCGTTGGTGCCCATCACGAACCCCTCCAGCCGCGGATGGGCGGCCAGCGCATCGGCGTTCAGGATGCCGCGCGGGGTTTCCATCATCGCCCAGAGCGGCATGCCCGGCAGCATCTCTGAAAGTTCGTCCAGTTGGGCAACCTTTTCCACCTTGGGCAACAGCACCGCGTCGGCCCCGGCAAAGGCCATCGCCTGCACGTCCTTGCGGCCCCATTCGGTATCCAGCCCGTTGACCCGCACGATCTTGAAGCGCGCGCCATATCCGCCTGCCTTGAGCGTCTGGGCCAGGAGTTGCCGAGCCGCGGGCTTTTCCTCGACGGCAACGGCATCTTCCAGGTCAAAGATGATCGCGTCCACAGGCAAGGTTTTTGCCTTTTCAAGGGCGCGCTCTTTCGAGCCGGGAATGTACAGGACAGAACGAAACGGGCGGGCGCGTGGGTCCATTGATTCTAACCTCGGGTCATTTTGTTGCGCAAACGATCACAGCCGGGACACAATGCGCAACCCCAATTATGCCGCGATGCAGAATTCCCGCCCACCGCCGGATCAGCCCCCGGACCGGCCGGGAATCAGTTCGGTTCACCCCGTGCCCGACGGTCTGCACCCCGCCCACGCAAACGCGACAAAGGCGCATGGCCGGGACAAATATCAGAGGAAAAACGGCGCCGGAACGCATCATGCACAGGCCCCGGCAACCGCCTGAAGACAGGCGCGCATGCGGCGCAAGCGGCCTTGGGCAAGCCCGCGCACCAGCCAACGCCGCGTTGCGGCGCCCTTGCGCGAGGGACTGCAAAGGACTACCCATCGCGCCGCAACCAACAAGACTAGGGGACAAACAGACATGGCCAGACCCAAGATCGCCCTTATCGGCGCGGGACAGATCGGCGGCACGCTCGCCCATCTCGCCGCGATCAAGGAACTTGGCGACGTCGTGCTTTTCGACATCGCCGATGGCGTGCCGCAAGGCAAGGCGCTGGACATCGCCGAATCCGGCCCGTCCGAGGGCTTTGACGCGGCGCTGAAGGGCACCACCGATTACGCCGATATCGCGGGCGCCGATGTCTGCATCGTCACCGCCGGTGTGCCGCGCAAACCGGGGATGAGCCGCGACGACCTGCTGGGCATCAACCTCAAGGTCATGAAATCGGTGGGCGAAGGCATCCGCGACAATGCGCCGAACGCCTTTGTCATCTGCATCACCAACCCGCTGGACGCGATGGTCTGGGCGCTGCAGCAATATTCGGGTTTGCCCGCAGAAAAAGTCGTCGGCATGGCCGGCGTTCTGGACAGCGCGCGTTTCCGCCACTTCCTGAGCGTGGAATTCGACGTCAGCATGAAGGACGTCACTGCCTTCGTGCTGGGCGGGCATGGCGACACGATGGTGCCGCTGACCCGCTATTCCACCGTGGGCGGCATCCCGCTGCCCGACCTGGTGGACATGGGCTGGACCACGCAGGAAAAGCTGGACGCGATCGTGCAGCGCACCCGTGACGGCGGCGCCGAGATCGTGGGCCTCTTGAAAACCGGCTCGGCCTATTACGCGCCGGCCACCAGTGCGATCGAGATGGCCGAGGCCTATCTCAAGGATCAGAAGCGCCTGCTGCCTTGCGCGGCCTGGGTCGATGGCGCGCTGGGGCTGAAGGGCCTGTATGTGGGCGTGCCCACCATCATCGGCGCGAACGGGATCGAAAAGGTCGTGGACATCAAGCTCAACAAGGACGAGCAGGTTATGTTCGACAAGTCGGTCGACGCGGTGAAGGGGCTGGTCGAGGCCTGCAAGGGCATTGACGAGTCGCTCGGCTGAGCCCGAAAGAACATTACGTTGTGATCACACCTTTAAAAGGTGTGATCACAAATGACGAAAACAGCACGAAATCCCGGTAATTTCAGTAGAAAGGCGTTTCGTCGCACGTCTGTCCTGTGTTTATAAACCGTGAGCCGAACCAGCACGGGACAGTTTGATGAATATCCACGAGTATCAGGCGAAGGCACTTTTGCGCAGCTATGGCGCCCCGGTCTCAGAAGGCCATGTCGTCACCCGGGCCGAAGAAGCCAAGACCATCGCGGGCGAACTGGATGGTCCCCTGTGGGTCGTCAAGGCACAGATTCACGCCGGCGGCCGTGGCAAGGGCCGGTTTCTTGAGGCCGAAGCGGGCGAAAAGGGCGGTGTGCGCATTGCCAAATCCGTAGGCGAGGCCGCCGAAGAGGCCCGCAAGATGCTGGGCCGCACGCTGGTGACCCATCAGACCGGCCCCGCCGGCAAGCAGGTCGGTCGCGTCTATATCGAAGACGGATCCGATATCGCGCGCGAATTGTATCTCGCATTGCTGGTGGACCGCCAATCCTCGCGCATCGCCTTTGTCTGTTCGACCGAGGGCGGTATGGATATCGAAGAGGTCGCTGCAAATACTCCCGACCGCATCTTGTCGTTCAGCGTCGACCCCGTGACCGGCTATCAGCCCTGGCATGGTCGCCGCATCGCGTTCGCGCTGGGGCTGGAAGGCCAGCAGGTCAAGCAATGCGTCCGCCTGATGGGCCAGCTCTACAAGTGCTTCATCGAGAAAGACTGCGAGATGCTGGAAATCAACCCGCTGATCGTGACGCAGGCGGGCGACCTGAAATGCCTGGATGCCAAGATGGGGTTCGATTCCAACGCGCTGTATCGGCACGACGACATCCTCGCGCTCCGCGACGAGACCGAGGAAGATCCCAAGGAATTGCAGGCCAGCAAATACGACCTGAACTACATCGCGCTGGATGGCGAGATCGGCTGCATGGTCAACGGCGCCGGCCTGGCCATGGCCACGATGGACATCATCAAGCTGTATGGGTCCGAACCGGCCAACTTCCTGGACGTGGGCGGCGGCGCCACCAGGGAAAAGGTGACAGAGGCGTTCAAGATCATCACGAGCGATCCCAACGTCAAAGGTATCCTCGTCAACATCTTCGGCGGCATCATGCGCTGCGACGTGATCGCCGAGGGCGTGGTCGCCGCGGTGAAAGAGGTCGGACTGCAAGTGCCGCTGGTGGTGCGGCTGGAAGGCACCAATGTCGAGAAGGGCAAGGACATCATCAACAATTCCGGCCTGGACGTGATCGCGGCGGACAACCTGTCCGATGCGGCGGAAAAGATTGTAAAAGCAGTGAAGGGGTAAGGGTCATGGCAGTTCTCGTAGACGAAAACACCAAGGTCATCTGCCAAGGCTTTACCGGCTCTCAGGGCACCTTCCACTCAGAACAGGCCATCGCCTACGGCACGCAGATGGTCGGCGGTGTGACACCGGGCAAGGGCGGGCAGACGCATCTGGACCTGCCGGTCTTCAACTCTTGCCACGAGGCGGTGGCGAAAACTGGGGCGAATGCCAGCGTGATCTACGTGCCCCCGCCGTTTGCCGCGGATTCCATCCTTGAGGCCATAGACGCGGAAATCCCGCTGATCGTCTGCATCACCGAGGGCATCCCGGTGATGGACATGATGACGGTGAAACGGGCGCTTGCCGACAGCGATTGCGTGCTGATCGGCCCCAACTGTCCGGGCGTCATCACGCCCGAGGCCTGCAAGATCGGCATCATGCCCGGCCATATCCACAAGCGCGGCAGCGTCGGGGTCGTCTCCCGCTCGGGCACGCTGACCTATGAGGCGGTCAAGCAGACCACCGATGTGGGTCTGGGCCAATCCACCTGCGTGGGCATCGGCGGCGACCCGATCAAGGGGACCGAACATATCGACGTGCTGGAATGGTTCCTGGCCGATGACGAAACCCACTCGATCATCATGATCGGTGAAATCGGCGGCTCGGCCGAAGAGGAGGCCGCCCAGTTCATCAAGGACGAGGCGAAACGCGGCCGATCGAAACCCATCGCAGGCTTTATCGCGGGGCGCACCGCGCCTCCGGGCCGGCGCATGGGCCACGCGGGTGCCATCGTCGCCGGCGGCAAGGGCGGCGCCGAGGACAAGATCGAGGCGATGAAATCCGCCGGGATCGTTGTCGCGGACAGCCCGGCCGCACTGGGCGAGGCAGTGCTGAAGGCGATCGGCTAGGCAAACCCGGCCGCCGGGAGAGGAACAATGGGCTTTGCTGAGGCCACCAGGACCTGTTTCAGGAAATACGTCACGTTTTCGGGGCGTGCGGCGCGTCCCGAATTCTGGTGGTTCGTTCTGTTCCTGTCCTTCGGCAGCCTTGTTGCCGGGGCGCTGGACGGGCTTTTTCTTGGCAGGGACGTGCGCGGCACGGGCACCGGTCCGCTCGGCGCTGTTTTCGGGCTTGGCACTCTCGCGCCGGGGCTGGCGGCGGGCTGGCGGCGGATGCATGACACCGGACGCTCCGGGCTGTTCCTGTTTTACCCGCTGATCGTAATGATCGGCATCGGTAGTTTTACCGGCATCGCCGCCGGGTTTGCCGGAACCGGGCCCGAGCCGATGGTCAGCACATTGACCGGGCTGGCAGGGTTGGCCCTGCTTTTCGCAATGCTGATCCTGATGATTTCTCCGCTGCTGGTGCTGTGGTGGCTGACCCGCCCCTCCGAGCCCGGCCCGAACCAGTACGGTCCCAACCCGCATGAGGTAGTGCAATGACCGATCAAGGCACGAACGCGCTCTTTCACGACACCAGCTTTCTGCAAGGCCATAACGCGGAATATGTCGAACAGCTTTACGCCCGTTACGCCAACGACCCAGCTTCGGTCGACGAGGGCTGGCAACGTTTCTTTGCCGAAATGGGCGATGACGAGGTTTCCGTCAAGCGCGAGGCTGCCGGACCAAGCTGGGCGCGTCGCGACTGGCCGCCCGCGCCTGCCGACGATCTGACGGCGGCGCTGGACGGTCAATGGCCCGGACTGCCGCCCGCCCAGGAAATCAAGGTCACCGAGGAAAAGCTGCGCGAGAAGGCCCAGGAGGTTGGCGTCGAGCCCACGGATGACGAGATCAAGCGCGCGGTGCTTGATTCAATCCGCGCCCTGATGCTGATCCGGGCGTACCGTATCCGCGGCCACCTGGTCGCCGATCTTGACCCGCTGGGTCTGTCAAACCCCACGCCCCACCCCGAACTTGACCCCGGATCATACGGTTTCACCGAAGCCGACATGGACCGGCCCATTTTCATCGACAACGTCCTGGGGCTTCAGCTTGCCTCGATGCGCGAGATACTCGCCATCGTCAAACGCACCTATTGTGGCACTTTCGCCCTGCAATACATGCACATTTCCGACCCGGAACAATCGGCCTGGCTGAAGGAACGGATCGAGGGCCTGGGCAAGGAGATCAAGTTCACCCGCGAGGGTCGGCGCGCCATCCTGAACAAGCTGGTCGAGGCCGAGGGCTTTGAAAAGTTCCTGCATGTGAAATACATGGGCACCAAGCGGTTCGGCCTTGACGGGGGCGAGGCGCTGATCCCCGCGATGGAACAGATCATCAAGCGCGGCGGCGCGCTGGGGGTCAAGGAGATCGTGATCGGCATGCCCCATCGCGGGCGGCTGTCAGTGCTGGCCAACGTGATGGGCAAGCCCTATCGCGCGATCTTTCACGAATTCCAGGGCGGAAGTTTCAAACCCGAGGACGTGGATGGCTCGGGCGACGTAAAATACCATCTCGGCGCATCAAGCGACCGCGAATTCGACGGTAATTCGGTTCACCTGTCGCTGACCGCCAATCCCAGCCATCTAGAGGCCGCCAACCCCGTGGTCCTGGGCAAGACGCGCGCCAAGCAGGCACAGCGCAACGACCACGCACGCAGCACCGTTCTGCCGGTCCTGCTGCATGGCGATGCGGCCTTTGCCGGTCAGGGCGTGGTGGCCGAATGTTTCGGGATGTCGGGGCTGGTGGGCCACCGTACCGGGGGCACGATCCATATCGTGGTGAATAACCAGATCGGGTTCACCACTGCACCGCATTTCAGCCGGTCCTCGCCCTATCCAACCGATATCGCGCTGATGGTCGAGGCGCCGATCTTCCACGTCAATGGCGACGACCCCGAGGCGGTGGTGCATGCCGCCAAGGTCGCCACAGAATTTCGCCAGAAATTCGGGCGCGACGTGGTGATCGACATGTTCTGCTATCGTCGTTTCGGCCATAACGAGGGGGATGAACCGATGTTCACCAACCCCCTGATGTATCAGAAGATAAAGAAGCACAAGACGACCCTGCAACTCTACACCGAACGCCTGGTTGCCGACGGGTTGATCCCCGAGGGCGAGATCGAGGACATGAAGGCCGCGTTCCAGTCGCACCTGAACGAGGAATTCGATGCCGGAAAAGACTACAAGCCCAACAAGGCCGACTGGTTGGACGGCCGCTGGAGCCATATAAAGCGCGGCGGCGGCGATGAATACCAGCGAGGCGATACCGCCATTTCCGAAGAGACGATGCAGGCGATCGGGGCGGCACTGACCAACGTGCCCGATGGCTTCAACATGCACAAGACCGTGGGCCGCCTGCTGGACACCAAGAAGGAAATGTTCGCCTCTGGCAAGGGGTTCGACTGGGCAACGGCCGAGGCGCTGGCCTTTGGCGGTCTCTTGACCGAGGGCTACCCGGTGCGCCTGGCCGGCCAGGACAGCGCGCGCGGCACCTTCAGCCAGCGCCATTCCGCGATCATCAACCAGGATACCGAGGAGCGGTATTATCCGCTGAACCACATCCGCAAGGGCCAGGCCAGCTACGAGGTCATCGACTCGATGCTGTCGGAATACGCGGTACTGGGTTTCGAATACGGCTATTCCCTGGCCGAACCCAACGCACTGGTGATGTGGGAGGCCCAGTTCGGCGATTTCGCCAACGGCGCCCAGATCATGTTCGACCAGTTCATTTCTTCCGGCGAACGCAAATGGTTGCGGATGTCGGGCCTCGTGGTCCTGCTGCCGCACGGGTTCGAGGGGCAAGGGCCAGAACACTCATCGGCCCGGCTGGAACGGTTCCTGCAACTCTCGGCCGAGGATAACTGGATCGTCGCCAACTGCTCGACCCCGGCCAATTATTTCCACATCCTGCGCCGCCAGCTGCACCGCGATTTTCGCAAGCCGCTGATCCTGATGACGCCGAAATCACTGCTGCGCCATCGCTTGGCGGTCAGCGAGGCAAGGGCATTCCTGACCGGTTCATCATTTCACAGGGTGCTGTGGGATGACGCGGAAACCCATCGCGCCTCGGATCTGACCCTCAAGCCGGATGCAGAGATCAAGCGCGTCGTACTCTGTTCTGGCAAGGTCTATTACGACCTGCTTGAGGAACGCGATGCGCGCGGCATCGACGATGTCTACCTGTTGCGTATCGAACAGTTCTATCCTTTCCCGGCGCTCAGCCTGGTCAAGGAGTTGCAACGTTTCCGCGAGGCCGAGATCGTCTGGTGCCAGGAAGAACCCAGGAACCAGGGGGCCTGGACCTTCATCGAACCGAACCTCGAATGGGTACTCACCCGGATCGACGCGAAACACCGTCGGCCCGTCTACGCGGGCCGCCCCGCCGCCGCCTCGCCCGCCACGGGCCTGGCCAGCCAGCACAAGGCACAGCAAGCCGCGCTCGTGAACGACGCGCTGACAATCGAAGGGTAAGTCCATGTCCACCGAAGTCCGAGTCCCCACCCTGGGCGAAAGCGTCACCGAGGCCACGATTGCCACCTGGTTCAAGCAGCCGGGCGATGCGGTCGCGGCCGACGAAATGCTGTGCGAGCTGGAAACCGACAAGGTGACAGTCGAGGTACCCGCCCCCGCGGCCGGCACCTTGGCCGAAATCGTCGCGGCCGAGGGCGAAACCGTCTCGGTCGACGCGCTGCTGGCCACCATCACCGAAGGCGCCGCGGCCCCGGCGGACACCCCCAAGGCCGACCAGCCCGCCGCCACCGCAGCCGCCCCTGCCGATGCGGGCGGCGACACGATCGACATCATGGTCCCCACCCTGGGCGAAAGCGTGTCCGAGGCGACAGTGTCGTCGTGGTTCAAGCAGCCCGGCGACGCGGTCGAGCGTGACGAGATGCTGTGCGAGCTGGAAACCGACAAGGTGTCGGTCGAGGTGCCGGCGCCTACCTCGGGCACTATGGGCGAAATCCTCGCCGGCGAGGGCGAAACCGTGCAGGCCGGCGGCAAGCTGGCCGTGATGACCGCGGGCGCGGGCGGCGCCCCCGCCCCGAAACCCCAGGCCCCGGACGCCGCCCCCGCCAAGGGCGACGGCAAGGATGTCGAACACGCCCCCTCGGCGAAAAAGATGATGGCCGAAAAGGGCCTCTCGCCCGCGGATGTCCAGGGCACCGGCCGCGATGGCCGCATCATGAAAGAGGACGTGCAGCGCGCGGCGCAGGCCCCGAAACCGGCCCCCCGCGCGCCCGAACCGCCGAAACCGGCCCCCGCCCCGGATGCCGCCCGCGGCCCGGTCCCGGCCGAGGACGCCGCGCGCGAGGAACGGGTCAAGATGACCCGCCTGCGCCAGACCATCGCGCGCCGCCTCAAGGACGCGCAGAACAGCGCCGCCATGCTGACCACCTATAACGAGATCGACATGTCCGGCGTCATGGCGCTGCGCCGCGAATACAAGGACCTCTTCGAGAAGAAGCACGGCGTGAAACTGGGCTTCATGTCCTTCTTCACCAAGGCGTGCTGCCACGCCCTGTCAGAGGTGCCCGAGGTGAACGCCGAAATCGACGGCACCGATATCGTGTACAAGAACTTCGTCCATATGGGCATCGCGGTGGGCACGCCGAACGGCCTGGTCGTCCCGGTGCTGCGCGACGCCCATTCCATGGGCTTTGCCGAGATCGAAAAGAAAATCGCAGAAATGGGCACCCGCGCCCGCGACGGCAAGCTGTCCATGGCCGAAATGCAGGGCGGCACCTTCACCATCTCCAACGGCGGCGTCTACGGCTCGCTGATGTCCTCGCCGATCCTGAACCCGCCGCAATCGGGCATCCTGGGCATGCACAAGATCCAGGACCGCCCCGTGGTGGTGGGTGGCCAGATCGTGATCCGCCCGATGATGTATCTGGCGCTCAGCTACGACCACCGGATCGTCGACGGCAAGGGCGCCGTGACCTTCCTGGTGCGCGTGAAAGAGGCGCTGGAGGATCCGCGGCGGCTATTGATGGATCTGTGATGCGTCTGCGCAACGTCCCCATGGACCTGCTGCTCAGCAACGTGGCCGTTCCCGGTTTTCGCCCCGCGCAAGATCCGCCCCGCGACAGCATCCGCCGCATCCAGAGACGCCTCGCACTCTCGGTGGCGGTGCTCGTGGCCGCGAATGCGATCCTCGGCCTGACCGAAAGCCGCATGGCCTTCCCGGGGGCAGCGCTTGCAATCGCGGCCGTCTATGCCCTCTGGGACGACGTGACCTATGCCGTGTTCTATGTGGCCAGGATGCGGGGACGCGCCCGCTTCTACCTCTCCGCGCTACTCGCCGTCACGGTCGTCCTGGCCCTTGCCGGCGTCCTGACCGCCACGATTGGCGCCCTCTTGCTGCTCCTTATTCAGGTTCCGCTCATCTGGACCCTGGGTTTCGCCCTCCGCGACCCGGCCCAGATCGCCCGGACGGATGACAGCATCCGGCACTTTCTTAGGACTTACAAACCATGACCCCCGAACTCTACGCCCTCGCCCTCGCCATCCTCGTTCAGGCCGTGCAATTCGCCCTGCTGGCGATCCCCGCCAATATGGAACTGGGCACGAAATACACCCTCTCGCCCCGGGACGAACCGCCCACGGACCAGCTCTCGCGCCAGACCGCCCGCGCCCAGCGGGCGCTGAACAACCATTTCGAGGGGCTGATCCTGTTCACCGCGGCGGTGGTCCTGATCACCGTCTCCGAGCAGTCCACATGGTTCACAGCCCTCTGCGCCTGGATCTACCTCGCCGCGCGCATCGCCTACGTGCCCGCCTATACCCGCGGCTGGGTGCCCGCCCGCTCGCTGATCTGGACCACCGGCTTCGCCGCCACGATCCTGATGACCCTGGCCGCTCTCCTGTGACTTCTTCTTGGCCGAAATACCCTCGGGGGGAGTCGCGCCAGCGGCGCGGCGGGGGGCAGACAGCCCCCCCCTCCCCGATTAACACCCCACGACATGCCCCGATAGGAGGCCTCCATGGCAAATTATGACGTCATCATCATCGGTTCCGGCCCCGGCGGCTATGTCTGCGCGATCCGCTGCGCACAGCTCGGCCTGAAAACCGCCTGTGTCGAGGGGCGCGATACGCTCGGCGGCACCTGCCTGAACGTGGGCTGCATCCCCTCCAAGGCACTGCTGCACGCCAGCCACCAGTTGCACGAGGCCGAACACAACTTTGCCAAGATGGGGCTGAAGGGCAAATCTCCCTCGGTCGACTGGGCGCAGATGCAGAGCTACAAGGACGAGGTGATCGGCCAGAACACCAAGGGCATCGAGTTCCTGTTCAAGAAGAACAAGGTCGACTGGATCAAGGGCTGGGCCCGCATCCCCGAACCCGGCGCGGTCGAGGTGGGCGAGGAAACCCATACCGCGAAACACATCATCATCGCCTCGGGCTCGGCCCCGGCCACGATCCCCGGGGTGGAGATCGACGAAAACACCGTCGTCTCCTCCACCGGCGCGCTGTCCCTGCCGAAAGTCCCCAGGAAACTGGCGGTGATCGGCGCCGGCGTGATCGGGCTGGAACTGGGCTCGGTCTATGCGCGCCTGGGCGCCGAGGTCACGGTACTGGAATATCTCGACCAGATCACCCCGGGCATGGATACCGAGGTGGCGCGCAGCTTCCGCGCGCTCTTGAAAAAGCAGGGGCTGGACATCATCACCGGCGCCGCCGTCCAGGGCACCGAGGCGCTGAAGACCAAGGCCAAGGTCGCCTATACCCTGCGCAAGGATGACAGCGAACACCAGCTGGACGCCGATGTGGTGCTGGTCGCCACCGGGCGCAAACCCTTCACCGACGGGCTGGGCCTGGACGGGCTGGGCGTCGAGATGACCCAGCGCGGCCAGATCGCCACGGATGCCCGGTACAAGACCTCCGTTGACGGGATCTATGCCATCGGCGACGTGATCGAGGGCCCGATGCTGGCCCACAAGGCCGAGGACGAGGGCATGGCCCTGGCCGAGATCCTGGCCGGCCAGGCGGGCCATGTGAATTACGGCGTGATCCCGGGCGTGATCTACACCCATCCCGAGGTCGCAAGCGTCGGCAAGACCGAGGACAGCCTGAAAGAGGCGGGCCGCGCCTACAAGGTCGGCAAGTTCTCCTTCATGGGCAACGGTCGGGCCAAGGCGAATTTCGCCGCCGACGGTTTCGTCAAGATCCTCGCCGATGCCGAGACCGACCGCATCCTGGGCGCCCATATCATCGGCCCCGCCGCGGGCGAGCTGATCCACGAGATCTGCGTGGCGATGGAATTCGGCGCCGCGGCCGAGGATCTGGCCCGCACCTGCCACGCCCACCCGACCTATTCAGAGGCGGTCCGCGAGGCGGCGCTGGCCTGCGGCGACGGCCCGATCCACAGTTGACGGCGCGGCCGAAGGATTTTCAGCACAGACCTCGCGCGCCTCGGCACCTGCCGCCAGCGGTGGCATTTGGGTATTTTGACCAAGAAGAAGGGCCGGGGGTGAGGCGCTCAGGTGGCCAGCATCCTGAGGCCTTGGGTGACATCTGTTCGCACAGCCAGCCGCAGCGCGGGTTCATCCCCGGCCCTGAGCGCGGCAAGGATCATGCGGTGGTGCTGGGGTGGTTCGGACCGGCGCAAACGGCCGTAAAGCGCCCGCATCGTGGGGCCAAGTTGGAGCCAGACGGTTTCAGCCATGGCCAGCATGGCGGGGGCTTGTGCCCGCAGGTAGAGTGCGCGGTGAAATTCCAGGTTCAGCCGAATATAGGCGACCGCATCGCCACGGCCCATGACCTCGCCGATCTCGGTATTGATCTTCTGCATCCGGTCGATCAGCGCCATATGGGCGCGCGGCAGCGCGCGGCTGGCCAGTTCCGGCTCCAGCAGGGCGCGCAGCGCGGCCAGCTCTTCGATCCGTTCGTTCGACAGTTCCGGCGTGGCCACCCGGCCCGAGGCGGAAAGCGTCAACGCCCCCTCGGCCACGAGGCGGCGCACGGCCTCGCGCGCGGGGGTCATGGAGAGACCGAACTGGCGCGCGATGCCACGCAGGGTCAGCGCGGCGCCCGGCGTCAATTCGCCGTGCATGATCTGGGTGCGAAGCGCGCGGTAAAGCCGCTCATGCGCGGCGCTGCCGCCTTCGCCTGGACGGGTCTGGATCAGCATGGTGCGAGTGTGATCACATAAGTCGCCCGCGTCAATCGACGAAGCGCACTCGGTGCAGCGACGCACCATTCGCGCGCAGCCATGCGCGCGGCGCCTCGTAATCCGGCATCAGCCGGCCCAGAACGGCCCAGAAGGCCGCGGAATGATTCATCTCTGCCAAGTGGGCCACCTCGTGGGCGGCGACGTAATCGAGCACCTGCGGCGGGGCCATGATCAGCCGCCACGAAAACATCAGATCACCCCGCGACGAGCAGGAGCCCCAGCGCGATCGCGTGTCGCGCAATGTCAACCGGCCATAGCCCCGGCCGAGGGCTGCGGCATAGCCATCAGCGGCGGCCGCGAGATCGGCCCGCGCGCGGGTCTTGAGAAAAGCCATGACCTGCGGGCCGGCATGCGCGTCCGGACCGGGCACCGCCAGGCCGATCTCTGTAAGCTGCACCCTGCGCCCGCGCCCTGGCACCACCGGCAGCGCGCGTCCCCGGTACGGCACCTCGCCGCCCAGTCGCACCCGGAGTTCGTCGGGCCTGGCGGCCAGATGACCGCGAATCCAGTTTTCCTTTTCGCGCAGGAATGCCAGCCCCTCGGCCAGGGGCGCGCTGCTGGGCAGGGTCAGCGTCACGCGGCCGTCAAGCTGCGAGATTCGTAGCGAATAGCGCCGTGCCCGCGCCGATCGGCGCAGGATCACCTCTAGCGGCGGTGTTCCGGGCAGGCGGGTTCTCTGCATCGCGTCCTCTCGTCATGCGCGCGGGCACCGGGGCAAAAGGGCTTTGACACACAAGGGGACTTGTGGCACGTGGCTGCAACCGCAAAAAGACGTGACCCGAGAGGAACTCCATGCCAAAGGAAGAATGGGGCGTAAAGCGTGTCTGCCCGCACTGCTCGACCCGCTTCTATGACCTGCAGCGCGACCCGATGACCTGCCCCTCTTGCGGGCAAAGTTTTTCGGCAGATAGCCTGCTGCCGGGCAAGGGCCGCCAGATGATCACCGAGAAAGCCACGGTTGCCAAGGCGGCGCCGGCCGTGCTGGACAACGACGATGACGTGATCGACGATGATGACGGCAACGATGTCGACTTGGATGACGACATCCTGGACGATGATGACGACGATAACGTGTCGCTCGACGACATTGCCGACGTGTCCTCTGACGACGACGAGAACTGACCGGAATCAAGGAAAACGGCGGGGCATTTTTTCGCTTGCACTCCCCCCGCCGCTTTCATAGATACAACCGGGCGAGCCGGAAGGCACGCACCACATGGGGCCATAGCTCAGTTGGGAGAGCGCTTGCATGGCATGCAAGAGGTCAGGGGTTCGACTCCCCTTGGCTCCACCAAACCTCTGTAACACATGTTAAATATAGCCCTTGGGTAATCCGGGCAGTTGTCTCGTGCGTCAGTACTCCTCGTGCCGATCGGCAGAGCGCTCAGCGCCTTGGCGTTGACATGCCAAAGACCGATGCGCCATCGCGGCTGGCAAGGGGCGCGGAAATCGAGATCAAGAGGTGAAGCGGGACGCCGGGGCGGTAGCACGCCCCCGGCGCCTGCTATACTTGGCCCGACTCTTGGCCCGGCCTGCTCACCTTGCGAATTTCTTATATTTCACCCGCTTCGGTTCCACCGAATCAGGTCCGAGGCGCCGGATCTTGTCTTCCTCGTAGGCCTCGAAATTGCCCTCGAACCATTCGACATGAGCCTCGCCCTCAAACGCAAGGATGTGAGTGCAAAGGCGGTCGAGAAAGAAGCGGTCGTGGCTGATGATGACAGCGCAGCCGGCGAAATCCTCAAGTGCCGCTTCCAGCGCCTGCAGGGTTTCCACGTCCAGGTCGTTGGTGGGCTCGTCCAGCAGCAGCACGTTGCCGCCGGATTTCAACAGCTTGGCCATGTGGACGCGGTTGCGTTCCCCGCCCGACAGAAGCCCCACCTTTTTCTGCTGATCGCCGCCCTTGAAGTTGAAAGAGGAGCAATAAGCGCGGGAGTTCACCTCGGCATCGCCCAGCACCACGATATCCAGCCCGTCCGAGATTTCCTCCCACACGGTCTTGTTTGCATCCAGCGCGTCGCGGGACTGGTCGACATAGCTCAGTTTCACAGTGTCGCCGAACTCGATCTTGCCCTCGTCGGGCTGTTCCTGCCCGGTCAACATGCGGAACAGCGTGGACTTGCCCGCGCCGTTCGGGCCGATCACGCCGACGATGCCGCCGGGCGGAAGCGCAAAGGACAGATCCTCGATCAACAGCCGGTCGCCATAGCCTTTGCGCAGCCCCTCTACCTCGATCACCTTGCCGCCCAGGCGCGGGCCGTTTGGGATGATGATCTGGGCGCGCGAGAGTTTCTCGCGTTCCGACTGGCTGGCCATTTCCTCGTAGGCCTGGATCCGGGCCTTGGATTTCGCCTGGCGGGCCTTTTGGCCGGCGCGAATCCAGTCGAGTTCGCGTTCGAGTTGTTTCTGTTTCGCCTTGTCCTCGCGCGCCTCTTGCGCCAGGCGTTTCGATTTCTGTTCCAGCCAGGAGGAGTAATTGCCTTCGTAGGGAATGCCGCGACCGCGGTCGAGTTCGAGAATCCAGCCCGTGATGTCGTCCAGGAAATAGCGGTCATGGGTGACGATCAGGATCGTGCCCTTGTACTCGATCAGGTGCTTTTGCAGCCAGGCGATGGTTTCTGCATCCAGGTGGTTGGTCGGTTCATCCAGCAGCAGCATGTCGGGGGCCTCGAGCAAGAGCTTGCACAACGCCACCCGGCGGCGTTCGCCGCCCGAGAGGGTTTCGACCGGCGCATCGTCGGGGGGGCAGCGCAGGGCCTCCATCGCGACGTCGATCTGGCTGTCGAGATCCCAGAGGTTTTCCGCGTCGATCTGATCCTGAAGGGTGGTCATCTCCTCCATCAACTCGTCGGAATAGTTCTCGGCCACCTCCATCGCGATCTCGTTGAAGCGGTCGATCTTGGCCTTCTTCTCGGCCACGCCCAGCATGACGTTTTCGCGCACGCTCAGGTTCGGATCGAGTTCGGGTTCCTGCGGCAGGTACCCGACCTTGGCACCCTTGGCCGCCCAAGCCTCGCCGGTGAAGTCCTTGTCCCAGCCGGCCATGATACGCAAAAGCGTGGACTTGCCCGCGCCGTTGACACCCACCACGCCGATCTTGACCCCGGGCAGAAAACTGAGGCGGATGTTTTCAAAGCATTTCTTGCCGCCGGGATAGGTCTTGGACACGCCATCCATGTGGTAGACATACTGATACGAAGCCATCGGAAACCGCCTTTGGGCTGTGTGGAGAGGTTTGACGCCTGACATAGCTGTTCCCGGGGGGAAGGGCAATCGCGAGGCAGCAGGCAGGGGGCGCTGCCCCCGCCGCCCGTTCCGGGCGACTCCCCCGGGGTATTGAGGCCAAGAAGAAGGGCGTGGCATGCGCAACCGGTTCGGGCTGGACAAGGGCCATGTGCAACAGGTTAACGTGCGCAGCGGTTGGCTGCAGAATGCGAGGGGGGCGATGCGAACCGGGTTTCCCAAGGCGCGGCCGGGCATGCGCGTCGGCCTTTTGGGCGGGTCTTTCGATCCGGCCCACGAGGGGCATGCCCATATCACGCGGCAGGCGCTTCGCAGGTTCGGGCTGGACCGGGTCTGGTGGCTGGTCAGCCCGGGTAACCCGCTCAAGGCACATGGCCCCGCCCCGATGGCCCAGAGACTGGCCGCGGCCGAGGCGGTGATGCATCACCCCCGCGTTGTCATCACCGATATCGAGTCGCGGATCGGCACGCGCCATACGGCGGCGACATTGGCCAGGCTGATGGCGCTGTATCCCGGTGTGCGGTTCGTCTGGCTGATGGGAGCAGACAACCTGACCGGGTTTCATCGCTGGGAGAATTGGGAATGGATCCTCGACAACGTCCCGGTCGGAATACTGGCCCGGCCCGGACAGGGGGTGGCGGCGCAGCGGTCAAGGGCGGCGATCGCCTATGCCCGCTATCGGCTGAGAGCGGCACAGGCGCGGTGTCTGCCCATGCGACATCCGCCAGCCTGGTGCTTTGTGAACATGCCGATGGTCGATCTTTCCTCGAGCGATATCCGGGCGCGCGGCGGTTGGTGACGGGCCGGCCGGCCGGGGCGTCGTGGGCCTTGCCCGGAAGCGGCGGATTTGGTTCACTCCGGGCATGATGCATCCTGTCTCTCCGTTCAGCCGACGCCTGTTCCTGGGGGCGGTGCTTTCGGTCGCGGCGGGGGGCGCACTGGCCACCCCCCTGGCACGCAGCCCGCGGCCAGCGCCGCGTCCCGCGGGGGCTGGGCGGGCCGCGTCATCAGAGCGGTTGATCGCGCGGGCCGGTCTGAGCGGCAAGCTGTGTTTCGCGGTGGCCGATGCGCGTACCGGGGAAATGCTGGAGGTTCACAATCCGCTGCTGGGGCTGCCGCCGGCCTCTGTCACCAAGGCAGTCACGACGCTTTACGCGCTGGAGACACTGGGCGCGCAGCACCGTTTCGAAACCCGCCTGATCGCCACCGGGCCGCTGAAGGGTCGCACCATCCAGGGCGACCTGGTACTTGTGGGCGGCGGCGATCCGACGCTGGATACCGATATGCTGGGCGATCTGGCGCTGCAAGTGGCGGCTGCCGGGGTCAGCGGTGTAACGGGGCGGTTCCTGTATCATTCCGGTCCCCTGCCCGAGCTTTCGGGTATCGATTCCGAGCAACCGGTGCATGCCGGCTATAACCCGGCGGTCTCGGGACTGAACCTGAATTTCAACCGGGTCCATTTCGAATGGCAGCGCGCGGGCACGGGCTATGCGGTCAGCATGGATGCCCGCGCCATGCGCTATCGCCCCGAGGTCGGGACAGCACGCATCGAGGTCGTCCAGCGCGCGGCACCGGTCTATACCTATCGCGCGAACGGCGGGGTGGATGAATGGACCGTCGCGCAGGGCGCACTGGGCAAGGGGGGACAGCGTTGGTTGCCGGTACGACGCCCCGGGCATTACTGCGCCGACGTGTTCCACACGCTTGCCCGGTTTCACGGCGTGAGCCTTCCCCGCCCTGTCGCGTCCGATCTGCCGGTCCCCGGCTTCGTGCTGGCCCGTCACCAGAGCGACCCGCTCTCCACGATCCTGCGGGACATGTTGAAATACTCGACCAACCTGACGGCCGAGACCGTGGGGTTGAGTGCAACCATGGCGCGGGGCGGCGATCCGGTCAGCCTTGCGGCCTCGGGGCGGTCGATGACCGAATGGCTGACCGAACGGATCGGAACGCACAAGGCACGGTTCGTCGACCATTCAGGTCTAGGCGCGGCCTCGCGCCTGTCACCGGCGGAAATGGTTCGCATCCTGGTCACCGCGGGTCCCGAGGGACCGGTTGCGTCGTTGATGAAAGAGATACCAATGCGCGACGATCAGGGGCGCGTCGTGGCGAACCACGCGGTCAAGGTCCGGGCCAAGACCGGGACGTTGAATTTCGTCTCGACGCTGGCGGGCTATGCGACCGGGCATTCGGGGCGCGAGCTTGTCTTCGCCATCTTCTCAGCAGACGAGGCCCGGCGCGCGGCATTGACCGGGGATGAGCGCGAGCGTCCGCCCGGCGGGCGCGCCTGGCTGGGACGTGCGCGGCGGCTGCAACGCGATCTCGTGGATCGCTGGGGCACGCTCTACGGCTAGGTTCAGACGCCTTCGGGCCGACGGATCAGCACCCCGGCCACCCATTCGGCCTGGTTGTGGAAGGCATCGATGCGGGCCAGTTCATCCGCTGTGCAATCCAGCAACAGCTTGAGTTCGCCATCGCGCTTGGTCAGGTCCAAAGAAGCCAGAACGCCGGTAACCTGCCCCGCGCCCAGACTGCCGCGCCAGACATCGACGCCGTCGCCATCAATCGCGCGAGTGCCCTCCAGATAGCCGTAATCCAGCGGGTAGGTGATCTGGGCAAAGCGTGGATGGGTGCTGCCGCGGGGACGGTCGATCACCAGCCGCGCCCCGGCAACAAAGGCATCGGCAAAGGGCCAGAAACGGTCCGGCAGCCCGGCAGCGATCATCACAGGACCATGTGCCGCGCCCGCGCCGCCCGCTCGATCGCGGCACCTGCCAAGCGGTCGATGTTCAACTCGTAGCGAATTTCCTCGAGCAAGCGCAGCTCTTGTTCACCCGTGCGCCCGTCGGCGGCGGCCACGTCGCAGGCCATGACATAAGCCGTCTCGAACAGCTTGTCGGGCAGCGCCTCGCGCACCAGCCCAAACAACGCGTCCAGCCCATCATATTCCTCGAACAGTTCCAGAACCGTCTGGGCGACCGGGGCGATCCGGTCCACGTCGTAATCTGCAAAGACCGGCAGGTGGTTCACCATGCGTTCGATAGTCACCAGTTCAGAGGTGCGGATCGTCTCGTCCGAGGCCGAGACGGCCACCATGATGGCGACCAGCGCGTCCTGTGCGGTAAGGGGAGCGGTTTCCTGGGTCAATTCGGCCTCCTTGGGGGCTTGTCGCGGTGCAGAATATTGACGTGGAGGCGCACGAGCAATAGGACACGGGCCTTGCCGGGCATGTCGCCCGGCCTCTCTGGAGTGCTGACATGTCCGATCTGCGCGACGCCGCGATGAGTTCCAAGGCCTGGCCCTTCGAGGAGGCTCGGAAACTGCTCAAACGCGTCGAGAAACAGCCGCCTGAAAAGGGCTACGTGCTGTTTGAGACGGGCTATGGGCCATCGGGCCTGCCGCATATCGGCACTTTCGGCGAGGTACTGCGCACCACCATGATCCGCCGGGCTTTCGAGACCATCAGTGACATCCCGACCCGGCTGATCTGTTTTTCCGACGACATGGACGGCATGCGCAAGGTGCCCTCCAACGTGCCCAACCAGGAGATGCTGCACGAGAACCTTCAGCGTCCGCTGACCAGCGTGCCCGACCCCTTCGGCACCCATGAAAGCTTCGGCCATCACAACAACGCCATGCTGCGCCGGTTCCTCGACACCTTCGGGTTCGAGTACGAGTTTCACTCGGCAACGGATTTCTACAAGGCGGGCAGGTTCGACACGGTGCTCTGTCGCGCAACCGAGCGCTATGACGACATCATGGCGGTGATGCTGAAATCGCTGCGCGAGGAACGCCAGCAGACCTATTCGATCTTCCTGCCGATCCACCCCGAAACGGGGCGCGTGCTGTATGTGCCGATGAAGCATGTAGACGCGGCCGCCCACACCGTCACTTTCGACGACGAGGACGGGCGCGAGTGGACGCTGCCGGTCACCGGCGGCAACGTCAAATTGCAGTGGAAACCCGATTTCGGCGCCCGCTGGGCCGCCCTTGATGTCGATTTCGAGATGTACGGCAAGGACCATTCCACCAACACGCCGATCTACGACCGGATTTGCGAAATCCTGGGCGGACGAAAGCCGGAACACTTCACCTACGAACTGTTCCTGGACGAGAACGGCGAAAAGATCTCGAAATCCAAGGGCAACGGGCTGACCATCGACGAATGGCTGACCTATGCCGCCACCGAAAGCCTGTCCTACTTCATGTTCCAGAAGCCCAAGACCGCCAAGCGGCTGTGGTGGGATGTGATTCCCAAGGCGGTGGACGAATACCACCAGCAATTGCGCGCCTTCCCCGACCAGACGCCGGAACAACAATTGGCCAACCCGGTATGGCACATTCATAACGGCACGCCCCCGCAAAGTCACATGGTCGTACCCTTTGCCATGCTGTTGAACCTGGCCTCGGTCGCCGGGGCCGAGGACAAGGCCGGGCTTTGGGGCTTTATCAAGCGCTATGCGCCCGAGGCCTCGCCCGAAACGCATCCCGACCTCGATCAGGCCGCGCAATTCGCGGTGCGGTATTTCCGGGATTTCGTGGCACCACATCGCGAATTCCGCGCCCCGGACGAAAAGGAACGCGCCGCGATGGAGGACCTGCTTGCCCGGCTGAAGGCCTGGACGGGCGGGCCGGACGCCGAAGAATTGCAGAGTCTTGTCTTTGCCGTAGGGCGCGAACATGGGTTCGATAACCTGCGCGACTGGTTCAAGGCGCTTTACGAGGTGATCCTGGGGGCCAGCCAAGGCCCGCGCTTTGGCGGGTTCATCGCGCTTTACGGTGTCGAGGAAACGACCAAGCTGATCGAGGGGGCGCTGGCGCGCGGCTAGGCCGCCCTCCAGCGTTTCCACCAGCGCGACCAGCGCTTGCCCAGCTCTTTCGTGGGGCTGGCAAACAGGCGCAGGCCAAGGCCCTGCGCCTCTTGGTCAAGCAGGCGCTGACGCGTGGCGATGTGATCGCGAAAAGCCGACCAGAGGGCCGGGTCACCCGGCAGGCCATCCGCCGTGGCGATGAAATCGTCCAGCACGGCAAGATCGTGGTGATCGCCCAGAATCTCTGACAGCTCTTTCGCCCGATCGGCGCGCCGATCCATCTTGTTCGGGGCCAACGGTGCCAGCAGGCGCGTGTGATACCAGTGATATTTTACCCGCTTGCGCCAATCGTGTATCGCGCGCTGGTCGGTGGCATCGGCGGCCAGTCGCCGCGCCTTGCGGGCACGGTCAAAGGTCTTTTCCATCCCGGCACGGATCGCACCAAACCCCTTTTCTGTCAGACGCCATCCCCGCGCCCGTGCCCGAAGGTCAAGCAGCGTTTCACGAAAGGCGGCAAGATCGTCCTCGACATGGGCCCTGGCGGCGGCCTCGTCGCGCAGCGCGACGAGGTAGGCACGCACGGGGTCGAACCCCTCGATATCGAGGGCCGCAACCAGCTTGTCATGGGTTTCAACCATGCCCTCGCGGTCACGCAAACCCGACAGGCGCCGGGCGGCATCGCGGATCGTGGCGTTCTCGGTCTCGAAATCGGGAAAGGCGGGACGCACGAGGCGCAACAGCCCGCGCAACCGCTTGGCACGCTTGCGCAACTGGTGGACCTTTTCATGCAGGTTCATCGCAGGATCGTCCATCTCGACGAGCGCGGCATCGATCTCTTCGATCGCGATACGGCGCAGCGCGGACTGCGTGTTCTTGTCGGAATGTTCAAGGCAATAGGCCATCGGGCGATCGTTCTCCACGCTGTCGACCGGAGTATTGTTTAGCGGATACCGGGACATTGTAATCGCCATGCGACAGGTTTTGGAACCGGGATGCACCGGCTGGCCAGGGGGCGCGGCATGTGCCGGGTTAATCCATCATTAGCCCTTTTCTGCTAGCAACTGTCGCGGTCCCCGGCGCGCTCGGCGCGGTGGGGTCTTCTCAGGGAAATGGCTGACAATCGAGCGCCGCACCGGCCCCGGGGCCGTGCGCGGCGATCTCGTGGCGCAGTCGGAAAGGGGTTTGGATGAACAAGGCGATTACCGACGGCCTGGCACTGATGCCACCGTCCTTTGCACAGGGGCTTGACGTCTGGTCACGCGAGGATGGCACGCCGGGCAGCCTGACCTATGCAGGCGCAGCCGATGCCGCACTGGTGCCCGCCGACCAGGATTTCGGCGATTGCCTGGAATTGCAAAAAACCGAGAGCGTGCAAAAACTGCGTCACATGGGTCAAACGCCGATCATTCCGGGCTGTTACCTGCGGGTTACGGCAAGGGTAAAGGCGGTTGCGGGCAACTTGCCTGCGTTGCGCATCGCCGCATGGGCAGGCAACGGCAACGAGGAACATGTCGGCGGGCTGGTCGAGGTCGGCCCCTCTGTCGCATTGTCGGCCTACGGACAGGTCGAAACCGTAACCGCGATCATCGGCACCGGCCGCCGCACGGGCGTGGACATGTCCTGGGGCTTGGTTCCGGTTTATGCCCACCTGGGCCTGGATCTGACCGGCGCCAATGGCGGGATTGTCCGGATCGACGATTTGCTGGTCGAGGATGTGACCGCGATCTTTCTGCGCGACATGATGAACTGGGTCGATGTGCGCGATTATGGCGCCTTGGGCGATGGTACAAGCGATGACAGCGCGGCCTTCGAGGCGGCGGATACCGCGGCGGCAGGGCGCGAGATTCTGATTCCGAAGGGCACATTTCACCTGGGCGAGCATGTCACCTTCGAAAACCCGGTCCGTTTCGAGGGGCAGGTTACGATGCCCGCAGACAAGCGCCTGTCTCTCACACGGAATTTCGATCTGCCCAGCTATATCGCGGCTTTCGGCAATGACCTGGAGGCGTTCAAGCGCGCCGTCGCGGTCCTGTTCAACTCGTCCGACCATGACAGCCTGGACATGGGCGGGCGCCGCGTCGAGGTCACCGCCCCGATCGACATGCAGGCAGCGGTTGCCAACAAGGACACCTTCCAGATCCGGCGCGTGATCCGGAACGGACAATTCTACGCAAAGCCGTCACCGGCTTGGGATGCGACACAGGTCAATTCGCAAGCGACTTATTCGCCCTCTGCGCCGCTGACCCTGTCAGGCGTATCCAACATCGCCAACATCCCCGTCGGCGCGCTGGTCGGGGGGCTGGGCGTGGGCCGCGAGATCTATGTGCGCGCCGTGAACGTGGGGGCGGGGTCCCTGACCCTCAGCCAGCCCCTGTTCGATGCCGCGGGCACGCAGAGCTATACCTTTACCCGGTTCAGATACGTTCTTGATTTCAGTGGATTCGCCGCACTCGACAAGTTCGTCCTCGACGATATCGAGTTCCAGTGCGACGGCAAAGCCAGCGCAATCATGCTGCCCCCCGAGGGGCAGATCTTTCATGTCCGTGACTGTTTCATCACCAAACCGAGAGACCGGGGGATCACCTCGATCGGCAAGGGCTGTTACGGGATGCTTGTCGACCGCTGTCAGTTCATCTCGAACGAGCAGGCCCTCAGGGCACAGGATCGCACGACGATCGCAATCAACGTCAACGATAACGACGTCAAGATCCGCGACAACCGCATAGTACGCTTTGCCCATTTCATGGTACTGCATGGATCGGGACACGTGATCGCGAACAACCACTGGTTCCAGGGCGATACCGAAACCGACGGCACGCGGGTTGCCGGCATCATCCTGACCCAGCCCAACGTCAAGACGACGATCACCGGCAACTATATCGACAACAGTTTCATAGAGTGGACGAACGAGCATGATGCCGCGCCCGATTTCACCTCCGAATACTCTTTCGGCGGGCTGACGGTGTCGGGGAATATCTTTACCGTTAACGACGTGGCCCCATGGTTCCGCTGGTTCGTTGTCAAACCCCATGGCCAGGGGCATTTCATCCACGGGCTCACCTTGTCCGACAACGTGTTCAAGTCGATCAACGGCACCATCGACCGGGTGGATCATGTGGACACGACCCACGCCACGCTGGACATGGCGCTGGCACGCAACATCACCGTCCAGGGTAACGCGTTCAACGCCGTCGACCAGGTGATCGTCAACCCGGCAACGCTGGAATTCGAGATCAACTCGCCGCAAAAAACCTGGACGCTGGATTTCGGCCGCTACCTCCCCTTCGGCGGGCGCGCGCGCAAGGTGATTTCGGTCATGCCCGAAAACGCGATCCGCGATACCGATGGCGCCGTTGTGTCGGCCCTGCCTTACACCAAGGTTGAGCAGGGAACCGGCGGCAAGTCGATTTCGCTTGTCTGGCCCGTCGACAGCAAGGGCCGGGTGGAGGTCACCGCGCGCATGGACAACCCGGTCTGAACGCGAACAGACGCGAACACGCGGGCCATGCAATGAGCATGGCCCGTAGGGCGCCGGCCTGTCAGAATTCCAGCCATGTGCCCAAAACCAGCCCCATGCCATCGTCGTCATGAATCCCGCCCGTCGCCCCGACACGAAGCCATGTGCGGTCCCCCACACGGCGATGCAGGCTGGGGGCAAGGCGAATCTTGGCATCCGCCTGTGCCGGGTCTTCGGCCCACAACTCCAGCGTCAGCAAGGTCCGCCCCGATGGTTTCATGCCCAGCGTGACATCCAGCGCATATTCCTCTGCGGAGGCGGACGGATAGTAATCCGCCGTCGCATCGAGGCTCAGCCAGGCCGCCCCCATCCACGTTTGCCAACCGGTCCCCCAACTCAGCCCGAGCCGCACAAGCCCCGACGCGCCCTGCCCGGCAAGATCGCCTTTTCCCAAGCCACCCGTCCAGGACAGAACGCCCGGCAGCAGGTCCGCCTGCACCCCGTGACGCAGGAAAATCATCGCCTCGACCCCGTCATTACCCCTGCCGCGCCCGGTATCCAGCCCAAGCGTCAGGCGCGGTGTCAGCCCGTATTCAACAAGAAGACCGGTATGTTCGAGGTCATGCTTCGTGTCCCTGTCACGGCCATGCTCGTACGAAAGGGACAATAGCGCACGCCCCTCATCGCGCAGCCACGCCCCGGCATGGGCCGTCGATAGTGGGGCAAACAGGGCGATCACCCCAAGAATTACAAGTGCCAGCCGCATGAACCGAGTCCTTTCGCGGCCAGCTTGGCGGTCAGGTGGTTAATCGCAGGTTAAACTGCTTGCAGGCCAGACCCCGTGATCATGCCCGCGATTGGGGGCTGGGCAATCCGGCCCGTCCGGCCTATGCTGCAGTGCGGCAAAGACAGGTCGGATATGGCGGGAACGATCATCACCATCGCGCAGCAGAAGGGCGGTTCGGGCAAGACCACGCTTGCCGCCAACCTTGCCGTGGCCTACGCACGACAGGGGCTTGGCGTCGCGCTGATCGATACCGACCCGCAGGGCAGTTTGGGGCGGTGGTTCATGGCGCGGCTGGAACGCCACGCGGACAAGCCAGACATGGAATTATCCACCGCCTCGGCCTGGGGCGTAAGCTATGAGACCGAGAAACTGGCCCGTACGCATGACGTGGTACTGGTCGACACGCCCCCCAAGGCCGATAGCGACCTGCGCCCGGCACTCCGGGCGGCCGCGCTGGTGGTGGTGCCGGTGGCGGCCAGCCATGTCGATCTTTGGGCGACAGAGGGCGTTTTGGACCTGGCGCGGCGCGAGGATCGTCCCGCGCTGGTGGTGCTGAACCGGATGCGCGCAGGAACCCGTCTGGGCCAGGAGGTGATGACCGCCGCCGGAGGTCTGTCCGCCGAGCTGGCCTTGCCCCAATTGGCCGGGCGCGTCGCCTATGCCGAGGCATTGGGACAGGGGCGCGGCGTTCAGGAACTGGCCCGCCGCGGGCCCGCGGCAGACGAGATCGCGGCACTGGCACAGGTCGTTCTTGACGCCGCACATGGGGCCTAGCCCGGGGGCATCCCCTGTAACGCGGCGGACTTGCCAAACCCATCTCGGACATTGCCGGTGCCTGCACCACGTGCCATGCTGGCCGAAAGGGAGACGCTGAGCATGTATGAAAATATTCTCGTACCCGTGGCGATCGATCACGGCCCCAGGCTGCGCGACGTTCTGAATATCGCGCGCCGCCTGCGCGCAGAGGGCGGGCAAATCACGGTGCTGACCGTGGTCGAGGCGATACCGTCCTATGTGTCGCAATACCTGCCCGAGGGGCAGGAAGCCGCCACGCGCGAGGCGGTCCGGTCCGACCTTGAGGGCGATTTGCAAGACGCCCCGGATATTCTGATCAGGATCGTGACCGGCCACCCCGGAAACGCGATCGTCGATTTCGCGGCCGCGCATGGGGTGGATTGCATCGTGATGCATTCCCATCGACCCGGCCTTCAGGACTTCTTTCTCGGGTCCACCGCGGCCCGCGTCGTGCGTCACGCGCCCTGCTCGGTCCACGTCGTGCGAGAAAGCTGAACGATCAACAAGGAAGGACAGCCCATGCCTACCATTTCCCGCGACGCCGACTTGCAAACGGTCATCACCACGTTCGAGGTCACGCCGGGCACCTGCCAAGATCTTCTGGATGAGCTTTGCGATGCCTATACGAACTTCATCTCGAAACAGCCCGGATTCATCGGTGCGGGTCTGCACGTGAACGATGCGCAGACAAGGGTGGCAAACTACTCGCAATGGACGAGGCGCGAGGATTTCCAGGCCATGCTGCGATCCGAAGAGATGCGCGGACGCAACAGGCGGCTGGCCGAACTCTGCAAGAGCTTCGAGCCGGTGATGTATGACGTTTTTGGCAGCTTCAACTAGGCGGCACCCACGATCCGGCCGCGAACCCGATCACATCGCGTGACCGCCGCCCTCGGCCTGCCACGAAAAGGCTCACGAGCAGGCAGGCGGCACATCCGGCGGACCAAGGACCAAGGCGCCGCCTAATCCCGAGCTGCGATCACGCCCTCGAATTCGCGCCATTCGCCCGCGGACATGCCCGATGTTTCCTGGGTGACGGTTTCGCCCTTGAGCATCCGCCGGATGCAGTCCATCGCGCTGGCCGACAAGGTCACACCGCCCATCCTGTAATCCTCGAACGCCTTGAACGCGATCGGAACCCAATCGGCGACGATCTCGCAGATCTTTTCGGCATAGACCCTGATTTCATACTGGGCATGCACATCCGCCCGCAGCCTCAAGAAGTGAAACAGGTTGTGCAGGTCCACCTTCCAATACCACTGGGTATAGATATTGGCGGGCAGGTTCATCCGGGCAAGCTCGCGGGCGAGGCCCTTTTGCCCCTCGGTCGACAGCATGGATTCGTAATTGTCATAGGCGCGCATCGCATCGCCCTTGAGAATTTCCAGCACGCGCGCAGCCTCTTCACCTTCCAACAACTCGCCGCGGCCTTGATTGTTGACCGTGGACTGTGCGGCCAGCGCATCGGGGGCGGGGATGTAGAACTCGCGATCGAGGATCGAATAGCGGGCAGAGTATTCGTTGACGTTGGCAGTACGATGACGAATCCACTGGCGCGCGACAAAGACCGGCAACTTGACGTGGAACTTGACCTCGCACATCTCGAACGGGGTCGAATGCCAGTGGCGCATGAGATAGCGGATCAGACCCTCGTCATTCGAAACCGCCTTTGTACCCTTGCCATAGCTGACCCGCGCGGCCTGGCAGATCGCGGCATCGTCGCCCATGTAGTCGATCACGCGCACGAACCCGTGATCCAGAACGCTGTGTGCAGTGTAAAGACGCCTTTCCATCCCCGGTGCGATCGCGCGCAGGGTTTGGCCATGATGGCTGCGCTGCGCCTCGATCTCGGACAGTTGTTCGGCGGTAAGCGTCATCTGGGGCTCCTCTTGGGCGGTATGCGAGTCGGCCGCAACTATATCTATGCACGCGCTCCTGGGAAACCGCGACATGATGTTGATGCGTTGAGGCAATTCGGTGCGATATGGCACCGACGCAAGGGGCTGGCCTGATTATCCCTCGATCCCTAGGTTTTTTGCGCTAGCCTGACGTCAAATGGAGGACATCATGCAAATCCGTTACCTGCACACCATGGTCCGGGTGAAGGACCTTGAGAAATCCATGGCATTCTATGCGCTTCTCGGCCTGACAGAGGTCCGCCGGCGCGAGGATGAAAAAGGCCGCTTCACGCTGGTCTTCATGGCTCCGCCGGGTCAAGAGGAATGCCCGGTCGAACTGACCTACAACTGGGACGGAGACGCGGCCCTGCCCTCTGACAGCCGTCATTTCGGTCATCTCGCCTACGCGGTAGAGGATATCTACGCGATCTGCACCAGGCTGATGCAGGCCGGCGTGACCATCAATCGCCCACCGCGCGATGGCAAGATGGCCTTCGTGCGCAGCCCCGACAACATCTCGGTCGAACTGTTGCAGATGGGCGAACCGCTGGCGCCCGCCGAACCCTGGGCCAGCATGGCCAATACCGGCCATTGGTGAGGCGGGCGGGTCAAGCGGCCATGCGTCGCGGCGAAACAGGCGCCTTTCACGGCGCCCCGTAGATCCCCGCATCGCGCCTAGTAGATATAGCGAATCTGGTCGGACCAGTAACGTTCCATCCGTTTGAGCGCGTGGGTAATCTCGATCAGGCCGCCCGGATCAATCACGCCGCGCCCGTCCAGCCCCTCGGCATGGCGGGCAAACAGCGCGCTGACCAGATCGCGGATCATTCGTCCCTTCTGGGTCAGTCGCACGCGCACCGCGCGGCGGTCGATCTCGCAACGCTGGTGGTGCATATAGCCTTTTTCCACAAGTTTCTTGAGGTTGTAGGACACGTTCGATCCCTGGTAATAGCCGCGGCTTTTCAACTCGCCCGCCGTCACCTCGTTATCGCCTATATTGAACAACAAAAGCGCCTGAACCGCGTTCAATTCCAGCAGGCCCAGCCGCTCGAACTCGTCCTTGATGACATCGAGAAGCAGCCGGTGCAGCCGTTCGACCAGCGACAGGACCTCAAGGTAGTCGTCCATGACGCCGGCCCTGCCCTTGACCGAAAGGGGGGAATGGATACTCATGTCTTGCTCCGCCGTTCGCTGTGCAAGGCAAGCAATACGGACCGAATCGCGAACAAGCAGTTAAGGAGCCCGAGAAAGGCGCGCTATCGTCCCCCTGCCTGCCGCATGGTCAGTTCGGATACGAGCGAGGCGAATTCGTCGGGCGCGGCAACCTGCCCCGTCACCCATTGATAAAGCGCGTGATCGTCCTGTGCCAGCAGGGCCTCGAACCCGTCCAGCGCCGCGCCGTCCATGCCGGCAAGATACGCGTCGGCATAACCGCCCAGGATAAGGTCCATTTCCTTGGTTCCGCGCCGCCAGGCCCGGATGTGCATCCGTTTACGCCGTGCCTCTGCCGATTCGGTCATGCTCAACCGTGCTCCTTCAAGGTATGGCGCAGTTTCTTTTCCAGAACGCCCAGGCGGTCTGACAGCCGCCCCATCTCGGTCTTGACCTGCCGGATTTCGGTCAGGATCGCACGCACATCGCCAGGCAGAACATGGGCCTCGTCGGGGCCATCCAGCCCGTCACCCTGCCCGTTCAACAGCCACATGATCGACACGTTCAGCACGCCGGCCAGCATCTGCAACTTGTTGGCCCGCGGCTCGGCCAGGTCCTCTTCCCAGCCCGCCACGGTCTTGAGCTTGACCCCCATCCGCTTGGCCAGTTCCGACCGCGTCAGCCCCAGCGCTTCACGCGCGCCGGCCACGCGGTCACCAAAGGTGGCGGTGTCTTCGGAATACCAATCCGATCCTGGTTCGGGCTGATCGTTCATCATGGCACCTTTCACGGCAAAGCCGCTTGCAAGGGATATCCCCCGCACCCTATGAGAAAGAAACCCCAGTTTCAAACCGGAGACGACCATGTCCTTTCTGTCTGCGACACTCGCACGCGTGAAACCCTCGCCCACCATCGCGGTGACGACCAAGGCGCGCGAGTTGAAGGCCGCCGGCAAGGACGTGATCGGGCTGGGCGCGGGCGAACCCGATTTCGACACGCCGCAGAACGTCAAGGACGCGGCCAAGGCCGCCATCGACCGGGGCGAGACGAAATACACCGCCGTGGACGGGCTGCCGGAGCTCAAGGCCGCGATCTGCGACAAGTTCAAGCGCGACAACAACCTGTCCTATACCCCCGCCCAGATCAGTGTCGGCTCTGGCGGCAAGCAGACGCTCTACAACGCGCTGATGGCAACGCTGAACCCCGGCGACGAGGTCATCATTCCCGCCCCCTACTGGGTCAGCTATCCCGACATGGTGCTGCTGGCCGGCGGCACGCCCGTGATCGTCGAGGCCGGGATCGAGACCGCCTTCAAGCTGACGCCGCAGGCGCTGGAGGCCGCGATCACGCCCAAGACCAAGTGGTTCATCTTCAACTCCCCCTCGAACCCCACCGGCGCAGGCTATACCCGCGACGAGGTCAAGGCGCTGACCGACGTGCTGATGCGTCATCCCCATGTCTGGGTGATGTCCGACGACATGTATGAAAAGCTGGTCTATGACGATTTCGTCTTTTCCACACCGGCCGAGGTGGAACCAGGCCTTTACGATCGCACGCTGACCTGCAACGGCGTATCAAAGGCCTATGCGATGACCGGCTGGCGGATCGGTTATGCCGCTGGACCCGCCCACCTGATCAAGGCAATGGGGACGTTGCAGTCGCAATCGACCTCGAACCCCAGTTCGATCGCCCAATGGGCCGCGGTCGAGGCTCTGAACGGCCCGCAGGATTTCATCGCGGCCAACAACGCCGTCTTCAAGCGTCGCCGCGACATGGTGGTGGACATGCTGAACGCCGCCCCCGGCATCACCTGCCCGGTACCCGAGGGCGCGTTCTACGTCTATCCCTCGATCGCGGGCTGTATCGGCAAGACCTCGGCAGGCGGGACGAAGATCGAGAATGACGAAGCCTTTGCCACCGCCTTGCTGGAAGAAAAAGGCGTGGCCGTGGTGTTCGGTGCGGCTTTCGGCCTGTCGCCGGCCTTCCGTGTCAGCTATGCGACCTCTGACGAGAACCTGCGCGAGGCCTGCACCCGCATCCAGGAGTTCTGCGCAACCCTGACCTGAGTCGAGCCCGCGACATGTCCAGCGACCTGCCCGATTACTATTTCCGCGTGCGCGAAAACGGGGCGCTGGTCTTTCGCATAGACACCGAGAACCGGCAACGCCGGATCGACATGAACCAGATCGCCACGGTCAATATCCGTAACGGCGAGACCAAGTCGCATGGCGACCATGTCCTGTCGGATGAGGACCGCGCGGTGATCGAGGGATGGATCGCCGACCGCCGCGCGGTTCTTGCCGAACGCGAGATCGACGATATCCTGCGCGCAGTCGATCACTTGAACCTGACCACCCAATGGGTGCAAAGCCGGGCATCGGATCACGATCTGGACGTGGTCACCGACGCGCTATTGCTTGCTATGCACGATCTGCGCAGCACCCTGGTCCGCAAGAAGGCCGAGCGCATCCTGCGCGCCCAGGACCATTCCGAGGATCGACAAGAGGATTAGGGCAGCGCCGAGCCGCGCGCCACGAGCCTGTCACGCTTTTCTGCAATAACGGCCTCACGCGCGCGCCAGTGATAGCGGTCATCCTCGCCAACCGGCGCCCAGAACAACACCCCGCCCTGGCGCCACGGGTCCAGAACGATGCCCCGGTCAAACGGGTCGCCCCGCCGCGTCAGGATCGCGGTGCTATGGTCGATACGGAACGGGTTGTCTGCGTTGGCTATGGCGCGGCGCACCTCAAGGGTCTCGAACCCCTCCTGTTTCAGCCGCCTTTCCATGTCTTCGGCCCAGTGCCAGCAAAGTCCCCTTGGCCGCAGCCCCATATTGACTTTCATGTTGTGAACCAGCGGCGGGTCGGTGATCTGGTAAGACCGCGCCAAGGCGGCCGTCTCGGAATAAGCGACCGCGGCGGCACGCTCGGCCTCGCCGGCATCGACCTCGGGACCGAGCGCGCGGATCGCGGCGGAAAGGCTGTCCACAGCTGCGTGCCCGGACATCTCGGGCGCGGTGGCACAAGCCGCGAGGGCGATAGTGGCAACCAGGGCCAGTGCGCGCAGGAATCCGATCATGGGCGTGTTCGTGTGGAAAATTGTTGTGATCCCGGTGCTACCGGCTTGCAGGCCGATTGTCGAGCGTGCGGCGCCCATGCACCGCCCAGAACCGATACATCATCAGGACACCCGCCAATGCCAGCCCCGCCGCAAGCCCAAGCCAGATACCGACCCCGCCCCAACCCAGGCCAAAGCCCAGCAAATAGGCGACCGGCATGCCCACAAGCCAATAGCTGACGGCCGCCATGATCATCGGCACCCGCGTGTCCTGCACCCCGCGCAAAAGACCTAGTGCCATCACCTGTGCCGCGTCCACCATCTGAAACAGCGCGGCCGCCGCCAAAAGTCCGACGCCCATCGCAACCACAGCCGCACGATCCTGATCGTCCGGGCTTAGGAACAGCCCGATCAGCGGCTCTGGAAATGCAAGGAAGACCACGATCGACACGGCCACCGTCAAACCCGACAGGATCAATGCCGCCACCGCGCCACGGCGCAATCCCACCCGATCCGCCTGTCCCATCGCGCGCCCCGCCCGGATGGTTGCCGCGTTCGACAGCCCAAGATGCACCATGAACACGGCGGAAGTGATCTGCAACGCGATCCCGTGGGCGGCCAGCGCCAGCGTCCCCAGCCACCCCATCATCACGGAAGAGGCGGCAAACAATCCCACCTCGGCAAGATTGGTCAGGCCGATCGGCCAGCCCAGGCGAAAGACCCTGGCAAAGGCTTCCCAGTCGGGGCGCCAGAGCCTGTGAAACAGCGTATGCGCTGGCACCGCCCGCGCGGCATAGGCCACCAGCGCCATCATCGAGGCTAGATTGACCAGGACCGATGCCAGTGCCGCGCCGCGCACGCCCAGTTCCGGCAGGCCCCAGTTGCCAAAGATCAGCGCATAGTTCCCAAGCGCGTTGAGGGCAACCGCCGCCAGCGTCACCCCCAGCACGACGCGCGTGCGCTCCAGTGCGGCGAGATAGCTTTTCAGCACCATCACCAATAGCGCGGGCACCAAGGCCGGTCCGGCAATGGTCAGGTAAACCTGCGCGATCGCGGCCATCTCGGGCGCCTGGCCCAGCCGCAGGAACAGCCATTCCGCCACCACGAAAAGCGGCAGGCACATAAGCCCGAACCCGGTTGAAATCCACAAACCCATCCGCGTGACGCGGCGCACCTGAACCTCGTCGCCCGCGCCGGCCGCCGTCGCCACCATCGGCATCACCGCCCAGGCAAATCCCGACCCCACGAGGAACAGGACGAAAAACAGCGCCCCCCCCAAGACCTCGGCCGCCAGCGCATCGATGTCATACCATCCCAGCATCAGCGCATCGGTCAGCGAAATCGCGAATTGCGCCAGGTGGCTGCCGATCAGCGGCAGGCCAAGGCGCGCGGTGGCGCGCAAATGGGCGGCAAGAGCCGGCTGGGAAACAGGCACTGTCATGGCAACGGCCTAGGCCAGCGCGCAGTCCGCGGCAAGGGCGCGTGATCCGCCCTCCCGCCACGCGACCTGGAGGCCGCCTGGCGGAAGCGCAAGAGGGTTCAGGCCGCCGGGTCTTCGCGACCCTTGCGCAAGTCGGGATGCAGCGAGGTTCCCAGGATGTGATCGGCCTTGTGGATCACATGTTCGGCCTGCCCCACGATCAGGGGGTCCGGCGCACAGGCAATCCGGGTGTCCTTGCCGGGGTAATCCAGGGAATGCAGGAAATGCCGCATGCAGTTGAGGCGCGCACGTTTCTTGTCGTCGGACTTGATGATCGCCCAGGGCGCATCGGCGGTGTCGGTGTAAAAGAACATCGCCTCTTTTGCCTCGGTGTAATCGTCCCACTTGTCGAGGCTGGCCTTGTCGATCGGCGACAGCTTCCAACGCTTCAACGGATCGGTCTCGCGCGCGGTAAAGCGGCGGCGCTGTTCTTCTTGCGTGACCGAGAACCAGTATTTGTATAGCCGGATGCCGGAACGGACGAGCATCCTCTCAAGCTCGGGTGTCTGGCGCATGAATTCGAGGTACTCATTGGGCGTGCAAAACCCCATGACGCGTTCCACGCCGGCGCGGTTATACCAAGAGCGGTCATAGAAAACCATTTCGCCCGAGGTTGGCAACTCTCTGATATAACGCTGGAAAAACCACTGGCCCCGTTCTTCCCACGTGGGCTTGTTCAGGGCTACGACGCGGGCTGAGCGGGGATTCAGATGCTCGGTAAAGCGCTTGATCGTGCCCCCCTTGCCCGCGGCGTCCCGCCCCTCGAACAGGATCACGAATTTCTGCTCGGTCTCCTGCGCCCAAAGCTGAACCTTCAAAAGCTCCGCCTGCAACCTGGCTTTTTGCGTCTCGTAACTGCGACGCGACATCCTTGTATCATAGGGGTATTCGCCAGATTCAAATGCATGAGCTATCCGCGCGGGGGAGGCGTCGGCCTTGCCCGCTCGGCCGGGGGAAACAGGGCCGGGCGCGGCGACGGGCGCCGCGGATTGGATCTCTGTCATGCGGGACTCCTTTTATCATTTTGAACAATTCTAAACATCTGATCCCGGGACCGCCTTGAGGGATGTCAAGAAACGGTCAAAAAACCGCCGGTTCCGCCAAACAAGCCCGAAGGCGACCGTCTCAACAGCTAGCGGCCCATTGCAGGCGCCCCCCAAAACCTGCTCTAATGCGGCAACCAACCCTCTGGATACGAGCAGCCATGCCCGCCGACGATCTTCTCTCTGGCGCCACAGCCGGTGATACCTACGACGCCTCTTCCATCGAGGTGCTGGAGGGGCTGGAACCCGTCCGCAAGCGCCCCGGCATGTATATCGGCGGCACCGACGAACGCGCGCTGCATCACCTCGTGGCCGAGGTGCTGGACAACTCGATGGACGAGGCGGTGGCAGGACATGCCAACCGCATCGAGGTCGAATTGCATACCGATCATTCGGTCACGATCCGCGATAACGGGCGCGGCATCCCGGTTGATCCCCATCCGAAATTCCCCGACAAGTCCGCGCTTGAGGTGATCTTGTGTACCCTGCACGCGGGCGGCAAGTTCTCGGGCAAGGCGTATCAGACCTCGGGGGGCCTGCACGGCGTGGGTGTCAGCGTGGTCAACGCGCTGTCCGATCGCCTGCGGGTCGAGGTGGCGCGCAACCGCGAGCTGTTCGCCCAGGAATTTTCCCGCGGCATCCCCCAGGGCGGTTTGCAGAAACTGGGCAGCACGTCGAACCGGCGCGGCACCACCGTTACCTTTCACGCCGATGAAACGATCTTTGGCAGCCACAGGTTCAAGCCCGCGCGGCTGTTCAAGATGGTCCGTTCAAAGGCCTACCTGTTCTCGGGCGTCGAGATCCGCTGGAAATCGGCGATCGAGGATGGCGACACCCCGCAAGAGGCAACGTTTCACTTTCCCGGCGGGCTTGCCGATTACCTGGCCGAGACCTTGGGCGCGGCGGCCACCTATTCAGACCGCCCCTTTGCCGGGAAGGTCAGTTTCGAGGAAAAATTCGGCCAGCCCGGCAGCGTTGAATGGGCGGTGAACTGGACACCCGCGCGTGACGGTTTCATCAATTCCTACTGCAACACCGTTCCCACGCCCGAGGGCGGCACGCACGAGGCCGGATTTTGGGCCGCGATCCTCAAGGGCATCCGCGCCTATGGCGAGTTAGCCAATAACCGCAAGGCCGCGCAGATCAGCCGCGACGACCTGATGGGCGGGGCTTGCGCGCTGGTCTCGACCTTTATCCGCGAACCCGAATTCGTCGGCCAGACCAAGGATAGGCTTGCCACGACCGAGGCCGCCCGCCTGGTCGAGGGCGCGGTGCGCGACCATTTCGACCACTGGCTTGCCGCCGATCCGAAATCGGCTGGCGCGATCCTGGATTTCCTGGTGCTGAGGGCCGAGGAACGGCTGCGCCGCCGCGCCGAAAAGGAAACCGCGCGCAAATCCGCCACCAAGCGGCTGCGCCTGCCGGGCAAGCTGGTGGATTGTTCGGCCAGCACCCGCGAGGGAACGGAACTGTTCATCGTCGAGGGCGACAGCGCGGGCGGATCGGCCAAGATGGCGCGCGACCGGAAAACCCAGGCCCTTTTGCCCCTGCGCGGCAAGATCCTGAACGTGCTGGGGGCGGCCTCGTCGAAACTGGGCAGCAACGCGGAAATCAGCGACCTGACCCAGGCACTGGGCACCGGCATGGGAACGAAATTCAACATCGAAGACCTGCGCTATGAAAAGGTCATCATCATGACCGATGCCGACGTGGACGGCGCGCATATCGCATCGCTGTTGATGACCTTTTTCTTTACCCAGATGCGCCCGCTGATCGACCACGGCCACCTGTACCTCGCCTGTCCGCCGCTGTTCCGCCTGACGCAGGGGGCGAAACGGGTCTACGCGCTGGACGAGGCCGAGAAAGAGATGTGGCTGGCCAAGGGGCTGGGCGGCAAGGGCAAGATCGACGTGTCGCGGTTCAAGGGCCTGGGCGAGATGGACGCCAAGGACCTGAAGGAAACCACGATGGACCCGGCCAGCCGCAAGCTGATCCGGGTGTCGATCGACGAGGACGAACCGGGCGAAACCGCCGACCTGGTGGAACGGCTGATGGGCAAGAAACCTGAATTGCGGTTCCAGTATATCCAGGAGAATGCGAGGTTTGTGGAGGAGGTGGATGTTTAGGAGACATCTCGAATGGAAATAATCAAGATTGTTATCTCCCTAGTTACACCCATCACAGTGGCTTTCGTAGGCTATTTTCTTAATCAACGACTTAAGAGCATCGATAACGCTCAATGGCAGAGCCGAAAAATCGTTGAAAAGCGGCTGGAACTCTACGATCAGATTGCTCCCGATCTCAACCTAATGCTCTGCTTTTGCACTTGGGTTGGTTACTGGAAAGAAATCTCTCCGAAGCAAATGCTTGAGGCAAAGCGCAGCCTCGACAAGACCGTAAATATCTATAAACATCTTTTAAGTGATGAATTCTATATTCTATACGGTGACTTCATTCATACAATCTTCCAAACGTATACTGGCCATGGGAAAGACGCTCTCATTAAGAGCGAGGTGGCGAACTCTTGGGGCGACCGCACAAAACACGCGAACTACGAATGGGAAGAGGGCTACAATAGGCTTTTTACGGACGTCGATCTTCCGAATAGGCGCGAGGTCTTTGAGAAATATGACCGCACAATGAATGCCCTTCGTGACTGTATCGGAATTGAGAGCCAGAACGGCCAGAGACTGTAGGGTGGGTGCCAACCCACCACCCTGCCAATCACCCGGCCAATGGTGGGTTGTCACTCCCCCTACCCTCCCCCCATCTGCGCCCTACCTCCTGAGGGACACCGACCCGACGGAGCCCCCATGCTGCGCCCGCTTGCCCTTGCCCTGACCCTCGCCACCCCGGCCACGGCCGAGGAAGCATAGCAACCGCAGGGCAGGCACCCCCGCCACCGGTGGGTTACCCCCTGCACTCCCTTCCCCCTTGCCAACCGCCCCCGTCCCCCCGCACACTCGCCCGCAAGGGAAAGGAGACGCGCATGTGCTGGACGGCCGAGGTCTCGATCGGCATGGTGGGGCTTGGCGCCGCCGCGACCATCGTCACCGCGCGGCGGGGCGATCCGCGCGGTGTCTGGGTGACGCTGGGCTATTTCACCCTGATGGAGGCGCTGCAGGCCGCCGGTTACGCCGTGATCGACGATTGCGCCAACCCGGCGAACAGGTCGATCACGCTGCTGTCCTACCTGCACATCGCTTTCCAGCCCTTCTTCATCAACGCGTTCTGCATGGCGATCCTCGCGCGCGAGGTACCCGCCGCCACCCGCCGCGCGGTCTGGGCGGTTTGCGCCGCGGCCTCGGCCGTCATGGTGGCACAACTGATCCCGCTGGACGCCCTGGGAACATGCCGCCCCGGCTCGGTCCTGTGTGGCACGCGGCTATGCACGGTCTCGGGCAACTGGCACCTGGGATGGGAGGTGCCGCTGAACGGCCTCACCGGCTGGGTGCCCCATGTCTGGGACCGCGCGCTGCAATTTCCCAGCTACCTGATCGCGGCCTTCCTGGTGCCTCTGGCCTATGGCGCGTGGCGCTTCGTGCTGTTTCACGCGGCCTTTGGCCCGGTGCTGGCGAACCTGCTGACCGACAACCCCAACGAGATGCCCGCGATCTGGTGCCTGTTCTCCATCGCGCTGCTGCTGGTGGGGCTCAGCCCGGCGATCCGCCGCCCGCTGGGCGGGCACAGGCGGCGGGCACATGCGGGTTGACACAACAACCGCTTGACCGCCTCGCGCGGCAAGCCGAGACTTTGGCCATGGCACGAGAACTCACAGAGCTGGAACAATTTCTCGATGCGGCGGAAACGTTGCGAGAAATCCAGTCGCGCCGAAAGGCAATCGCCCGGTTCGAGGTCAAAAGCGTGCTGACCTCAGGCCCGAACGCAACAGTGTTCGACGGACGCTATGACAACCAGCCCGCGATCCTGAAACTTTTTGGCGGCGACAAGCGCACCGACCAGGCCCGTGCCCAAAAGCGCGAGCTCGAGCGCCTGAGCGCCTTCATGGCTCGGGGGCGTTATCGCGTGGCGCCGCTGATCGACGCATGGCCCGGCGAAGGTATCACTGTCACCGGACGGATCGACGGCGTGCCGATGGACACCATGCTGGCCGCCTGCGCGCCCCATGATCGCGATGCGCTGATCGGGGGGGCCGGGCAATGGCTGGCCCATCTCGTCGCCGCGGCCACCCGCCCCGCGGAATTTGGCGGGCGTTACTGGGTGCGCGTGCGCACCCAGGCGCTGTCGCGCGTGCAGGGCGGCACCGACGGCGAGTTGGCGCAGGCCCTGGCAAACCGGCTGGCCGCACGGCTACCGGCGCTTGTCGGTCAGGAAATCACCCAGGCCCGGTGCCATGGCGATTTTGCTCCGGCCAACCTGATCGTGACCGAGGCCGCGCTTTATGGCATCGACATCCAGAACGATCATTGGCTACCACTGGTCAAGGACGTGGCCCGGTTCCTGGTCTATCTGGAAACCAACCACCCCCGGACATACGGTCCGCGCCTTTTCGGCATGTCCAGGCTTGACCTTCAGGCGCTGACCGCGCCGCTGACACTGTTGACCCCGGTCGACCGCGGACAACTCTTGCCCTTTTTCATCGGCGTCGAACTGGCAGACAAGTTCGCCACCATCGACCGCGGCGCCGAAAAGGCGGAAAACCTGCGCCGCGCGATCGTCGCCTACCTGGACAGCGGGCTTACCGTGATCTTGTGATCGGGCGGAGGCTGCGGAAAAGCCGATGCAAACTCAGACCAGCCGCCCCGCATCCAGGTGCACAACCCGGTCCATACGCGCGGCAAGTTCCAGGTTATGGGTGGCGATCAACGCGGCCAGCCCGGTGCCCCGCACAAGCCCCATCAGCGCGGCAAAAACCGTGTCCGAGGTTAACGGGTCAAGATTTCCGGTCGGCTCATCCGCCAGCAAAAGCCGGGGCGCATTGGCGAGCGCCCGGCAAAAGGCCACACGCTGCTGTTCGCCACCCGACAGCGCGGCAGGCCGGTGATCGGCGCGCGGCGCAATCCCGACGCTATCGAGCAAGGCGCGGGCCCGCGTCTCGGCCGCGGCCGGACGCACGCCCGCCGCCAGTTGCGGCAACACGATATTTTCCAGCGCCGTGAATTCCGGCAAGAGGTGGTGAAACTGGTAGATGAACCCGATATCTGCCCGCCGTGCCATGGTGCGCCTGCGGTCCGAGGCGCCGGTCATATCCTGCCCGCCAATGCGCACCCGGCCCCCATCAGCCATATCCAATAGCCCCGCTATATGGAGCAACGTGGACTTGCCCGCCCCCGAGGGGGCGACCAGCGCGACCACCTCGCCGGGCGAAATGACAAGAGAGGCACCGCGCAGCACCTGCACCTCCGAGGGCAGGCCCTTGTTATAGACCTTTTCGATCCCCTCCAGCGCCAGAACGGGCTCACTCATAGCGCAGGGCCTCCACCGGGTTCATCCGCGCTGCGCGACGTGCGGGAAAGATCGTGACGACAAAGGACAGGCCCAGCGACAGGATCACCGCCGAGGCCACGTCGTGGGCCTGCAACTTGGCCGGCAATTCGTAGATGCCCCGGATCGACGGGTCCCACACGCCGCCGCCCGAAACGTAGTTAACCGCCGAAAAGATCGTGTCGATGTAGATCGCGAACAGGCACCCCAGGATCACACCCGCACCCGTGCCAATCAGGCCAACGGACGCTCCACAGATGAAGAAGACACGCAGAACCGCGCCCTCGGTCAGCCCCATGGTCCGCAGGATGCCAATGTCGCGGCCCTTGTTCTTCACCAGCATGATCAGCCCCGAAACGATGTTCATCGCCGCGATCAGCACGAGGATGGACAGAATGATGAACATCACGTTGTCCTCGATCGTGAGCGCGCGCAGGAACGCCCCCGAGGCGTCGCGCCAGCTCCACAGCAGGGCCCGCTCGCCGGCCGCGCGCAGCAGCTCGAGCGTCATCTCCTCCACCCGGTCGGGGTTTTCGACCATCACTTCGAGTTCATCCGCCACCCCCTCGCGATTGAAAAAGCTCTGCGTCTCGGCAAAAGGCAGGTAGGCGCGGGTGCGGTCGATGTCATAGCGCCCGGCGGTAAAGACATAGACCACCTCGTAGGCGTTCACCCGCGGGCTGGTGCCAAAGGGCGTCTTGACCCCGTCAGGCGAGATCAGCCGGATGCGGTCTCCCACGCCGACCCCCAACTCACGCGCCACGCCGGACCCGATGGCGATGCCTTCGGCAAAACGCGCGATATCGCCCCAGGCCTGTTCGGGATCGGCCACGCGCGGGATCGTGGCCAGGTCCTCGGGGGTAATGCCGTAGACCTCGATGCCGGTATTGCGCCCTTGCCCTGCGGCCATGACCTGCCCGCGCACAAGTGGCGCCACGCGCGTCACACCCGGCACCGCGCGCAGCCTGTCCGCCATGGCGGCGTAATCGGTGATCGCGCGGGTGCTTTGGCCATCCGGTGTCACGTAAACGGTGGAATAGACCGTCACATGAGCATTCGCGCCGAGAATCGTATCGACGAATTCCGCGCGAAAACCCGCGCGCACCGCAAGCGTGGCAATCAGCGCGAAAACCGCCAGCGTGATCCCGACCAGCGAAATCCAGGTCATCACGCTGACACCCCCATCAGCGCGCCGGGCACGCAGATAGCGCCAGGCGATCATCCATTCATAGCGGGCGAAGGGGGCTGTGCGGTTGACCAAGGGCATATCCTGTCGGATCGTTTCGCGGCGGAGACTGGGCGGATAGGCCCGCCGGGTCAAGCCGCAACGCCATCCGCACAGGTTCCGGTGCCCGGCGGTTCAGCCGAACCGGCCGCCGCGCTCGATCACTTCGATCTGGTAGCCGTCGGGATCGGCCACGAAGAAGAACCGCGCCACCCGCTGCCCTGCCGGGGCGAAATCCACGATCTTGCGCGGCGCCAGGCCCTCGGCCTCGAAACGGGCATGTTCGGCCGCCAGGTCGTCGACCGTCACCGCAAGGTGGCCATAGCCGTCGCCCAGGTCGTAGGGCGCCGTACGCCCCTTGTTCACGGTCAGCTCGACCTCGAAGGCGGTTTCGGGATTGCCGAGATAGATCAGCGTGAAATCGGGGAAATCCAGCCGGTCGGCGACCTCCAGCCCGAAGGCGCGGCGGTAGAAATCGACCGAGCGCGCCTCGTCCAGAACACGGATCATGCTGTGAACGGCCTTTGCCATACCTCATTTCCTTTCCTGCGCCAGAGCGGCGCACGATTTTTCGTAGAAAAATCGCCCCCCCCCTTAAAGCCAGGTGTGGAAGCTCGATTTCGCCATCGGCTCCCAATGGGCGGCGGTGTGGTGGGGGGCATAGATCTCGGCAATCTTCGCCACCGCGGCCTCGGGGCTCATTTCCTCGCTGTCGCCGGTGCGGCGGCAGGTCAACTCCACAACCCCGTTTTTCAGGCCGCGCGGGCCCACGGTGATCCGCCAGGGCAGACCGATCAGGTCCATCGTGGCGAATTTCGCGCCCGCGCGTTCCTCGCGGTCGTCGTAAAGGGGTTCCAGCCCCTTTTCGACCAGCGCCTTGTAGAGTCCGGCGCAAGCACCGTCGGCCTCGGCATCGCCCTGTTTCAGGTTCACGATCCCGCAATGGAAGGGCGTCACGCCCTCGGGCCAGATGATGCCGTTTTCATCATGGCTGGCCTCGATGATCGCGCCGACCAGGCGCGAGACGCCGATGCCGTGGCTGCCCATGTGGACGGGCAAACGCTCGCCCTTGTCGTTGGTCACGACCGCGCCCATCGGCTCGGAATACTTTGTTCCGAAATAGAAAATCTGGCCAACTTCGATTGCACGCGAGGATTTGCGCCGCACCTCGGGGACATGGGCAAAGACCGCCTCGTCATGGGTCTCGTCAGTGCGGGCATAGGGTGTGGTCCACTCGCGCACGATCCCGGCGCATTCGGCACGGTCGTCATAGTTCACCACGCGCTCGCCCAGGGTCAGATCGAGAATCGCGCTGTCGTAAAACACTTCGGACTCGCCGGTATCGGCCAGCACGAGGAATTCATGGGTGTCCTCGCCGCCGATCGGCCCGCTATCGGCGCGCATCGGGATCGCCTTCAGCCCCATGCGTTCGTAGGTGCGCAGGTAGCTGACCATGTGCCGGTTATAGGCGTGGATGGCGCTGTCATAGTCGATGTCGAAGTTGTAGCCGTCCTTCATGTAGAACTCGCGCCCCCGCATCACGCCGAAACGCGGGCGGATCTCGTCGCGGAACTTCCACTGGATGTGATAGAGCGTCAGCGGCAGATCCTTGTAGCTGCCGACATGGGCGCGGAAGATATCCGTGATCAACTCTTCGTTGGTGGGACCATAAAGCATGTCTCGACCGTGGCGATCGGTGATGCGCAGCATTTCCTCGCCGTAATCGTCATAGCGCCCCGACTCGCGCCAAAGATCGGCCGATTGCAGCGTCGGCATCAGCATCGGGATATGGCCCGCGCGCACCTGTTCCTCGTGGACGATGGCCTCGATTTTTTTCAATACCTTGAAGCCCATCGGCAGCCAGGAATAGATGCCGGCAGCAGCCTGCTTGATCATGCCGGCGCGCAGCATCAGGCGGTGGCTGGCGATCTGGGCCTCGGCGGGGGTCTCTTTGAGAACGGGCAGGAAATAGCGGGACAGGCGCATATCGGGGTCGTGCCTCAACGGTGGACATTGCGCCCCGTCTATGCCATCGCGCACGGCCAGACAAGCGGCGGGCTTGCGCCGCGCGCACGGCTGGGCGAAGACAAGACATCGCAGCAAAAAGGGGGCCGCCATGGCCTTGCCCGTCCGGGAACAGCTTACCTATTGGGGCGCCGCCATCGCGGTGTTTTTTGTCGTGTTATGGTTGCTGGGCGATGTCATCACGCCATTCCTGCTTGGCGCGGCAATCGCCTATTTCCTTGACCCCGTCGCCGACCGCCTCGAACGACTGGGGGCCAGCCGGATCGTGGCCGTCATCGTCATCATGCTGTCGCTGGTTCTGGTCACGGCGGCCTGCGTGCTGCTGATCGCGCCGATGTTGATCGAACAGGCCACGCAACTGGTGCGCAGCACCCCGGCGATGTTTACCCAGCTTCAGACTTGGCTTACCGGGCAGTTCCCTGCGCTGATGGACACCGATTCCTCGATGTCCAGATCACTGCAAGGTATTGGCGAGGCAGTGCAGGCGCGCGGCGGCGAGTTGCTGAACCGGGTTCTGAGTTCGGCGATGGGCGTGATCAGCGTGCTGTTGCTGTTGTTCATCGTGCCGGTCGTGACCTTTTACCTGCTGCTCGACTGGGACCAGATCGTTGCGCATATGGACGAGATGCTGCCGCGCGACCACGCGCCCACGATCCGCAGCCTGGCCCAAAGCATCGACCGGGCGCTGTCCTCGTTCGTGCGCGGCCAGGGGACGGTCTGCCTGATCATGGCGGTGTTCTATGGCACTACCCTGATGGCGGTGGGGCTGCAATTCGGTCTGGTTGTGGGGCTCTTGTCGGGGCTGCTGGCCTTCATTCCCTTCGTGAGTTCCATTCTTGGCGGGGTCTTTGCCATCGGGCTGGCGATCTTTCAGTTCTGGGGTGCATGGCCGATGATCGCACTGGTGGCGGTTATCTACATTGGCGGCCAGATCCTGGAGGGCAACGTGCTGACGCCCAAGCTGGTCGGCTCGTCGGTAGGACTACACCCGGTCTGGGTGATCTTCGCGCTGTCGGCCTTCGGCGCGGTTTTCGGTTTCGTAGGCTTGCTGGTGGCGGTTCCGGTGGCCGCAGCACTGGGTGTGCTGGCGCGTTTTGCCATCCAGCAATATCTCGACAGTCGTCTTTACAAGGGCCTGACATGGCACCACGTCGACCTGGACAGCAGGAACCGCGGGGGGGACGACGCCTGACATGGCGCATCAACTGACCCTTGATCTGCCCGGGCGTCCCGCGCGGGGGCGATCCGACTTCTTCGTTTCGCCGACGAATGCGCTTGGCGTGGCGCAGATCGATGACTGGCGCGACTGGCCGCAGGGCAAGCTGTTGCTGATCGGGCCAGAGGGCGCGGGCAAGACGCATCTCGCCCATGTCTGGGCAGAGCAGGCCGGCGCGGCGGTGATCGAGGCACAGGCGCTGGCCGGGGCCGAACTGCCCGCACTGGCCGCAACCGGGGCCATCGCGGTCGACGGGGCCGACCGCGTTGCCGGGGTGCGGGCACTGGAAGAAGCCCTGTTTCACCTCCACAATCTGACCCTAGCCGAAGGCGGCGCGTTCTTGATGACCGCGCGAATCCCGGCTGCGGGCTGGCCGCTGATCCTGCCCGATCTGGCCAGCCGGATTCAGGGCACGGCGCTTGCCCAGCTTGCCCCGCCCGACGACACGCTGCTTTCGGCGGTGCTGGTCAAGCTCTTTGCCGACCGTCAGCTTGCGGTGCCGCCCGCGCTTATCCCCTACCTGGTGGAACGGATGGAAAGATCGTTTTCCGCCGCGCAACGGATCGTTGCCATGATCGACCACGAAGCGCTGGCCACCGGGCGCAAACCGGGGGTGAAACTGGCGCGCGAGATTCTGGACAAAGCCCCCCTGGCAGACCGATAACTATTTCAATCATCCTTAGGACAAAGAAAAGCATTGGCATGACACAGGCCGATTTCCTGACCGCCCCCCTGCCCAAACCCATCGAGATTCCCGAGGTCCAGCGCACCGGACCAAAGCGGTTCTACAACCGCGAACTGTCCTGGTTGGGCTTTAACTGGCGGGTTCTGGAACAGGCCTCGAACCCGCGCGTGCCGCTCTTGGAACGGGTGCGTTTCGTGTCGATCTCGGCCACCAACCTGGACGAGTTCTATACCGTGCGCGTGGCGGGCCTGCGGGAACTGGCGAAAAAGGGCAATACCATGCCAGCCGCCGACGGGCTGACGCCGGCCGAACAACTTGTGTTGATCGACCGCGATGCGCGCAAGCTGTTGCAGGCCCAGCAGGCCGCCTGGAACAAGTTGCGGCGCGAGATCGAGGAACAGGGCATCCATATTCTGACCCGTTCTCGACTGACCAAGGCCGACCGCGAAACACTTGCCGATTATTTCCTGCACAAGGTCTTTCCGGTGCTCTCGCCGCTGGCGATCGACCCTGCGCATCCCTTTCCTTTCATTCCCAATACCGGCTTCTGCCTCGCGCTTCAGCTTGAAAGGGTGCGCGATGGCCAGCCCCTGCAAGCGCTCTTGCCGATCCCGCACCAGATCGACCGGTTCATCCCCTTGCCCGCCCGCGAGGGGCAGCACCGGTTTCTCCCGCTGGAGGAATTGCTGTTGATCCACCTTGGATCGCTTTTCCCCGGTTACCGCATGGTCGGCAATTGCAGCTTTCGCGTGCTGCGCGACAGCGATCTGGAGGTCGAGGAAGAGGCCGAGGATCTCGTGCGCGAATTCGAGGTCGCATTGAAACGCCGGCGCCGGGGCGAGGTGGTCCGCATGAAGATGTCCGCCGGCGCCCCCGAGCAATTGCGTAGCGTCATCATGGACGAACTCGACATCACCGAGGAGGAGGTGATCGAGATCCGGGGCCTGATCGGCTTGGCCGACCTGTCGGAACTGGTCCTGGGCGACCGCCGCGACCTGCTGTGGAAAAGCTTTACCCCCCGCGTTCCCGAGAGGGTACAGGATCACGAGGGCGACATGTTCGCCGCGATCCGACAAAAGGACATGCTGCTGCACCATCCCTACGAAACCTTTGACATGGTGGTGCGCTTTGTCGAGCAGGCGGCGCGCGATCCCGATGTCGTCGCGATCAAGCAAACGCTTTACCGCACCTCCAAGGACTCGCCCATCGTCGCGGCGCTGTGCGAGGCGGCCGAGGACGGCAAGTCGGTCACCGCGCTGGTCGAACTCAAGGCGCGCTTTGACGAGGCCGCCAATATCCGCCAGTCGCGCCGACTGGAACGCGCGGGCGCGCATGTGATCTATGGGTTCATCAACTACAAGACCCACGCCAAGATCAGCACGGTCGTCCGGCGCGAGGGCGACAGCCTGGTGACCTATACCCATTACGGCACCGGCAACTATCACCCGATCACCGCGCGCATCTATACAGACCTGTCGCTGTTCACCTGCGATCCCGCGCTGGGGCGGGACGCGACAAAGGTATTCAACTATGTCGGTGGCTATGCCGAGCCCGAGGGGATGGAAAACCTCGCCATCTCGCCGCTGACACTGAAATCTACCCTGATCGAGCGTATCGCCCAGGAGGCCGAACATGCGCTCCAGGGCCGTCCGGCGCATATCTGGGGCAAGATGAATTCGCTGATCGAGGCGGACGTGATCGATGCGCTTTACGCGGCGTCGAATGCGGGGGTGAAAATCGATCTCGTGGTGCGCGGGATCTGCGGGCTGAGGCCGGGCATCAAGGGATTGTCCGAGAATATCCGCGTGAAATCCATCATAGGCCGGTTCCTGGAACACTCGCGCATCGTGTGTTTCGGCAATGGGCACGGCCTGCCTTCGCCGCAAGCGCGGGTCTACATCTCGTCGGCGGACTGGATGGGTCGCAACCTGAACCGCCGGGTGGAAACGCTGGTCGAATGCATCAACCCCACGGTCAAGGCGCAGATCGTCGACCAGATCATGGCCGCCAACCTCGCCGACGAGGCCCAAAGCTGGGTGATGCAGCCCGACGGCCATTTCCTGCGCTCCTCCGCCGGGAAGGACGCGTTCAACTGCCATCGGTTCTTCATGGAAAATCCCTCGCTTTCGGGCCGAGGCACTGCCGGGGCGGGGGATGTACCCAAACTCGCCAAGCCCAGAGATTGACGGGCCGATGCCGGGTTTGGCAGACTCGCAGGGCACCAAGGGGGAACGTGCAATGGATGGCAGCGCCGAGGACAGGCCCGACACCTGGGACCCGTTCGACCGGCCACTTTTCGGGGGCCCCGAGGCGCGGGCGCTGGCGCGCGTGGGCGTCGTCGATATCGGGTCGAACTCGGTCCGACTGGTGGTCTTTGACGGCGCGGCGCGCAGCCCGGCCTATTTCTTCAACGAAAAGGTGATGTGCGGCCTGGGCGCGGGCCTGGGCGAAACGGGGCGGCTGTCGGCAGAGGGCCGCGTGCGCGCATTGGGGGCGCTCAAGCGGTTTGCATTGCTGGCCGAGGGCATGGGGGCCGCCCCCCTGACCGTGGTTGCCACCGCCGCGATGCGCGACGCCGAGGACGGGCCAGAGTTCCGCGCGCAAATCCAGCGCGAAACCGGACTGAAGCCCTGGGTCATCGACGGCACCGAAGAGGCGCGGCTGTCGGCGCAGGGCGTTCTGCTTGGCTGGCCGGGGGCCGAGGGCGTGGTCTGCGACATCGGCGGCTCGTCAATGGAGCTGGCCGAACTACGCGGCGGCATGGTCGGCGCGCGGGGCACCTCGCCGCTGGGGCCGCTGAAACTGCGCGATGTGCCAGCAGACAAGAAAGGGCTGAGCGGCTATATCGTCGAAGAAATCGAAAAGCTGGTCGCGTTGATGCCCCCAGCCCCCGAACGGCTGTACCTTGTTGGCGGATCGTGGCGGGCGATCGCGCGGCTGGACATGGAGCGGCAGGGTTACCCGCTGACGGTGCTGCACGAATACCGCATGACGCGGAAATCTCTTTTGACGACGCTGGAATGGATCGGGGCGAACAACCCCGACGAGTTGCGCGCGCGCACCGGCATCTCGTCGGATCGGATGGCGCTGGTTCCCTATGCCGGCGAGGTTCTGCGCCAACTCGTGAGCGTTCTCAAACCCGGGGAAATCGCGGTCTCAAGTTATGGCATCCGCGAGGGCCTGCTTTACGAACAGATGCCGGCCGAACTGCGCGCCCGTGACCCCCTGATCGAGGCCTGCCGCTTTGCCGAGGCCGCTTCGGCCCGGCTGCCCGGGTTCGGCAAACGGCTTTACAATTTCGTGCTGCCGATCTTCGGTGACGCGGCCCCGGCCAAGCGGCGCCTCATCAAGGCCGCCTGCCTGTTGCATGATACCGCCTGGCGCGCGCATCCCGATTACCGCCACGAGGTCTGTTTTGACAGCGCAACCCGTGCCAATCTCGGTGGGCTGGAACATTGGGAACGCGTTTATATGGGCGTGGCGCTGCTGCACCGCTACAAGAACAGCCGCACATGCAGCCGGTTCGAGCCGCTATTAGACCTGTTGACCCCGCAGCAATTGCGCGAGGCCGAAATGTTGGGCAAGGCGATGCGCTTTGGCGCGATGTTCTCGACGCAGGCGCCGGACAGCGTGGCCGAACTGCGCCATTACCCCAAGAAGAAACGGCTGGAATTGGTGTTGTCGCCCGGCGCCGAACCGCTATTTGGCGAGGTGGCGCAGGCGCGCTTTGCCTCGTTGGCAAAATCCATGGGGGTCGATACCGCGATGCGCGTCAGGCGAGGATAAGGCGACAGATTGCCCGCACGCCATCTCACGGCCAGCGTTCGGCTCAGATCTCGATCTCAGCTTGCGGATCGGCAGGGGGCGCGACCTCTTCGTCCGGCGTTTTACGGCGCAGGATGATATCGCCGTTGGGCAGTTTCTCTGGCGGATGATAGGCGTCAATGTCATCGATCAGCTCCATCAGCCGGGTCATAGCGGGCTGCATCCGGTCGGCCAGATCCTTCAACTGCGGCTCGATCTCGTCGCCAAGCCCCTTGAACAGCAGGCGCATCCCCTCGCCGAGCAGGTCCAGCCCCTCGCGCATGTCGGCGCCCTCGTCGGCCTGTTGGGCGGCGGCGGGGGTGAACGCGACAAGCGCGGCAATCATCAGGGCGGCAATTCGTGTCATGACCCTGATATAGGAACGCCCACGCCGCGGGAAAAGCTATAGCGCGATATCCAGTGTCACCGGAAAGTGATCCGAGGCGGTCAACAACGCCTCGCGCAGTTCGGGCACCCGGTAAAGCGCAGGATCGTCGAAAGGATGCCAGATACGCCAGCGAGGCGATAGCGCATGCAGGTCGGGCGAAACCATGATGTAATCCAGAAGCGCCGACAGATAGCGCGCCTCCGCGGCGATGAAGAACCGCGCGGTGGCGGGCTGGGCGGCCAAGACCCCCTGCAAGGCGCGGCGGACGTGGGGATCGAACAGGCGACGCTCGGGCGGTTCGTCCACCCCCAGAACGATCTCGACGCCCGAACGGCCGAACAGCTTTTCATATTCGTCCAGACCCGGACCGTCGTTGAAATCACCCAGTACGACAAGGCTGTCGCCGGCGGCCAGGTGTGTCTCGACCCGCTGGCGCAGCCAGATGCATTGCGCCAGTTGCTTGCGACGGTTCTCGATCGACAACCGCATTACCTCGTCCGGGGTCGATGCCCCGTGCGGCGCCTTCGATTTCACATGCACACCGATCATGCGAAACTGCCGCCCACCCGCCGTTTTCGCCGCCAGTTCAAGCGGCGGCTTGGAAAAGCGGATCAGGTCCGGGGCGGCATCAACGTTCACATCCCAGCGGAACACCCCGTCGAAACGCGGCGCGTCAAACGACCCTTTCTTGCCTGTCGGATCACCCTTTGGCGCATGCTGCACAGATAGCCGGTCGGGATCGTAAAGCAGCGCGATTTCCTGCTGCGTGTCATTGGGAAAGCCCACAACGGCCCGGCGTGCGCGCAAACCGATGGTGCGGGCAAAGGTTTCGAGCGCGGATACCGTTTCACGACGGCCATTGTGATCGGGCGCCTCGACGATCAAGATGGCATCGGCATCCAGGGCCGTAAACACGATCCCCAGCGCGGCAAGCTGATCGGATCGCCGGATATCCTGTCGACCCGACCATCCCCTATCGTCCAGAAGGTTGCCCTCGTCATCGAACAGGTTGTTGAACCATTCGACATTGTAGGTGGCAATCCTCATGCGGCGCGCTCTGCCACGATCCGCTCCCAGGCGGTATTGACCGCGACCAGGCGTTTCTCGGCCAGTTTTACCGCCTCTTGGGGCACACCACGCGCCTGCATCCGGTCGGGATGGGATGCACGCACCTCAGCGCGCCAGATCTTGCGGATCTTGTCCAGGTCATCCTCGGGCGCAACCCCGAGCACCGTGTAGGGATCGGGCGCCGCGTCGGGAACGAAACGCGCCCTCAGGGTGACGAATTGCCGATCACCAAGCCCGAAAATCTGTGCCACCCGATTGAGAAAGGCATCCTCGGCCGGATGGTAGGCCCCGTCCGCCATGGCGATGAAGAACAGCCCCTCCATCAGGTCGCAAATCGCCTCGCGGTCTTTTCGGAACATCCGCGCGATCCGGGCGGCATAGTCCTCGAACCCGGCGACGTCCTGGCGGGCGAGGTTGAACACGCGCGCTGCGTTCGCCTCTTCGGCGGGGGGGATCGTGAACACCTCGCGAAAGGCCGCGACCTCGTCGCGGGTCACCTGCCCATCCGCCTTGGCCATCTTGGCCCCAAGTGCGATCACCGCGATGGTGAATGCCACGCTGCGCTCTGGCGGCGTGCGCAGCCGATCGAACACCAACGCAAGGCTTTCCCCTTGCGCCAGTGCGGAAACGGCATCGGCTATGCGTGACCATAACGACATGGGCATACCCTACCCCCGCGGACGGAGAAAGTCAGGCCGGGCTCAGAGGAATTTCTGCATCAGAACGAGGTCAAGCCAACGACCTGCCTTATGACCGACCTCTGGCAGACGCGCGATTTCAACGTAACCCATTGCGGCGTGAAAGGCGATACCATCAGGATTGGCCGAACTCACACCGGCCAGGATCGAATGCGCCCCCCCGGCGCTGGCGTGATCTTCCACCGCGCCCAACAGCATGCGCCCCAGGCCTCTGCCACGGACCGACGGGGCCAGGAGGATCGTATGCTCCATCGTGCGGGCATAACCGACACCGCCACGAAACTGGCTGTAGGTCGCAAAGCCCAGAACCCGATCCGCCTGCGCCACCACGAAAAAGCCCAGACCCTCCGCCTGCCGCCCGGCGATCATCGCGGCCACCTCACAGGGCGTCTTTTCCGTCGCGTTGAAGGTGACCAGCGTATCGCGGATGTAATGACCCCAGATCGCCGCGATAACGTCGGCATCTGTCACGTTGGCCGATCTGACGGTCATTCCAGCACGCGCCGGCCGGCCGGAGTATCGATCAGCGCCCGGATCGCAATCTCGTTGCCCGGATGCACCGCCACCAGCGGATCGTCCAACAGCCCCGTCAACGCGCGCCGCAAGTCGTCGGCGCGGGGGTGGTAAAGCTCCAACCCCGCCAGCCGGCACCCGGTCTCGGGCAGCATCGGCGCGGGGTGCAAACTGCCCTGCCATGCGATCAGCGCCGGGAAAAGACCATCAAAGGGCAGCCTGCCATCGGCAGGTACGGCCATCTGCCAGCGCAGATCCCCCCGCGCAAGCGATACCGGCCTGCCGGCGCCTCTTGGCGCCCGGGCCAGCGCGCCCTGCAGATCGTCGCAGCGCGCCACCCAGTTCGTCAACCGCGGGAGCCCCGCGAAATTGTCCAGATCGAACCAGCGGGGATGACCAGGCGGGGGCGCGTCCGGGTCTATGGCGATGACCTCGAGATACAAGCCGGGCGCCAGCGCCATAAGGCGGTTATGCGTTCCCATCGCGGCATGGCGCCCTCCGGCGGCCAGCCTGACGCCCAGCCGCTCCTCGATCGCCGCAACGCCTGCCTCTAGCGTTACGGCCGACACCGCAAGGTGATCCAGTCTCAGCATCTTTTCCCCGGCCCGACCAATGGCTATGGCGCGCAGGAAAACCGCAAAGCCGGGGATTTGCAATGCCCCGAAACGACAAGGGCGGCCCCTGCGGGCCGCCCCCATGTCATGCAAACGTCCACATGGATGTCAGGCGCGCTCGGCGTATTCCATCGTTTCGGTATTGACCACGATATCCTCGTCGGGGCCGACGAAAGGCGGCACCATCACCCGAACCCCGTTGTCAAGCAATGCGGGCTTGAAGCTGTTGGCGGCGGTCTGCCCCTTCACCACGGGCTCTGTTTCGACAATCTTGCAGACCACCTTTTGCGGCAGGGTCGCGTTCAGAGCCTCGGATTCGTAATATTCGACGACGACGGTCATGCCGTCTTGCAGGAACGGACGCCGCTCGCCCAGGATGTCTGCGGGCAGTTCAATCTGTTCATAGGTCTCCATGTCCATGAACACGAGCTTCCCATCGGTTTCATAGAGAAACTGCTGATCCTTCTGCTCCAGCCGCACACGCTCTACCTTGTCGGCACTGCGGAAGCGCTCGTTGAGCTTGGAACCGTTGCGCAGGTTACGCATTTCCACCTGGGCAAACGCACCGCCCTTGCCCGGCTTCACATGGTCTACTTTCACGGCGGCCCAAAGCCCGCCATTATGCTCCAGCACATTGCCGGGCCGGATTTCGTTTCCGTTGATCTTGGGCATGGTAAAACCCTTGACAATAGGTTGATCGGGACGTTGCGGTCCCTATATATCGTTGGTCGAGGGCTGGCAAGGCAACCAGATAGGGTGGTGTCGCGCAGCGAGGTATGCAAAAAATGCATATGTGGTATTCCAAATGGGAAATACCGAATCGCAATAAAACCGTCATATTCGCCCGCACGCCCAAAACGCAAGAGCAAGAATAAAAGGACGACGAGATGGCCGATTTCGTTGATGGCACCGCTTTCAACCACGAACAAGGTAACCGCGCGCGCAAGTTGTTTGCCGCCGTGGTTCTCGCGGCGCTGGACGACGCCATTGCCGATGACAAGAAATACGGTAATGGTCCCGAACAGATTGCCCGCTGGGCCCGCTCGCGCGATGGCCGCGAGGTGCTGTCCTGTGCCGGCATCGACCCGAACGAACGCGTGGTGCAGGGGCTGATGGAATTCGTCGCCCGCGGCGTGCGGACCTCGGTGGCGTTGTCACGCGAGGAAAGCGAGCGTCGGCAGTTGCAGGATCGCGCCGAAGCCGCCTGATCCACGAGATATCTTGCCAGAGCAAGGCGCGCCTGACAGGGCGCGCTTTTGTTTTTCGTCGCCTGCCGTTTGCGGGCGTGGCTACTCGAAATCCCGTACCGACAGCGCGCGGTTGATTTCTCGGCGAACCAGTTTGCGAACGTTTCGGGTGATGCGTTCCCCCAACGCCCCCTGAAGCTCTTGGCGCACGATATCGCTGACCAGGTCGCGCAGCATTTCCTCGTCAAGGATGGCTGTGTCGTCCTCCATGTCGTCAAAGATCGACTGGGTCTCTGCACAGTCCTCGGCAGGGGCGCCCTCGTCATCCCGGCCGGGCATCGCCGTGCCATCCGACATCGCGCCCCCCAACGTCCAGCGATAGGGCTGTTCATCCTCCGCCTCGCTGCCGTCAGGTTCCCAATCCTCGTCGCAAAAGGAAACCGCGGCCTCAAGCTCTGCAATGCGGTCCTCAAGAGAGAAGACCGGCACATCCTCCGCCATATCCACGGCGGCGGTGGCGTCCCCATCGAGACCGAGCGGCGCGGCCTCATGGCCGGGCGGCATCGTTTCGGGTGCCGGAGTTTCCGCCGCCTGCGCCAATTCCAGCCGCAACGGAGACTCGCCCCCGACCGCGGCCGCGTCCTGCACGCGGTCGTCTGGTCGCGGGCCTGTGTCAACGGGATCGGGGCGCGCCTCGGCGCCCGGATCAACCCGCAAGGCAGGCGTCAGAACCAACCGGTTCGCCGAACCTGCAAGAGGCCTGGACAGGGCCTCTGCCTCTTCGGTGACAAGCCGTCGGATCGACGAAAGGACATCCTCTATGTCGCGGGGTTTTGCAGTCTCGGACATTCACACTCCCCACATCCCCCATGGCACAAACAGTAGCACTGTGGCCGAAGTCACACAACACCTGGCCCCTTATTGCTGACCAATGCTTTCCAGAACCTTGTCAAGCTTGCGCCCCTGCACACTTTTCGCGGGCGCGTTGCGAACGGCATTGTAATAGACCAGCGGATCATAAGTCGGAATGCCCAGCCCCAGATGCTCGACCGTTAAAAGGCCCATCGAGGACAGAACCGCGTAAATCGCGACATACTGGTTGGCCTCTGCGGTCACCCGGCTAGTGCGGGCATCAAGCAGTTCCTGTTCGGCATCCAGCACGTCAAGCGTCGTGCGCGCACCAAGCCGCGCCTCTTCGCGGGTGCCTTCATAGGCCAATTGCGCTGCACGGATCTGACGGTTGATGGCGTTGATCTGGGCGCGGGCGACGGCAAGGCTTGACCATGAATTGCCGACCTGCTCTTCGATCAGCCGCACGGTCTGCAACAGGCCCGCCCGGGCGCTTTCCGAATTCGCGCGCGCCTGGCGCTCGGCGGCATAAAGCCCCCCACCGCGATACAGCGTCTGGTTCAGCGACAGGCCAACCGAACTGGACTTCACACCGTTATCCTGTGCCGACAGGCCCGCACTGGCCGATAGCGTGGGGCCCCGCGCGGACCTGGCGCGGGCGACGTTCAACTCTGCCGCGGTCACGTTATGCTGGGCCTGGATAATGTTGGGGTGGGTCTGGACCGCGACGCTTTTTGCCTCGTCCACGCTTTCGGGCAGAGCGGGCAGACCAGGAATGCCGCTGATTGCCTTGGGATAGTGCCCGATGGCGACCTTGTATGCCTCGCGGGCCACAGCAAGATCGCCCTGCGCGGCAACCAGGTTGGATCGCGACGCAGCCAAGCGCGATTCCGCGAGCGACACATCGGTACGCGTCACCTCGCCCACCTCGAAACGATCCTGTGCAGCGCGCAACTGTTCGGTGATCAGACGCACGTTGTTCTCAGCCAACGACACGTTCTGCAGCGCGGCAAAGACATCCATGTAAGCCTGCACCGCCGAGAGCAGAACATTCTGCTCGACCCCGATCAGCGCTGCGCGGGTGGCCATGACGGCCTCTTTCGCGGCATCGACGGCCAAGCGGTTGTTGCCCCCGTCGTAAAGGGTCAGGCTGGCCGTCAGGTCGGCCGAAGCGCTGCTGGAATGGGTGGTGCCCGCCGAGGAAATCGGGGCGTTCGCATCTGTCTGGCTGGCATTGATCGCGAACTGGATGATCGGACGCAGCGCGGCCACCGACTGCGCGACATCCTCATCTGCAGCACGCAAAAGCGCCCGGTTCTGCTCCAGCAAATAAGAATTCTTGTATGCCGCGATCAACGCATCGGTCAGCGTTTCCGCGCGTGCCATCGTGCCACCGGCCAGCATCACCGCCACGGCGGCGGCGCCGGAAAGCCTTTTTACGAACCTGCTCATGTCTTCTCGCCTCGACTGCGCCGCTGGCCTGTCTGCGGCGTCATGGGTTTTTGCTTGTTTCAGAACTCGAATTCAGGGATGCGGGCAAAGCCTGGCAAGACAGGGGCCCCAGCGTTGAAAAGAAAGCGCCAGCTTAACGCGCCCCCGACCTTGTGGCCGAGCCGCGCAGCCCCCAACGCGCCCTCGGATGACAGCGCGACGATGCGCCCGCCCTCCTTGAGTTGGTCGCATATGGCATCGGGCAGGATGTCGATGGCCCCCTCGACCACGATCGCGTCATAGGGCCCGTGGCGCGGCGCACCCTCGGCCAATGCGGCATGTTCCACCGCGACATTGTCCACGCCCTGTTCGGACAGCGTGGCCAATGCCTCGCGCGCCATGGCGCCGTCCTCCTCGACGGCGACGACCGCATCGGCCATGCGCGCCATGACGGCGGCCGAATAGCCCAGCCCGCACCCCAGGTCGAGCACGAGGTCACCCGGCCCGAGATCGAGCGCCTCAAGCATCTTTGAGAATGTCCGCGGATCGAGGATCGTGCGGTCCTTGGCCAGCGCGAGATTCTCGCCGATATAGGCCGCCTCGCGCAGGGCGGCGGGCACGTAGACCTCTCGCGGGACGGCAAGCATCGCCTCGATGATCGGCAATCGGGTAACATCGGAAGGGCGAACCTGGGTGTCGACCATCAACAGGCGTCGCGCGTCGAAATCGGGCATTTAGCTGAACTCTCCGGTTCGAGACGGATACCAGAGTGATGCCACAGAAGCACCCCCTCGGCAACCGCCACGGGATCTGCGACCCACCGCTATGGCAGAATTGGAACATCTCAGCCCTTGCGGCCCCCCGCCCCTTGGGCTATGACGCAGACCGGCTTCGGCGAGTTGGCGGAGTGGTTACGCAGCGGATTGCAAATCCGTGTACACCGGTTCGATTCCGGTACTCGCCTCCAATACTTTCAGACACTTAGCGTCACCTGCCCCGCTTGGGGTATCAAACAGGGTATCACGTTCGCGTTCTGCTCTTGTTCTGTTCACTTGCGCTTCTCCCGCGCTTGGCGGGCGCGCATGACCTGTCTTGCTTCGCCCGCATACTTCTCAATCATCGCTTTTGTGGCGTGTCCGCTATAGGCGGCGATTTCATCGTCTGTGCAGCCCTGCCACGCCAATTCCTGCACTCCCCGATACCGAAGCGCGTGAAGATCATAGGCTTCCAGCCCAAGGCGACGGCGTTCCCTCAACATGACTTGCGACATGTACCGATAGCCCATCGGGTTGCCGTCCAGCTTGCTCAGGATCGGCTTCCCGGCAATGGGGATGACGCCCAAAGCCGCCTTGGCGGTGTCCAGTGCGGATTTCAGTTCTGCCGTGCATGGAAGCACCAGCGGCTTGTCCGTCTTGTTCTGCCGAAGGGTCAGGGAATCGCCGTCATAGTCGCCCCACCGAAACCCTACCCAATCACCGGGGCGCTGGACGCTTCCCACACCAATCTCGAAAATCAGGCGTGGCAGATCACTTGCTTCTGCGCGGAATTTGTCCACTGCCCAATCGGGCCACGGCAAATGCTCTTTCTTGCGGTGCTGCGGGGTCTTCAGTGCCCGAACACCCTTTGCCGGGTTGTTGGCAATCCATCCCAAATCAATGGCGTGTTCACACAGAATCACCAACATCTGCGGGATGTAGTTTGCGAACCGCGTTCGATGGGAATTTGCTTTCTGTGCCGCGATCACATCCGAGCGGGTGAGCGATTTCACATCGCGGGGGCCAATCTTTTCGCGCAGGTATAGCATGACCTTGTCATAGTCTTGGCGCGTTCGGGGTTTCAGGCCCAGCCACCGGTCAGAAGTCCGGTAGTCCTCAATCAGCGCATTCCAAGACGTTTTGGCCTGCATCCGTTTGCCGGTCAGGATTTCCCAATATTCCCGGTCAAAGTCTTCCGTGCCCTCCTGCGCGTGGATGCGATACAAGCGGCCTTTCAGGCGGACATAAATCCGCCCGGCGGGATGACGCCAAAGGTACTTCTTCTTCACCATTGCACATCCCCCATACCCTCCACCGCGTCACCCTTCGCAATGCGGCGCAAATCATCGACAGGCCAGCGCACAAGGCCCGGAGCAATTTCCCGGCCTTTCGGCAGGTGTCCTGCGTCGACCAGCGCCCGAAACTCTGTCACGCCCACGTCAAGAAGCCGCGCGGCGGTGCGCTCATTGGCCAGTATGGGGGTAACCGCCGTCATTTCTTCCGAAGGGCTGCGCGGGCGATTTCAAGGCTTACCGGGTGATACAATCTGCGATCCCCGTTGCTCAAAATACAGCGCCGCCACCCACTCAATGGATTGATCGGCTTCCCCATAAGTCGGTGCCATTCTTCCATTGGCTCACCGACCAGACGGGCCAGAATTCTTTCATCCGTTGGCAATGTGCCAAGCGGGTTTTGATGCTGCGCGATACAGAACAAATCGAAGGCAATTGCGCGAACATCCTTGTCAGCCAGCAGCCTGAATTCCGAAGAAAGCCACCATTCGCAGCGCCAGACCATGGCCCGATTGACCGCTGGACGGGTGTCCACCGGAATCGGGTATTCCATGTCTTCGCTGCGAATAGCCTGCATCGTCACATCCGCCTTACGCAGCCGTTCCATTCAGGCGGACGCGAACCGTGGTCGCGGCATCATCTGCGGCTTCGGTCGCCGCGCCAATCAGCTTGTTGCCGGTTGCGGTCGTGGTCACATTGGCGGTGTCAGCCTTCCAGTAGACCTTCGCCCCTGCGGCGATGGCACCTGCGGTTTTCGGCAGTTCGAACACCCCCACCACAGCGGCTTCAAAGGGGTCACCGGCGGGCGCGGCGCTTGCGGCCACCCCGAACAGAGCATTCATGACAACGCCCTGCCCGGAGGCAACCGGGTCGGGGCTGGTGAAGGTGAGCGTGTCACCGGTTTGGACAAAATTGCGCATCAGGTCAGTCCTTTCGTGGTCTGCGGATAGATGGTGCGCGGGCGCGGCCCGCGTGTGAGTTTCGAGATTTCCGCCTCAATCGCTGCAAGCGCCGAAGCCATTTGCATGTCCGATTTGTAGGTGACGGTTTCGCCGTCGATCATGACGGTCATGATCCCCTTGAAGCGCGCGCGCCGGAGTCTATCCCGGCACGCGGTGAGTTCTTCCAGCGTCATCACGCGGCCGGAATTTGTTGGGCGGGACGCCAGTCCAGCCACCCCGCACCGAAGTCGAGGAATGCCCGGAATTTCATCCCAAGCGTGTCCCACGCCTCCGTCCGCTGGATCTGGACGCCCTGCGCGGCGGACAGGTAGGCATATTGCATCGCCGCCAGTCGGGCCGGGTCCGCGAAGACGTACCAGAAGTCATCCGGCAGGCGGGGTTCCACCAGAAGCGACAGCTTGCCGCCGAAGGGGTTCACGTCATCGGCCTTGTTCGGCTGGATGGACGCCAGAACCTTTTCGGCTTCGGTTTCCAGCGCCGCCGATACCAGAAGGTATCGCGGTGCCACCGCGATGATGGTTTTCCCGTCCATCCCCTTGCGGGTCCGCATCGTTTTGCGGGTCTCGGTCAGGGCGGTCACCGAAGGGGCACCGGCGGTGCCGACATTGCCCCGGCTGGCGTCGAAGACAGGGGTTCCGTCCGACATTGCCGGGTTGCCGGTCAGCAGCTTCACCAGTTCATCCGCCTCGGTCTGCGCGGCGGCTTCGCCAAGGGCGGCGGTCATGTCGCCCAACATCCCAAGGTCATCGTTGATAAGCAGTTCGCGGGTGACGGTCAGGCCACGGGCGAAGGTTTTCAGGCGCATGGACTCGCCGTTTTCTGCGCGGCTGGTGGCCTTGATTTCCCCGTCTTCGGACAGCGGTTCCAGCCGCCCCATGTCGCCCAAGCGGATGGCGTTGCTTTCCTTGAAGTTCGGAAGCGTCCGCTGGCGGCAGAGCGTCTTCAGGGGGCTTTCCGCTGCCTTGTAGGTATCCAGCGCCACCTTGTTCGCGGCGTTCGACACCACCAGCGGGAAGTCGCTGGACGTGTGCGCCGCCCGCGTGAACACTTCATCGGCGGACATACCGCGTGTCGAAACACCTTCGCGGGCGAGGCTTTCAACCGCCATGTCGCGCAGGCTCATGTTCACATATTGCCGCGCATCGTCGGGCAGTTCGCCACCGGCCATGCGGTAGGCCACCGCGTCCGTCTGGCGGCGCGTGATGACCGCCGGGTCATCATTGGCCGGGGCATGGCTGCGGATGATCGGCGCGCTACGCTGGCGGTTTTGCTGCGCATCGAAGATTTCGGCCTTGGCGCGGGTCAGGTCCGCACCGGCGTCAATCAGGTCATCGGCAATCTGCGGCTCAAGGCCAGCAGACCGGACCAGCGACCGAATTTCGGTGCGGCGGGTCTTTTCGGCGTCATCCGCCGGGGTGGTTTCAATCACATCATCAGCCATACCGGCCTCCTTTTTGTGTCGCAGGGTTGCCGCCGGATCGGCGGGGTTCGAAGTCAGGGTGACTTCCGTCAGTGCCCATTCTGCGGGGCGTCGGGTGCGGGTTCCCCCGCTTTGGTTTTCGGTCCAGCGCTTGACGCGGTATCCGATGGACACGCCGCTAATAGTGCCGTCCGCAATCCTTTGCAGGACCGGGGTCACGTCATCGGCGGCGCTCAATTTCAGCTTGGCAATCAGCTTGTCGCCTTCCACCCGCACCGCTTCCACGGTGCCCATGGTGTCGCGGATGCTGGCGGTGCGGTGACTGTCCAAAACGCGAAGGCTCGCGGCATTGGTCAGGTCCAGCGTTGTGAAGTCCAACACCTCGGCAAAGGTGCCCCGCGCATCGCGCTTCATTAAGGGTGCGGTGGTGGCAATAACCGCCTCCACGGTGCGGGCTTCGGGGTCGAAGCTGGCCGGGGCCATGGTGGCGTCAAGCGGCATCGGTGCCCTCCTTCGGATTCGTGGGTTGCGTTGTCGGGGTGGCGAAGGTCAGGCCCAATTCGGCTTCGCGGGCGCGATCCGCTTGGATTTCTTCGTCAATATCGTCCGCGTTCCACCCCAGTTCATTGATGGCGTTGGTGCGGCTGGTCAAACCAAGGGCCAGCGCCTTTTCGGTCGCTTCCAAGTCCTTAGCCGGGTCCACCTGTTGCGGGCGCGGCATGATCCAGTCGCACGGGGTGTCGGCGGGGGCGTCGATGCGGCCCGCAAGGATTTCCAGCGCCAGCCAGCGCCGCCAGACAGGGCGCAAGACTTGGGGAACAAGGGTGTTGTGCTGCACTTGGTCGATGCGCGCCCGGAAGGGAATCAATCCCGCCCGGAGGCTGGAATAGTTCGCGTTGGTCAGGTCACCCGAAAGCAGGAATTCCGGCACCCCAAGCGCAGCGGCAAGTTCCTGCAACGTCATGCGCAGCAAGGCGGGTGCGTCTTTGATCTGGTCCGGGGCGCTGAATTTCACGTCAGTTCCCAAGGGCAAACGGACAAGGCCACCCGGCTCCCAAGTTGGTTCCGCGAATAGTTCTTCGTCGCCGCCAATGTCTGACGTGTCAGTAATGAAGCCCGCCTGCATTGCGGACATTTTCGCACCGACAAGCGTGGCGTCTTTCCACTGGTTCAACTCGTTCGCCGTCACAACCGCCGGTGCGACCCAAGACAGGCCGCGCACCTGCCCCGGCGCGATCGGATGAAAGACGTGCAGAACATGCGCCGCCTCCACCCGGACGGCGGGGGAATGGTCAGCGAAGACAGAATGGGGCCGTTCGGGGAATATCCAGTAGGCCACCCGCCGCCCGCTGGCGTCGAATTCCACCCCTTGTACAATCTGGCGACCATCGCGCAGGATTTCGGTCTTTGCCGGGTCCAGATGATCCGGCGGGATGACTTGGATTTGCAGCCCGTCCGCCGTGTTGTGCATCACGGCCAGACCTTCGCCATACACCACCATGTCGCGGGCGATCTGGGCCAAAAGCCCACCAAAGTCGGTTCGCCCCGCGTGGTCTGCGGTCTCGCAAAAGCGATCAAACGCATAGTGTAGCTGGCGGCGCAGTTCCCGTTCGACACCACGCACATTCGGGCGCTGCCCGGTGCCCACAAGGGCGGTGACAAGGTTTGCAACCGCGTTGGCGATGTAAGGATTGTTGACGGCTTGGTATGCCGCCCGACTGCCGACAAGCGACAGGCCCGCAGATACTTCGGAATTGATCGGGCCGAAGGTGCCCAATCCACCGCCGCGCCGCCCGCCGGTTGCGGCGTCTAGGCTGCGGCGATGATTGCCGCCCGTGCCACCCTGCGCCATGTGGGACGCGGCAGGGAAGTGGAAGGCACGGGCGGCGGTTCCGATGATGCGCGACAAGGAGACACCTTTAAGACTGCGCATCACCGGATTCCTTTATGTTCCAAGAAAATATAGGCAGCGGGGGCGCGCTTGGTGGACCACGCCCCCGCCTTACCGATGGTCATGGCACCCAAGCCGACCATCGGATCACGATTCCAACCAGAATTCGTCAATACGGGCTTCAATTTCCGTAAGGTCGAAAATCAGTGAATAGTCGAATTCAGGGTTTCCAAGGTGCGAAGCCAAGTCACGTTCCCGAACCGCATTCGCAATGAAATGCGGATCAGTCACGATTTGAATGCCTTCGCCCTTCTTGGTGCCCGGCCCGCCCCTCGGGGTGGGCGGGATGATTTCACCAGCCCGCGACGAAGAAATGACCAGAAAAGACTTCTCACCCGTGAACAAGAACAGGTGCTTCATCGCTTGCGCAATTTGCTTCGAGGCGGCTTCGACAGAAACACCTGAATTGGAAAGATATCCGAGCATCGCAATGCGCGCCGCGTCCGCTTTGGTGCATTCCCGCGCGGCTCCGGGTTTGGTCTCATTGTCAAACACCAGAAGGCCCCGGTGCCCCCACTGTTCTACCCGCCCTTTGGGCAGGTCCAGTTCTTTACAGATTGCAGACAAGCGCATCGCGTCCCCCTAAACCTTTTATTTCGTATAAAAGGTTTCCACCTCTTATGTCAACTACGTGGTTTTGGCGTCGGTGAGATTGACCAGCCGCATGGCATCGGCCTTGATCCGGTCAACTGCGTCATCGTCCAGCGCCCCCGGCGTGGCGAGAACCACCAGAACCTTGACCGCAAGGTCGCGGGGGCCGGTGACAGGCGCGGCGATCATCGCCTCTTGAAGCGTGTCAGCGCGGTCATAGAGTGGCCCAAGTATCCGGTTTTCATCGACTTTTGTCAGCTTATCCGCCGGATGTAGGATCAGCGTTTCTTCAATATCGTTCAGCGCGGACAGCCATTCCACATAGGTTTTTTCAAGCGTGGTCTGCCCTTCGCCGCCGGGTGCGGCTTGCGTAGCAACCGAAGCAATAGTTAACGGGCTTGCGGTCAGAGCGGCCAAGGTGGCGCGGCGGGTGATAGTCATGGGAAACTCCGTTGTCTAATTTCAAGTCATGTGATAGCTTTCCTATCATGCCACCTAGGTTAGATCAATATGCTATCACCTGATAAAATAAATATCACCGCAGAACAGCTAAGGGCCGGACGGGCATTGGTTCGATGGTCCGCGCAAGATTTGGCGGACAGGGCAGGTGTCGGGGTGGCAACGGTCAGGCGTTGCGAAGCAGAGACAGGCTTCGTCAGCGCGACCCAAGCGAACAAGAGTGCGATGCGGTCTGCACTTGAAGCCGCCGGTGTGGTCTTCATCGAAGAGAACGGCGGCGGCGCTGGCGTACGCCTTTCACGGCCCAATAGCCCCAATGATTGAAGCCCTGTTCTGGATAACATGCGCCGCCGGTGCATTCTTCGGCTTCGCCATTCTTTGGGGCGTGGTGGAGATGATGATCGGCACCGGCACCAGCCGCCAGAAGCGCGACCCTACCTTAAACGCCTTCCAGCAGCCTTTGCGCCGGGATGACTATCCCGAAAGGAATTTCGACCGATAGACATTCTTCGGCTTGGGCCGGTCCTGAATGCCCCCGGCGCGCAACTGCGATTCCCGTTCTTCGAAGTTGACGTGAACCACTTGCCGCGCGGCGATGGCATAGACCACACAATCCAGCGCCTCGGCCCGCCGTCCCGGCACCCGCTCAAACCGGCGCTGCGGCTGGCCCCGCACATACCGCGTTACTGCCCTTTCACTGGCAAGCTGTTCATACCAGACCGGCGGCAGATCACCGGAAAATCGGATAGACCCAGCCCGCGACAGCCGCGCCATGATGGCGGTTTTGATCCCGTCCACCCCGACCAGCCAAAGGCGTGCGCCCCTCGTATTGCGCCCCCGTGACGGCTCGATGAAGGGCCGGGTTCCTGAAACCCCCTTGATAGCCATGATGCGGCGGCGCTGGCGAGGGGCACAGAAGGCTTTGACGGCTTCCATGGTCGCACCGTCGCCCGCGTCGATTGCGGCGGCTTCCACGCCCAGAGAACCGCCAAGCGGATGCTTCCACTTAGTCTTTAACAGGTCATCCAGTTCGGCCCACGTCTCGTGGTGGTCCCATTGTCCCCAGATGACCCTATGCCCGAGGATGAAGGCGGTTTCGTCCTTGGCGTAGCCGATAAGGGTGCATTCAAGCCGGTCATGTTGGGTGTCGATCCCGGCGGCGATGGTCAGAACGTCTTCGGGCAAGTCGTCCAGCCCGAAGGGTTCATTGCGGCCCGCCAGTTCGCTATCGTCCAGTTCATCCCCCGCGCCGGTCCAGCCTTGCCCAAGGATGGTGTTGACGAAGGTCTGCAACGTGGTCGGGTCTTTCTTCGCAGAAAGGAATTCGCGGACCAGCTGCGGCCAAGATGCGTTGGCGTGAAGCGATACCAGGGCGTTCAACTGGAATCCCGCATGGCCCTGCACCTCGGGCCGGGTCGCGCGCCATTGCCCCTGTGCCACCATCTTCGGCTTGTGGCGTTCCGCTATCTCGGCGGCGCAATGGGGGCACTGCCAGCGGGCGGTTTCCGGCTTGCCTTCATCCCATCGGATGGCATCCCACAGGATTTCGGCAAATGCCCCGCATTCCGGGCAAGGCACTTCATAAATCCGGGCGTCCGAATCCGCGAAGGCGCGCAACACGTTGCTGGTTTCCTCGTGAACCGGGGTGCTGCCCATGACAATCTTGCGGTCAGGGAAGGACAGCGTTCGCTTTTCGGCAAGCTGGATCGGTGAACCTTCGGACGTGGGGTCCATGGCGTCCACTTCGTCCATGAACAGAACCCGGACGTTGTGGCTTCGCAGGTTGCGGGGTGCTTTCGCCGCGACCAGCGTCAGCGAACCGCCCGGAAAGCGCCGCGCCAGAAGGGTGTTCCGTTCGTCCCGGTCGCGGTCATAGGTCAGTGCCTTTGCGACCATTGGCGAAGCGGCGAAAATCGGTTCCACGTCCGAAACCATGTAGCGGCGGCAATCGGCTTCGGCGGGAAGGACACAGAGAATTGCCGCCGGTTCGTTGGCGACAAAGGACGCCACCGCCGATGTCAAAAGCGTTGTGAAGCCCACCCGTACCGGCTTGACCAGCGTCACCCGTTCAATGGCCGGATCACCGATGGCGTCCGCGATTTCCCGCTGGAAGGGCCAAAGCTGGACCGGCCCCGGCTGCGCACTGACGCCTTCGGGCAGAACCACTTCGGATTCGATCCACTCGGACAGCCGAAGACGCGGCGGCGGGATTAGGGCGCGCAGGGCGTTGGAAAGAACCTGTTCAATTTCCATTGCCAACCTCCGTCAGCGTGGCGCGCAAGGCCCGGTCCATCGCGTCTATGGCCTGCGGATCAATGTCGGGAAGTTCGGACCGCAGGCGGGACGGCACGGCCATGATACGGGCGCGAAGCTGGCGAAGTGCTTCCGCCCAAGTGCGTTCGACTTCGGAAGCTTCCACCAGTTCGCCGCGCAGCTTCGCGTTCTTGATGGCCTGCGCGTCCGCCTGTTCCTTGGCAAGCCGCGCCCGTTCGCTGGTGAGGTTCGCCGCCTGATCCCCCGTGCCCCAGCCTGCGGCCATGCCGCGAAGGTGCTGGACATAGGCGCGGGTTGTGGCGGTCAGGTCGTAAGTGTCGTGTGACAGGTGAACCGCAATCCCGCGTTTCTTCAGGTCGGTTAGGGCTGCGGGTGAGATGTCGAAAAGCGCGCAAAGGTCCTTGCCACCAACGGTGTGCAGCGGCTCTTCGCCAAACGACAATTCCGACAAAATCTTCATGATTTTCACCCCTTAGCAATTTTTGCAGCGGCTGAACCCTCGGGCTGTTTCGCACCCGCTAGAGGTTTTCTTGGGAGGGACCCTTCCAGCAGAACAGGGCACACAAAAGCGCGACGACTTGCGGCGCAGGGTCTTTGAAAAGGGTTCGCCAGAAGGTTCGCGTTGTTGCGATGGCCTGCGCCCCGGTGAAGATCACGTGCGCCACGGCGGTGATGTCCGAATGAACGGGATGCAGACGTTTTTTCAGGAAAAATGCCCAGAAAAAAGCCGCCTTTTTTTTGTGGGGGTTCTTTTCGGCGGGCGTCACTGCGCAGCATAGCGAAGCCCTTCCGGTTCTATCATGGCAGAGAAATAGGCCCGTGCTTCGTCGGCCTGCTCCATGTCGGTCGGCGGTCGCCGCCATGGCAGGGCGAAGAATTCGCTGCCCTTCTTCGAACCTTGCCGCTTGATTGGGAATTCCGACAGTGCCGGGAAGCCTTCTGCCTTGAGCCAGCGCCCCCACTCGCCAAGCGCGGCGTGGTCGGTAGCAGGCACCACGGCTGGACCTGTCCAAGCGTTGCCGGTGAATTGATGATGGCGGAAGCGGTCGGGGTTCGCGCCTTCTTTGTTCAGAGTTTGTTTATCCTTATTATAGGAAAGTGCATCGGTGCCCCCTTTTCCGTGCACGGGTGCCCCCTTTTCTTTTGTTAAAGGTGCATCGGTGCCCCCTTTTGCCCGGTGCATGTCTGCCCCCTTTTTCGTGCTGGAAATGGCGATAACCTTGCCCGGTGACAGCAGGGTGTACTCGGTCTTGTTGCCTCGCCCGCGCCCTTCGGTACGCGCCAGCCACCCGCCGTCTGTCAGGTCGCGGATGGCGCGTTTCACCGTGTCCACGGTCTGGCATGTGGCGTCCGCCAGCGTCTTCACTCCGGGGTCAAGCCGTCCGGTTTCATCGTTGCAGAATTCGATTGCCAAGGCCGATGCGACCACCTTTGCGCGGGGCAAAAGGTCTGATCTGTTCACAGCTTTCAGCCATTCGAAGCGGTTAAGTGTCTGGCCCGTCATAGCGCCGCCAGACTGCCCAAGGGACGAATTGGCCGGGTATCAGGTTCGCTATTGGTTTGCGCTTTGTCCTGATACCTTTTAGCGGCTAAGGAGTTGTTTTGGCGTGGAAAGAAGCGGGATTGCAAATCCGTGAAGACCGGTTCGATTCCGGTACCCGCCTCCAAATAAACCCCTGAAATCAAAAGAAAAACCACCCGCCGCAGACCAGCTGTGTACGCTCTCACAAATCATACACAGATTGATTTTGAGTTCGCAGGCGCTATAGTCTGTGTACCAACCGTGGGGCACAGGTGCAGTGGGCGCAGACGTCGAAACCATCGTCATCAACGAACGAGTGCGACTGGACAAGCGCAAGGACAGTCCGCGCTGGCAGGCTCGTGTGAAGCTCGCGTCTGGCGAATGGCATCGCTTCTCAACCAAGACCAGCGATCTGGACGAAGCCAAAGACGTGGCGCTGAAGTTCTACTATGCCGCTGACGAGCGCCTGAAAAACAATCTGCCCCAGAACACCCGCAAGTTTAGGCAGGTCGCCGAATATGCTTGCGAACGCATGCGCAACGAGATGGCAGCTGGCGGCGGCAAGGTCGTGTTCAACGACTACATCACGGCCATTAACCGCTACCTGATCCCGTTCTTTGGCAAATGGGAAGTAGTCAACATCGATGTGGCCGCTTTGCAAAAGTTCGATACTTGGCGCACCGAGCAGATGGGGCGCAAAGCCTCACACAGCACCATCAATACGCACAATTCCGCGCTGAACAGGGTCCTGGACGAAGCAGAACTGCGCGGTTGGATCACCAGCTCAATCCGCCCTACCCTGCTCAACAAAGGCGTGAAACCCAAGAGCCGTGGAACGTTTTCGCCTGAGGAATACAAGAAGATCTACACTGACCTGCGCACTTATCACGAAAAGACTTATCATCCCATTGCCCGTGAAACTCGTGAAGTGTTGCGCAACTACGTGCTTTTCTTGGCCAACACAGGCGTGCGTCATGGCACTGAAGCGCTCAACCTGAAATGGCGCAACATCGGCTGGTTCACCAAAGAAGGGGAGCGTTACATGGCGGTCTACCCATCAGGCAAGACTGGCGTACGCGAGGCCGTTGTCAGAGACCGCACGGTTCGATTTCTGGATCGCCAGCGTGAGATGAACTCAGCCTTGGCCGACATGACCTTGGAAGAAGTCATCGACGCCAAGATCGACGACTACGTGTTCAAGGTGCGCAGCGGCACAAAAGTCGATTACTACAACTTGGTCCGCCATTTCCGCCGCTACCTGACAGAAAACAACATGGAACGCGGTCCAGATGGCAAGCAACGCACCCTGTACAGCTTCCGCCACTTCTATGCCACGCAGGGCTTGGTTCGCGGAATGACATCTGACCTGCTCAGCAGCCAGATGGGCAACAGCCCAGAAGTCATCAGCCGCTTCTATTCGAAACTGTCGCCGCGCATGAACGCTGAGCTGCTGTCGGGTCGCGCATTCGTTCAGAACACCTCGGACGACGCACCTGCAAAGCCGCCAGAAGTAGCAGAAGCAGTCATTGTCGCCCCAGTGCCTGTGTCGGAGCTTCCCACAGCCGCAGCCAAGGCCTTTGAGCTGTTCGACGCTGGCAAGATTGGTGAAGCAGCTCTGCTCGCCGCTCTGGGCGTGTCGCGCACAGGGTACGTGGCAACGGAGGCCATAACGGTCAGGGCGCTGGCGTCCATTGAGGCAGGCAGGCTCAGCGAGGATGGATTGATCAAGGTCTTGGGAAACTGACTTGGAATGTCCGAGCGTCAACGATACTTTCAGGCAAGTAAACAACAACTGCAGGACAAGCGGTGCGTATAGGAAATTTTTTGGAAACTAGCCTCAGCGTCCAGCATTTTTGGCCTATGGTCTCAGCAGCCTCGGCTGCCCTGACCGTATTGGCGGTTTTTCTACTTCCCGTTATCAATACCTATATTCGCAAGAAAAGCGTTCTCCAAATAATTCAAAATGAATTATCTGAAACAGCACGTCAAATGGAGGGCATTTGTCGGGCTTGGGAAGCGCGGAAAAATATAACTGACGGCTCAACTGGATACAATGAGGTCATGGTCATGGAGGCCATCGCCAAGAGGATTTCCTGTGAATGCTGGGATAGATTTAGGTTTGAACTTGACCCTGACGCCTATCAATGTCTCAAGCCGTTTTTCATCGCAGCGAAAGACACAATCGATCCAAGAGCAAGCCTAGCAAGCAACGATCCAGAGAAAATTGATCCATTTACTCTAGCGCAAATGCGGGCCACTTACGCCACTGATTTTTTGGCACAATTGAAAAAGACTGCTCCAAAGTGTAAATATTTACGCCTTCCAAGATAATTCACAATAATTCTACCGCCGCTGCCATCTGATCCGAGTTGACGTCGATGTAGCGTTGCGTGACCTGAATGCTGCTGTGTCCTGCCAGCGCCGCCAACACACGCACCCCCACGCCCTTGTTGGCCAAGCGCGTGATGTAAGTGCGCCTACCTGAATGGCTTGATGCGTCCTTGAGCCCCACAGCACGGTAGATGTCCTGAAACAGCTGGCACATGGTGGTTGGGCTGAAATGCCCGCCCTTCTGGCTGGCAAACAAAGGAGCCTGCGCATCGGATATGTTGATGGTCAGTGCGTAGTCGGCCAGTGCACGGCGCAGTCGCTGATTGACGTACACAGTGCGCGTGCGACCGCCCTTGCTCTGGATCGCTCTAAGCACGAATTGCTCGCGCACATTGCCCGCCGCGTCCATGACATCGCCCACGCACAGCGACGCGATCTCCTTGGCCCTGAGCCCTGCATAAAAGCTGACCAACACAATGGTTTCGTCACGCATGGCATGGCGGCGACTGCGGCAGTATTGCAGCACACGACGCAGCTGGGCTTCGTTGAGTGTTTGCGCCTGCTTCATGGGCGACCTCCGTGCAACGCAGTCCAGCGCACATGCCGACCGCAGCTCTGTTTGGCATTGGTCAGCGCATGTGGTCTGCCCCCAGGGGGTGCGCAACGAGCCGAGCTGTCGATATCCACCGCCACGAAGCTGCCACGTGGCCCGCGCACTGCGCGATTGCCTGTCCAGTAGGTGCAGGTGGCGCAAATCCGATACTGAGCTGATGTCGTCGTTGTCGTCATGCTAAAACCTAATGTTTTCATGTACTTGACGATAAACTATTAGGTCTGGACCAGTCGATCCGAAAAGGCTTCATCAGATCATCAATGATTTCAATGACATCGGCAAAAACCTAAGGAAATACGACTTACCTTAGGTTTTGGCCTCTGTCGTGCTGGCCATGATGATGCTGCCACCTGAGTGCTGCGCCATGAGTGTCATCAAGCCAGAGCCCTGCCAGCCGCATCATGTGTTTCAACTGTTTGCTGGATTATGAGCTGGCCTTCGGCACAGCTGCCTTTCGCCTGTTGCTCTGTCGCTGCCGCTCAGTCGCAACCGGCTTCAAGTCTAAGGTCTTCGACAGGATATTTCAGCGTCAACTGATTTGAATAATCTGCGAGTGGTCAATTGGGGAGCTCATCCAGATTGTGAAGTCATACCAAGGCTATCCGCAGCCTTGATATGACGAACATCTCATCCGAGTTGCTTCCCGCCTGTCATAAGCGCAACCTTTTGCAAGGAAGCCGGGGTTACCCTGTCGGCTTTACACGCCACCTTTTCGGCAACGCACCCAATGCGCCCAAAGCTATGACTGACCTTGGACACGAGCTATGCGTGAAACTGGGTGACGGGGTTTGAGAGGGTGGCGTATCGTGGCGGGTGCTGAAGCCTGCCAGAACTTCCAAGAGGAACGATACGCC
>NZ_SLXU01000001.1 GCF_004343505.1 Rhodovulum bhavnagarense | reverse complement strand
GCGCATCAGCCCATGTGCCACGTTTTTTAACGGGGTCCAGCCCACCAATAAGCGATCGGCAACTGCCCTTCCGGTGCAACATAGCACAAGCTGTTACTACCGCGCACAGGCGGGCTGCGGCCCGGAACGGTTTTTTAGCACCTCCCTCTCCTCCCGGAGAATGCGGTTCTCACGTCGAAGCCGTTCGTTCTCGCGCAGAAGCTCGGCATCCTGCGCGGGCACCTTGGCTTCCTCCGAAACCGCCCGAACCCACTTGCCGAGCGTCGAAAGCCCGATCCCCAAATCAGACGCAACCTGACGCCGTGTCAGGCCACTGGTGAGCGCAATGCGAACCGCATCCCGCTTGAACTCGTCGCTGTGTATCGCTGCCATATCCGGTCTCCTCGATGGCGAGTATCGCTCTCAAAAGATCGGAACGAAACCGATGCAGGTCCATTTCGAGGTCGAGGCACGCAAAAGCGATGCTGTGCCCACACTCTTCATCGTTGACGATATTGCCGACTCGTTTGACTACAAGAACAAATACGCCATCGTTGAATACCTGAGTGACATATTGATCGAGCCGAACTTTCGGCAAATAATTCTTACGCATAACTATGATTTCTACAGAACCGTTTGGAAGCGACTGGATTTGGGTGGGGCCAATTTTCATATCTCGAAGACATCTGAGAAAATCGAGCTGTCCAGTGAGAAAATGTATCGCGATCCCTTTGAGAAATGGAAGGCAATCGCGAACACAGCAGATAAGACAGACGCGCTTTTGGCCATGATCCCATTCGTGAGAAACTTAGCGGACTATTGCGGTTTCGAGGAAGAGTCGGGAAGGCTTACTAGTCTCTTGCATCGTAAAGCGGATAGCGATGCGATCACGATTTCGAACCTTTTTGACATCTACAAGAATGTGCTTAACGGACAAGAGTTTGCAACGGAGTTGGCGCTGGATAGCGCCGTGATTCCACTCTTGCTCGATACTGCCAAAAAAATCTCTGAGGCAGGAGAAATTGCACTCGACCTTGAAAAGAAAGTCGTTCTGTCAATAGCGATTCGCCTGATCGCAGAAGCAAAGATGATTAAGATCATCAACGATGAAGCGTTTGCAAATGGCATCACAAAAAATCAAACGGCCCAGTTGCTTCGAAGACTAAAGGAACTTGTCGGAAACGATCCTGCCTACGCGCCAATGGTTGCGCTCATGGACAGGGTAAACTTGATGACACCGGAGAACATTCACCTGAATTCGTTCATGTACGAGCCCATCCTTGACATGTCCGCTGAACACTTGGCCCAGCTTCACAACGAACTGGTGGTGGCCTGCGGCACTTGATGCTCTTGCTCACCAAGGAAAACCCGCTTGTTCCCCTCGGAGCCGCCTTCTTCTCGCTATGGGGGCGCGAAGGCGGCTCCGAGGAAAACAAGCTCTCTTGGTATCTCTATCTCTATCTGTCTTAGACGCGCAGCGGCCCCACGGAATCGACCGGAAGTGACCTCAGATTACCTACGCCGTGCTTCCTATGTGCTTCCTGCACTGCGACGACAAGCCAGACGATCCACCTAAGTCTTTGAAATTATTGGCGCACCCGACAGGATTCGAACCTGTGACCTCTGCCTTCGGAGGGCGCCCAGAGCGGCTTTTCGCCCTGCTGCGACCTTGGCTAGGAAGTGCGTCCCGACTTCGAAAAACGTCCGTCCATCAACCTGTTACCGTTCCTGTGTATCGGCTGGCGGTCACACGGTCAACGGCTTCGGTTCGCGCCTGTCACACTGCCGGTGTGACCGTGGTGTGACCGGGAGGGGGGTATGGGGGGCCTTCCGCGCGACCCGGACATAGGTGCCCGCGCGAAAAATTTCGTCGGAAATTTCTGTGGCGACCTTGCCCCGATCCGACCCCTTGGCCCCGCGCAGCGGCTCGACCGCTCCCGACCTTCCCGCTTGTGCGTCCTGCGCCCCGAACGCTAAGAAGAACAAAACGTTATCGACAGCGCAGCCCGATAGAGCGCGCGACCAAGGACCGGGGCGAGCGACATGAACAAGATCACGAATGAATTCAGCCAATTCGTTCTTTTCTCCGAAGACGAAAACCGGGCTTTGGACGAGCGGACTTTCGAGCGGGACGTGAGGGGCAAGCCCGCCGTCTATGCAACATGCCTTGTCCGCAACAAGGAAGTGCAGCTAAAGCCCGAGGAACGCACCCGGCAGCTTTGGCTGGCGCGGTTGATTGAACAGTTCGGCTATCCCGCCTCGCGCATTCAGGTTGAATACCCGATCACGTTCGGGCGCGACAGTTCCAAGCGCGCCGATATTGTCGTGTTCGACGCAGACCGACCGACCGTGCCCTACATCATCATTGAGGTGAAGCAGGGCAAACTTCGGGACGGCAAGGAACAACTGCGGTCCTACACCCACGCGACGGGCGCACCCTTGGCGGTGTGGAGCAACGGCATTCTGGCCGAAGTCTGGCACCGCAAGAACCCGAATTACTTCGTCCCCATTCATCACCTGCCACGGGCGAACCAGACGATTGAAGATATCGTCGATCAGCCGTGGACCATTCAGACCCTTATCGACAAGGAGAACGAGCGGGAACGCGAAGGCTCAAAGGCCCGGTCCCTGCGCGAGTTGATCGTGGACATGGAAAACGAGGTGCTGGCCAACGCTGGCGTCGATGTGTTCGAAGAAGTGTTCAAGCTGATATTCACCAAACTCTATGACGAGATGGCCACGCACCGGGGCCAGCATCCGTTCCTGCGCTTCCGCAACACCAACACCGCCGCGCAACTCAAGCGCGCCATTCAGGACTTGTTCGACGAGGCGAAGAAGAAATGGCCGGGTGTGTTCCTCGAAGACGAACGCATCCGCCTTTCACCCGATCACCTGCAAGTCTGCGTCGGGTCGCTGGAAGAATGGAAGCTGTTCAACTCCAACCTCGACGTGATCGACGACGCATTCGAATACCTCGTCAACAAATCATCGAAGGGCGAGAAGGGCCAGTATTTCACCCCGCGCTGGGTGATCGACATGTGCGTGAAGATGCTCAACCCGCAAGAGCATGAAACGGTGATCGACACGGCTTGCGGGTCAGCGGGCTTCACCGTGCACACCATGTTCCATGTCTGGCGCGCGATCATCGCAAACATGGGGCTACAGGAAAGCCACCTGTTCACGATGGACCAGAAGCCGCCGCGCTGCGAAGACTATGTGCGCGACAAGGTGTTCGCCGTGGACTTCGACGAAAAGTCCGTCCGCGTGTCCCGCTGCCTCAACCTGATCGCGGGCGACGGCGAAACCAACGTGCTGCACCTGAACACCCTCGACTGGACCAAGTGGGACGAGACGGTGAAGCAGGACGAATGGGCCGACACCTACGGTGACGGCTGGCGACGGTTGCGCAGACTGCGAACCGGCACCAAGAACGCGGACTATCGCCAGTTCAGCTTCGACGTGCTGATGGCCAACCCACCCTTCGCGGGCGACATCAAGCAGTCCGACATGCTGTCGCCCTATGACCTGGCCCACAAGAAGGACGGCAAGCTGGAACGCGCCGTGGGCCGCGACCTGCTGTTCATCGAACGCAATCTGGACTTCCTGAAGCCCGGCGGGCGCATGGCCGTGGTGCTGCCGCAGGGGCGGTTCAACAACTCGTCCGACCAGCGGGTGCGCGAGTTCATTATGGAACGCTGCCGCATCCTTGCCGTGGTGGGGCTGCACCCGAACACCTTCAAGCCGCACACCGGCACCAAGACCAGCGTGCTGTTCGTGCAGAAGTGGAACGACGACCCCGCCGCCGGGCCGCTGTGCCCCAAGGTGGAGGACTACAACATCTTCTTCGCCACGCAACAGGTGGAGAGCGTCAACAACTCGGGCGAAAAGGTCTATGTGCGCCGTGACGACGGAACCCTGATGCGTGACACGCACGGGCACTTCATCGTCGCCCATGACCTCTACAACCACGAAGGGCTGACGGGGACGGGATAGCCGAAGCCTTTCAGGAATTCGCGGCGCAGGAGCAATTAAGTTTTTTTCGCTACGCCCCTTCGACAGTGACCATCTGAGCGCACTGTTGGAGGGGCTGGAAGCCTCTATTGTGTCAAAAATGTCTGCGATGGCCAGCGCGAGCACGCGCAGGCTCGATCCTGAGTATTTTAGAAAGCAGTATTTGCTAGATCAGCAAAGCATTTCAGAAAGAGCGTCGCAGTTCGTTACATGTGCGGACCTCTCGATAAGCGTCGATGCAAGCGCATTTTATCCAAGTATTGAGGAATACTACGAAACGGGAGACCTTCCGTTTTATCGCGTTGGGGATGTCGATGGCATGATTGACAGCGAGCGGGCACTTCGCATCCCAGCAGAGCTTTGCGACCGTTTCCCGACATTGAAAATGGTAAGCCCCGGCGATATTCTTCTGACAAAGGGAGGTGCGATTGATCGAACTGGTTATGTTCGGGCTATAGGCGCAGTAAGTCGTGACCTCATTTTTTTGGATACATCAAGATTGCCAGAACCAAGGAGGCTTTCTCTCTTTGCGTTCTTCGGGACCGAATTATTCAGGAGGCTTCTGACCCGTTCGAGTTCTCAAACTGCCCAACCGCACTTGACGATAACGCTGGTTCGCGACCTGCCAATGTTCCTTGGCTCAGACCAACTCTGCAACCGCGTTGCTTCACTGATAAACTCAGCTTATCGGCGCGCGGATGAAGCGGGAAGGCAAATCGAGAGTGCGGAAGATTGCCTTCTCAAGGCGCTGGGGCTGGCGGACTGGACGCCGCCGGAACCGCTCAGCTTCACCGCCCACGCCAGCGACGCCTTCGCTGCCGGGCGCTGGGACGCGCAGTATTTCCGCCCCTTGTTCGCGGAAGTTGAACAACGCTTGTTGGCAACTGGTGGGGCTGTGAAGCTAGGCGCGATCCTCGATATCAACAGTCGGGGGCGACAGCCGGACTATTCGGACGAGGGGTTGCCCGTCATCAACTCCAAGCACGTCCGCACCAATAAGGTGCTGCTAGACGATGACAATCGCCGGGCAGTGGAGGCAGGCGCGCCCGTAGTCATCGAAAAAGGCGATGTTCTGGTCAATGGAACGGGCGTTGGAACTATCGGGCGCGCAGCGGCCTTTTTGCATGAGCAAAACGCGTTGCCCGACAACCACGTAACCGTCCTGCGAACTTCTCGCGTCGATCCGATCTATCTGGCCGTGTTCCTGAATAGCTTGCTTGGCCAGTTGCAAATCGAGCGTCACATCAAGGGGTCATCAGGTCAGATCGAACTTTATCCGAATGACATCGCAAAAATCGTGTTCTGGGATGCACCCGATCATGTGCAGATAGATGTTCGCGATGCTGTGCTTTCGGCCTTCAATCAGGAACGGCGCGCGCAAGACCTTCTCGAAGCCGCCAAGCGCGCCGTCGAGATCGCCATTGACGACGGCGAACCCGCCGCGCTGGCCTTCCTTGACGCCGCAGAGGGGACAAGCTAATCGCTCTTTCCCACAGGAATGGATGAACCGGGCCGAGATAAAACGCATTGCAAGGAAATTTATGTGATGGATGCCAAGGCGCATGATCTAAACTTCGTACTTGGGCAGCGGCAACAATGGGTCGTGCCTGTCTACCAGCGTCACTATGAGTGGGAGACCGACGCAGACAAGCAAATTCCAAAATTGTGGGATGATCTGCGCGATAAAGCTACTGAAAGGCTGGATGAGGACCGTACGCCGCTCCCCCACTATTTTGGTGCAATCATCTATTCAGAACCCACAAAGCAGGCCTTCGGTGCCGTACCTGTTCGTTTTCTTGTTGATGGACAGCAGAGAATTACCACCTTCCAGATTGTGCTAGTTGCTATTCGCGAAGTGGCGCGCAAAATTGGAATAAAACACCTTGTCGAAGTGACAAGCACATACCTTTTCAACGATGAAAACAAAGGCATGAAAGATGTTGAGAAGGAAAAATTCAAGCTATGGCCTTCATCCTATGACCGTCAACTGTTTCAGAAGATAGCAACTGAGGAATATGCAGAAGTTGTTTCCTCATTCACCCCAAGCTATTTTCATGGCACGGGGCGCATCAAGAAAGGCGGCACGCCGAAACTTCTCCGCGCCTACCATCAGCTTTATACGGATATCTCTACATTTGTGGACGACCGCGTAGAGTTGGGCGATGAACGGGAAGCCGTGCTAAGTGCACTCCTTGAGGGTTTTCTAGCGGGTTTTCAGATCGTCGTCATTCAGTTGGACGAAAATGACGATGCGCAGGAAATCTTTGCTTCGCTCAACGGACTGGGTAAGCCATTGGCACCCTTTGACTTGATCCGCAACAGCATCTTCCACCGCGCCCGGAAACTAGGTGAGGATGACGAAAAGCTTTTCGATGGTCGGTGGAAGCTGTTCGAGGAACCGTTTTGGACCGATGAAGTGCGACAAGGCCGCCTGAAGCGGGCGCGTGCGGATCACCTAATCGCGCACACCGTCGTTGCTGAGACGGCAAGGGACGCCAACATTGGCAAAATTGCGACTGAGTATCAGCACTATGCGCGCGACCGCGCGTTTACGACTGTAGCCGAAGAACTTGATGTACTGATACGTCATGCGAAGAATTACAGGCTCCTTGAAGATGCCAAGGAAGATACGACCGTTGGTCAAATCACTAACGTGCTGAGGGTATGGGATTTATCGACGTTCCATCCCTTTGTGCTTTGGATACTCAGCTACGTATCGGACGAACATGAGAAGTCTCAAATACTAAAGCTCTTGGAAAGCTATTTGGTTCGCCGCGAACTTTGTGGCTTGACAACGAAGAACTACAACAAGGTTACAACAAGCTTCATCCGCGCCGCAAAATCAGCAACCGACACTTACGACGCTTTTAGCAAGCACATGATGTCGATGACGGGCGACATATCAAAGATGCCAACTGATGCTCAGGTGAAGGAAGCTGTTCTGCGTCGGAAAGCGTACGGAGTAATACCTACACCACGCCTCCGCTTTATACTTCAAAACGTAGAATACGATCTTCGCGACAAATTCGACGAAGTTACAGTGTCGACGTCAAACTTGACAATCGAACATGTGATGCCACGAAAATGGGCCGAAAACTGGCCGTTGAGTGACGACAGGGTCGCCTCGCATGAGTCGAGTTTTGAGGCAATGATGGCGGGCGTTCCAATGGATGACGGTATGAAGGCTTTGGTCGAAGCTCGCGCACGGGCTGTCGATACCATTGGCAACCTTACGCTAATTACGGGCGCACTGAACCCAAGTTTGAGCAACGCTGGTTGGACCACCAAGCGAGAAAAGCTATCCGGTTCTCTGCTTGCCCTGAACAGGATGGTCGCGAAGGTCGAGACTTGGGGTGAAAAGAGTATTGAAGCTAGAGCAGAAACAATTGGCGATGTAATCATTAGACACTGGGGCGTTCCAAAGGCCGATCAGTGACTGTCGCACCGTGCCGGGCGTCCGAGACACTTCGTCCGAGCAATTCGTGAATTGTTCAATCGCCAGCGGTTCGAAAACAGACAGATACCCGGGCCGCCCGCGTCCGCCACGGGGAATGCGGGCGAGGCTTACGCCCCGCCCTTCATCCGGTTTTCCCGCTTCCACAGGGGTTGCAGGTTCGTGTAGTGGCACAGCCGCGTCAGGTCTTCGACCGTGCGGCCCGCCGACAGGGGCGTGATGTGGTCTACCTCCCACTGCCCGTATTTCTCCCACGCCATGCCCTCGGTGAACTTGGCCGCGATGTGCCGTTTCAGCGTGACGGGGCCGCAACCCAAGGCGTCAACCGGGCTGGCCCGCCCCCGCAGCGCCTGCCCCGCCCGCCGCTGGACGGAGCGATACAGCCGAAAGGTCGGATCGGACGCGGCCCTGCGCCGTTCCCGCTCGCGCGCCTTCTCGGCGTTGCAGGCGACGCACTGGCGGTTGCTGACGAAGCGTTCGGCCCTGTGCCCGGCCTTGCAGGGACGCCCCGTCCAGAAACGAGAAAGGCCGCGCTGGGCGGCCTCGTCTCGGGTGATCGGCTGGCGGGGTTCTGTCACAGGGTCACGCATCCGAACCTCTCGGTCTGGAATGTCACCGGATCGAAGCGCAGCGCGGGTTTGACCTTGCGGCCCTCGCCCGGAACGAACCGCCAGCCGAGGCCGTGAAGCGGCCTGCACTGCTTGGACTGGAACGCCCGCTTGAGCGCCTTGCCCGCAATGCCGGTGCTGGCCGCGATACTGTCCGCCGTCAGCATGATCGGTTCGCGGGGCTGCATGGCCCGCGCCAGAATGGACGCCAGTTTCTTCGGGCCGGTGTTCTGCGCGTCCGCATCGTCGATGAACGCGGGCGGCGGCGCGTCGGGGAACAGGGCTGGGTAGCTTTCGAGGAACAGCGCCCGGTCCATGCTGGTGAACAGCCGCATGGGCTTGGCCACGCCCGCAGCGTCGAGTTCGCGGATGCGGCCCCGGCACGCCATCTGCTTGAATTGCCGCAGACGGTGCGCCTTGCCGACTGCACCCACAGGCCCGGTGGTGTTCCCGCCCATCGCCTGCCGCAGATCGTCATGCGTCGCAACCTTGCCCCGGCTGGCGAGGCTTTGTGCGAGGTAGCTGTGGCGGGGCTTGTGGAACTCCGAGAACAGGAACACCGCGCCGCACTCGCGATAGGCGTTCGATCCAACGCCCATGCCCCAGGTCGCCACCATGACATTGCGGCCCGGTATGGGGGTGTCGGTGTGCAGCGCCGCTGCGACCTTCTTGGGCACGACGATCAGGATGTCTTCGTCCTTGGCGCTGTTCGCCTTCACCGTCGCCTTGATCCACTGGACATAGGCCCGGATCGTCTCGGCTGACGCGGCCCGGCTGGCGATGTTGTTGAACTCTGCGGGTTGCTGAATGTGGGTCAGGCTCAGGTTGCGATAGCTGACCTGCGGCCCGGTGTGGCGATGGAAGTCATGCCCGGCCCGCACCTGCGGCGCGAAGTCCGCCGTGGCGTCGAGGATCACCAGCCCCGGATGCGGGCGGAAGCGATCATCATACGCGACCAGCATCATGTGCCCGTCCGCCTGCCCGGCGGTCTTGGCCTTGCTGCGGGACAGGAAGCACTGCCCGGTGCCCGTGGCTGACAGCACGTCCAGCGCCCTGCGCAGTGTGGCCATGTTCCGCGCATCGCTGAGGCGGGACAGGTCGATGCGTTTCAGCGCGGAATGGCCATCCGGCGAAAGCAGGGTCGCGGTCTTGAGCCGGGAATTGCCGTCGCCGCACCGCACCCTGAACGCCGTAGCAGCGTTCCGAACCAGCGTGGCGAGGTCGTGATACTCCGCAACCCGGTGCAGTTCGTCCGCCAGTTCGTCGAGGTCCGCAGGCCCAGCTTCCACCGTCGCCACGGTATCCGGGAACTCGTCAAGAAAGACGTTGCTGCGCGGTGCGCCGTTGAACCGCCGCACCCCGAAGTCGGCTTTGTGCTCGCCTTCCTTGATCCATAGTTCATGCGTGCAGACGACAACCCGATGCTGGGCGAGGTCGGCGCGGGAACTGACGCCCCGCGTCTGGATATGCTGATGGATTGCCGGACTGCGCTGCCGCGCTGCATCCTCGCTTTCGTGTGCTGACGAGTGGATTGTCACAGCGTCGGGCGGAAGCAGTGTCGCCAGTTGGTCGAAGACCTTCTGCGCCTCGTCGATTGTCGCGACGACATAGGCGGCTGAATAGTTGTTGAGCGCGGCGACGCTCGCGGCGATCAGGGCGACACAGAAAGTGGTCTTCCCGGAGCCGGTGCCAGAGTTGACCAAGTGCGGGATGGATGTCTCCACATTGGCCATGACGTCCCGAAATGCCGCCTGTGCAGCCTGAAATAGCGCAGTGCTGCATTGAATGCCGAAGTCATCGGTTTTTTTCGTGATTGCATTCTGTATCGCGTAGGCGTGGTGGAATATCTGGTCATTCATTATTCGTCTCTCCACGAATAAAAAACCCGCCTTGCGGCGGGGTGTGTGCTTCATCGGTTGAATTTGTTCGGCGTATTTTTCTAGGGATATCCCAGAGGAAAATGCGCCGGTTGAACGCTCAGGGGCTGCCGAGCATCGCGGTTCTGTCGGTGGAACACGGGTCAGGGAACGCCACAGGAGCCGCGCCTCTGTCTATATGGGTGGAACTGACAGCCAGCGCCTCTGTCTATATGGCAGGAAGTCAGGAAAATGTAATCTTGCCAGACAGTAAGCGGAAAGCCGCATTGCGGCCCGCTGAGGGTGGCTCCCGGATGGTCCAGCATCAAGCGTCACACGAACCGTGACCGTCTCGCCTCGCACAGCATCGCCGTGCCGCGGCCTCGTGACGTTGGGGCCTCCGCTTCATTGTCTATATGTGTGTAGGTGAGATTTCTATTTTGTTTCAGTGCTTTGCTTGGACCTTCCAACTTACCGCGAGCGGCCCCAAATGATGGCGTCACCCTCAATGCTGGCCTGCAACCTTCCGAAAGTAGTTCACCCGGACGCGCTTGCCTTCGCATCCGGGCTTACATTCGAGCGATCAACGAACAGAGAACTGCAAAGACGTTCTTGATCTACTCCATCACTGCACTTGAACAACGCATATCCACGTGTCGCGAGGAAGCGAAATCAAACCTGCGCAACCCGATATCGCAATACATACGGGCACAAGGACGTGACATTGCTCCGCACTGGAACGCCATCATGCCGCTACGCTTTCAATGCAATTGAACTTCGCCACGATATCTTCGGCGCGCAGGTGGGTGTAGCGGAACAGCATCCGGGGATCGCGATGCCCGCTAATCAACGCCACTTCCGGGACGGACAAGCCCATCTCGAAAAACCGGCTGACGGCTTCGTGCCGCAGATCGTGGAACCGCAGGTCCGCAATGTCAGGGCAGGGCTTCGCGGCGATGCGCTTGCACCGTTCCCAGCACAGCCGGAAAGCGTTGGCGGAAACCGGGAAGACCAGACTGTTCCCCGTGTCGCCGTGCGCCCTGCGTTCGCGCAGCAGGTCCGCAGCCCGGTTCGTGAGCGGGATGCGCCGGGCGTGCCCGTTCTTCGTCTCGCGGATCAGCAGCGTGGACACATCGGGCGAGACATCGGCCCATCGGATGCTAAGCAGTTCGCCTCGTCGCATCCCGGTCTCGACTGCAAGCAGGATGCCCGTCCGCAGCCAGTCGTTGCGGTTGCCATCGCAGGCCGCAAGCAGCGCGTCCAGTTCGCCAGCCGCTAAGCGGCGTTCCCGTGCGTCCGGGGCTTTGGGCTTGCGCACCTTGGCCACCGGGTTCTCGGGCAACGGCACGTCCCATTCCATCCGGGCGACTTCGAAGACGGCGCGCAGCAAGCCAAGATCGCGGATCACGGTTCCGGGGCTGACCTTGCGCAGCCGTTCGTCCCGGTAGCGGCTGAACACCTGCGGCGTGGCCTTGGACAGCGGCTTGTCAGCCCATGTCTCGCGCAGAAAGCCGTCGATCCGCTTGTTCTCCGATGCGTGCCCGCGCTTCGCAGGCGTGACCTCGTTGCGGTAGCGGGTGAGCAAGTCGCGCATGGTGGTGCGATCCAGCACGCGCAGATCGACGGCGAACACTGTCGCGTCCAGTTCCGCTTCCGTCTGCCGCGCCCATTGCATCGCGTCGCGCTTGGACTGGAAGGATTTGGTGCGGGGCGTGTGCCCGTTGCGGCGCACCTGCGCCTGCCATTTCCCGTTCCGATTCCTGATGGTGGCCATGTCGAAAACCCCGTTGCTGTGACCAGAGCGTGACAGGCTGGTTCTCAGGGGTTTTTCGGAGTCACCCTGACGCGGCCTAAGCCGTTGTCATTCAGGGATTTTTGGGTGGCGCACCCGAGAGGATTCGAACCTCTGGCCTCTGCCTTCGGAGGGCAGCGCTCTATCCAGCTGAGCTACGGGTGCCTATGACGGCCGTATAGGCCAAAGCGAGATTGGGCGCAAACGGTTTCGGGCCGTGTTTCGTCCGGTTTTCCTTCCTCTAACCGCCCGGTTTTGGTGGGTCGGGCAAGGCAATTGGAACGGGCGTCATAAGTGACCAAAACCGGCACAGGCGGCGCCTCAGGCAAACAGATCGTGACACAATTCCAACGCCTCTACCAGCTTATCTGCCTCGGCGCGGGTGTTGTACATCGCGAAGGAAGCCCGGCAGGTGGCGCCGACCCCCAAGTGCTGCATAAGCGGCCCCGCGCAATGTTGCCCCGCGCGCACGGCAACGCCTTTCTTGTCCAGAACGGTCGATATGTCGTGGGCATGGGCCGTCCCCTCGATCGTGAACGAAAATATTGCGCCGCGATTGTCGGGCCGCCCTTGCACCTGCAACCAGTTGAGACCGGAGAGCCGCTGCATCGTATAGGCGGTCAGGTCGCGTTCATGCGCGGCGATGGATTCCATACCGATACCCATCATGTAGTCCAGCGCAACACCGAGACCGATCTGTTGAACGATGCCGGGCGTGCCCGCCTCGAATTTCATCGGCGGGTCGTTATAGATCACGCGGTCGCGATACACTTCCCGGATCATGTCGCCCCCCCCGAGGAAGGGGCGCATCTCGGCCTGCCGATCCTTGCGAATGAAGATGCCACCAGAGCCGGATGGCCCATAGAGCTTGTGCCCGGTGATGACGTAGAAATCAGCCCCGATCGCCTGCACATCCACGGGCATGTGTACCGCTGCCTGGCTTCCGTCGACGAGAACCGGCACACCCTTTTCATGCGCGCCCTTGACGATGGCGCTCACGTCGACAACCGTGCCCAGAACGTTGGACATATGGGTCACGGCGACCAACCGGGTGCGCGGGCCGATCGCGTCGATCATCGCCTGCGGGTCCAGATTGCCCTGCGCGTCGGGTTCCACCCATTTCAGCACGACGCCCTGGCGTTCGCGCAGGAAGTGCCAGGGCACTATATTGGCATGATGTTCCATCACGCTCAGAACGATCTCGTCGCCTGCGCTCAGAAGCGGCGCGGCCCAGCCGTAAGAGACCAGGTTGATCCCCTCGGTGGCGCCGCTGGTAAAGACGATCTCGGATTCGTCGCCGGCATTCAGGAACCTTGCGATGATACCGCGCACGGCCTCGTAGCGGTCGGTGGCGATGTTCGACAGGGTATGAAGGCCGCGGTGAACATTGGCGTATTCTTCGGCATAGGCCCGAACGACCGCATCGATCACGACCTTGGGTTTTTGCGCCGAGGCCCCGTTGTCGAGATAGACCAGGGGCTTGCCGTTAACCTCGCGGTCGAGGATCGGGAAATCGGCCCTGATCGCATCGACGTCAAACATCGGGGAGTGCTCCTTGCAGGGTGACGCCCAGCAGCGACATGATCAGGCTGATACCGAAGACGATGCCGACCATCGAGGCCATGATTCCGAAAAATGTGCGCAAGGCCGAGGCATAGCCATGCAGAACCGTCACAAAATGACTGAGCAACCAGAAGAACAGGCCGATCCCCAGCATGCCGATCAAGCCCGCAAGCGGAGGAAAAACGATAAGGAATACCGTTTGCGCGACCTGCAAGAGCATCATGATGAATTGAAGCCAGACGGTCAGCGTCATCGCACCGGCGAAATCGCCATGCCCGCCGAAGCCCCGACCGATGAAATGGATGGCATAGACCATCACCACCAACAGCCCGCCCTGAACCACGGCGGTCAAGAGTGGATTGGCGGAAAAGACGGGCAAAAGTGGATCGACAGGCGCAGGCACCGCGATCTCGCCAAGGGCGGTCAAAAGAACGCTGACGACCACTACGAGAACCAGCGCCTGCCATAACAGCCCCTCGGACAGGTTCAGAGCCAGAACGCGGCGCGCACCCTCGCGCGGATCCGAAACCGTGTCTCGCGCAAGGCGTATCAGAAAAACAAGACTACGGGTCATCGGATGCTCTTTCGTTGCGGATCAGGCGCGGCCGAGTTCTTCGGCCTCGGCCAGAGACAACAGCCAGATCGCCAGAAACGCAACACCAAGCAGGGTCGCAACAAGGTTCAAGGCACTACCCGCCCCAATGAAACCGGCCACCAAGCCCTGCAACAGCCACAGCGGCGCGGTACTGAGCAATGTCCAGAACAGAGCCAACCGTGCACCGTACCACGTGCCCCTTCCCCCCAGCATCCTCACAAACAGGTGGCTGAACGCAGCAACACCATAGAAAAAAAGCGGCGCGAGGAACAGCCAGCCAAACAGGGCGCCACCCAAAAGCGCCTGCAACGGCACCGAGTCATCGAAAAACGATTGCCGAGCGAGGCGCGGCCATTGGGCGACGAATATGATGCCGCAAGCCAACAACAAAAGCACGATTGCCCGGTCCTCGCGCTGACCGGCATCCAGCATTTTTCGCATCGTGGCGCGCGGGGCGCGCCAGGTGCTCACGATATCGCGGGTAACTGACATCTGTTCAGCCCCGATGCCGCGACAGCCAGCGCGACAATCGCGTGACGATTTCTTCGCGGATTTCCTCGGCCTCGATTTCCTCGATCGCCTCGGCAAGGAAAGACAGCACCATCAAGTCCACCGCCTCGGCCCGGGGCACCCCGCGCGAGCGAAGATAGAACAATGCCGTTTCGTCGATGGCACCGCAGGTCGACCCATGCGAACAGGCAACATCGTCGGCATAAATTTCCAGTTCCGGCTTGACCAGGAATTGGCTGTCCTCGTCCAGAAGGAGCGATTGGGAAATCTGGTAACCGTCGGTTTTCTGCGCGCCGGGCTGAACGAGGATCTTTCCCTGAAACACGCCGGTTGCGCCGTTTTTCAGAACTTTCTTGAAAACCTGCCGGCTTTCGCACTGCTCGGCGTCGTGGGTTATAAAGACCGTGTCGTCATGATGGAAATCTGGCCCGTCACCCAGGCAGGCGCCGGCCACATGGGCCACGCCATGATCGCCCATCAGTTCGATGACGCATTCGTTGCGGGTCAGAACCCCGTTCACGGTCAGGGTAAAGGACTTGAATACGCTCTCCCGACCGAGGCGGGCAAACATGTGCGTCACCGCCCGGCGGTCATGATCGCGCCCCTGAGACCGGACATGGTGGAACGTACCGCCATCGGCAATATCGACCTCCATCACCTTGTTGAACCGCGCCGCCGCCGGCCCGTTTTCGAGAATGGTCAGATCGGCGCCGGGTTCGACCTTGATGACGTGATGCAGTATCGCATCTGAACAGTCTGATTTATTAAGATAAATCAGGTTCACCGGCTTGGCCGCCCTGGCGGTTGCGCGGATCAAGACCCCGTCCGTCGCAAAGGCGGTATTCAGCGCAGCAAGCGGGCGCTCGACCGGCTCGTGGCCATGTGCCTCCAGCGTGCCATAAAGATCCGCCGCCCAATGAATATTCTGATCCTGCGCTTCTGCCAGGCGGGTAATTTCGACACCGGCCAGCACCGGATCATCCGATGCCGCGGCGTCGAATACCCCGTCGACAAAGACAAGCCGAACGCGATCCATTTCGTGAAAGACCGGTGTCTTTTGCGTCGGGTGGTGTCGCGAGGGATGCGGATCTGGCGCGATCAGGTCGCCCGGATTGGTAAAGCGCCAATATTCGTCGCGCCGGCCCGGCAGCCCCATCGCCTGAACCCGCGCAAGCGCCGCGGCGCGCGGAAGCGCGCTCCAGCCGGCGGCCTCGGGCATGGCCAATCCGGCAAGACGCTCTTGGGTGGCGGTCAGTTTCGCCTGCGGCAAGGCCATCACGCGGCCTCCTCGATCAGGTCGGCATATCCGTTCTTTTCGACCTCAAGGGCCAGTTCCGGACCGCCTGTCTTGATGATCCGACCATTGGCCAGAATATGAACGACGTCGGGCACGATATGATCCAGCAGGCGCTGGTAATGGGTGATGACGAGAAAGGCACGATCAGGGCTGCGCATCGCGTTTACGCCATCGGCCACCAGCTTCATCGCGTCAACGTCAAGCCCTGAATCGGTCTCATCGAGGATGCACAGCTTGGGCTCAAGCATCGCCATTTGAAGGATCTCGTTGCGTTTCTTCTCGCCGCCGGAAAAGCCCATGTTGACCGGCCGTTTCAGCATCTCGGCATCAATCTTCAGCTCTTTCGCCTTCTCGCGCACCACCTTCAGGAAGGTCGCGGCGTCCATCTCGGCCTCGCCACGCGCCTTGCGCTGGGCGTTCACGGCCGTGCGCAGAAAGGTCATATTACCCACACCGGGGATTTCCACGGGATACTGGAACGCAAGGAACAAGCCCGCCGCCGCGCGTTCCTCTGGCTCCATTTCCAGGATGTCCTGCCCGTCAAGCTCCGCCGCACCCTCGGTAACTTCGTATCCATCGCGCCCCGACAACACGTAGGACAGCGTGGATTTGCCCGACCCGTTCGGCCCCATGATCGCATGCACCTTTCCCGCCTCGACGGTAAGGTTCAGACCTTTGAGGATTTCCTTACCCTCTTCCTCAAGAGAGGCTCTCAGGTTTTTGATTTCCAGCATTTTTCCTATCCCTTACTCAATCGTGACGGCGGTGCCCGAGGCCGACACCATCAGCATGTTGTTGATCACTTCGTAGTCGAGATCGACGCCGACGACGGCATTCGCGCCCATCGTGCGGGCACGGTCTTCAAGTTCGCGCAGCGCCGTCGCGCGGGCCTCGCCCAGCGATTGTTCATAGGCGCCCGACCGGCCGCCGATGATGTCGGTGATCCCGGCAAAGATGTCCCGGAACACGTTGGCGCCCAAGATCGCCTCGCCCACGGCGATGCCGTGATAGGCGGTGATGGTCCTGCCCTCGACCGAGGGTGTGGTGGTCACGATCATCGTATCTTCCTCAGTCATCATCACACCAGCGCCAGTTACCGTTCGTCTTGCGCCGGGCGATCACGACAAACCCAAGCGCCAGAACGGTAGTCAGCACCAAATACAGCGCCACCTGCCAGAACAGCGCCACACCCAGCCGCCCCAACGGTCCGAAAACCGCTATCGCCACAAGCCCCAGCAGCAGCGAAAAAACAACCACCGCCGCCCAGCCCTTCCAGTTTGCCGGGAAAGCACCATAGCCATGCGTCTTTGGCACAAACCACGACGAGCCCATCAGCCGACGCTTCCCTCCAAGGAAATGGCCACCAGTTGCTGCGCCTCCATCGCGAATTCCATCGGCAGGGCCTGCAGAACCTCCTTGCAGAAGCCGTTGACGACAAGCGCGACTGCCTCTTCCTCGTCCATCCCGCGCGAGCGGCAATAGAAAAGCTGGTCGTCGTCCACCTTGGAGGTCGTCGCCTCGTGTTCCACCCGGGACGAGTTGTTGCGCACCTCGATATAGGGAACGGTATGCGCCCCGCACTTGTCCCCGATCAACAGGCTGTCGCACTGGGTATAGTTGCGGCTGTTCTTGGCCTTGGGATGCATCGAGACCAGCCCGCGATAGGTGTTCTGCGCATGGCCCGCGCTGATCCCCTTGGACACGATGCGTGACCGCGTGTTTTTGCCCAGGTGCACCATCTTGGTGCCGGTATCGGCCTGCTGCCAGTTATTGGTGATCGCGATCGAATAGAATTCGCCCTGGCTGTCGTCGCCCCGCAGGATGCAGGAGGGGTATTTCCACGTCACCGCCGAGCCGGTTTCCACCTGCGTCCACATCACCTTGGACCGGTCGCCCCGGCAATCGGCGCGCTTGGTGACGAAGTTGTAGATGCCGCCCTTGCCATTCTCGTCGCCGGGATACCAGTTCTGCACGGTCGAGTACTTCACCTCGGCATCGTCCAGCACCACGATCTCCACCACCGCGGCATGCAGTTGCGCCACGTCGCGCTGGGGCGCGGTACAGCCCTCTAGGTAACTCACATAGGCACCCTTGTCGGCGATGATCAGAGTGCGCTCGAACTGGCCGGTGTTCTCGGCGTTGATGCGGAAATAGGTCGACAGCTCCATCGGGCAGCGCACGCCCGGCGGAACATAGACGAACGACCCGTCCGAGAAGACCGCGCTGTTGAGCGTGGCATAGAAATTGTCCGATTGCGGCACGACGCTCCCGAGGTATTTCTTCACCAGCTCGGGGTGCTCGCGGATCGCCTCGGAAATCGAGCAGAAAATGACGCCCGCCTTCTTGAGTTCCTTCTGGAAAGTCGTGCCCACACTGACCGAATCGAACACCGCGTCCACGGCCACCTTGCGGCCCTCGGCGGGCGCGTCCTCGGCGCCCTCGACACCGGCTAGGATCATCTGCTCCTTCAGCGGGATGCCGAGCTTCTGGTAGGTTTCCAAAAGCTTGGGATCGACCTCGTCCAGCGACTTGGGCTTGGTCTCCATGCTCTTCGGGCGGGCGTAATAATACTGCTTCTGGAAGTCGATCTCGGGATAGTCGACCATCGCCCAGTCCGGCTCCTCCAGTTGCTGCCAGCGCCGGAACGCAGCCAGCCGCCACTCGGTCATCCACTCGGGTTCGTCATTCTTGGCCGAAATCAGACGAACGATATCTTCGTTCAGCCCCAACGGCGCATAGTCCATCTCGATCTCGGTATCCCAGCCATACTTGTACTTGCCGGCCATGGACTGGACCGTTTCCACGGTCTCCCGGTCGACGCCTTCTTTCACCTCGGCCTTGTCGATAGCAGCCATCGTCTTCGTCGCCTCTCTGTCCGGGCCCGCACACGGACCACCTGTCATCGTTCAGCCCGCGCGGGCCCTGAATTTCCGTTCAGCCGCGAGCCAGGCCTCGGCAAAACACAAAACTTCCTGCTCTGACGTGCCGGGCCCAATCGAGACCCGGATCGCCGAGGCCGCCGCTTCCGCATCAAACCCCATCGCCCTCAGCACGCGGCTTTCGCGCAACTTACCCGAAGAGCAGGCCGACCCTGCGGAAACCGCGAACCCGGCCAGATCCATCTGCATCACCTGCGTCTCGCCCTTCCATCCCGGCGAAACCAGGCAAGAGGTATTGGGTAGCCTGCGCTCATCTTTCCCGACAAAAATAGTATTATTTGCCCCGGCCTCAATAGCTTTTTCTAGAATATTTCTAAGTTGCTCAACTTTTAACCAGTTTTCCGCGTCCAAGTCGCTTGCAGCAGCTTGCGCCGCAGCACCGAACCCCGCGATGCCGACAACATTCTCGGTTCCAGCGCGTCGCCCCATCTCCTGGCCGCCACCGCGCAGTCGCGCCTCAAGGTCGAGGCCGCGCTTCATCACCAGCGCGCCAACCCCCTTCGGCCCGCCGATCTTGTGCGCCGAGACCAGCGCAATCTCGCAGCCCAGCCAGTTGAATGCAAAGGCAAGCTTGCCGAACCCTTGGGTCATGTCGCACACCGCAACGCCCTGCGGCATGTTCTGGATGACGCCGGTTTCCGAGTTGGCTAGCTGCAACGCTGATCTCGCCGGATCGCGCAGGTATACTCGCCCATTACCATCGACATCGAGGCAAGAGTCGACCCAGGCCGAAACCGCGTCATGCTCTACATCGCCGGCCTCCAGACCCCGCCCAGCACAGGCCAATGCCGCGGCCTCGGTCGCACCCGAGGTAAACACGATCTCGGCGCCCTCCGCTCCAAGCGCGGCCGCCACCTGCGCGCGCGCGCGTTCGACGATGCCCCGCGCCGCACGCCCCTCGGCATGCACGCTGGAAGGGTTGCCAACCACGTCCATAGCCGCGATCATCGCCTCGCGCGCCTCGGGACGCAACGGCGCGGTTGCATTCCAGTCCATGTAGATCCGCCCGGGCTTCATCCTGACATCCTGTCCTGCTTTGGAGGGAAATATCCCGGGGGAGTCCGCGGGCCCCGCCCGCGGACGGGGGCAGCGCCCCCCCTATCCCTCGTCCACCACCTCGAAAAGCGCCGGCACCGCGGGGCATGGTGCCAGCGCATTGCCCGTCACGTCCGATAACCGTGTCTGGTGCAGGAACACGTAGACATGGGCGCTCAACCCCTCCCACAGCCGGTTGGTAAGCGATTGCGCCCTGGTGCCCGAGCTACCGCCCGAGGCGCCAGCGCCGGTATGCATCGCGCTCACGGTCTCATCGACCGCCCCCAGGACCTCGGCCACCCGGATCTCCGATGCAGGCCGCGAAAGCCGGTAGCCGCCACCGGGTCCGCGCACCGACTCCACCAACCCGGCCCGGCGCAGCTTGACGAAAAGCTGTTCCAGGTACGGCAGCGATATCTGCTGGCGCCGCGAGATCTCCGACAAAGAGACCAATGCATCGGCGGGCTGCAATGAAAGATCGACCAGCGCGACCATCGCGTAACGCCCCTTTGTGCTGAGTTTCATCGCTGCGATCCTGCAAATGGTTGACGCGATGCGGCCGGGTCATTACCTCGGACGCACCCTTGATCCGGCACGGCGCCGGGACAGACCCGTTTCTAAGTAGCCCAAGCGATTTCGTCAAGAATTCGACGGCACCGCCAGTTGAGAAGAACAGAACATGCCCGAGGTCATATTTCCCGGTCCCGAAGGCCGTCTCGAAGGCCGCTATCACGCGCACAAGGAAAAGGACGCGCCCATCGCGATCGTCCTGCACCCCCATCCGCAATTCGGGGGCACGATGAACAACCGGGTTGTCTACAACCTGCATTACGCCTTTCACGGGCTCGGTTTCAACGTGCTGCGCTTCAACTTTCGCGGCGTCGGTCGCAGCCAGGGTGAGTACGACCAAGGCATCGGAGAATTGTCGGATGCGGCGGCGGCGCTGGATTACCTGCAATCGATGAACCAGAACGCCAAGCATTGCTGGGTCGCAGGCTTTTCCTTCGGAGCGTGGATCGGCATGCAGTTACTGATGCGCCGGCCCGAGATCACCGGTTTTGTCTCGGTCGCACCGCCCGCGAACATGTACGATTTCTCTTTCCTCGCCCCCTGCCCCAGTTCGGGCCTGGTTATCAACGGCACCGCCGACCGCGTGGCGCCCCCCGCCGACACGCTGGCCCTTGTCGACAAGCTTCACGAACAAAAGGGCATCACCATTACCCATGAACAGATCGAAGGGGCCGATCACTTCTTCCAGGAACCTCACATGGATCCGATGGTCGAACATGTGAGAGCCTATGTGAAACGGCGCCTGACCGAAGGGACTCGCTGAGGAGGGCGCGATGGGCGTCATCGAGGACTTGGCGGATGCGCTGGCCCGAGACACGTTGGCCGCAGCCGAAGAATTGGACGACGAGCGACTGATCCGTGACGTGTCAGAGGCCATCGGCGCCTCGTCCCCCACCACGCAAGAGGCGTTCATGACCGCCATCCGCATCCGTACTGCCGAGATGCGGGGACGAAAATTGCTGGAAGCAAGGATTGCCCGCGCGCGTCAACAGGGCGTCTGATCGGGCGATCCCGTTCGGCATTCAAAGGTATGCCTTCGCATACCATCTTTCCCCATCTTCGTCTTTGCGCTATCACGCTGGGAAAATCGCGATTCACGCGCCAAAACGAGGGTCAGTTCATGTCCAAGATCAAAGTCGAAAACCCGGTCGTCGAGCTTGACGGCGACGAGATGACCCGGATCATCTGGGATTTCATCAAGAAAAAGCTGATCCTGCCTTACCTCGACGTCGATCTTCTCTATTACGATCTGGGCATCGAGGAACGCGACCGTACCGACGACCAGATCACCATCGACGCGGCTGAAAAGATCAAGGAAATCGGCGTCGGCGTGAAATGCGCCACGATCACCCCTGACGAGGCCCGGGTCGAGGAATTCGGCCTGAAAAAGATGTGGCGCAGCCCCAACGGCACGATCCGCAACATCCTGGGCGGCGTGGTGTTCCGCGCCCCGATCATCTGCAACAACGTGCCGCGCCTGGTGCCCGGCTGGACCAAGCCCATCGTCATCGGCCGTCACGCCTTCGGCGACCAGTACCGCGCCACGGACATGAAATTCCCCGGCCCCGGCACGTTGTCGATGAAATTCGTCGGCGAGGACGGCACCGTGATCGAGGAAGAGGTGTTCAAGGCGCCCTCCTCGGGCATCTACATGGGCATGTACAACCTCGACGACTCGATCCGCGATTTCGCGCGGGCATCCATGAACTACGCGCTGTCAATGGGCTGGCCGCTGTACCTGTCGACCAAGAACACCATCCTGAAACAGTATGACGGCCAGTTCATGATCCTGTTCCAGCAGGTGTTCGACGAGGAATTCGCAGACAAGTTCAAGGAAGCGGGGATCACCTACGAACACCGCCTGATCGACGACATGGTCGCCTGCGCCATGAAGTGGAACGGCGGTTTCGTCTGGGCCTGCAAGAACTACGATGGCGACGTGCAATCGGATACCGTGGCGCAGGGCTTCGGCTCGCTCGGCCTGATGACCAGCCAGCTGATGACCCCAGACGGCCGAATCGTCGAATCCGAGGCCGCGCATGGCACCGTCACCCGCCACTATCGCCAGCACCAGAAGGGCGAGGCGACCTCGACCAACTCGATCGCGTCGATCTTTGCCTGGACAGGCGGCTTGAAGCACCGCGCCAAGCTGGACGGCAACGACCAACTCACGCATTTTGCCGAAACGCTGGAAAAGGTCGTCGTCGAGACCGTGGAATCGGGCTTCATGACCAAGGATCTGGCTTTGCTGGTCGGTCCCGATCAGAAATGGCTGACCACGATGGGCTTCCTCGAAAAGGTCGACGAGAACCTGAACAAGGCACTGGCGGGCTGACACGCGCCAAGCCAAAACCGGGGCCGGCCATCGCGCCGGCCCTTTTTTGTTGATGCCGCCTTGCCGTGCAGACCGCTCATCCCGTGGGCGGCGCACATCCCGCCCGGATCGGGCTTGCCTCTGGACAAGCCCACCGGTTTCGCGCCATGCCCTTGCCCATGCAGGATTCCGTCGCACGCCATAGCCTGATCGAGGATGTGCAGGGCCTTTTCGTGGGCACGCTGCTGGTTGCGCTGTCTGTCCAGCTTTTGAAAAGCGCGGACCTTGTGACCGGTCAGATTGCCGGGCTGTCCCTGGTGGCCTCCTATGCCAGCGGGATCGGCTTTGGCCCGATTTTCTTTGCGCTCAACCTTCCTTTTTACGTGCTGGCGCTGCGTCGGCTGGGTTGGCGTTTCACGCTAAAGACCTTTGCAGCGGTCGCGCTCTTGTCGCTGTTCACCGAAGTTGTGCCGCATTTTCTGAGTTTTGAAACGGTTCATCCGCTGGCCGGATCAATCCTTGCAGGCGTTACCGCGGGTGCGGGCCTTCTGGCGTTATTTCGCCACGGCGCCAGCCTGGGCGGTGTGGGCATCGTGGCGCTCTGGGTGCAGGACACGCGCGGGATAAGCGCAGGTTGGGTGCAGCTCGGATTTGACGCGGCAGTCTTTGCACTTGCTCTTGGCGTCATCGCGCCGCTCACGGTTTTTCATTCCCTTGTCGGTGCCGCCGTCCTCAACATCATTATCGCAACCAACCATCGACGCGACCGCTATATCGCGCGCTGAGGGTCCGCACCATGCCGAAATCCTACTTGTTCCTGTTGCTGGCCATCCTTACCGAAACCGCCGCCACATCGGCGTTGCAAGCCAGCCAGCAGTTCACGCGTCTTCTGCCCAGCGTCATTGTCGTGGCCGGTTACGCGCTATCTTTTTATTTCCTGTCATTTGCCCTGCGCACCATTCCGGTCGGGGTCGCCTACGCGATATGGTCGGGGCTGGGCGTCGTTCTGATCGCCGCCATCGCCTGGGTTGTCTTTGGCCAGCGTGTCGACCTGCCCGGCGCAATCGGCATGACGATGATCGTAGGCGGCATCACCGTGATCCATCTCTTTTCGAAAACCAGCCCGCATTGATCATTCGCGCTGGCCTTTTGATGCGAAACACCCTATCGGCAGGACAATCCCAAAAAGGCAGACGAACATGGACCTTCGCAACATCGCGATCATCGCGCATGTCGATCACGGCAAGACCACCCTGGTGGACCAGCTTTTGAAACAATCCGGCGCTTTCCGCGAGAACCAGACCGTCGCGGAACGGGCGATGGATAGCAACGACCTGGAACGCGAACGCGGCATCACAATCCTGGCCAAAGCCACAAGCGTCGAGTGGGACGGCCACCGCGTCAATATCGTCGACACCCCCGGCCACGCGGATTTCGGCGGCGAGGTCGAACGCATCCTCAGTATGGTCGATGGCGTGGTGCTCTTGGTGGATGCAGCCGAGGGGCCGATGCCCCAGACCAAGTTCGTGACCTCAAAGGCACTTGCGTTGGGGCTACGCCCGATCGTGGTGGTCAACAAGGTCGACAAGCCCGATGCCGAGCCAGACCGCGCGCTGGACGAGGTGTTCGACCTCTTCGCCAATCTCGGCGCCACGGATGAACAGCTCGATTTCCCGCATCTCTATGCTTCTGGCCGTTCTGGCTGGGCCGATACGACGCTGGACGGGCCGCGCAAGGATCTCCACGCGCTGTTCGACCTCGTGCTTGATCACGTTCCCGCGCCGCGGCAGCTTGCCCATATCGACGAACCCTTTCGCATGCTGGCCACCACGCTGGGCGCGGACCCGTTCATCGGGCGCGTGCTGACCGGCCGGATCGAAAGCGGCCGTGTGAAACCGGGCGACCAGGTCAAGGCCCTTACGCGGACGGGCGACCTGATCGAGAATTTTCGCGTGACCAAGGTACTGGCCTTTCGCGGCCTTGGCCAACAGCCCATCGACGAGGGTGAGGCAGGCGATATCGTCACGCTCGCGGGGATGTCCAAGGCGACCGTGGCCGACACGCTCTGTGCGCCGGCCATCGATACGCCGCTACCTGCCCAACCCATCGACCCGCCGACCATCAGTGTTACCTTCGGCATCAATGACAGCCCGCTGGCCGGGCGCGACGGCAAGAAGGTGCAATCGCGCGTGATTCGCGAGCGGCTGATGAAAGAGGCCGAGTCGAACGTGGCGATCCGCGTGTCCGATACGCCCGGCGGCGAGGCCTTCGAGGTCGCGGGCCGGGGCGAATTGCAAATGGGCGTGCTGATCGAGAACATGCGCCGCGAGGGGTTCGAATTGTCGATCTCGCGCCCACAGGTGCTGATGCGTGAGGAAAACGGACAAAAGCTGGAACCGATCGAGGAAGTCACCATCGACGTGGATGACGACTATTCCGGCGTCGTCATCGAGAAACTGACCGGTGTCCGGCGTGGTGAGATGGTCGAGATGCGCCCGGCAGGCGCCGGCAAGACCCGGATCGTGGCCCATGTCCCCTCGCGGGGATTGATTGGGTATCACGGCGAGTTCATGACAGACACACGCGGCACCGGCGTACTGAACCGCGTTTTCCATGACTGGGCACCGCACAAGGGCCCGATCCCTGGCCGGCGGGCGGGGGTGCTGATTTCGATGGAGGATGGCACCTCGGTCGCCTATGCACTGTGGAACCTGGAAGAACGGGGGCGGCTATTCATCGGGGCACAGGCCCCGGTCTACCAGGGGATGATCATCGGCGAGCATTCCCGTGACAACGACCTGGAGGTCAACCCGCTCAAGGGCAAGAAACTCACCAACGTCCGCGCGTCGGGCACCGATGACGCGGTGCGCCTGACCACGCCGGTTACCATGAGCCTGGAAGAGGCAATCGCCTATATCGATGATGATGAACTGGTAGAGGTCACGCCCAACGCGGTGCGGCTGCGCAAGCGGTTTTTGGACCCGCACGAGCGCAAGCGTGCGGCCCGGAGCAGCTGACGATTTTCACCTGGAAAATTGCGGGCCTGCGGCCCGTTTGGGGTATTTTTTCCAAGAAGAAGAAAGGGCTGGGGTAAATCACCCCGGCCCTTTTACTCGCTGGTTTCGACGATCAGCAACTCCCGTTCCGAGGCGCCGCGGGCATGATCGAGCGCCGTTTGGTAGTCTGGCGAGTGGTAACAGGCCTCTGCGGCCTCGACGGACGGAAACCAGGCGACCACGTTGCGCGCCCGTTCATGGCCCTCGAGCTGAACGAAGCGGCCGCCGCGCGCGATGAAGCGGCCATCATGTTTCGCAATCGCGGGCCCAGCAAGTTCCGCATAGCGGGCATAGGCCTCGGGATCGGTGACGGTGACATGGGCAATCCACAGAGCAGGCATCTATGACCCCAGCACCGCCTGCGCAGCCTTTATCGCGGCCTCCGCATTAGTGCTGTCCTTGCCGCCGCCCTGTGCCATGTCGGGCCGTCCGCCACCGCCCTTGCCGCCCAGTTCGGCCACCGCAGCCCGCACCAGATCGACCGCCGACAGCTTGCCGGTCAGGTCGTCGGTCACGCCGGCCGCCACCGCGGCCTTGCCGCCCGCCTCGGCGATCAGCAGCACCGCGCCCGAGCCGAGCCGCGCCTTGTGCTCGTCGATCAAGGGCGGCAGGTCCTTGCCCGACACCCCCGACAGCACCTGCGCGAAGAACGGCACGCCGCCGACCTGCCGCGTTTCGGGCGCCGCGCCGCCCGGCCCCGCCATCGCAAGCTCGCGGCGCAGGGAAGCTACTTCCGTTTCCAGCGCCCGTTTCTCCTTCTTTAGGCTGGAAACGCGAGCACTCATCTCTTCGGGCAGACAGCCAAGATCGAGCGTCAGGCGATCAAGGATCAACAGATGCTTGCGAATGTCGGTTATCGCATCCTGCCCGGTAATTGCTTCGATGCGTCTCACACCCGCAGCAGAAGCGTTCTCAGATAGGATCAGGAATTGCCCGATATCGCCGGTCTGGCGCACATGGGTGCCGCCGCAGAGCTCGATCGACCAGGTGTTGCCGTCGTGGCCCTTGCCGGTCGCGGCGCGGCCCATCGAGACCACGCGCACCTCGTCGCCGTATTTCTCGCCGAACAGCGCCTGCGCGCCGATGGCGCGGGCGTCGTCCGGCGTCATGATCCGGGTTTCCACCGCCGAGTTCTGCCGGATGAAGGCGTTGACCTCGGATTCCACCGTCGCCAGTTCCTCCGCGCTCATCGCCTTGGCATGGCTGAAATCGAAGCGCAGCCGGTCCGGCGCATTCAGCGAGCCCTTTTGCGCGACATGATCGCCCAAGGTCTGGCGCAGGGCCTCGTGGAGCAGGTGAGTGGCCGAATGACTGGCGCGGATTGCGCCGCGACGGGCGTGATCGACACGCAGTTCCAGCGCGTCCCCCATGCAAAGCACGGCCTTTTCGGGCCGCACCTTGTGGGCGAACAGCCCGCCGGGCATCTTTTGCGTATCGATAACCGCACCCGCCCCATCGGGCTTAAGATAGGTGCCACTATCGCCCACCTGGCCGCCCGATTCACCGTAGAACGGGGTCTGGTTGACCACCATCCACCCCTCGCCGCCCTCGGGGAGGGAATCGACGGCCCGGCCATCGACAACCAGCGCCATGACCTGGCCCTCTGCCACCTCGGTGTCATAGCCCAAAAACTCGGTGGGGGCGATGCGTTCGGAAAGCTCGAACCAGATGCGCGCCTCTTTCGCCTCGCCCGAACCGGTCCAGGCGGCACGGGCCTTGGCCTTTTGTTCGGCCATCGCCGCATCAAATCCCGCGACATCCACCCCGCGCCCCTGTTCGCGCAACGCATCCTGGGTCAGGTCGAGCGGAAAGCCATAAGTGTCATAAAGCCGGAACGCCGCAGCCCCCGGTAGCGGCGCACCCTCAGGCAGGCGCGCCAGTTCGTCATCAAGCAAACGCAGCCCGCGATCGAGCGTCTGGATGAACCGGGTTTCTTCAAGCACGAGCGTTTCCTCGATCAGGGCCTGCGCACGTCCGAGTTCGGGATAGGCCGCGCCCATCTGGGTGACCAGCGCGGGCACCAACCGGTGCATGACCGGGTCTTTTGCGCCCAAGAGGTGCGCATGCCGCATCGCCCGGCGCATGATCCGGCGCAGCACGTAGCCACGCCCCTCGTTGGAGGGCATCACCCCATCGGCGATCAGAAAAGAGGTCGAGCGCAGGTGATCCGCAATCACCCGGTGATGCACGTTGCCCGGCCCGTCGGGTTCGGACGAGGTGGCATTGGCGGACGCCTCGATCAGCGCCCGCATCAGGTCGGTGTCGTAATTGTCGTGCTTGCCCTGCAACAGCGCGCCGATGCGCTCAAGCCCCATGCCGGTATCGATCGATTGGGCTGACAGATCGCGGCGGGTGCCATCGTCGAACTGTTCGTATTGCATGAAGACGAGGTTCCAGATCTCTATGAACCGGTCACCGTCCTCGTCCTTGCTGCCCGGCGGGCCGCCCCAGATATGATCACCGTGGTCGAAAAAGATCTCGGTGCAGGGGCCGCAAGGGCCAGTATCGCCCATTTGCCAGAAATTATCATTGGTGGGGATGCGGATGATCCGGTCATCGGGCAGGCCAGCCACCTTTTTCCAGATCGCCGCGGCCTCGTCATCCGTGTGGTAGACGGTCACCAGAAGCCGCTCGGCAGGGATGTCGAAATCGCGCGTCAGCAATTCCCAGGCAAAGGGGATGGCCTGTTCCTTGAAATAATCGCCAAAGCTGAAATTGCCGAGCATTTCAAAGAAAGTATGATGGCGCGCGGTATAGCCGACATTATCCAGGTCGTTATGCTTGCCCCCTGCGCGCACGCATTTCTGTGCGGTGGTGGCGCGCTTGTAATCGCGGTGCTCGACCCCGGTAAACAGGTTCTTGAACTGAACCATGCCGGAATTGGCGAACATCAGCGTGGGGTCGTTGCGCGGCACGAGGGGGGAACTTTCGACCACCTTATGGCCGTTCCGTTCGAAATAGCTCAGGAAGGTCGAACGAATTTCGTTCAGGCTGGGCATGTGCAACGGGCCTTTCGGACACGGGTTCGGAAATATCGTCGGCCCGATGTATCGCCGTGCGCCGGGGCTGTCCATGCCTTACGAAAAGGCCGGGCCTAGCTGGCCCGGCCTGACGGGGTCAAAGGCTCTCAGGATTCCATGACCGAGTCGTCATCCTCACCGGCACTGAAATCCAGGCCGTGCGCGGCGCGGATCTTGTCCTCAATCTCAAGTGCGACAGAGGTGTTTTCCTTGAGGAAGGTCTTGGCGTTCTCACGTCCTTGCCCGATGCGTTCATCGCCGTAAGAATACCATGCGCCTGACTTGTCCACGACACCGGCCTTGACGCCCAGGTCGATCAACTCGCCCGTCTTCGAAATGCCTTCCCCATACATGATGTCGAATTCGACCTGCTTGAAGGGCGGCGCGACCTTGTTCTTGACCACCTTGACGCGCGTCGTGTTGCCAACGACCTCGTCGCGATCCTTGATCGACCCGATACGACGAATATCCAGCCGCACGGAGGAGTAGAACTTGAGCGCGTTGCCGCCTGTCGTCGTCTCGGGGCTGCCGAACATCACGCCGATCTTCATCCGGATCTGATTGATAAAGATCACCATGCAGTTCGACCGCGAAATCGAACCAGTCAACTTGCGCATCGCCTGGCTCATCAAGCGGGCCTGCACGCCAACACTCGAATCCCCCATGTCGCCTTCAAGCTCGGATTTCGGGGTAAGCGCGGCCACCGAATCGACAACCACCATGCTGACCGCGCCCGAGCGCACCAGCGTGTCGACGATTTCCAGCGCCTGTTCGCCGGTATCGGGCTGCGAAATCAGCAACTCGTCCAGATCGACGCCCAGTTTGCGCGCATAGATCGGGTCCAGCGCGTGTTCGGCATCGACAAAGGCGCAAACGCCACCTTTTTTCTGTTCTTCCGCTACGCAATGCAGTGTCAGCGTCGTCTTGCCAGAGCTTTCCGGGCCATAGATCTCCACGATCCGACCCTTCGGCAGGCCGCCGATCCCCAGCGCGATATCCAGGCCCAGCGACCCGGTCGAGGTCGCCTCTATCTCGGCAACGGGGTTATCGGCCCCCAGCCGCATGATCGAACCCTTGCCGAATTGGCGCTCGATCTGCGCCAGCGCGGATTCAAGGGCCTTTTGTTTGTCGGAATTACGCTTGTCTGCCATATCCAGGAGGTTCGCTGCGGCCATGTGTTTCATCCTTATTTCACACCCGTCGCCGGGCGGCAATGACTGCTCTTGATCACCTTTTGTTCACCCTACTAATGGGACCAAAAAGAGAACATTTCAACAGAATTCTCGACGCGATCTTCGCGGCATGTGGTTAACAGGCAGTTACGATCCATCGCGTCCTGCCCGGATTCCCCGCCTGACAGCCGCTGCCAGCATTTCCAGGGAAAACGGCTTTTGCAGGAATTCCGCCTTATCCAGCCGCAAACGTGCCTCGCGCATCGAATCCTCGGCATGGCCGGACATGAACAGCACAGGAAGGCCAGGACGGCGGATACGGACCTCGGCGGCGAGGGTGGGGCCGTCCATCTCAGGCATCACCATGTCAGTGACCAGGATATCGGGCGCAAGTGCGTCATCCTCTAAAAGATCGAGCGCGTCCTCGCCATTCGCGGCCTCAAGAACGGTGTGCCCCTTCAGCCGCAGAGCCCGCACAGCAAAGGCCCGCACCGGCGCCTCGTCCTCAACCAACAGCACGACGCCACCTTCTTGCGGGTCTTCCTCGGCGCCGGGATCGACAGGGGCCTGCGCGACAACGGGGCCCATATGGGCCGGCAGATAGACCGAAAAACAGCTTCCTTGCCCCGGCACGCTTTCAACGAAGATGAAACCGCCGGTCTGCTTTATGATCCCATAGGCCGTGGACAGGCCCAGTCCGGTGCCCTCTCCGGTGCGCTTGGTCGTGTAGAAAGGTTCGAATATCTTGGACAGCTTGTCAGGCGCAATCCCCAGGCCGTCATCACTGACATGGATCACCGCATAGGCGCCGGGCGGAACTTCGGCGCGGTCGCGCCGTTCTGGCGCGGAAAGATGCAAGAACTCGGTTTCAAGCCGAATGATGCCGCCGTCCGGCATCGCATCGCGGGCATTGACGACGAGATTCATCACCACCTGCTCTAGCTGGCGCTTGTCGGCGCGCACCGGGGGCAGGTCGGGAGCGTGGCGCATGCGCAGACGAACCCGTTCTCCGACAAGACGATCAAGCAAGTGGCCCAACTCGCCCAGCGTGTCGCGCAGATCCAGAACCTCTGGACGCAGGGTCTGCTTGCGCGAGAAGGCCAGAAGCTGCCCCACGAGGCTGGCGGCGCGATTGGCGTTCTGATGGATCTGAACGAGATCGCCGTAATCGGGGTCGCCCGCATCATGGCGTAACATCAACAGGTCGCAATGACCCGAGATAGCAGTCAGCAGATTATTGAAATCATGTGCTATTCCTCCGGCCAACTGGCCGATCGCCTGGGTCTTCTGGCTTTGGGCAAATTGTGCCTCAAGCGATTTCATCGCGGTCACGTCATCCAGCACCGCGACCAGGCCGCCGCCTCGACCATGCCGATCGAGCGTGATCCGCAGGTAGGTATCCCGATCCGGCAAGGCGGCGCGCACGACCTCGCCGCGGCTGGGTGCGCGGCCCTCAGCCACGGCATCCAGCCAGTCGCGGATCGGACGGCCCAGCCCCTCAAGCAGGTCGCACAGATTGGCCGGAATCCCCGGTGCAAGCTCCAAAAGCTGTCGCGCCCGACCATTGGCAAAACGCACGTGACCGTCACGTTCGAGTTCCAAGAGCGCCACCGGCAGCGTTTCCAGCAAAGCCTGTTCTCCGGCTTCGGACTCCGCCGGCCCAAGACCGCAGGCAATCGGCGGCGGTGCGCTTGGCAGAAGGTAGATCTCGTCGGTATCGGGTCCAACGGCCAGGCGAAGCCCCCCTCGCCAAACGCGCCCGTCCGCCGTGTCGAGCCCGGTCGCGACAACCTCGTCCGGCGGCAACCCGTCCAGCCCCAACTCCGCCGTGGTTTGCGGCACCCCGCCCACAAGCGCCCGAGCGGCCGGATTCACCGACAGCACCACCCCCCCGGTCGTGGCCCGCAGCATCGGCAGGCCCGCAGGCGACACCCAGTCGCCCCCTCCGTCAAACCGCCACAGATAAGCCCGCGCACTCGCACGGGTGACGCTGACGCGCAACGTACCCTGCGGGCTACGGCACAGGCGCGTGGCGGCCCCGCCCTCCGACGCGCGATCCAGCAACTCGGAAATCGCACGGGCGGGATCGGCGAAAACCGCCCCCAACGCCTCGCTCAAGGCATGGCCCCGACTGACCGGAAGCCGGTGCCGTGCCTCGACGGTGGACAGATGGACCCGCCCCCCTGCATCGGTCACGATACAGGCCCCGCTTTCGCCCGAGATCAATCCGGCAAGCTTGCGCCGCCCCAAAGGCCCCGACGGCGCCCCCGCCACGCGCAGCACTACCCCCAGTGCAACCAATGCCCCCGCAGCGGCCAGCAAGGGCATCCCGATCACATCGGGGGTAAAGAAAACACCCAGGATCGACAGCAAGGATGCAGACAGGAACAACCACAAAGACGCATCCCCCCGCGTGATGGGGTCGCGAGCCAAGGCCGCGAGGGCGGTGACGTGGCGATGCAAGGCGGACTCCGATCGAGACCAGGATTGAGAGCGAGTGTTGCGCCAAGGTATTAATCCCCGGTTAACACTCCCCCGTCTCCCGTCGCAGTACCGCGGCAAAGAACCCGTCCCCACCCTCAAGCGGGCTAAACTGCCGTTCGGCTTCGACCCGCCAGGCCGGATTGCGTTGCACGAAAGCGTCGATCTGTGCGCCGTTCTCTGCAGAAATCAGCGAACAGGTCGCATATCCCAGTGCCCCACCCGGCCCGACCAGGCCCGCCGCTCGATCAAGTATCGCGGCCTGAACGTCGGTCAAGCGCGCCAGATCATCGGGCGTCATGCGCCACTTGGCCTCGGGGCTGCGGCGCCACGCACCAGAGCCCGAACATGGCACATCGCACAGGACCAGATCAAAAAGCCCGGCATCTTGTGGCCGGGCGGCTATGGTGACCCGCACCCCCGCCCGATTTGCCCGGTCAGGCAGATCACGCATCCGCTCGGGCGCGGCATCATGGGCAAAGAACGCCCCCTCTCCCCGCGCAGCCAGCGCCAGGGTCTTTCCTCCGCCGCCCGCGCAGTAATCCAGAAAACGTCCACCCGGGATCAGCGGCATCATGTCCGCCACCGCCTGCGAGGCCGCGTCCTGCAACTCGACCAAGCCATCGGCAAAGGCCCGTCCGGCCTGGATACGCCGGGCATTCGACGTTACCTCGAGCGCCGTCGGTGACAGGGGATGAGACCGCGTTTCTATCCCCTCGGCGGCCAGCGTGGCGCGGGCCTGCTCAAGCGACGCAAGCCGGGTATTGACGCGCAGGAAAACCGGTGCGCGGTCCTGTAGCGCATGCATCACGGGCAGGAAATCCCGGCCAAGACTGTCGCGCAGGACCGGGGCCAACGCCTCTGGGCAATCGCACCCGACCAGTTCGGGCAGGTCGTCGGGCGCAAGGCCTGCATTCCATTCGGCCTCGCAAAGCGGCGCAGGCCCATAGCCCTCGCCCGTGAACAGCACGTTGAGATCCTCGCCGCGGGCCCGCATCAATCCGATCATCATCGCGCGCCCGGTTTGCGCCCCTCCCAGCGCCGCGACCGACCGACACCGTCGCAACGCGTCGAAGACAAGATCGCGTATCGCCGCCCGGTCACGCGCCCCGGCATAGCGGTTCGCGCGGGCCCAGTTGGTCAACAGCCGCTCGGCCGGCGCACCGGCCAGCCACTCATCCAGCAGCCCGATCGCCGCCGCCACCCGCGCGGCCGGGGTCATGATGACCGCCCGAAAACTGGCGCAAACCGAAGGCCCACCTGCCCCGCACTGCCGCTCATGACTGTCGCAAGGATGCGGTTCACCTCTGTCTCCTGCACCGTGAAATTTCCGTCATGTGCGATTAGCGAAATTTAAGGCATTGCGAAAGATGCCCACTCAAACACCCTTCAGCCGCCCGGTATTGACCGCGTGCAGGAAACGCACAGTTGGCCGCAGGAACAGGCGCGGGCGCGACATCGGAAAAAAATGCCCCATATCGGGAATTTCACGCAAAACGGTCGTCGGGCAAAGTTCATGCAGCGCGCGCGCCGAGGCCAGCGTGCTGGATTTTGCCCCGACCAGGATCAGCATCGGCAGAGACAGCCGCCCCAGATCCTGCGCGCCAAAGCTGTCCCCCTCGCGCAGCGCATCGACGAAGGCCGCACGTTCGGCAAGCTGAACCCATTTCTGTGCGTTTCGCCGTGAACGAAACAGCCCGGGATGATGATAGATCGCCGAAAGCAGATCCCCCGCCTCATCCCCCGCGGCGAGTTGGATTCTTGCCACGGTGCGCAGGTAATCGACCCCGTCATCGGCATTTGAGATCTGGCCTGCATCGATGCCAAGGCTGCGCAGCCGACGTATCAGGCCGGGCGGCAGGGCCTTGGCCGGCACGGCGATGTCAAGTTTTTGTTGCAAGGGGCGCACGCGCACATCGGCAAGAACAAGGCTTTGCACCCGCTCGGGGGCCTTCAAGGCAGTATAAAGCGCGATCATGCCGCCAAAGGAATGGCATACGATATTGGCCCGCGGGATTTCGTGCGCATCCATCACCGCAAGCAGATCTGCGCTCATGCGATCCAGACCAAAGCCGGTTTCGGGTGTATCGCTCTTGCCGTGGCCGCGCAGGTCGTAGACCAGGCACGGACCCAGACCGGTCAAAACCTGCACCCCTGCCGCGTACCAAAAGGCCTGCGAGGCGGCGAGACCATGAACAAAGACCATCGGGGCCTGACCCGCCGGTCGCCTGCTCCGCTGTGGGATCAGGGTGGCATGCAGGCGCACGCCGCCCACGTCGATCATCGCCATCGCGCGCCCCCCGGCCCAAGCGCCCGGCTGTCAGTCCTCAAGATAGCCAAGCAGACGAAGCTGGGCCAGAACCTCTTCGCGTTGATCCTCATCAGCCTCGTCGCCATCATGCGCGGGCGTGCCATCCTGCGCGGCGGTCTGCCCGCCGATCCTGACCGGGTGTTCCGTCAGCCAGGCGCCATCGAACAAATCATCCGGCACCCTGCCCTCGAAATCGGCCGGAATATCCAGTCCCAAGCCGTGTGCCACGATTGCAGTCGTGTCAACGATCGACAGCACCGCACCCTGCGCGCGACGCACGCCAGGACCGGTCATTATGAAAATGCCGTCGGGGTGATGCGTGCCCATCGGCACCGGGCGGGTAACCACGGCGGGCGCGAGGTTACGCACCGACACAAATCCGTGATCCGACAGCACCAGCGTAAGATCCGGGGCCTGTCCCATCGCGGGTCCGGGAAAGGCGTCCTCGCGCTTGAGAACCTCGCGGATCACAGCCTCGCCGGTCTCGGGATCGCGAAGCGCCAGCAACTCGGCGATCAAGCCGGCGCGAAAGCTCTCGTATTCGGCGGGATCGACGCCACCGGGATTCTTGTCAGACTTCACCCGGATCACCACCCCGTTGGACGAGGGCGTCGGGCAATAGGCGCGGGTCCGTGTCCAGTCGAGATTGGCAAAGTTGGCAAGGTCCCGGCGACGCGCAGCCTCTGACCCGTCATGCGCACGCCATGCCAAGACCCCCAAAGATTCAAGATATTTGTTGATGCGCACGACTTTTTCGGCCCCGGTAAAGCCGTGATCTGACACGATCACGAACTGACAATCCGGCCCCGCGGCCTGGTGCAATTCGCGAATATAACCGTCCAACCCGCGGAAATAATCCAGAACCAGCGCTCGCACCTTCTTGCGGCCATGCGATGCCTCTGACGGGTTCCAGTACCTGGGGTCCAGCACGTGCCAGGCCTGGTGCTGGATCTTGTCGGTTCCGTCCAGCATCAGCGCCATCAGGTCAGGATTGTCCTCGCGCAGCAGATGCAGACCGATGTTGAACCACTGGTGGTCGCGCGGCAGGTGCTTTTCGACCCAGTCATGGAGTTCGTCATCGGGCATCACGTCGCCGATCTGGCTTTCACGTTCGAAATCCCACGACATTTCGCGTGGGTCGAACCCGTCCAGCGTCTTGATCCGGTCGTAAAGTTCGCGCGGCCAGGTGTTGCGGCGCAGGTGTTTCCAAGACACGAACCCGGGCACCAGCGCGCCGTTGACCTCTTGGGGGGGGGCCATCATCGGGAAATTCAACGAGGCCACCGTCTTTCCCGCACGGCCCGCAATCTGCCACAACGTCTCGCAGCGGATGTCACGGGAATCGTAAAGCGTGAAATAGATGTCGTCGCCCATATCCTCGAAACGGACGAAATCGTAGATGCCGTGATGGCCGGGCGTGCGCCCGGTGCAGACCGAGGTCCAGGCCGGAGGGGTCAGGGGATGGGCTGTTGAGCGCAAGGTTGCCGAGTAACCGTCTGCAACAAGGCCGGCAAGATAGGGCATCACCACCCCTTCATCCGCCGATCCGTCGATCAGCGGGCGCAAAACGGTATAGCTCGCCCCGTCAAGGCCAAGAAGAAAGGTCTGGGTCACGTCGGAATCTCCCCGGGCTTGAACGGATCAGGCGGCGATCTTGGCGGCAACGAAATCCTGGACTTCGCGCAGGGACAGATCGTCGATATATCGGCCATCGCGCATCAGCAGGTCCTGGAACCCCAGCTTGCGCCCGCCAAGTGCGCTTTCGATGGCGACGGTCAACTGGATCACGTCGATCGAGTCGAATTCAAGATCCTCGACGATCCGGGTCTCGGGCTTGATCTCGGCCTCCAGGCCCCAATCTTCGATGAATTCTTCCAGCGTGGCTTGCACCAGCGCCCTGACTTTGGCGGCATCCATGCCCGTCTACTCCTGCATTCGAACGGCGCCGGGCTGTTTTCCCGGCCATGTTCCGGCCTGCGGCACCCTTCTAGGGCAACCATCCCTGCCCCCCGGTTATCACCCTGCCGCGACAAATCCCAGTGAGCAAAACCCACCCATGATCGCAACGGTCTGTATCTTGATGCCATGCCCGGCATGGACCACGCGCGCCCGGCCTGTCACGGGATCGAGCATTTCAAGCACAAAGGCCTCGGGACGCCCTTGCATCCCCTGCCCCACCGCCTTTGCCGCCGCCTCTTTTGCGGTCCAGATCCGGATGGCCGTCTCTGCATTGGCCGGCAGCGCGCGCGCGACCCCCTCGGCCTCGCACAGCACCGCCCCAAGAAACCCGGTCGGTTCGCGTACCCTGTCGGGCCGGTCAAAATCGATACCGACACGCCAGGGCAGATCGGCCACCGCCGCCACCGCACAGCCCTCGACATGAGAAATCGATACCGAAGGCATCTGCTGTTGACCGGCAACCGAAAGGACCGGCGCCCCTGCCTCGGTCTTCAGCACGGCGATGTCGGCATTCTCGGCCCGCAGGCCGCGCCGGGCGAGCCAGCCGCGCGCGGCATGTTTGGCGGCCAGGCGCCCCAGCGCCCATTCGGTCCAGCGCGCGGTCCGTTGCGACATGCGCGCGGCCTCCGATCGTTCGGGTTCGGCAAGATGTCGCGCCATGGCGTCAAGACCGGGCTGGCCACGCATCATCACCGCGTCCAGTTCGAAAGGCACATCGAAGAACGGCGCGATATCCAGCACCCCGATCGGGCCCTGCGCGTGCCTGTCACGCCGCGCTGCACCGGCCAGCGCGGGTGCGCCAAGACTGATCCGGCCAATCCTTTCCTGCCCTTTCAAAAAGACGTCCATCACCTCGATATGGCCGCGCATCGCCGCCTCCGTTTCGGGCATACCCGCCACCTTGGGCTGGGCAGCGGACGCCGTGGCTGGCGCATCACAGCCCAGAAGGCTGCGCAGGCGGCTCTTCTCGTCGCTATCGAACTTCAGGAATGGCAGGTTAGAGGGCAGCAGGGGCGCGCGGGCATCCTCGGCGCGGCGGGTCCGGCGGCGCAGGCCTTCATTGGTCTCGGCCGGGTCCAGCAGATCGGGATAGTCCAAGTCTATCCCCGCCGCGACAAGTCGGGCGACGAGATGGCGCAGGTGCGAAACCATCCCGCGCCTTCGGTTATCGGCAGATTCGCAGAGGAAGCGACGCTCGCCAAGGATGTCCCGCACAAAGGCCGTCAGCATCGCATTTGGCCCGCATTCGACGAATACCCGGTAGCCATCGGCGTACATCCGTTCGATCGCCTCGGTAAATCGCACGCGCGAGACGTATTGAAGGATCGCGGTATCCAGCATCTCCTCGGCGCCCTCGGGAAACGGCGCGGCAGTAGCGCAGGAATAAAGTGTCACATCGGACGGCCCGGTTTGCACGCCCGCAAACAGCGAGCGGAACCGCTCGGCCATCGGGGCCACGAAATCGGTATGATACCCCCAGCAAATCGGCAGCCGCGTACATACCGCACCCGCGGCCACGAGATCCGATTGTGCCGCGTCGACGGCAGATTCCGGCCCGAACATGATCGCCTGATTGGGGCAGTTATCCATGGTGAAATGCAACCCCTCATGCCGCTCGAACACGCTGAGAAAGGTCGCACGGTCCAGCCCGGCCACCGTCAACAATACCCCTTGCGGCACCGCGCCGCTTTCGTTGACGCTGTTGAAGGCCGCGTTCATTCGGCCGATCATTTCGCCCACCGCGGCGCGATCCAGGCGTAACCGCCCAGAGGCCACGATCGCGGCATTCTCGCCAGTGGAATGGCCCAGCATACCCTCGGGCCGGATTCCCAGCCGGCGCAATATCCAGAACACCGCCTGATCGGCGGCAAAAACGATCTCGGAGCCGTAATCGACCTGGTGCAGTGCCGCGTTCAGACGCGCCTTTGCCGCATCATCGACACAGGTCGACGGCGGGAACACGGCGTCTTGCAGGCGCAAGGCACGCTGGCCGTCCGACAGGCTCGCGATGAAATCGACCCAGTCGCGCACCGGTGGAAAAGCCATCAGCGCATCGGCCATCAGGCCGGGATATTGCGCCATCTCGCCGGGAAAGAGAAACGCGACCTTGCCCCCCATCGGGGCAGCCTCGTAATAGATGCCGTTGCGCGTCTGGAGCGTGCGCAGCCCCGGTTTGCCAAGCTGTTTCAGCGCAGCTTTTACTTTTTTCGCCAGATCCTGCGGATCGGCGGCGACCAGCGTCATTCTTTCCCCTGACCCGACCGCGCGGGCTCTTTGCCATGTCTCCCGCGCGAGCGTGGCAAACCCTGCCGGGTCAAGCCCCGCATCGGCATCTGAAACGGCGCTGATCGCCGCGATCAAACCATCGCGTTCTGGTGCGGCAAAAGCGAAAACCTGTTCGACAAAGGCTGTATCAACACCCGGCCGCAGGTAACAGGCCGTCGCGTCGAGGTCGCGACCGAGCGGCGATTCTTCGAGCACGAGATGCGCATTTATTCCGCCGAAACCAAAGGCGTTGATCGCTGCGCGCCGCGGCGTGGGGGCTGAATTCACCCAGGGCCGGGCCTCTGTTGCAACGTAGAAAGGCGTCTGTTCAAGCCCGAGCCCCGGATCGACTTCGCCGCATAGCGTCGGGGGCACGATGCGATGGGTCAGCGCCAACGCAGACTTGATCAGCGCCGCCGAGCCCGCCGCGGGGATGCAATGCCCGATCATTGACTTGACGGACCCTATCGGCACCTGAGGTATACCGCCGATGCGCGCACCAAAGACCTCGCGCAGGGCATTGACCTCGGTCCGGTCACCCAGCGGGATGCCGGTGCCATGCGCCTCGACCAGCCCGATGCTGGCCGGATCGATCCGCGACAACTCGTAGGCGCGACGCATCGCCAGCACCTCGCCCTCAAGCCGAGGCGCCATCAGGCCTGTGCTCTTGCCGTCCGAAGACTGGCCGACTGCTTTTACCACACCATAGATACGATCCTCGTCCCGCAGCGCATCCTCAAGCCGCTTCAACACCAGCGCGCCGGCCCCCTCGCCCAGAACGGTGCCGGCCGCCTCGGCCCCGAATGGCCGGATGATCCCCTGCCGCGACAACGCTCCGATGCTGCAAAAGACATTGTAGACCAGCGGCGAGGTTGTCGTGTTCACGCCGCCTGCCAACATCAGGTCAGCCCGGCCCGCGCGCAGTTCGTTCGCGGCGATGTTGACCGCGATCAGCGTCGAGGAACAGGCGGCATCGATGATGTAATTCGGCCCCATCAGGCCCAGGCGGTTGCAGATTCTGCCCGTCATGATGTTGGGCACCAACCCCGGCACTGCCTCGACCGCGATGGTCGGCAACTTGTCCTGCATCAACGCCACCGCCTCGGCGATGCGCTGCGCGCCGGCCTCGGGAAAGAGGTCGTTCAGGATGCTGCGCATCTGTGCGTGGAACCAGACCTGTTGCATCCCATTGGAATTGGCGCGGTGCGCATGAACCGCGTGGCCGAGGATGACACCGGTGCGGGTATGGTCGGCGCAATCGGGGGCATAACCGGCATCGACCAGCGCATCCTGGCACACCTTGAGGGCCAGGAATTGGTCGGGCTGCCCACCCTCGACAGATACCGGCATGGTGCCGAACCGGCGCGGATCGAACCGCGACAGATCGCCCAGGAAGCCGCCCCGCCGGGTGTAGATCCGGCTCATGTCCCCGTCGGCACCCGGATCCAAGATATCGGCGCCGCCCAGCCAACTCTCATCAGCCTCGCGTACCGCGTCGTGACAGTTCAGGATATTGGACCAGAACACGTCTATATCGGGCGCGTCGGGATAAAGCCCGGCCATGCCGACGATGGCAATGTCGATCCTGTCAGCGCTCATTCGGCGGCATCCGGCCTGCTGTTGTCCCAATCCCGCAGCCCCCCGGCCCATCCACCGCCGAGCCTGTTCAGCGCCGTTGTGCATTGCACCACGAAATCCGCGATCTCATAGCAAAGCGCCCCGGAAGCGTCGAAGGTGCGAATATCGGAATGCACGTTGTTCGCGGTAGTGATGTCCCGAATATCGGTCTCGATCAAAAGCGGGCCGTTCATCGGATCGCCGTCGTGTCGCCGGATCACCCCGGCCGAAAGCGGCAGCCCCGAGAAATCCTGGATCGCGCGGGCCCAGATCCAGACCGATTGCAGCATCCCGTCAACCAGCGCGGGATCGAAGGTCCAGGCAACCGCTCCCTCGACCGCGCGCAAATCGGCAGGCCGGGTTCCATGGGCAAGGGTACGGGCGCGCGTTTCGCTGATTTCCAGAACCCGGTCCAATGTTTGGAAACACGGGCCATGGCTAAGCCAGCGCCGATAGATCTCGGTGATGTCGGGGCCCTGCCAGTCGGCGGCAACTGGGGCTGGTCGTTCTTTTGCGCGGTCCAGCCCCTGCCCCATCACGAGGCGCGCACCATAATGCGGCTTGGCCCGTGCGCCCTGCCCGGTGATCCGCGCGACATGACCTCCCGCTCCGTCCCCTGACAACGACAGCGCCAGCTCGACCGCGCCCTCACCCAGGCGCACGCCATTGAACAGCCGCACATCCTCCAGCGCCACAACCGTGCGCGGATCGCCGAGAATGCCCGGAAGTTCGCTCATCATCTGAATGGCGGCAGCCATGGGCAAGACCGGTACACCGTCAAAGCGGTGATGGTCGGCATAAGGCGCACTGACGATATCACAGCGCCAGCCCAGTCCCCCCGCTGTTTTGCGCGCGCCTTGCAACAGGACCAGCGGGGCACCCAGCACCTGCGCCTGCGGGGCAGGCGGCAGCGCGCAGACACGCGATTCCATCGACTCGCCATCGGCAACCCAGCCAATGCTTTCGACCTCGTCTGCATCGGACCAGAACAGTTCCTTGTAAAAGAACTCCCGCCCCGGACCGGCCTCGACCATGCCGATGCCCCGCGACAGGAATTGCCTGCGCACGGCCTCGGTGACCATGCCCGCGCCCGTGGTCGTCATCCCCCAAGGGCCCCAGTTGATCGTCTTGACCCGGACATGTTTCAGCGGCCCGCGTTTCAGCGCCCAAGCATACAGGTTCAACGTTTCATTGGCCGCGGCGTAATCGGCCTGGCCCGGATTGCCATAGCGCCCCGCCACCGACGAGAAAAACGCCACCGCCTTGAGAGCCGGGTTCATCGCCGCGCGGGTGACCGCCCAGGCGGCATTCACTTTGGTGTCGAAGACCCGGTCGAAACTGTCTTGCGTCTTTTTCTCGAAGGCGCGGTCCTCGATCAGTCCCGCGCCATGCACCACCATGTCGATGCGGCCATGATCGCGCATCAGTTCGCCAAACAGCGTCTCGACCGCCTGCGGATCGGAAACATCGGCCGCACGATAGTCGACCCTTGCACCCAACGACGCCAGATCGCGGATATTCTGCGCCATGTCGCGATCTGCAAGGTGACGGCGCAAGCGCGCCTCGATTTCGGTCGGTTTTACCTTTTCGCCCCTTTCCCTGGCCTCTGCCAGGAAATGCGCACGCAACCCGGCATCATCCAATCCGCGCAGCGCCTCTGGTTCGGGCTGGGGCAGCGATGCACGGCCGACCAGAACCAGGACCGGACAGAACGCGGCGAGCGGACGCAGGCATTCGGCTGTGATCCCGCGCGCGCCGCCAGTGGCCACGATCACCCAGTCCGGGCCCGGCTCGACCGGTCGCGTTACGGGCGGCGAAAGAGAGGCCGGCTCGGTCCTGAGGATCGTGCGCTGCCCGCCGCAATAGCCGACCTCACGGCGACCGGCGCGCATCGTCAATTCACGCAGCACATGGGACGCCTGGGCTTGCTGGCTTTCTGCGGGGTCCAGGTCAACGGCCTTGAGACTGGCGCCCGGCCATTCCAGCGACAGCGCCTTGACCAGGCCCAAGTTGCCCGGCGCGGCCATCATCGGGGTCTCCGCGGGGCCTGTGGTCCGCCCGAAATCGCCCCCCCTATCCGACAACGACAGCACCCGACCACCCTCGCGCAGGTTCGGTGCAAGCACTTGCAAAAGCGAGAAGAATGCCTTGGTTCCATGACGGTGCGCCTGTGCCCAGGCATCGAAATCAGCTGGCTCGGGCAAGGCACCGCGCCCGGCGCAGTGGATCAGGGCGACCGGTGCCGCGCCCACGCCCCTACCGGCCAGCCAATCGGCGATCCGCGCGGGCTGCGCCGCCTCAAACTCGGCGCCGGGCAGGATCAAAACAGGTCCGCCATGACCGGTCAGGGCCTCGGCCATCACCGCATGAAACCCGTCGGCGGACTCGGTAATGATCACTGGCATATCGGGGGGCAGATCGTCCGGGACGTGATCGGCCGGCTCGTGAAAGGGTCTTTGAACATACCGGGGAAGCACCGCGTCCGCGGCTTTCACGGCCTCCCCGGCGAGATCAAAAGGGCCGCTGACGTCTGTTGCGACGGCAGAGGTGCTATCGCTCATCCTTGAAAAAACATGCTCGACGATTTCACGGATCGACGGCAGTTGCGCGATCACGTCCATCTCGGCGCGCATCGGCTCGGCCAGGCCGGCGGGCAACACCTTTTGCAGCGCCCCGAGGATCTCCATCCGCTTGATCGAGTCTACACCGAGATCGGCCTCCATCGCCTGATCGGGATCAAGCGTATCCTCGGGATAGCCGGTCTTTTCGGCGACCACCGAAAGGAAACGTGCGATAACCGTTTCTTTATCCAATTCCGTATCGTCCCCCGTCGGAGTTGACTGAGAAGAAACAGAAGGTGAAGGGGGGTCGTCCACAGTTGCGGGGGACGGCGCGGGGGCAGCAGAGACGCTGGGTGCGGGGAAGGCGGAGGGGCCTGACGCAATGGCCGGAACGGGCATCGTCGGGCACGGCACGCGTGCCCCGCCCTGACCCAGATATGCCAGCATCACGCTTTCCTGCACCCGCAGGAATTCGGCCATCATGCGATGGTAGTCGGACAGTATATCGCCCTGCCCGCCCGGCTGCGACGCCGGGGGCCAGGGGTCGTTCGGCTTGATTTCCATGAAAACCAGCTCCTCTTGGGGCTCCGGGGCGGATCCGGGCGGAACGGCCAGAACCGGAACGGTCGGAGGCGTCATGTCGCGCCGCGGATCGGCCGCGCGGCGGGCATAGGCGCCGTTGAGATACCAAAGCTGCGGGGTCGTGGCCGCGTCGGGCCGCGGCCGGGGGACGGGGGCGGCCATGCGTGCCGCCAGAACACCCGGATCGACCGGCGCGCCCTCGACGAAAAGCTCTGCCAACGCTTCGAACACCGACGCCGCATCCCCCGATCCACGGTCCAGCGCAATGGCGCGCACCCGACCATCGGCCAGGATTTCCGGCACGCGGTTGGACAAGACCGATTTCGGCCCCAGTTCCACGAAAACCCGCGCACCATCTTGCGCCATGTTGCGCACCATCGCCACGAAATCGACCGGGCTGACCAGGTGGCGGGCCATGGCCGCGCACAACTCGGCGGCAGATGTGGCATGTGGCTGTGTCGTGACGTTGGAATAGACCGGACAGGCGGGCGTGCCCCATTCCACCGTTTCCAGCGCAGCGGAAAAGGCCATACCGGCCTTTTCCATGAGCGGCGAGTGGAAAGCCTGGCTTACGGGTACGCGGCTGGTTTGCAGGCCGGCACGATCCATCAACCCGGCGGCCTTGTCGATGGCTGCGGCGGTGCCGGCAATCACTGTCTGCCGGGGCGAGTTGAGATTCGCGATCACCACCTCGGTCAAACCTGACAGCGCCGCCTCGGTCGCGTCGCGATCAGCCGCGACAGCCAGCATCGCGCCGGGTTTGTCGGGATCACCGTTTTCAACCATGGCCCGGCCGCGTGCTTCGGACAGGCGAATAAGTTCGTCAAAGGAAAGCGCCCCGGCCGCGTAAAGCGCGGCGATTTCACCATAGCTGTGACCTGCGACCATGTCGGGACGAATTCCCAGCCCCGCCAGAAGGTCTGTCAAACCGGCCTCGATCGCGCCAAGGGCAGGCTGGGCGATCTCGGTCGCGGTCAGGGCCTCCATCTGCGCCTTACGATCCTCGGCGCAAAACGCGCAGCCGGGATAGATGAAACGCGACAGCGAAAGCTCCTTGGCCGCGCCGGTCGGCGTTTCGGCGAAAAGCAGGTCGGCCCTCGCAAGCCGGGCCACCATCGCAGGGTCAAGAAGCGTGGTCCGCGCAAGCATGTCAGGATATTGCGACCCTTGCCCGGAATAGAGAAACGCCAGCTTGCCGCCCCCCATCAAGGCGGGCGCGAAGGAATGGTGCAGCCCCGCGGGCGGCCCTGCGGCACCAGTTTCCAGAAACACCAGCGCAGCGCGCAATCGCTCTGTCGCCTCGTCCAGGGACTTGGCCACGAAGGCCAGCCGATGCGCGCCCAGCCATGGTCCAGCGACAGCCCGCGCCGCGGCGTTCAGCGTCGCGAAACGGCCTACCTCAAGATCGGCCCACAGACGTTTCACCGCCGCCAACAGCGCGGCGCGATCCGTCGCGGCAAAGGCAAACAGCCCCAGGTCAAGGCCCGGGTCGACCGGCACGGCGGGCGCGCAGGGGTTGCGATATTCCTCCAGCGCGACATGGAAATTCGTGCCGCCGAATCCAAAGGCACTAACCCCCGCCCGGCGCGGCTGGCCCTCGGGCACGATCCAGGGGCGCGGCTTTTGCGACAGGTAAAGCGGCGACCCATCCGCGGTCAGCACCGGGTTGGGCGTGGTGACCTTGGCATGGGGTGGCAACACCTTGTGGTGCAGCCCTAGCGCAACCTTTATCAAGCCGCTGACACCCGCCGCGGCCTTGGTGTGACCGATCAGCGTCTTGACCGATCCGATGGCCACGCTGCGCGGCGCGGCCTTGGCCTCGTGCAGAACCTCCGTGATGGTTTCCAGTTCCGCCCGGTCGCCCGCAACCGTACCGGTGCCATGGGCCTCGTAAAGCTGGATCGTGGAGGGCGCAAATCCCGCCTGTTCGTAGGCACGGCGCAGTGCGCGCCGCTGCCCCCTGGGCAAGGGCGCGGTCAGCCCCCGTGCACGACCGTCCGACGACGCGCCGACCCCCTTGATCACGGCGTAGACACGATCGCCGTCCCGTTCGGCATCGACCAGCCGCTTGAGCACCACCGCCGCAAGCCCTTCGGATATGACGATACCATCGCCCTCGGCATCGAACGTATTACACTCGCCGCGCGGCGACAGGGCCCTTGTCTTGGAAAAGCACAGATAACCAAATGGCGATTGCAAGCTGTCGATGCCGCCCGCGACCACCGTATCCGACCGGCCGCTTTCCAGTTCCAGAACCGCGTTGTAAAGTGCGGCCAGCGACGAGCCGCAAGCCGCGTCAACCGTGAAATTCGCCCCCCCGAAGTCGTAACGGTTGGCCACGCGCCCCGCCGCGACATTGGGCAAAAGCCCCGCGAAACTGTCTTCGGTCCATTCCGGCAACCGGGACAGAATCTCGGCGGGCACCTGGCCCAGCAGGCGGCCCAGCTCGGAACGAACGGCATATTGCAAGCCGGCCTCGCCCAGGCCGCCCGAGAAACCGAAAACGACCGAGGTCCGTTCCTTGTCAAAGGCCAGTTCAGCCCCCGCAGAGGCATCGTCGAGCGCATCGCCCACGACCTCCAGCGCCAGCATTTGCATCGGGTCGATAGAGGGGATGGCAGCGGGCGGTATCCCGTATTTCAACGGATCGAAAGGCACATCTTCGAGGAACCCGCCCCGTCGGGCGTAAACCTTGTCACGGGCCGAGGGATCGGAGTCAAAATAATGCAACGCAGACCAGCGGTCGGCGGGCACGTCGCGCAACGCACACTCACCCCCGAGGATACGCCGCCAATAGGTTTCGAGTGTATCCGCGCCGGGCAAAAGCGTCGCCATGCCGACAATGGCGATATCACAGGGTGCCGGTGCAGGGGCGGCAACCGCCCCGGCCTCGGACCGTTCCTCCAATAGCGCCACTGACCCATCACAGACCGTTTCATGCAGGCTGGCGATCGGGACCACCGTGTCATGCATCGAGGCGACCTGCCCGATCATGTACATACCCTCGGCAAGCCGCTGTTCCGGCCCGATCTGCGTCAGGGCCCTGTCGGGACCGGTACGCGCCAGCCCCTTGGTCGCCATGCGCAACCGTCCCAGAGTGTAATGCTCCAACGCCTCGCGGATCTCGGGCACAGATGCGCCACCCGCCTCGAGCGCGCCCTTGCGGGCACGAAATTCGGCGGTAATCGGCGTAACCGCGCAGCGGCTGGCAAAGCCCGGCCCTTCCCAAAGCGATTGGGTGGCGGTGCAGGCCAGCGCCACGTCCTGGTAATCGGGCAGGATCGCGCCTGCCTCGACGATCTCAGTGGTGAACAGGTAGGCTGTGCCCATCAAAACGCCGATCCTGACCCCTTTTGAGGCCAGCGGCTCAGCCAGTGTCGCAACCATCGCGGCGGATAACGCGTCGTGAATCCCCCCCGCGAAGACAAGTTCGATTTTGCCGGGACTGCGCGCGGCAAGCGGGTGGCGGGATATCTCGTCGATCAGTGCGGCCCACAGAACAAAGCTGGAAAGCGGGCCTATATGCCCGCCGCATTCACGCCCCTCCGCCACGAACCGTGTTATGCCCTCGTCGAGGAAATGCCGCGCCAACGCAGGCGTGGCGACATGAACGAAGCCGTGAATGCCGCGTTCTTCCAGCCAGTGCATCTGGTTGACGCGCCCGCCCGCGACCACGGCGAAACCGGGGCGAACGCGTTCGATCGCCTCAAGCTGGGGTCCGAGTACCCCGCTTGGAGCAAAGCCCAGCAACCCCACGCCCCAAGGTCGCCCGCCCATCACCTCTTGGGTGCTTTCCAACAGGTCCGCGGCCTGTTCGCCTCCCAACAAGGCCAGCGCCTGGAACGGCAAGCCACCGCTTTGTGACACCTTCAGGGCAAAGTCGGGCACGTCGCTGACCCGCGTCATCGGCCCCTGCAACACGGGATAGTCGATGCCCAGGCTGTCGGCCAGCGGCCCGCCCCGCGCCAACGCACCCCGCGCCGCCGCGGCCGCGGGCAGCGTTGCGGCAGCGCGACGGATCGCCCCGATCAACCGGCCAAGCGTGCCATGGCGCCTGCGCATCGGTTCCGCCAGGACAAGGCCCTGGCCGCCGGGCGCGACCGCACCATCCGCCCAACTCAGCCGGGTGGCCCAGCCTTGCAATGCCTCGGGACTCTCAAGGGCGGCCGCCGCGACCTCGGCTCCCAGCGTGCTTCCCATGGGCGCGAGACCGCGCAAGTATCGTCCGCCCTCTGGTGCCTCGACCTGGATCGTTTCGGTGCCTGACAGCGCCGCGATCCGACGACGCAGATCGGCATCTTTCAACCCGGCTTCGCGCATCAGCACGATCTGGTCATCCAGAACCACGCCCGTGGCCCCCGCAAGACCCGCCGCGGCCGCGGTTTCGGGCGTGATGCCACCGCGCGCGTAGAGGGGCGCATCGGTATGGCGGGCGAACTCCTGCAGCAGGATGAACGTCGTCTGCTCGCCCACCAGCCCGGCGCATTCATGGCCCTTCAGGATGAAGCCATCATACCTGTCGGCCAATGCCTCCAGTGATGCTTCCCATCCGGTGGCCTCGACCAGCACCCGAACGCCGCGCTCGTGCAGCGCGGCAACCGCCCCCGATGCGGCGTGCGCAAGGCCCGCGGAAAGCACCAACACGGACAGACCCGCCGGGGGATCTACGGCCAATGCCTCGATCGCCGCGGCCTCTTCTGCCACCAGGCCGAACCGTGCCACGCCTGCCAATCCAAGCCGCGCCTCCAGCGCACGATCCACGCCCGCGAAGGCAAGACCGATCGCGCCTGCCCGGTCACAGGCACGCAACAGCGTGACGGGGTCCATTCCCCGCAAGGCCATAACAAGGCAGTCAAGCTCTACCGTCATGTTTCACCTGCCGCATGCAAAGCATATGACTTCCCCGGCACCGACCGGTGCGGACCGCGGGCACCCAGGCCGAGACCTTCTTGTCAGACGCCGCCGCGCGCGCCGCCCCGGCGTCCCCTGATCGCCTCTGCCTTCTGTGCCATTTCTCTCAGCCGCGTCCGGCTGGCCCCCATCACCGCATCGGGATCGGCCTCATCGGCGGCGAGAAACCGCAGCGCGCCGCTCGCGGCCTTGGCGCCCGGCTTGCCCTCGCTGGCCGCACGTTCGCGCAACAGCGTCATCAAGCGCTCTACACCAGAGACGGTAAAGCTGGTGCCCTCGACAAGCCCGCGCTCGTCCTCGGGGGTCTGGGTCAGGATCTTGTGGACCATGGTCAGGATCTTGAGCTTGACCGCGCCACGCCCCCCGCCTGCCGCCCCGGCACCCATCATGCGCCCGCGCCGGCCCTGCGGTCGCGGGCTGCCAACGCGCGCACCGGCCACCGGAGCCGCCAACGGCGCCGTCTCTTCCCCAACCGCATCGCGCCGGGCCTTCAGCGCATCGAGACGGCTGCGCCGCGATGGCAAACCCTCCGGGCCTGCATCAGAAGCCGTACCCTTTTCTAGATCGTTGCTCATAGCCAACCTATCTGCGAAAAACATCCTGAGCCTGCGCACCTCGCAGGTCGTGGTCAACTTATTTCTAATTTTTATATCTAATTTCATCTCATTGACAGGTTTATCGACCGCGTTCGGCTTGCAAATGCACCAAGCTTGCCCAAGACGTCAGAGCCCGCCCGCAAACATCGAGGACCCGCCATTTCCACGCCCAAGCCCCAACGCAAACCCCCGCTGAGCGTGGTGCTATTCGATCCCGCCGGGATGTTCCGCGGGCTGAATGCCTTCGTGCGGCCTTTTTGCTGGATCGCCTACCTCACGCTGCCGCTGGCCGGGCTTGCAGCGCTGGCCGCGCTGTTCAACTGGTACGAGATGACCGACCGGATCGACGCGGTGTTCCTGTCGTTCAACTTCCTGCAATCGGTCGTTCTGGGTATGGTCACCTCGAACCTCTTGGGCAAGCTTGCGCAGGGCACAGTGATGGCACGGCTGGGTATCGCACCCCGGATGTTCGGGGTTCGGCTTGCCTTTGGGGTCATCCCGCGTTTTTTCATATCTCTCCAGACGATCCGCGACCTGGATTTCGCGGCACAGCGACGCTGTTACGCGGCCCCGCTATTGGCGCGGCTTGCCATGTTCGGCACGGGCGTCACGGCCTGGGCGATGCTGCGCCAGAGCGGTAGCGGCGCGGCCGACAGCGCGCTGGCCTTCGGGGTCACCGGGCTGGCCGCGTTCCTGTTTACGGCCAACCCGGCCTGGCCGGCGGACGGCTATCGTTGGCTTTCAGCCTTTCTGGGGCGTCCCCGCCTGCGCGAAGACGCCTTTCGCCTGCTGGGGGTGCGATTGCGGGGAAAGCGCCCGCCAGCAACGCTGACAGCAAGATATCGGCGGATGCTGCTGCTCTATGCGGCGGTCTCGATCGGGTTCACTACCACGCTGATCGGAGGGATCGTGATCTCGATCGCCCATGCGCTGGAGGCCGAGTATCGGGGAACCGGCGTTGTAATCTTTGGCGTGATGATGGGCATGTTGACGCTTTTCGTTGTCAGCCTGCTATCACGGCGCCGGATCAGGGGCCAGCGGGGCAAGGCGCGCGGCTCTGGGCTATCGCACCGGGAAACAGTTTCGTGTTACAGACATCCGGCGCCCGGATTGCCCGGTTCCCCGCGTCACGCCAGCACGAGTATCGAGGACATGACAGGCCCCGGCAACGAAAAGGCCCCCCTACGCCAGCCAGAGCGCGGCAAAGATCCCGATCTGGAATCCATCCTCGGGCCGCCATCCGCCCCCTTTCAACAGGACCAGACCGATACCGGGCAGGATGACCTAGACCTGTTGCTGGATGCCGCGCTTGCGCCGCCTGCTTCTAACCCGGATGTGGACCCCGCCACCCGGCCATCCGCCTTGCCCCTAACGGTCGACGGTCCCGCCATCGACCACCCCAAGCGGCGCAAGCGTGGCCCGGAGGGGGCGGCGGCATCCGCCGCGCTTGACGATGTGCTGGCGCAAACACCCTCGCCGCGAAACCGGACCGGACGCAGCCCGATGCTGTTGGTTTGGGTCCTGTTGCTGGGCACGCTCTTCGGGGCGGGGCTTTATCCCTATCCCTTCTCGGTGGGCGGGGAATTCATCGTGCAGCCGGTCGAACGTACCCAGATCCGCGCCCGGACCGCGGGCGAGATCATCGCGCTCCATGTGCGAGAGGGCGACTGGGTCGAAAAGGGCAAGATCCTGGCCTCGCTTTCGAAATGGGACGTCGAACGCGATATCGCCGTGCTTGAGGCTGAACTTGAACGCCAGCGCGCAGAGCTGGCCACGCTGACCGCAGATCCCAGGCCCGAAGAAGTCGAACTGGCCATGCAGGGCGTTGCCGCCGCACGGGCCGGCTTTACGGCGGCGCAAGAGGATCTCGTCCGCAAACAACAGCTTTTCGAACGCGGTGCGGTTGCACAAAGCGTGCTGGAGGCCGCGCGGGCAGCCCACGCCGTGGCACAGGCCGAGTTGCAGCGCAGCGAGGCCGGACTGGACCTTTTGCGCAGCCCCGCCCTGCAAAGCGAGGTCGACGCCGCAACCGCAGAGATAGACCGCATCCGGCAGGATCTCGGCTTTGCCCGGCTGCGACTGGAACATACCGATATCCGCGCCCTGGCAAATGGACAGATCGTCAGCACCATGTCGGGCATCTCGGTCGGCACCTACCTGCGCGAGGGCGACCTGTTCGCGGAATTGGCCGACAATCGCACGGTCCTGGCAGAAATCGAAGTTCCAGAGACCGAGATCGACGAGGTCGCGATCGGCGCCGACGTGACGCTGAAACCCTGGAGCGCACCGAATGCCAATCTGAGCGGAACCGTGATGCGCCGCGCCCCTGCCGCCGAAGAACGCGATTTCGGTCGGGTCACGCGGGTCGTGGTCGAGGTGCCCAATCCAAGGGGGACGCTTGCCGGAAATATGACCGGCCACGCCAAGATCGAAGTCGACGAACGCCCCGCCTGGCAGGTCTTTTCCCGCGTTCTCTTTCGATTTGTCGAGGTCGAGCTGTGGTCGTGGTTACCTTGAACGGTCTCAGGGCAACGGCAGGAAACTGACCGGCAGCCCAGAGGCGCCGAGAGCCTCATGCCCGATGACAAGCCCGCGACCGGTCAGGCAAAGCGCGGTCACCTCGCCCAGGCCGTCGGGCAGGGCGTGGGGCAGTTCACGCCACTCAGCCGGGTCATGCGACAGGTAAAACCGCACGGGCCCGCGATAGTCCATCGCATCAGCCAGCACCTCGGCACGGTCGGCCTTGTTGGCACCGTCGAAATCCTGCACTGCCACAACCGTGGCCGGACATCCCTCTACGAGTCCCTGCGCGATTACCTTGATTGCGGCATTGCCGGCCCTGTCCATGCCCGCCAACCGCGCCGAGGCAGGCAGTTTCAACCCGTCAGGCGTGAACCTGGGCTGGCCCATGACCAGGTCCCATGTCCCCCCCGGCAAAACAAGGAGCAGTTCCGGGCCCCAGTTGCCGACCGGCGCGACCCCGCCCGCCAGCGCCGCGGTTCCGATCAACAGGCCCGCCGGAGTTTGCCGCATCGCGAAAACCGCGGCGTTCAGCGCGAACCGATGCGCGCCACGACACAGAACCGTTACCCACTCCCCGGTCGGCGCCGCAAGATCGAGCCGGAACAGGTCAAACCCGGCCAACGGATCGGCCACTGCCACGAACAGCGCGCCGTCGAAAAAGGCAATCGCCGTGATCCGCCGCCGCGCGTCCAACCGAAGCGGACCACAATCAAGCCGCCGCACCCCGTCGGACAGGTGTAAAAGGTGCAACAGGTCTGCGCCCGCGCAATGCTCCACCAGCGCCCACCACGGCCCCGATCCGGCACTTGGGCCAAAAAGGCCCTCGCGCCCATCTCGCAGCGTTTTCAGCGCGGAAGGGTCCGAAAGGGCAAGGCCGACCAGTCCCGCGCCCTCGGCCCGGACAAGGTCGGGCGCGTCCGACACACCGGATAATAGCCGAGCAGCAATCTCTTGCTCCAGCGTGCCGAGCATATCGCCCAGCCGAACCATGGCACGCGCATTTCCCGTGGCATCAAGACGGGCAAGTTCGACCACGCCCCCCCCTGCCCCGATCCGTTCGATTTCAGCCAGGCAACCGTCCTGGGCTGGCACCAGCGCACGAACCACGCCCAGTTCGGGGCTTTCCATGTTAACCGGCTCTGTCTCGCGGATGTTGGCGGCACGTGTCATGACATCTCCTGTTGGCTCAGCCTGCATAGCCAAGCTGGTGCGCAAGCTGCCTGGTCTCCGCGTCGAAATACACGTCAAGCCCGTCCAGCCATTCCAGCGGCCCGTCCAGCGTTTCTGCCGAGGGAGCACCGATGCGCAGATGGGGGTTTTCCATGAAACCGGGATTATTGCCATAAGGCGCGTTCTCCGGGCCCGGACGGGCATAGGGAGACTCTTCCGGGTGCATCATCCGCTCGACCGCGCCGGGTGCCCGCGACAGTTCTGCCCAGTCGCAAACCTGTTCCAGAATCCGCCTGGGATCCTCGAAGAACCACTCGCCATGCAGGCAAAGATATTGCCCAGGTCCCAGCGCGGCGCCAAACTCAACCAGCCATCGGTGTCGTTCCAGCCAGCGGCCTGTTGCCTCGATCAGCATCTTGCGGGGGATCTTTCCGCGTCGGCTCTGGATCGCCTTGTATTGCGAACGTAACGTGGCACGCGGATGCCGCGTGAGATGCAGGAACCGCGCCTCGGGAAATGCCTCGGCGATGCGCAACAACGCTTTCTCCTGCGAATTCGTGGGGGTTTTGTCGACGATCATCCGCCCCCCCGAAAGTTCGCCGAGCAGGCGCAGCATCTGGGCACCCGACATCGCGCCGCGTTCTTCAATCCAGGCGGTGGCGGCCTCGACCGTCTCGACGGTCTGTGCGCCGAAATTCAGTTCGGCGATTGTTCGTTTCAACCCCGTGATCGCCCCGACCCGCCCCGAGGCCATCAACTCGCCCACCGTGTCGCGCACGAAAAGGTTCACCTCGGGCAGACCATAGGCCTCGGGGTGTTGGCCAATCGCCGAACAGACGACCGACGAAAAGGTGCGGCCGGGGCAGATGATGAATAACGGCTGTCTCATCGTGAACCTTGCAGACGTGGCGTGGCGTGCTTCATCGGGTGCCCCTCCCATAACCAAGCTGACAGGCCAGCGCGACTGTTTCCCGGCCCAGTCGCCGGTTCGGACTGTCCCATTCCAGTGGTGCATCAAGCGGCGCCTCACTGATGGGGCGGGGATTATAACCAGGCTCGCGCAGGAAATTGGGATCGTTGCCGAACGGCGCCGAGGGCGGACCGAGACAAGCAAAGGGGCTGTGTTCGGGATGATGCATGGCCGACAGGTCGGCCCGCGTGGTTTCCAGCCCCATCCAGTCGCAAATCTGCGTCAGGTAGCGGTCAGGATCGCGCAACACGTCCTCGCCGCGGACCGACATGAAATGACCGGGCGCGATCCGCAGTGAGGCCCGCAGAATAGCGGCATTGATGCCGAACCAGCTTTCTTCGGGATCGCGCTGACGCCCACCCCGCAGCCCCTGCCTGGTGGGGGGCTGCCACTTGCCGGTGATCTTCGCAATCGAGGCGGTGGTGGCGATCGGATGGCGATAAAGATGCAGGAAAAAGGCGTTGGGAAACTGCGCCAGCGCGCGTTCAAGCGCGCCGTCGACCAGAACGGTGCTTGGGCTCTTGTCGATGGGCTTGCGCGGCGCGACCCTGTCTGACAGGTCAGATATCAACTCCACCGCGGTCCAACGCGGGCGCGCGGCGCACCAGCGCCTGGCCTCGGCGATCTCGGGCTCGCCCTGTCCGCCAAAGACCAGTTCTGCCACCGCCCGATAAAGCCCGTCCAGGGTGCGCGGTCGTACCGCGCGCGCCATGGTTTCGATCTGTCGCAGGCTATCGCCGATGAACGGGTTCAGCTCTGGCATGGCAAACAGCCCGGAATGCTGACCCAGCATCGAACTGACCAGTGACGAATAAGACCGCATGCAGGTCAGGATGAAAAGCGGCTGAAGATCCGCCATGGCAAGTGCGCAACCCCGACCGGGCAACCCGGCGCGGGGCCTCCCATTGATGTTAGTTGCTGCTCAGCAGGAAATCGACGACGAAGTCCGTAGCCTTGAAATAGGGCGAAACATAAACCCCGTATTTCTGCTGCCAGGGGGCGGGCTCTATGCCCGGCCAGGCATGACCGCCGCCCTCGACGAGACAAAGCTCGACCTTTTCGCCGCCTGCGCATGAAGTGACCTGGCAGGTGGTATCCTGCGCTGGCCGCATGACCTGCGCCTGCGGCGCGCATTGGTTGGCCGCGCTGAAGCGTTCTATCCCGAGGCTTGCGGGCGGCCAGTTCGCGCCCTTGGCCGACATCTCGCCGCTGCCGCCGGAAAACGGAACGTTCTTGTCGTCGGTGCCGTGGATGTGCAGCAGGCTGACGCCCTGCGGGTTGGGGCAATCGGCGGCCGACAGGGTGCTGGCGACCGCCGCGATCGCCGTGAACGTGCCCGGAAGATTGCACGCGGCATGATAGGCCAGCATCCCGCCCTTGGACAGCCCCGCCGCATAGACCCGCGACGGATCTATCGGCGCCACGCTCGCGGCATCGCGCAGCATGGCCTGGATAAAAGCGAGGTCATCCACGTTGTTACGCTCGGCCATGCCGACGGGCGAGATGCTGCCCGCGTTCCAGAATCCCTTGTCGCCACGCCCGACCCCTTGCGGAGCCAGCACGATCATGCCACGCGCATCGGCGACGCGGCGGATATCGATCCGCTTGGCGAACTCCAGGGCGTTGCCGCCTCCGCCATGGAACGTGACGATCGCGGGCGCGGACCCGCCGGCAGCGGCAACGCTTTTGGGGACGTAGATGTGATAGCTGCGCTCCAGCCCCGCAGCCATGACCGTGCGCTGATCCAGACCACCCGCCGCGGCGGGCGTACCCAGCGAGACCGAGCGGCCCTTTCCACCCCCCCCGATGGCGGCGATATCGGGCATGCACGCGCCCAGCCCCAGCACCAGACCAAGTGAAATACCCGCGATGCGCAGCGCTCTCATGGCAAATTCCTTTCCCGTTTCTGTCCCAGCCAGATCTCAAGCCCGCCATCGGGGTTGTACCGGTATCCGTACCCATCCGGGCCGTCGAAGCCGACCCGCGGACCAAAGGGGTTCACCAAGCCCACCGCCAGACCGTATGGCGTGGACTGCAATGTACGGATACCGTAATTGAATGCGTTCCCAAAGCCCTGTGTCGTGACCGGCAGCCAATTCTCGCCATCGCGCGAACGATAAAGCTCGGCACCGCCCCGGGTTTGCACCAGTTTTTCGACACCGACCCGCTCGATCATCTTGCGAAACGGCGCGGGCCAGGCTCCGCGCTCGGAATAGCGCAGCATCGTGGTCCAGTCGAAGGTGCCCAGGTAAAGCCAGCCATCATGGCTTTCCATCTGCCAGAAATATCCGTTGAAGAGGTTGTTGAACCCCGGCGTATAGCCCGACAGCGGCGCGCGCGCGCCCTCGGGTGTATCGCGACTACTGCCCACGACCAGGTCCCACCGGCCGTTTTCATGGATGCGGATCAGTTCCGGCCCGGCAGGGCCGATTCCAGCCCCCCGATCAATGCCGCCATGTTGAATACCGCTGCCAGCATAGACCAATCCCTGGTGCACCGCGAAAGAGGCGACACCCTGGTTCAGCGGGCCGCGATAGGCCCCGTTGGTAACCACGCAATCCCAGTCGTAAGGCGCAGGCCCCTCGGCGCGGGTGCGCCATATCTGGTAGCCGGCCGGATTGCCGGTGCCCGCGTAAAGGTAATCTCCGCAACCAACCATCTCGAAGATGCCGATATTACCGGGATCGCCGAAACCGGGCAGGTTCACCGGCTCCCACGATCCCCCGGCCGGATCGGCGCTGGCATAGATGACCGCCTGTCCGGTCTGGTTGGGATTACCACCCGCCTTGCCCGTAGGGCTGGTAAACAGCCGCCCCTTGAACGGTACAACAAGGCGCAGCGTGATGACCGACCGGTCGAACCCCTCTGGCATCGGGATCTCGTCGAACCGTATGCCATCCTCAGATCGCAGGATGCGCGTGCCGAATCCCCTGGCCGGCGTATAGGTGGCGACGTAAAGGCATTCTTCCCGATCGCTGGTCCCTTTGAAAACACACATGCCGCGATAGCCCAATTCACGCGGGAGCCTCTCACCCTGCGCGTCGATCCAGGGCGCGCGAGCGCGCAACGTCCAGCCGGAGTTTTCCACCCCCGGCCGAGCCTCGGTCGGATCGAACGACCAGATCTGCGCCCGCATATCCAGGTCGTAAACGTAATCAGGACATTCGACCGGCCATCGGTCCAGCTTCTTCTCGATCTTCGAGACCTTGAACAGGCACAGGTTGCTGCGCGTTGTGCCGACCACCAGGCGGTCCTTGAACCAGGCCATGGAATGGGGGTAGGAATTCAGCGCATCACCGAATCCGTTACGGGCGATGCGGACAAAAGCCCGCTCGCCAAGGCCGGGATGGGCCGCCGCGCACCGCATCTGCTTCATGCCTGCCCCCTCAACCCGGCCCATGCGCAAGCCCCGCGCGCGCGGCATTCAGGGTTTCAAGCTCGTTAAGGGTCTCTTCCAGCAGGATTTCCAGGATATCGGCCCAGGTTTCCAGCTTCTGCCGATATGCCTCTTCCTCGTCGCTCAGATGCGCGGCGCCGGCGGGTTCTGCAAATTGCAGGCGCAGCTCTTCGAACACGGCCCGGCCCAGCGACATCAGGCGCGGATCGGCCAGCACATCGCCAGGGCTCAGCGCCTCCGGATCTGCCTCGGCAGAAGGGCCGCCAAATTCCATCCCGATAAAGGCCCGGTGGCCGGGCGCGCGCAACGGTTTGAGGTCAAGAACACTCAATATCCCAACTCCCGCGCCAGGGCCTGGACACGAGGATGTAGCGGCGCCGCATCCGCCCGCCAGGGCAAGGGCGCATCCAGCGGGGTTGACGTCACCCCGCCCTCGCGCAGCGCCGGCGATCGCAGGAAATTCACGTCATTGCCCAGCCGCGCATTCGCGGGCCCAAGGCAGGAATAGGCCGACTCCTCGGGCCGTTTCATCGCGGCGATGGCCTCGACATCGTCGGACACGCCCAGCCAGCGGCATAGTGCCCCCAGCGAGTTATCGAGATCGTTCAGCAGATCCTCGCCACGCACCGTTACGAATTGCTCATCGGGCAGCTTGTCGAGAAAGCGAAGGATCTGAACCTGGGTGTCATGCCACAGGATCTGCGGTTCGAGCGCGGCCTCTTCTCCGCGGTAGTCAACGCAGTTCATCGCCAAGAGCACGCCGATACCACCCTTGGCCTTGAGCACCGATCGCCCCTGGTCCACGGGACTGCGCAACAGGTGGATGAAGCGGGCATTCGGAAATGCCTCAAGCATCCGGTCCATGAACACCTGCTTGCGCAGCACACCCGGGCTTTTCTCAACCACGCGCAAAGGCGCAATGGACTTGCACAGTTCATGGAAGACCTCTGCCGAGGTCCGGTCGGCCCGGCGCGCAAGCCAGCGTTCGGCCATGTGGATCGACTCGACCGTCTGTTCGCCGGCATATAGCTCGGCCACGGTCCGCAACAACCCATGGCGCATCGTCTTCCAGACAGGCGATTTGGAAATGCCATCGGGCGTCAGCCCGGTATTGAATTCCTCCATCAGATCACATTGAAAGAGGTTAAGCTCCGGCAGGCCGTAAAGTTCTGGGTGCTGGCCGATCATCGCGGTGATCAGCGATGTGAAAGACCGCGGCGCGGCCAGCACGAAAACCGGGTCGGGAACCGAAGGCGCGTCCATCATGTCTTGCGCCCCTCAAGGAACGGAATCTCGAAAACCTTTTCGTGCATCACCGGGCCGTGCCCGAAATAGTCGCCCTCGCCAAAACATTCACCGTGATCCGCGGTCACGATGAAATGCGTCCCCTTCGGCGCCTTGGCGATCAACGCGCCCAGGATCTCGTCGACATGTTCCACACAGCGCACCTGTTGGTCGTGCAGCGCGGCCATGTCCCCGGCAGAGAAAAAGCCATCGTCCTCATCCGGCAGATCGCCCGACCGCTGGATCGCCTCATCCATGCCCTTGACCACCCCGTGAACGCCCGAAATGCGCGGCAGGCTGTCATCCTTGAGCATGTAAGGATAATGGGTCTCGCCGAGATTCATGAAATAATAGCTCGGCTGATCGGTCGAAAACGATACCTCGTTCACCATTCCGCCGAAATCATTGTGATTCGACATCAGGCGATAATCGTCGAAGTGACGATTGAGCCCGGTAAAAGGGTTCAAGACAGGCATCGATACCCGGCCCACGGTTCGGTAACCCTGTTTTTGCAAAACCTTCGCGAGGCTCAGTTCGGGCACGAAGGATTTGAACGACAGGTCCGGCACGTCGATCCGGTCAACCCAACGGGCATATTCCTTCTTGTAGACCTCCGAGGCCAGAACCCGTGTGGGGCTTTTATGGGCGATCTGGCCCATGAAGATCGAGTGATGGCTGGGCGCGGTCCAGGACGCATAGCTATAGCGCTGTTCACCCTCGGCCAGGGCGTCCATGTTGGGCGTCCGCGCACGCCGGTAGCTGTCGAACCGGCAGCTATCCATGATGATATAGACAAGGTTCAGGGGCATCTCGGGCCTTTCGCTGTCTGTTGAACGTTGCCTGCGCGGGTGGGCCCAGAGGTCAGCCCGGACTGCGGCGGGCGCGCAAGGCAACACGCAGAGCCTGGGCACTATGTTTCTGCCAGAGCTTTGCCAGATCTTCCTCAGGTGCGTCGGCGCCAATCGCGTCGGCATCGGGCTCTTGTGCGTTGGCCGCCTTGCAGGCCTTGCGGTAAAGCGCGATCGCGGCCGTGTGCTGACCTTCGGCCATCGCGATGTCGCCCGACAGCTTGTGCTTGAGCGGCTTGAGAACCCGCGCATCGGGCAGCGCGGAAATGCCAGTGCGGGCCTCATCAAGCGCACCGCTGCGGATCAGCGCAGCGATAAGGCGAACCTTGTCGGCGGGTTTCGCATCGGTTGCCTCGGCAAGTTTGCGATACTCGTCCACCGCAAGGTCAGCCTGACCGGAAAAGGCCGCAAGCTGGGAAAAACGCTTGAGGCTCTTGCGGTCCTCTCCGAGCCGCGACGCGGCGGCCTTCAACGCCTCGTCAAGTCGCCCCTCATCGCGCATCAGGCGGGCGTAAAGACGCAACGCACGGGACGAACCGCCACCGGCCTCGACGAGGTCGCGCAATTCGGCCAGCGCGTCGTCCTTGCGCCCCTGTTTGAGGTTGATACGCACAATCAGTTCATGCGCGCGTTCCAGGTCGGGATCAAGCGCGACGGCGCGTTCGCATAGCTCAAGCGCATCCTCGTGGCTGTCTTCCGACATCTTCAAAAGGGCCGCGCCCATCATGGCGCGGGTATTTGCGCCATCCAGCCCCAGTGCATCGGCAAAGGCCACTGCCGCGCCCTCGCGATCCTCGTTGCGCAACCGCGCAAAGCCCGCCAGCACCAGCGGCTCGGCCTCCATTGGGGCAAGCCGCACCACCTTTTCGGCGGCCCGGACGGCGTAATCGAATTTTTTCTGCTTCATCAGCACCCGGCTCAGCGCGGTATAGGCGGGCCGGTTGTCGGGCACCTCGCGGATCAGCGCGATCAGCGCCTTTTCCGCGGCCTCGGCGCCCTTGGATCGTTCCATCTCGCGGATCTCGCCCAAACGCTGGCGGATCGTCGACATGCCGTCATCTGTTAGGGCGTCCCGGGACACTGTCACCTCTTTGCATGCCACGCGCGGTCGCCCGGATGCGGCCGCAGTCGAATTCGACCCTAATCATCTGCCACGCCCCCCGCAATCGGCAAAAGCCGCCCAGATTGCCACGGTGCCGCGCGACATTGACGGGCGTGCCAGGCCACGCGCCCCATCGGCGGGAAAAGGTCACGTGATAAGCCGACAAATCGTAAGGCGACACGGCCCCCGGCATGACCGGGCGCCGTGCCTAGCAGGATATTCCCTGCCAGCTAGGGCGTGCGCCCTTGCCTCAGCCCTCGACGGGGATCAACCCGGCCTCTTCGGCCGCCGCGATTTCCTCTGCCGACAGGGCGCCGCTAGCATCGGTATCGATTGCCGCGAACGCCTCTTCGGTGGTTGTCGGCAAGACAGCCAGAAACTCTTCGAAAGTTACCGCACCATCGCCATTGGCATCCAGCTCTGCGGCAAAGGCGGCGCCGGTTGAAAACAAAAGGATCGCGGTCATGGCGGTGATCTTTTTCATTCTCTGTCTCCCATATTTTCCAAAGGTCTTGAGAGCCGCGGAATACGGCCCCGCCTTTCGAATACGCCGGTTGCCCCGCGCAGAAACGGCGCCTCGCCAAACAGGCCCGATCCGCGCGGCACCCCGCCCAAACCCGTCTGCGGGGCATGCGAAAGACCGCCGGAAAACAACCTGCACAGGGTATTCGGCGGAAAGCCCCTGCGGGCGCATGTAAAACGGGCAAGGTGTTGCCGATGCGCACGCGATGGGCGACTCACCCCCATCGGGCGAAGGACCTCCGTACCGACGGCACACGCGCCCTGTCACCGCGCAGCCAAGCCGCGTATCGTAATCGGGATCGTTTCGCTAAAACCGAGGCTCTTACCCCGGCCCAGCGTCCGCCGTGACCGTCGCGACCCGGGCCAGGCGACGAAACGGCGCTGACCCTAGGGCTTGATCAACCCCTTGAGATAATCGCCATATGCGTTCTTTCGGAACATCTCGGCACGGGCGATCAGGGTGGCGGTGTCGATCCAGCCCTGGGCATAGGCGATTTCCTCAAGGCAGCCGGTCTGCTGGCCCTGGCGTTTTTCCAGCGTGCGCACGAAATTGCCCGCATCCAGCAGAGAACCATGCGTGCCCGTGTCAAGCCATGCATAGCCCCGCCCCATCACCTGCACGTCCAGCGCGCCCTCGTGCAGGTACATTTCCAGCAGCGTGGTGATCTCCAGCTCGCCGCGCGCCGAGGGCCGGACCTGGCGCGCGCGGGCCGGCGCCTCGGCATCGAGAAAGTAAAGCCCCGTCACCGCGTAATTCGACGGCGGAACCTCGGGCTTTTCCACGATCGCCGTCGCGCGCCCCCCCGCGTCGAACTCGACCACGCCATAGCGTTCGGGATCGGCCACGCGATAGCCGAACACCGTGCCGCCCGCCGTCTTGGCATCGGCCGCCTGCAACAGCTCGGGCAGGCCGTGCCCGTAGAAGATGTTGTCGCCCAGCACCAGCGCCGAAGGCGCGCCCGCCAGAAAGTCCTCGGCGAGGATGAAGGCCTGCGCCAGCCCGTCGGGCGAGGGCTGCACGATGTAGGTCAGGCTCAGGCCCCACTGGCTGCCATCGCCCAGCACGCGCCTGAACTGGTCCTGGTCCTGCGGCGTGGTGATCACGGCGATCTCGCGGATACCGGCCAGCATCAACACGCTGAGCGGATAATAGATCATCGGCTTGTCATAGATCGGCAGGAGCTGCTTGCTGACGCCCATCGTGATCGGGTAAAGCCGCGTGCCCGAGCCGCCGGCCAGGATGATGCCCTTGCGGGTGATCATGTCTTCAATGCTCCCAGATCTTTCAGAATATCGCGCAATCCCGCGCGCCAGTCCGGGCGGGCAATCTCGAAAACGACCTCTGTCCCCTCGCAATCCAGCCGGGAATTGGCGGGGCGCCTGGCGGGGGTGGGATAGGCGCTGGTGGGGATGTCCTCCACCGTCACGTCCAGCCCCGCCTGCGCGAAGATCTCGCGCGCGAAATCGGCCCAGCTGACATCGGGCGCACCGGAAAAATGGAAGGTGCCGCGATGTTCGGGTGTCTCTTGCAGATGGTGCGCGATCTTGAGGCAGGCCGCTGCGATGTCGCCCGCCGGGGTCGGCCCGCCGACCTGGTCGGCGACGATGGTCAGCTTTTCCCGCTCGCCCCCCAGCCGCAGCATGGTCTTGACGAAATTGCTGCCATGGGCGGAAAACACCCAGGACGTGCGCAGGATGACATAGGCCCCGCCCGCGCTTTGCACCGCCTCTTCCCCGGCCAGCTTGGAGCGGCCATAGGCCCCCAGCGGCGCGGTTTTCGCATCCGTCGCCCAGGGCGCGTCCCCCGAGCCGTCGAACACGTAATCGGTCGAGATGTGAACGAAGGGGATGCCCTGTTTGGCGCAGATCCAGGCCATGGCGCCGGGCGCTGCACCGTTGATGGTGGTGGCCAGCGCCTCTTCCTCTTCGGCCCGGTCTACCGCGGTATAGGCGGCGGCGTTGATCACGGCTGCGGGCGCATGGGCCTCGATCACCGCGGCGCAGGCGCCGGGATCGGCCAGATCCGCCTCTTCCCGCGACAGGAACACCGCGTCGGGGGCGCGTTTGCGCAATTCGCGGGCAACCTGCCCCGTCGATCCGAACACCAGAAGCGTCATGCCTTCACCCCCAGGCGTTCACCAACACCGTGGCGCGCCTGCAACGGACGCCACCAGGCCTCGTTGTCGAGATACCAGCGCACGGTGCGCTCAAGCCCCTCTTCGACCGTCACGCTGGGCCGCCAGCCCAGTTCGGTCCGGATGCGGGTGGGGTCGATGGCATAGCGCGCGTCATGGCCGGGCCGGTCGGTGACGAAGGTGATCAGATCGCCGTAAGAGCCCGCCGCGCGCGGGCGCAACCGGTCGAGGATGCCACACAGGGTCCGCACCAGGTCCAGGTTGGTCCGCTCGTTCTCGCCCCCGATATTGTAGGACCGGCCCACCGTGCCCTTTTCCACCACCAGCAGCAGCGCCTCGGCGTGATCCTCGACATAAAGCCAGTCGCGCACGTTCGACCCGTCGCCGTAGATCGGCAGCGGCTTGCCCGCCAGCGCGTTCAGGATGATCACCGGGATCAGCTTTTCGGGGAAATGGTAGGGGCCGTAATTGTTGGAACAATTGGTCAGCACCACCGGCAGGCCGTAGGTTTCATGCCAGGCGCGCACCAGGTGGTCGCTCGCCGCCTTGGAGGCCGAATAGGGACTGCGCGGATCGTAGGGCGTGGTTTCGGTGAATTTCACCGACGGGTCGGCGGGCAGAGAGCCATAGACCTCGTCGGTGGAGATATGGTGGAAGCGGAAGCTTGCGGGCCGCCCCTGCCCCACCCAATAGCTGCGCGCGGCCTCCAGCATGTTGTAGGTGCCGGTGATGTTGGTCTCGATGAAATCGCCCGGCCCGTCGATGGAGCGGTCGACATGGGACTCGGCGGCCAGGTGCATGACGGCGTCCGGCGCATGCACGGCGAAAACCCTGTCCAGCGCCGCGCGGTCGCGAATATCGGCCTGTTCAAAGGCGTAGGCCGCGCCATCGGCCACGCAGGCCACGTTGGCCAGGCAGGCGGCATAGGTCAGCGCGTCGAGGTTGACCACCTCGTGCCCATCGGCAATCGCCCGGCGCACCACCGCCGAACCGATGAACCCCGCGCCACCGGTGACCAGTATCTTCATGCGCTTACTCCTCGTAGCGGAACGGCGACGTGATATCGCGCAAACGCGGGGCGGCGGCATCCTTGTCCGACAGGATCGCCGACGCCGCCGAAATCCCCCAGTCAATGCCAAGATCGGGATCGTCCCAACGCACCGCGCCGTCGCATTCGGGTGCGTAGTAATCGGTGCATTTATAGACGATCTCGGTATCGGGCGCGCGGGTGACAAAACCATGCAGGAACCCCTTGGGCACCAGCAGTTGCTTGCCGTTTTCCGCAGTCAGGTCCACCCCCACCCACTGCCCATAGGTCGCAGAGCCCACGCGGATGTCGACGGCCACGTCGAACAGCGCCCCGCGCCCGCAGCGCACCAGCTTGTCCTGCGCATGCGGCGGGGCCTGGAAATGCAGACCTCGAACCGTGCCGATCTCGGCCGACAGCGACTGGTTATCCTGCACAAAAAGGTAATCAAGCCCGTGTTCGGCCATCCGCCGCGCATTCCACGTCTCGGAAAAAAAACCGCGACGATCCCCGAACCGCCGGGGCGTCAGCACCACCACGCCGGGCAAGCCCGTCTCTTCGATCTCAAGCATGAATGGCCTCTCGCACCGGGAAACGCGCCGCAAACGGAACGCATTCGACCCTTGCCTAACCCCGCCGCGCAACGGCCTCAACAGGAAATCGCGTAAAGGAAGACCGGATACTGCGGCCTCTGCCAGCCAGTGGCAGCAAACCTCCCGCGCGACCAGCGCGCGGGAGGCAAAAGCAATGCCTTGAGCCGTTATGGATCAGTGCAGGTCGAACCGATCCGCGTTCATCACCTTGACCCAGGCGGCAACGAAGTCGGTCACGAACTTCGCGGTATTGTCGTCCTGGGCATAGACCTCGGCGTAGGACCGCAGGATCGAGTTCGATCCGAACACCAGGTCGACGCGCGTTGCCGTCCACTTTACCGTGTCCGTCTTGCGGTCGCGGATTTCATAGACGTTGTTGCCCGCCGGTTTCCAGGTGTTGGCCATGTCGGTCAGGTTCACGAAGAAGTCGTTGGTCAACTGGCCTTCGCGATCCGTCAGAACGCCGTGACGGGTGCCGGCGTGATTGGTGCCCAGCACCCGCATCCCGCCGATCAGCACGGTCATCTCGGGCGCGGTCAGGCCCATCAACTGGGTCCGGTCCAGGAGCAGTTCCTCCGGGCTGACGACGTAGTCCTTTTTCAGCCAGTTGCGGAAACCGTCATGGATCGGTTCCAGAACGTCGAACGAGGGCGCGTCGGTCATCTCGTCGGTGGCGTCCCCGCGGCCCGGCGCGAATGGCACCTCGATGTCGAACCCGGCCGCTTTCGCCGCCATCTCGATGCCGACATTGCCGGCAAGCACGATGGTATCGGCAACGGACGCGCCGGCCTCGGCCGCAAGCGGCTCCAGCACTGTCAGCACCTTTTGCAGGCGTGCGGGTTCGTTGCCTTCCCAGTCCTTCTGGGGCGCAAGACGGATGCGCGCGCCATTCGCGCCGCCGCGCATGTCCGACCCACGGAAGGTGCGGGCGCTGTCCCAGGCGGTTGCGACCATCTCGGGGATCGTGAGGCCCGAGGCCGCGATCTTCGCCTTCAGCGCGGCCACGTCATAGCCGGTGTTGCCCGCGGGCACCGGATCCTGCCAGATCAGGTCTTCGCTCGGCGCCTCGGGTCCGATGTAACGCGCCTTGGGCCCCATGTCGCGATGGGTCAGCTTGAACCATGCCCGCGCGAAAACCTCGGTGAAATAGTCGGGATCCTTGTAGAAACGCTCGGAAATCTCACGATAGACCGGATCCTTGATCATCGCCATGTCGGCGTCGGTCATGATCGGGTTGTAGCGGATCGAGGGGTCTTCGACATCGACCGGCTTGTCCTCTTCCTTGATGTTGACGGGTTCCCACTGCCAGGCGCCGGCCGGCGATTTCTTGAGTTCCCAGTCATAGGTGAAAAGCAGGTAGAAATAGCCGTTGTCCCACTTGGTCGGATGCGTGGTCCAGGCGCCCTCGATGCCGCTGGTCACTGTATAGCGACCCTTGCCCGACTTGTTCGGGTTGGTCCAGCCAAGGCCCTGTTCACAGACATCTGCGGCCTCGGGATCAGCGCCCAGCAGGCTGGCATCGCCATTGCCGTGGCACTTGCCGACAGTATGCCCGCCAGCGGTCAGCGCCACGGTTTCCTCGTCGTTCATTGCCATCCTGGCAAAGGTTTCGCGCACCTGCGCGGCGGTCTTCAGCGGGTCGGGCTGGCCGTTCACGCCCTCGGGGTTGACGTAGATCAGGCCCATCTGAACCGCGGCCAACGGGTTTTCCATGGTCGCCGGATTGTCGAGGTCGCCATAGCGTTCGTCAGACGGCGCCAGCCATTCCTTTTCCGCGCCCCAATAGGTGTCTTTCTCGGGGTGCCAGATATCCTCGCGGCCAAAGGCAAAACCGAAGGTCTTGAGGCCCATATCCTCATAGGCCACGGTGCCGGCCAGGATCATCAGGTCGGCCCAGCTGATCTTGTTGCCGTATTTCTTCTTGATCGGCCACAGCAGGCGGCGGGCCTTGTCGAGGCTGACATTGTCGGGCCAGGAATTGATCGGGGCAAAGCGCTGGTTGCCGGTGCCACCGCCGCCACGGCCATCGGCGATGCGGTAGGTGCCCGCCGAGTGCCAGGCCATGCGGATCATCAACCCGCCGTAATGGCCCCAGTCCGCCGGCCACCATTCCTGGCTGTCGGTCATCAGCGCGCGCACATCCGCCTTGATCGCGTCGAAGTCCAGCGTCTTGACCGCTTCGCGATAGTCGAAATCCTTGCCCATCGGGTTGGTCTTGGTGTCGTGCTGGTGCAGGATGTCGAGGTTCAGCGCGTTCGGCCACCAGTCCATGTTCGAAGTGCCCATGGCGGTGTTCCCGCCATGCATCACGGGGCACTTGCCGGCCATGCCGTTATCGTTTCCGTCCATTGCTTCCTCCACTGTTGGATCGCAGTTTTGCCCTTGATGAAACCGGCACCGTGGGCGGCACCGACCTTCGGTGACCGATGTAGCATTTTTTATTATTATTTTAAGTCGTATATTCTTATTTAAGCGATCATTTTGCCTTATTAAAGGTGACCTGCCTTTTCCGAAAATATCATGACGGGCCGGGATCAGGTGGCTGCCCGTTGGTCGGCCGCCGCGCACCTTCACGTCCGTCCAGCACAGGTACAAGACGGCCTTGGCATTCATCAGGCCCTTGGCAACATGATCGAAAAAATGCTGCCTTCGCCCGGTGTGCTGTCGATGCGGAACCGGCCGCGATGGCGATTGACGATATGCTTGACGATCGCCAATCCCAAGCCCGTGCCCCCCATCTCGCGCGAACGATGGTTGTCCACCCGGTAGAACCGTTCGGTAAGCCGGGGGATGTGAACCGGGTCGAATCCCTCGCCGCGATCGATCACATCGACCCTCACGCCAGGACCGCGAAAGGCGAGTTCCCGGTCGCTTAACGTCATCATCACCCGCACCTCCCCACCCGAAGCACCATACTTGATGCCGTTTTCGACGAGATTCTGAATCACCTGGGTCAACTGGTCGGAATCGCCCTGGACGAAAACCGGCTCCGACGGGATGTTCAGCGCGATCTCGACCCCAGCTTCCTGGGCCACGGGGCGCAGAGCCTGAACTGCTGCACGCACGATTGCGCCCAGGTCGACCCGGCTTTCGGGACGCATCCTTTCCTCGGCCTCGACCCGGCTGAGCGACAACAGGTCGCTGACAAGACGGTTCATGCGCATCGCCTCGCGTTCCATGATTTCGAGAAAGCGTTCGCGTGCGGCCGCATCGTTGCGCGCAGGCCCCCTGAGCGTTTCGATAAAGCCCAGCAACGCGGTCAGCGGCGTTTTCAGTTCGTGGCTGACATTTGCGACGAAATCGCGGCGAATCTGGCCCATCTGTTCACGCTCCGAAATGTCGCTAAAGGCCACCACCACGCCCTCGCTGCCGCGCGTTCCCAACGGGCTGGCGATGACCTCGTAGGTTGCATCGCGCGAGATGCCCGTGGTCAGGTATCGCACGCGGCGCACCTGACACAGCCGAAGCGCCTCTTCGACGCAATCAAGCAGTGCCGGCTGGCGCAGGACCGCGATATAATGCCGCCCCACTCCGGCCGGGCCGAACATGGCACGCGCAGGGGCATTCATGGCCGCCACGCGTTCGTTCCGCCCGACCAGCAATACCGGCAAAGGCATTCCCGACAGGATGGAATGCGAAATCTCGGGGATCATCTGCGGCCTCCGATGGAACATACGCCAACAGAGGTATCGACCTCGGCAACACAAAAAAGCAAGGCGCATCTGCCTGACAACTTGCGCGCAGGCGGGATCGAGTGAATTGCACCGGCATTCTACCTATCGTAAAGAATATATTGACACGTCAACCAAGGGCGGAACGAAGTCCTCGTCGAGCGGAGCGGCCTTATGTTGTCACGACCGATCCTCTTGGGATGTGCGGTTCAAAGACCCGTTACCCAACCGACGGCGCTTTTGGTGGGATTCAGCGCCGAGGACCGTATAGAAGTGGGAATGCCCTTCGCCACTGCCCGATGCGAACGCCTGCCATACACGCTCCTTCACGCAGCCCTGGCCAGTAAAACCGGAACCGATCTGGTGGTTTCGCCGCTGGTGACCCCAATGTTCGACGCCCTTGACATGGCAAGCCAACTGGCGCTTGGGGGGTATCGTGGGCGCTATATGGTCGTTACCCCGGCCCTGCCCCGTCCCGAGATGATCCGCGTCGAGATCGCACAGCTTTGTCCAGGAACAACCGTCGAACTGGTTAGACGGGCACGCCACTAGGCAAAAGAAACCCGGCCTGCGCATCACGACATACGTCTTGCGAAAATGCGCAGGATCGGACCTGCCTTTATCCGACCTGGATCAACCGGATCGCGCGATCCTGCTCCATCAGCCATAGCAGGACACGCGCGGCCTGACCCCGGGCGGTTTCGAGGCCAGGATCATCCAGCAAAAGCTTGCGCGCATCATCCTGGGCCAGCGCCATCAACGCCGATTGCCTCTCAAGATCGGCGATACGGAATCGCGGCAGGCCCGATTGCGCGGTGCCGATCAGGTCGCCCGCGCCGCGCATCGCGAGGTCTTCCTCGGCGATGCGGAACCCGTCCTCGGTCTCGCGCAGGATCTCCAGCCGTCGCCGCCCGGTCTCACTCAGCGGCGCGCCATAGACCAGAAGGCAGGTCGAGGCCGCCGCACCCCGCCCGACACGGCCACGCAGCTGGTGCAATTGCGCCAGCCCAAACCCCTCGGCCCGCTCGATAACCATGATCGAGGCATTCGGAACATCGACGCCCACCTCGATAACCGTAGTCGCCACCAGAACGCCGGTTTCACCGGACTGGAAACGCGCCATCGCCGCATCACGTTCAACCGGCGACATCTGACCATGGACCAGCCCGACGCGCTCCTCCCCCAGCCGCGCACGCAACCGGGCGAAACGGTCTGTCGCGGCGGTCAGGTCCGACGCCTCTGACTCTTCGACCAGTGGGCAGACCCAATAGGCCTGTCGTCCCTCGGAAAGAGCGCGCGCCAGATGGTCGGTCACCTCGTCCAGCCGCCCAACCGAGATCAACGCCGTCTTGACCGGGGTACGACCCGGCGGTTTCTCATCCAGAACGGAGATATCCATATCGCCATAACTGGCAAGCGCCAGGCTGCGCGGGATCGGCGTCGCGGTCATCACCAGCACATCCGCCCCCCGCCCCTTGGCCGAAAGTTCCATTCTTTGGGCAACACCGAACCGGTGCTGTTCATCGACGATGGCCAAGCGTAGGTCACGAAATATCACGTCCTTCTGGAATACTGCATGGGTGCCCACCAGCACCTGAATTTCGCCCGCCGCAAGCGCCCCAAGCTTGGCTGCGCGTTCTGTCCCTTTGTCGCGGCCGGTCAGGATTTCCAGCACCACACCCGCCGTTTCGGCAAGAGGGCGGAGACTGGCCAGATGCTGGCGAGCCAGAATTTCGGTGGGGGCCATCATCACGCCCTGTCCCCCGGCCTCGACCGCGATCAGCAGCGACATGAAGGCAACCAGCGTCTTGCCCGCGCCCACATCGCCCTGCAATAGACGGTTCATCCGGCGCGACGCTGCCATGTCGGCGCCGATCTCGGCGATCGCGCGGGTCTGTGCGCCGGTTGGGGTATAGGGCAAGGCGGACAGCACCTTGTCGCGCAACCGCCCATCACCGGCGCTGGCCCGTCCCTTGCCATGCCGCAGCGACTGGCGGGCAAGCGCAAGGGTCAGTTGATGGGCCAGCAACTCGTCATAGGCCAGCCGCTGGCGCGGCGGGGCGGTTGGTGACAGTTCGCGCGGACCAAGCGGCGCATGGGCGGCCTCGACCGCCATGCGCCAGCCCGGCCAGCCCTCGCGCGCGCGCAAGGCGGGGTCGATCCACTCGGGCAGGTCAGGCAGGCGTGACAACGCGCCGTGTACCGCGCGGGTCATGGTCTTGAGCGTCACACCCGCGGTCAGCGGGTAGACCGGTTCGAATTCGGGGATCGTCCCGGCTTCGTCACATTGCACGATATGATCGGGATGAACCATTTGCGCGCGCCCGTCGAATATATCGATCTTTCCCGAAACCACGCGCCGCGCACCCTCGGGCATTTGCCGGCGCAGGAAATCGCCGCGGGCATGGAAAAAGACCAGGTCGAACGCGGTTTGCGCATCCTGCACCTGCACGCGATAGGGGCGCGCGGGGCTGCGCGGCGGATCGTGGGGTCCGATCTCGACCTCGACGGTAACGACCTCGCCCGGCCCCGCATCGCGCAACGTCGTGCGGCGGCGCCGATCAACACCCGATTGCGGCAAGGTAAAGATCAGGTCGCGCGGTTTTTCGATGCCGATCTGGCCCATCATGCAGGCAGTCTTGGGCCCCACCCCGTCAAGCGAGGTCAGTTCGCCGAAAAGCGGAAACAAGATCTCGGGACGCCCGCTCATGCCTGTCCGATCAGGTGCAACCAATCATCCTCGTCGATGGTCTCGACCCCGAGTTCAGCAGCTTTTTTCGCCTTGCTGCCTGCACCGGGACCGGCCACCAGCAGGTCAGTCTTTTTCGAAACCGACCCTGCGACCTTGGCCCCCAGGGCCTCGGCGCGCGCCTTGGCCTCGGCACGGGTCATCTTTTCCAGCGTACCGGTAAAGACCACCGTCTTGCCCGCCACGGGGCTGTCCACCTGCCCGCGCAAGCGGGCCGGCTCAATGCGCAGATGCGCAACCAACCGATCAATCGAGGCACGCTCCGCGGCCTGGTGAAACGTGGTCACAAGTGATCGCGCCATCACCTTTCCGACCCCGTCTATCGACAAGAGCTGATCCCATTGCGCGCCCTCTTCCACCCGGGCATTTGTCATGGCGGCCTCGAACGCATCCCAGCTCTGGTAACTACGTGCCAGAAGGTCGGCGGCACTTTCACCCACGTGGCGGATGCCCAGTGCAAAGATCAGCCGGTCAAGCGGAATGGTGCGCCGAGCCTCGATCGCGGCAAAGAGATTGGCGGCAGATTTCTCGCCCCAACCGTCACGATTCCTGAGCTTGGCAAGGTTGACCGCGTCGCGCTCTTGCAACGTAAAGATATCGGCAGGTTCGCGGATTGGCAGAGACTGGTCACGATAGAACATCTCAACCTGTTTCGCCCCCAGGCCCTCGATGTCGAATGCGCCTCGGCTTACGAAGTGTTTCAATTTTTCAACGGCCTGCGCGGGACAGACCAGCCCACCCGTGCAGCGACGAACCGCATCGCCCTCTTCGCGGATCGCCTCGGAGCCGCATTCGGGGCATCGCGTGGGAAACTCGAATGGCCGCGACTCTGCGGGTCGCCTGGACAGGTCGACATCAGCCAACTTTGGGATCACGTCGCCCGCGCGGTAAACCTGAACCCAGTCGCCCTCGCGGATATCCTTGCCATCGCGGATCGGGTTGCCGCGTGCATCGCACCCGGCGATGTAGTCCTCGTTATGCAAGGTTGCGTTCGAAACCACCACGCCACCGACCGTGACCGGCGTCAACCGCGCGACGGGCGACAACGCCCCGGTGCGGCCGACCTGTATCTCGATCTTTTCAAGACGCGTCCAGGCCAGTTCGGCAGGGAATTTATGCGCGATGGCCCAACGTGGCGTGGTCGCGCGAAATCCAAGCCTGTCTTGCAAGGCAAGATCGTTCACCTTGTAGACAACCCCGTCTATATCATATCCCAGCGTCGCGCGGGCCTGTTCGATCGCCGCGTAATGGGCCAGCATCGCATCCGGTCCGTCACAGAGCCGCGTCAGCGGATTGATGGTAAAACCAAGCGCGCCAAGACGATCAAGTGCGGCCTTTTGCGTTTCCGCAAGCGGCACCGACAGCACCCCCCAGCCATAGGCAAAGAATTTCAACGGTCGCCGCGCGGTCATGGCCGGATCAAGCTGGCGCAACGATCCCGCAGCGGCATTGCGGGGATTTGCAAAGCGTTTCTCGCCCGCCTCTTGCTGACGCGCATTCAGCGCCTCGAAATCGTCATGGGCGATGTAGACCTCGCCACGGACCTCAAGGATATCCGGCGCCCCCTCAAGCCGGGCGGGTATATCGGCGATGGTGCGCGCATTGGCGGTAACGTTCTCGCCGGTCTCGCCATCGCCGCGGGTCGCGGCCTGCACAAGCCGCCCGCCCTCGTAACGCAGGCTCAGGGATAGCCCGTCGATCTTGGGCTCGGCGGTATAGTCGAGCGGGGAATCATGACTCAGCCCGAGATAGCGGCGGATACGGCCATCGAACGCGGCGACCTCGCCGGCGTCGAACGCGTTGCCGAGCGACAGCATGCGGCGTTCGTGGCGGACCTTTGCAAACCCTTCGCCAGGTGCGGCGCCGACGCGATCAGACGGGCTGTCGGCGCGCTTGAGACCGGGAAAGCGCGCCTCGATCACCGCATTGCGACGCTTGAGCGCGTCATAGGCGGCATCCGTCATCTCGGGCGCGTCCATCTGGTGATAGGCCGCGTCTGCCTGCGCTATCACTTTGGCCAAACGGGCAAGTTCTGCCCGCGCCTCGTCCTCGGTCAGTGCCTCGACGGCAATCGCCCCGGTCATCGCATCCCCCGCGCCTGATCTGGCCTAGTGATAGGCAGCGGCGGGACGAATTTCCAGCGGTCCCGCGCTCAGGCCCCCAACGCCAGCCGCCCAGCAGAGCCCGACCCCGCCTCGGGATCGCGCAGCACATAGCCACGGCCCCACACCGTTTCGATATAGGTCTCGCCGCCCGTGGCCTGGGCCAGTTTCTTGCGAAGCTTGCAGATGAAGACGTCGATGATCTTGAGTTCCGGCTCGTCCATGCCGCCATAAAGATGGTTGAGGAACATTTCCTTGGTCAGCGTCGTGCCCTTGCGCAGACTCAAAAGCTCAAGCATCTGGTATTCCTTGCCGGTCAGATGAACCGCCGTGCCATCGACCTCAACAGTCTTGGCATCCAGATTGACCGCAATGCGCCCGGTATGAATGACCGACTGGGCGTGCCCCTTTGAACGGCGGATGATGGCATGGATGCGCGCGACCAGTTCTTCCCGGTGAAAGGGCTTGGTCAGGTAATCATCGGCACCGAAGCCAAACCCCTTGATCTTGTTGTCGGTATCGCCCTCGCCCGACAGGATCAGGATCGGCGTGTCGATCCGCGCCAGCCGCAACTGGCGCAGCACATCATGGCCGTTCATATCAGGCAGGTTGAGGTCCAGAAGGATCAGATCGTAATCGTAAAGTTTCGCAAGATCGATCCCTTCTTCGCCCAGATCCGTCGTATAGACGTTCAGGTTCGCATGGGTCAGCATCATTTCAATGCTTTTCGCAGTGGTTGGATCGTCTTCCACCAGAAGCACGCGCATGTCTCGCTCTCCGTTCAGCTTTCGTTCTCCGCCCACCCTGGCGAAAGGAGGTTAATTGCCCGTTACCCCCCTGAAACCGCAACATGCACAATCTAGGGTTGTCTGTAAAGTTTCAATGCACCAACCTTCAGCCCCTCGATACCGTGATCTTTCACTGCCTGCGTCCAACCGGAAAATTCCTCGTCGGATAACGCGTAACGGTCCAGTGCCTCGGCTTTCGTGATCAGCCCCGCCAAAACGGCCTTGACCACAGCCGCCTTTCGGCTGGCTACCCATCGCCGCGTGTCCGCCGGCGGCAGATCAGCGCGGGTCATCGTTCTACCATCAGGCAATGTCACCGCGCGCGGCCCGTCGATACGCTTGAGATACATTCACCTCACCTCCTGTGCTGTGCAGACCGTGGGCGGCTGCCCTTAAGAGGCGATGAAGGCCGGGGTTGAGAATACGTCGGATTTTCCTATATTCCGTCGAACCTTCCCGGGAGAGACCGAATGCCCCATGCCAGCGCCGCCCGCCCGCTGAACTCCCTGGGCTTTGCCAAGCCCGAACGAGACACCCGCGTTCTGGTCGCCATGTCCGGCGGCGTCGACAGCTCTGTCGTCGCCGCGCAATTGGCCGAAGAGGGCTATGACGTGATCGGCATTACCCTGCAACTTTACGATCACGGCGCGGCATTGGCGAAAAAAGGCGCCTGTTGCGCGGGGCAGGACATCCATGACGCCCGCCGGGTGGCCGAACGCATCGGCTTTCCGCATTACGTGCTGGATTACGAGAACACCTTCCGCGACGCGGTAATCGAGGAATTCGCAGACAGCTATCTGGCCGGGGCAACACCCGTGCCCTGCATCCGATGCAATGAAAGGGTCAAGTTCCGCGATCTCCTGGAAACCGCCAGGGATCTCGACGCCGATTGCATGGCCACCGGCCATTACATCCAGCGCAAGACAGGACCGATGGGCGCCGAGCTGCACCGTGCCGCCGACCCGGTGCGCGACCAATCCTATTTCCTGTTCTCGACCACGCGTGAACAGCTCGACTACCTGCGTTTTCCGCTGGGGCACCTGCCCGACAAGGCTGCGACGCGCGCACTGGCGACGAAATACGGGCTGCCGGTGGCCGACAAGCCCGACAGCCAGGATATCTGTTTCGTCCCCGAGGGGAATTATGCCAGCGTGATCGAAAGGCTGCGCCCCGGCGCGGCCGAGCCGGGCGAAATCGTTCACGCCGACGGGCGTGTCCTGGGACTGCATTCGGGGGTGATCCATTACACGATCGGCCAGCGTCGGGGTCTTGGCATCGGCGGCCTGGCAGAGCCTCTCTACGTGGTGCGGCTGGACGTGGAGGCACGGCAAGTGATCGTCGGCCCGAAAGAGTTGTTGTCAACCCGCATCGTGCCGGTGCGCGAGGTCAACTGGCTGGGCGATCAGCCGCTGGACGCACGGCCCCAATGGGATATCTCGGTCAAGGTCCGGTCCACCCGCCCCCCGCGCGAGGCGCTGTTGCGCCCACTCTCCGCTACCGAGGCCGAGATCGAGTTGCTGACCCCCGAGGAAGGCGTGAGCCCAGGCCAGGCCTGCGTGTTCTACCAGACCGGCGGGAGCCGGGTTCTGGGCGGGGGGTGGATCTGGCGCGGGACATCCTAGCCTGATCGGTATCGCGCCCGTGTCACGGACGCGACAGGGGTATTTGAACCAAGAAGAAAAGAGAGCTAGTCGCGTGGGGCCGCCGCGTCGAGCCCCTCCAGAACGGCGCGGGCGGCGCGCAGACCCGGCGCGGGACCGCCTTGTCCGAGAAGCTGCATTGTGCGCTGTGCCGCGACGGCTTGAGCGTTGCGCGCGGCCGGGTCTTCGAGCAGGCGCAAGAGCCCGGCAGCGATCGGATCCGGTCGGCAGGCAGTGCCGATAAACTCGGGCACGGCGCGCGTCTGGCTGACAAGGTTGACCAGCGTTACCGTGTCGATCCTGACCATGCGGGCGATGATCTGCCGGCTAAGCCAGGCCATGTCATAGGCAATGATCATCGGTGTCGCATTGGCGGCCAGCTCCAGCGAGACCGTGCCCGAGGCGGCCAGCGCCACGTCCGCCGCGGCGAAAGCCGCGCGTTTGGCGTCGGCCGCACCGGGCGCGGCCGGGTCGAGAACCAGTGGTGCGCCCGGCCACTCCGCGACAAGGGCGCGGACCTCTTCGGCCACGGCGGGCGCGGCGGGAACGACGATGCGCACCGAGGGATGACGGGCCAGCACATGGTCGAGCGCGGCGCCGAAAATTGGGGCCAGGCGCGCGACCTCCCCCCTGCGCGATCCGGGCAGTACAAGCACAAGGCGTGTCTCCGGTGCGATGCCTTGCGCAGCACGAAAGGCCGTGGCCTGGGCGGCGCTTGCGCGGGGCTGGGCGACGACCGGATGGCCAACGAAATCACAGCGCATGCCCTCGGCCTCCATGTAGGGCGGCTCGAAGGGAAAGAGGGCCAGCACCTGGTCTATGACTCGTGCCATTTTCGCGGCACGCCCCGGACGCCAGGCCCAGACCGTGGGGGCGACGTAATGCACGGTGCGGATATCGCTGACGGCCTTGACGCGGCGGGCGACGCGAAGACAGAAATCGGGGCTGTCGATGGTGATCAGTGCCGCCGGGACGAGATCCAGGACAGCCCCCGCGCATTGGTCGATCCGGCGCAGCAATGCGCGGTAACGCGGCAGCACCTCGGCGATGCCCATTACCGACAGCTCATCCATCGGGAACAGGCTGGTTAGCCCCTCGGCCTGCATGAGCGGCCCGCCGACCCCGTGAAACTCGACCCCAGGGGCAAGCTGTCTCAGCCCCGCCATAAGTGCGGCCCCGAGGGCGTCGCCTGAGGGTTCTCCGGCGATCAGGAACAATTTCATGGGGCGCGTACCCACAAAAACATGCCAAGCGCGTCGGCGCGGGCGCAGGTGCGCACCGGATCAAGCACCATGACGCCGCCCGCCTCGATGGCGATACCGGCAAGGCCCGCGCGATGAGCGGCCTCGACGGTGGTCGGTCCGATAACCGGCAGATCGACACGGCGTTCCTGTCCCGGCTTGGCGGCCTTGTAGAATACACCGCCCGGACCATCGGGATCGGGACGGCAGGCCCCTGCGATCTCGGCGACCCAGTCCAGCATCGCATCCGTTCCCGGCAGCGTTTCGACCGACAGGCAGAGACCCTGTGCCACCACCGCCCCCTGTCCCACATCCGCCGCCCCAAGGGCGGAGACGATCGCGGCGGCGCGGGCGGTATCGGCCTCATCGGCCGCACAGGGGCGGGTGGCGGTCAAGACCCCCGCGTCGGGCAAAAGGTCGGGTGCAACGGTCTCGGCCCCGATCACGCAAAGGCCCTCTTCCTCGATCAGCGCAATCACCGCGCGCAGCGCCGCGTCATCGCCCTGCCCCAGCGCGGGCAGGATACGCGGCAACAGAATCGCGGTTTTCGGGTCGATACGTTCGGGCTCCAGCCGGGGACGGGTCATGGCCCCGGCCAGCACGACGCGTGTCACGCCGCGATCATGAAACAGGTCGAAAAGCAGCGCGAGGCGTTCGAGCGCGAAGGGCACCACCTCCCATCCCTCTTCGGGGACCATCCCGGCGCCCTCGATCTCGGCGACGAGGAAAGGTAGCCCGCGCGCCGCCATGACGCGCGCCAGGTGAGCGGGCAGTGCCCCCCGCCCTGCGATGATCGCTGTCAGATCGCTCATCGGTGCGGGGTCAGAAAAGAACGGTCGGTTCGCGCAAGGATGAAGTCGACCACCTCGCGCACATGGGGGCTGTCGCATTCAAGCCCCAGATGGCGGGCACGGTCCACAAAGGCGCCCTCGCCCGCCGACAGGGTCTGAAAAGCCGCGCGCAGGGCCGCAATCTCTGACCGGTCGACACCGCGCCGTTTCAAGCCCACCAGGTTCAGACCATCGAGCGTGCCGCGCGGCCCCTGCACAAGCCCATAAGGGATCACGTCATTGGTCACCATGGTGACGGCGCCGATGATCGCACCCTTGCCCACGCGCACCCATTGGTGAATGCCCGACAGCCCGCCAATGATGACCTCGTCGCCGATAATGCAATGGCCCGCCAGCGCGGCATTATTTGCCATTATGACCCGGTTGCCCACCTGTGCATCATGACCGACATGGGCCCCCGTCATGAACAGGCAATCGTCACCCACGCGGGTAATGCCGCCGCCGCCCTCTGTACCGGCATTCATCGTCACGCCCTCGCGAATGCGGTTGCGCGCACCGATCAACAGCCGGGTTTTTTCGCCGCGATATTTCAGGTCTTGCGGTACATCGCCGATATTGGCGAAGGGAAAGATCACCGTTCCGGCCCCGACCTCTGTCAGGCCGGTAACGATGGCGTGGCTTTTCACCTCGACCTCTTCGGAAAGCCGCACCAGGCCACCGATCACCGAGAACGGACCAACGACACAGCCCGGCCCGATTTCCGCGCCAGGCTCGACCACGGCCGAGGGATGGATGCGCGCGCTGGGATCGATGGACATGGGCGCTACTCCCGGCCCAGGTCCATCATCGCGGTGAACTCAGCCTCGGCGGCCATTTCGTCCCCGACACGGGCCACGCCTTCGAACTTCCAGACCTTCGATCCGCCCCGTTTTACCGTGACATGCAGTTCAAGAACATCGCCGGGCACCACCTTGCGGCGGAACTTGCACTTGTCGATGGCCATGAAATAGACCAGCAGATCACGGTCCACCATGTCGAGCGAGATCCCCACCATCACCGCCGCGGTCTGGGCCAGCGCCTCGATGATGGTCACGCCGGGCATGATCGGTGTGCCCGGGAAATGGCCCTGGAAATGGGGCTCGTTCATGGTGACGTTCTTGATGCCCACGGCGCTCTGGTTCGGAACGATGCGTGTCACCCGGTCGATCAGCAGGAACGGGTAACGGTGGGGAATGATGCGCTGGATCAGCTGGATGTCGGCTTCGTGGACGGGGGTATCGCTCATCGCGGCCTGGCTCCTTGGTTGGCGGTGCGGGCACTGGCGCCCCGGCCAGCACCTAGCAACTCCCCCTGCGGGAGACAAGCTTTGCTAGGGGGTGTCGGCCGGCGCGGGGGGAACGGCATCGCCTCGCGGCCCTTCACCGTCGCCGGTCTCATCATCCGTTGCGAGATCCTTTGCGAGCCGTGCATCGACCAGGGCGATGGCGGCCTCGGTAATGTCGATCTGATCGGCCGATAACAGGACCGCGCTTCGGTCCAGCACGGCAACGGCGCCGCGTTCGGCAACCAGTTCGGCGATCAAAGGCAATGCCTCGCGATAGAAATCCTGCTGTGCGCTCTCGCGTTTCTGCGCCAAGACGCGCGTCTTTGTATCCTGCGCCCGGCGTATCGCCACAACCTTGTCATCAAAGGCCTCGGCCAGCTTTCGAAACTCATCTGGGGCGAGTTGCGGACGCTGGGCGGTCAAGTCGCGTTCCTCGACGGACAGTTCGTTTTCGATCTTGCGGTTCTCGGCCACCAAGGCGGCGGTTTCCGCCTCGATCCGATCCAGCAACTCTTGTCCAAAGCGGGAATCCGAGAATAGGCGCGCCTCGTCAAGAATGACAAACGGGCTTCGCAGGGGGGGACGCGCCTCTTGGGCTATCGCGGACGTTCCATGCGACAGCCCTGCCCAGACGAGACAGGCAAAGAGCGCCGCGCGCCGCATCAGAACCTGGTCGAAATCGTCAGGTCGAAATTGCGCTCTCGGTCATAGCTTTCCTTCTGGATTGCATCGGTGAAATTGAACCGAAGCGGACCGATCGGTGTGTCCCAGTAGACCGCAAAGCCGATAACCGAGCGCAGCTTGAAACCGTCATCCACGTATCCACCGTCATTGTCCAGATCCCAGACCGAACCGAAATCGGCAAAAAATCCGCCGGTAATGCCGTATTCCTCTGGCAGGCCCAGCGGAAATTCGGACTCCAACCTCAACACGGCATAAGTATTGCCACCCAAGGCCTCGTTATCAACGCTGAATACATCTCGCGGGCCAAGGCCGTTGCTGTCAAATCCGCGAATCTTGCCGTTCAGGAAATAGCGTTCCGATACGCGGCTGGTCTGACCGTTCAGCATGGTCAGCGCCCCGCCCTCGAGTTCGGCACGCAAGGTCAGTTCCTCGTGGAACAGCCTGGTCTGCGCCATTGCCAGGGCCGAGGTTTCCACAAAGTCCATGTCGCCGCCCAAGCCAGCGAAATCCTGGTTGAACGTGAACAGGAAATTGGTGTTCGGGTCCAAGCCGGACTCTCGGCTGTCATAGGAATAGCTATAGCCGATCTTGGAATAGGACAGCGTTTCCTGCGTCGCGGTTTCCAGCGCCAGCAACGGAGAGGTGCCGGTGTAATTCTTGATCGTGGTTTCACCTACGGCATAACGCAGGCCAAGCCGTGTCGTTTCCGACAGGGGAAACTCGACAGAGGGCGAAATCGACAGGTCGCGCGTGTCATAATATGCCTCGTCGGCGTAGTTCGTTTCGACGTAGGTCGTCGAGAAACCAAAGCGCACGTCACGGCCCAGGAACGCTGGCTCTGCAAAGACCAGGCGCGAGTTTACATCGTCGGTTCCGGTGCTGACCGAGGCGGCAAGATACTGCCCGCGGCCGAGGAAGTTGCTCTCGCTAAAGCCGACGGTCGCCCCGGCCCCGTCGACGGCCGAATAGCTCAACCCAAAAGAGAGCGACCCGGTGGGCTGTTCCTCGACATCGACATCCACGATCATGCGGTCAGGCGAGGTACCCTCGCGCGCATTCACAGTGGCACTTGAGAAAAAGCCAAGTGCGCGTATGCGTTCGGATGCGGCCTGGATCTCGCGGGGATTGAAAGGATCCCCCTCTACCGTCTTGAACTGACGCCGGATAACGCGGTCAAGTGTGGTCGAGTTACCCTCGATATCTATGCGTTCGACGAACAACCGCGGCCCCTTGACCAGGGCAAACTCGACATCAAGGGCAAGATTGCGGTCGTCGCGGGTGATGCGCGGCTCGACCCGGATGAAATTCAGCCCCTGGCGCAGCGCCAGCAACTCTATGCGCGTCACCGCCTGTTCGATCGCCATCGGGGTATATACGCTGCCCTGTCGAATGCGCACGGCATCCTCATAGAGGGCAGCGTCTATCTCTGGCAGGTCAGACACGGTGCTTATCTCGCCAAAGCGGAATTGCTGTCCCTCGCGGAGGTTGAAAGTCAGCAGATAGGCATCACGGTTACGGGTCAGTTCCGGTGTGACGGACAAAACCTGAAAATCGACAAACCCGCGAGACATGTAGAAATCGCGCAGCACCTGCTTGTCGAACTCGATCCGGTCGGCCACGAAAGTATCGCGGGAAATCACGCTGCGCAGCAGGCCGGCCTGCTTGGTCTCAAGAACACCGCGCAGGCGGCGTTCAGAATAGTAGCGGTTGCCGACAAACGAGATGCGTTCGACCTCGACGACCTTGCCCTCGACGATCTCGAACACCAGGTCGACGCGATTGTCACTGCGCTCGATGATCTTGGGGGTAACCGTCGCGGCCAGGCGGCCCGATTGTTCGTAGGCCGCGACAATGGCCGCGGCATCTGCCTCTGCCATGCTGGGGGAATAGACCCTGCGCGACCGGGACTGGATGATCTGGGCGAGGTCGTCATCCTTGAGCCGGCCATTGCCCTCAAACCCGATCACGTTGATCGTTGGATATTCGGTGACCACGATCACCAACTTGTCACCTTGGGGGATCAATTCGACCGTTTCGAAAAGTCCGCTCGCGGCAATGTTGCGATAGGCGTCGTTCAGTCGGCCCGCCGACACGGTTTCATTGCGGGCGATTCCGGCATACGCGACGATCGTGGCCGCATCTACGCGGGCATTTCCCTGAACCTCGACAGTTGAAAAACTGTAGCTTTGCGCCTGCGCCGCCTGAGGTATAGACGCCAAGGCCATTGAAACAGAAATAGAAATTATAATTGCGAACGCGTTTTTTGCCAGCCGCTCGCCGATAGTTCCGGCGTTTCCGGCGCCTCGATACAGGTTCATCCGAAACTCCGCCCTGACGCAATGACTACCCCGCCTTGCTAGCGGCATTGCCCCGTGATGTCAAAGCGCAGCAGCACCAATACCGTTCCCTTTGGCGCGGCCTCTATCGCCTGCCGACACGAGGATGTTTCACAGCGACCCAAGGAAGGCCGCCACCAAGAGGGCGAGCGCAATCGCCACCGGAAAGAGCATCCTGTCCCAGTTGATATCAAACAGCAGCGTCAAGCCGCGAACGGTGTGCTGGATATATTGCATCTGCGCCTCCTGCCCCTGTGCGCCGGCGCCCCCAAATGCGCCTGTGTCGGACGCTAGTCGACGAATGTGGCGTGATTTGGGCCTGTCAGGGACAAAAGATGTCGTTGCTCAAGGCAAAAACCATCACCGTCAGGATCAACGCCAGGCCCGCCCCCATCAACATGCGCAGCGCCTTGTCACTGGGCGGACGCCCGGTCACGGCCTCGTAGGCGTAAAAAACGAGGTGACCGCCATCGAGCACAGGAATCGGGAACAGGTTCAACAGACCAACCGCGGTCGACAACATACCAATGAACCAGATGAAGCTGACGACGCCCTGGCTGGCAGCCGCACCAGAACTTTCCGCAATTCCAAGCGGACCGGACAGGTTGCACGAACTGATCGTTCCGATCACCATGTGGTAAAGCCCAGAGAGGCTGGAGCGGATGATATGGAACAGTTGATCCACCCCGTAACCCAGCGCGCCCAACACCCCTGGCACACGCGTCGCGGGATCGAAAGACAGACCGCCGGTCATCCCGATCAGCCAACGCTGTTCAAACCCGCCATCGGCTAGCGGCAGGTCGACGCGCCGCGGCGTCAGGTCAAAACGCAACGTTTCGCCGGCACGCCACACGGTCAGTTCCAACGCCCGGCCGCCGCTTTCGGCCACGACGGCCTGAAGCTGCGAAAAGGCACTCACCTCCTGCCCGTCAAGCGCTAGGATGACATCGCCCGGCTTGAGTCCGACCTGGGCGGCGGCCGATCCCGGCTGCACCGTCTGGATCAGCGGCGGAAAGGGATAGGGCCCCGGCACGCGCAGGGTTTCACCCTCCCGCTCGACCTTGTAAAAAGGCACCTCACCGATGGGCAGCGCGTCAACCGCCTCGTAGAAGGCCGCGTAATCCGGTGTTTCGACCGAACCAAGCGCCAGGATACGGTCCCCTGCCCTGAGGCCGCCCTGTTCCAGCCTGCTTTCGGGCAGATCGACAAGCGTGCCGACGGTTGGCGGTTCGACCGCCTCGCCGCGGAAAAGGGCGACCATGGCAAATACAAGAATCGAAAGGGCGAAATTGAAAAGCGGTCCCGCCGCCACCGTCGCGCTGCGCGCCCAGAGCGGCGCGCCATGCATCGTGTTGCGTCGTGTTTTCGCGTCCATCTCACCCAGCGTGCCCTCATCCTTGCCGCTGGCCGCATTGCTGTCGCCCAGAAAGCGGACATAGCCCCCGAGCGGCAAGGCCGCGATCTGCCACCTCGTGCCGCGAGAATCCTTGCGCGAAAACAGAACCGGACCGAACCCCAGCGAGAATACCTCGGAATGGATGCCGGACCAGCGACCGACGATGTAATGGCCGTATTCGTGAACGGTCACGATGACGGACAGCGCAACCACGAAGGCAACTAGAGTGAACGCAGCACTCCCGAAAGACGGGATCAACGACAGAATATCCAATTCGATGGCCTTTGTGACTTACGGCTCGAGTGTCCGGACCACATCAGCGGCGGTCTGCCGTGCCAGATGGTCCACCTCAAGCACTTTCTCAAGACTGATCACGTCATTTGTGAGGCCGCTATCGCGCGAAAGACGATCAAGAACGTCCTCGACAACCTCGGCCATCTGCGTGAACCCGATCTGACCGCCAAGGAAGGCGTCAAGCGCGGCCTCTTTCGCGGCGTTGAAGGCCGCACCGCTCAGCCCTCCCGCGGCCATCACCTCGCGCGCAAGGCGCAGCGCGGGCCAGCGTTTTTCGCAGGCAGGGCGAAAGGTCAGTTGACCGACCTGCGCCAAGTCGAGCCGCGCCACCGGCAGTTCGTTCCGCTCGGGCCAGTTAAGCGCATAACCGATGGCGTGACGCATGTCCGGCGGGCCGACATGTGCCATGATCGCCCCGTCGCGGAAACCAACCAGCGCATGAACAAGGGATTCAGGATGGACAACGGCTTCGATCCGGGCGGGATCTATACCAAAGTATTCTTTTGTTTCAATTAGTTCCAGAGCCTTATTAAACATGGAGGCGCTGTCGACAGTGATCCTCTGGCCCATCGCCCAATTGGGGTGTGACGAGGCCTGTTCCGGTGTAGCCCTGACAAGATCCTCGATCGGCCAGTCGCGGAACGCCCCTCCCGAAGCGGTGATGATGACCCGCTCTACCGCCTCCATCTCTTCGCCGACCAGCGCCTGAAAAACAGCGGAATGTTCACTGTCAACCGGCAGAATGCGCGCCTTGTTCCGTTCAGCGGTTGCCAGCAACAGCGGTCCCGCTGTCACGAGGCTTTCCTTGTTGGCCAGGGCAAGCGTGGTGCCGTGTTTCAGTGCCCGCAGTCCCGGCACCAGCCCCGCCGCACCGACGATCGCGGACATGATCCAGTCCGAGGGGCGATCGGCCGCCTCTGCCAGCGCCTGCGCGCCTGCGGCGGCCTCGACGCCCGATCCGGCCAGCGCGGCCTTGAGATCGCCATAAAGCTCGGGATAGGCGGTCACGGCAAGGTCGGCCCCAAGATCCCTGGCCTGCTCTGCCAGGCGAGCAATGTTGCGCCCACCCGACAGCGCGACGACATCATAGGCTGCCGCACCACCCTGCCGGGTCAGCAAGTCAACCGTGTTCTCGCCGATCGAACCGGTGGCGCCAAAGATCGTGATCCGCCTGCGCATCTTTTCTCAGAACCTCACTTCGGGAACGTATACTAGCTGGGCCACCAGCAGCATGAACAGCGCCGCCCCCAGAAGCCCGTCAAACCGGTCGAACAATCCGCCATGGCCCGGGATCAGGGACGAGCTGTCCTTGACGCCCATGCGGCGTTTCAATGCGCTTTCGGCAATATCGCCCATCTGGCTCGCAAGCGACAGCGCCATCGAGATCCATGGCAGGTCAGGACCGGCATTGGTGAAACTCAGGAAGACAAGCCCGATCAGCATCGCCGCGAACCAGCCGCCCAAAGTGCCCGACCAGGTCTTTTTCGGGCTGACGCGCGGCCAGAATTTCGGACCTCCGATAAACCGGCCGGCGAAATAGCCCGCAACATCGGTCGCAATCACGACCAGCACCAGCCAGATCAGCCAGACCATGCCATAGGTGTCCCGAAACAGCGACAGCCCGAAACCCGCCGCCAGGATCGCAGCGGCGAATACCCCGAACAGAACCCGGTTCTGCCGCAACTGGACCGCCCCCGCCACGACCGGCACCATCAGCAGCGGCAGCGCGACAAGACCCGGCAAAGCCCGCGCCGACAGCACCGCCGCCCCGGCCAGAATCCCGAGTTGCAGCGCGGTCTTGCGCTGCGCGGGCGCGGTCATGCGCACAAGTTCCCAGACCATGAGACCACTGACCAGGGCTGCCAGCGCGGCAAACCAGGGCCCGCCCAGCCAGACCATCGCGATCCCCAGCGCCGCCATGCCCGCGCCAGAGGCCAGACGCGGCCCCAGATCTTCCCAATTGCCCGCCATCAGGCCCTCACCGCGCCAAAGCGCCTTTCGCGCGTGGAATAGGCATTCAATATCTCCTCGAAATGGGCGCGGGTGAAATCGGGCCAAAGGACCGGCGTGAATTCGTATTCCGCATAGGCCGATTGCCACAACAAGAAGTTCGAGATCCTTGCCTCTCCGCTGGTGCGGATGACCAGATCGGGGTCCGGCAGCAGGCATGTATCCAGGAAATGGGCCAGTGTCTCGGCATCGACGTCGTCCGGCGACAGACGGCCCGCGGCAACCTCGTGGGCAAGCCGCCTGGTCGCGCGCGCAACCTCATCGCGCCCGCCATAATTCAGTGCGATGGTCAGGTGAACCCGGTCGTTGCCCTCGGTCAGCTCCTCAAGCGAATGCATGAGCGAGACCAGTTTCGCGTCAAGCCGGTCACGATCGCCGATGAAACGCACCCGCACGCCCTCGGCATGCAGCGCCTCGGCCTCTTTCTGGATATAGCGCCGAAACAGCATCATCAGCCCGGCAATCTCGGCCTGGGTGCGTTTCCAGTTCTCGGTCGAGAAGGCAAAGATCGTCAGGTAGCGAATGCCAAGGTCAGGACAGGCCTCGACGATCTCGCGCACGCGGCGCGCACCGGCCTGGTGGCCGAAAAGACGCGGCCGGCCGCGCATCTGCGCCCACCGGCCGTTGCCGTCCATGATGATCGCGACATGTGCCGGACCGCCCTGTGTCCTGTGCTTTGCGGCCACGCCGTCCCCTTCCCGGCCCACGGGGGGCCGATTGCCTCAGACCTGCATGATCTCGGCTTGCTTGGTTTCCAGCGCCTTGTCGATCTGGGCGATGTGCTTGTCCGTCAATGCCTGGATTTCGTCGTGCCAGACCTTGTTATCATCCTCGCTCATGCCGGCATTCTTGGCCTTCTTGAGTTGTTCCATCCCGTCCCGGCGCACATTGCGCACGGCGATACGGGCCTGTTCGGCATATTGCGCGGCGACCTTGGTCAATTCGCGGCGCCGTTCCTCGTTCAGCTCGGGGATCGGCAGCATGATGATCGTGCCGTTGGTCTGCGGATTGATACCCAACCCCGATTCCATGATCGCCTTTTCAACCTTGTTCACCAATGCCTTGTCCCAGACATTGATGGTGACCATGCGCGGTTCGGGCACGTTGACGGTGCCGACCTGGTTGATCGGTGTCATCGAACCATAGGCATCCACCATCACCGGCTCCAGCATCGAGGCCGAGGCCCGCCCAGTCCGAAGGGATGAGAATTCATGTTTCAACGCGACCATCGCACCGTCCATCCGGCGCGTGAGGTCGTCGAGGTCGATTTCCAGTTCGTCTTCGGCCATTGTCTTCACTTCTCGTTCTTGCGGCGCCTGAGGGGCTCTATACCGCTAACCATGCACGATTGTATAGGTGCCTTGCCCGGCAAGGATGCCGCGGAACCCCCCCGGTTCATCCAGGCTGAACACGATGATCGGCAGGTCGTTGTCACGGGCCAGCGCGATGGCAGAGGCATCCATCACCTTGAGATTTTTCAGCAGGACATCATCATAGGTGATGTCGTCATAGCGTTTCGCATCGGCATGCCTTAGAGGGTCCTTGTCGTAGACCCCATCCACCTTGGTTCCCTTGAAGATCGCCTCGCAGGCCATCTCATTGGCACGCAGGGTCGCGGCCGTATCGGTGGTAAAGTAGGGGTTACCAGTACCGGCCGCGAATATGATGACCCGGCCCTTTTCGAGGTGCCGCACCGCGCGGCGGCGGATATAAGGTTCGGCCACCTCGTCCATGCGGATCGCGGTTATCACCCGACAGAAAACCCCCAGACCCTCAAGCGCGGACTGCATCGCAAGCGCGTTCATGACGGTGGCCAGCATCCCCATGTAATCGGCGGTGGTGCGCTCCATGCCCTGCGCGCTGCCCTGTAGCCCGCGAAAGATGTTGCCGCCCCCGATCACCATGCAGATTTCCACACCCATGTCGCGGACCGCCTTGACCTCGCGCGCGATGCGTTCGACCGTGGGCGGATGAAGCCCGTAGCCCTGGTCGCCCATCAGTGCCTCGCCCGAAATTTTCAAAAGCACGCGCCCGTAGGCCGGCGTCGGTTGATTGGCGCTGACGTCGCTCATAGGTTCTCCATTGTCTCGCTGTCTGGACTCGCCGCAAAATGTCGGAAAATACGGGCAGGTTCAACGACCAAACACATCGGGCGCATTCATGGATATCCCCCCTCTCGACCCAGCGCGCCCGGTGCTGATCGCCGGCCCCACCGCAAGCGGCAAATCCGCGCTTGCCATGGCGATTGCTCGCGCGCAGGGCGGCGTGATCGTGAATGCCGATGCGTTACAGGTATTCTCGACCTGGCGCATCCTGACCGCCCGGCCCACGGTTTCGCAAGAGACTGAACATCCACATGCGCTTTATGGCCATGTGCCCTTCGATGCGGAATATTCCGTGGGGCACTGGCTGCGCGAGATCGCACCGATCCTGTCGGGCGACACCCGCCCGATCATCGTCGGTGGCACCGGACTTTATTTCAACGCATTGACCGAGGGACTGGCCGAGATCCCGGCCACGCCCCCCGATATCCGCGCAGAGGCAGAGGCCCGGCTGGCCGCGCGGGGCGCTGAGGCATTGCTTGCAGAACTAGACGCCCCGAGTGCGGGGCGTATCGACCGGGCCAACCCTCGCCGTGTACAACGTGCCTGGGAGGTGTTGCAGGCGACCGGGCGCGGACTGGCTGACTGGCAAGACGCCACCCCGGCGCCGCTGTTGCCGCTTAACCAAGCGCAGGCGCTGGTGATCGAGGCCCCGCGCGACGCGATCAACGCCCGCATCGCGGCGCGGTTCGACGCGATGATCGCCGCGGGCGCACTGGAAGAGGTCCGCGCCGCACTGCCCCGTTGGAACGCAAGACGCCAGGCCGCGCAGGCCATAGGGGCGCCGGAACTGGTCGCGCATCTCGGCGGCGAGACGACGCTTGAGGCCGCCATTGACGCGGCCAAAATCGCCTCGCGCCAATACGCGAAGCGGCAGCGCACCTGGTTTCGCGCGCGGCTGAAACAGTGGGAGCGTGTTGTTCCCGACTGGCAAGCGACGGATGGATGAATGGAAAAATCCGCAGGATTACAACATGGTTTCCTTTACCCAAGGCCGCGAATCGGGGCATCGTAAATCACGACCGATCCGCGCCCGGAGCCGCCGCAATGTCACTGTTTCCCGAGATACGCCTGATCCCGGTCTCGCGCCTGACCCAGGGCAGCAAATGGCGCGTGCAGGCAATGCGAAGCTATTCCGCGCCGCAGTTGTTGTGGATCACCCGCGGACAAGGACGGATTACCGTGGGCGGCGTCACCCGCGGCTATGGCTCACATAACGCGATCTTCATCCCGGCACATACGATGCACAGCTTCGAGGTCACGAGCCAGGTCTACGGCACCGCGGTCATGTTCTCGGCTGGCTCGGACACCGACCTGCCCGAAACACCCCATCACCTGCGTATCCGTGACGGCATGGTACAAGGCGAATTCACCATACTGCTGGAAAGTCTTCAGCGAGAACTGGAGGGGCGCAAACCCGCCGCGAAACGGGCGATCCAACACCATGCCGGCCTGATATCGGTCTGGCTGGAACGGCGTATCGCCGATGCCGAGGAAACCATAACCACCCCGGAATCGGCGCGTCGTCTGGCTGCGGGCTTTGCGGCGCTGGTAGAAAAGGAATTCCGCACCGACAAGTCTGTTTCGGGTTACGCGGCGACGCTCGGGGTGACGCCGACGCACCTTACGCGGGTCTGCAAGCAGACCTGCGGACGCACCGCGTCTGAACTGCTGAGCGAACGCAAGATCAGCGAGGCGCGCCGCCTGCTTGCCGATACCCGCGCGCCGGTCAACCAGATCGCCACGGCACTTGGCTATGCCTCGCCGGCCTATTTCACCAGGGTCTTTCATGACCGCACCGGGCAATCACCCCTGACGTTCCGCCGGGCCGTCTGAGGTCGGGCCGTTGAGCTTGCGGTTGAAAACGGGGGCGATATCGTTTGCCTTGTCACCAAATGTCGTTTTCCCGCCAAATGCGGCGCGAGGGCGTGCCATTGCAGATCCAACCATGAATGGCCCCATGCAGGCCCACGGCGCCGGGCGGATTCGCCTCGGCCATGACCGCGGCCCCATCCTCAACGCGATACCAGGGAGACCCCCCGAATGAAGACCCATATCCACCCCGCCGCCCGGATGTATGCCCGCGAGGTCACCAAGGGCCAGATGAGCCGCCGCGAATTCCTGGGCCGGGCCACCGCGCTTGGCGTCAGCGCATCGGCGGCCTACGGGCTGATCGGCACGTCCTTCCCGGCCCGCGCGCAACCTGTGCCACGGATGGGGGGAACGCTGCGTATCCAGATGAACTGCCTCGAATTGAAAGATCCGCGCATCTACGACTGGTCGGAAATGTCCGCCGTAAGCCGCGGCGTGATCGAATACCTCGTCGAGGTTCAGCGCGACGGAACCCTGCGCCCGATGCTCTTGGAAAGCTGGGCGGCCAACGATGATGCCACCGAATACACGCTGAACGTCCGCAGGGGCGTGAACTGGAACGACGGTACGCCCTTTACCGCCGAGGATGTGGCCGCGAACATCATCGGCTGGTGCGATGAATCGGTTGAGGGCAACTCGATGGCCGCGCGCATGGCCTCGCTGATTTCGGACGGCCAGGCGGCTGAAGGCACGGTGGAAATCGTGGACAGTCACACCGTGAAGGTCAAGCCAAGGACCCCGGACGGGACGCTGATGTTCGGCATGGCCGACTATCCGGCGGCGATCGTGCCCAAGGACCGGATCGGCGAGGCCCTGACCGATCATGGCATCGGCACCGGCGCCTACATGATCGAGGAACTGAAAGTCGGCGAACGCATTGTCATGGTGAAAAACCCCGACCACACCTATTGGGGCGAGGCCTGGCTCGACCGTGTCGAGTTTCTCGATTACGGCACCGATCCCTCTGCCTGGCTGGCCGGGGCCGATGCTGACGAATTCGACATGACCTTCGAGATGGTATCGGATTTCATCGACATCTTTACCTCGATCGGCTGGGTCGAAAGCGAGGTCGGCACCTCGGTCACCGTCGTCATCCGCCCCAACCGCGAGGCCGAGGTAAACGGCATCCGGCCCTATGCCGATGTCCGCGTGCGTCGCGCGCTTGCGCTTGCGGTGGACAATGCGGTTCCCCTGGAACTGGGGATATCGGGCCGCGGACAGCAGTCGAACAACAACTACCATGTCGCCCCAGGTGTGCATCCGGATCATGCCGAGATTGCGCCCCACGAAAAGAACGTCGAAGAGGCCCGCCGCCTGATGAACGAGGCCGGCATGATGGAGTTCGAGCATGAACTGGTGTCCATCGACGACGATTATCGCAAGAACACCACCGACGCGGTGGCCGCGCAGTTGCGCGACGCGGGGTTCAAGGTCAAGCGCACCGTGATGCCGGGCTCGACCTTCTGGAACGACTGGACAAAATACCCCTTTTCCTCGACCAACTGGAACCATCGCGAAACCGGTATCCAGACACTGAACCTGGCCTATCGCTCGACTGCTGCCTGGAACGAGACCGGTTTTCGGTCGGCCGAGTTCGACGCGCTGCTGGACCAGGCAACCGCGATAGCCGATAGCGAAACCCGCAAGGCGATCATGGCAAGGCTGGAACAGATGATGGTGGACGAGGGCATAGCGATCATACCCTATTTCCGCTCGCTTTACCGTCATTACAAACCCGGCCTGGTTGGCGCGCAGATGCATCCCAAATTCGAGATCAACATCCACCATCTCGGCTGGGCCTGATCGCCCGCGTTCAGGGCAGGACGGGGCAGGCATTGCGCCTGCCCCCGTTTTTCTGGCAAGGGCCGGCACATTGGACCGGGCACCGGCGCCTGGGGAGACATGACAGGAGGGGCCGATGGCTCTCTTCATCCTGCGCCGGCTGGGCGTGATGGTGCTGACGGCGCTGTGCATGACGCTGATCGTATTCGCGCTGACCAACCTGCCGCCCAACCTCGAAAAGCTGGCCAAGACCCAGGCCGGCACCCGCATCACCGATGACGAGGTGCATAGCTGGCTGGAGCGCAATGGCTATAGCGCGCCGATCCTGCGACGTTATGGCGAATGGCTGGGCGTGGTGCCCGCATCGGTCGCGACCGATGCCGCGGGCAACGTGGTCGGCGGGCGCTGCCTGCGGGGCGTGCGGTCGACCAGCATCGAGCGCGTCCCGCGCTATTGCGGCGTGTTGCAAGGAGAATGGGGCTATTCCACGAAGTTCCGCGTACCCGTTTCCGACCTTGTCACCGAGAGACTGGCGCGCACAGGAGTTCTGATGTTCTGGGCCTTCGCTACAATGGTTCCGCTGGCCTTGATCTTCGGGGTTCTGGCCGGGATGCGCGAAGGCTCTGTCACGGACAGGACGCTATCGACCATCTCCATCGCATCGACCTCGACGCCGGAATACGTCTCGGGTGTCGTGTTCGTGGTGGTCTTCGCATCATCGGCGGTCGGGCTAAAATGGTTCACCGGTTCGGCCAAGTCCGCGGTGAACGGCATCACATTCGAGAATTTCACCCTGCCGGTCGCGACCATCGCGCTTTACGGCATGGGCTATATCGCTCGGATGACCCGGGCCAGCATGGCCGAAGTGATGACCGCGCAATACATCCGCACCGCGCGCCTGAAGGGTGTCAAGTTTCGCGACATCGTCTTGCGCCACGCCCTGCGCAACGCCCTGATCGCGCCCTTCACAATCGTAATGCTACAATTTCCATGGCTCTTGACCGGGGTAGTCATCGTCGAGGCGCTATTCGTATATCCCGGCTTCGGTGACGCGCTGGTGCAGGGGGCACAGAACAACGATATCGACCTGCTGCTTGCGGTATCGGTCGTGGCCGTTGTCGTGGTGCTGGTCACACAGCTGATTTCCGATATCGGCTATGCGCTGCTCAACCCGCGCATCCGTGTATCGTGACCGGAGAATGTCGATGGAACAGCTGAGCTGGACTGGCGCGCTTGGGCCATGGCTGAACCCCGCGATCGGGGCGGCCGTGCTGGCGTTTGGGATCGCGGCCATCGCGCATATGTTCGTCGCGCTCTTGACCGCCGGGCAGCGGTTGCAACACGCACCGGGCACCGCCGCACGCCACAGCCCCCTTGCATATCGCCTCACGCGGGGGGGGCTGTCCCTGGCACTGGGCGCCCTCGTCGTGGTCGCGCTGGCCTATCTTGTCGGCGGCATTCTTTTACCGCCCGATCAAAAGGGGATCATCGGATATCTTTCGACCCGGTTCTTGCCGGTCTGGATCGCACTGGGGCTGACCTTTGCGCTGTCTTTCGCGTTTCGGAGACGCCTGGGCCTTTATGGTCATCTGTTTGACAACCCGGTGGGCATGATCGGGCTGGGGCTGGTCTTGTTCTGGGTATTTACTGCCGTTTTCGCCGAAATGATCGTGACTTTCGACCCTGTGCGCGACGTTCTGCCTGGAATGAAGAACAGGGCGCCGGGCACACCGCTGGCCAATCCGGCGCAGGGACAGTTCGATCATTACCTTCTGGGGGGCGACATGCTGGCACGCGACGTGTTCTCGCGCATGGTGGCGGGTGCGCGGGTGGTGCTGGCAATCGCGCCGGCGGCTACCCTTTTTGCCTTCATGGTGGGGATCGTACTGGGGCTGCCAGCGGGATACCTTGGCGGTCGGTTCGACTCGATCCTGTCCTTTGCCGCCAATCTCGTGATGGCCTTCCCGGTGATCCTGCTGTTCTTCTTGCTCGTCACACCCGAGATCGTGGAGATGGGGGTTCCGGCCTACATGGCGGCCGTGCTGTTTCTCTTTCCGATCATCTTTCTCGTGATCCTGTGGAACGCGCGCTATCGCACCCACCCGATGCGGCGGAACATCCTGGTCGGGCTGACGTTTCTTATTGGCGGCTGGCTGTATCTGGGGCTGGCCTGGGATGCCGACCCGCTGGGGCTGATCTCGATCCCCGACGGCGTGCTGATCGTCTTCGTTTCTGTGGTCTTCGTCAATTCGCCGACCGTGTTTCGCATCGTGCGCGGCCTGACGCTGGATATACGCACCCGCGATTACGTGGCCGCCGCCCAGACCCGCGGCGAGGGCGCATGGTATATCATGCTGTGGGAAATCTTGCCCAATGCGCGCGGGCCGCTGCTGGTCGATTTCTGCCTGCGTATCGGCTATACAACGATCCTTTTGGGGACGCTTGGTTTTTTTGGGCTCGGGCTGCCGCCTGACAGCCCCGACTGGGGCAGTTCGATCAATGCGGGGCGAGGTTTGTTGCAGGTCTTTCCCTTCCCGCCGCTCGTCCCCGCCGTCGCGATCATGAGCCTTGTTCTTGGGCTTAACCTTCTGGCCGACGGTCTGCGCGAAGAAAGCCTGAAAGATTGAGCACGATGCCGACTCTATACGGAAAAATCACGGCCACCTCCGAAAGGACCGCGCCATGAGAAAAACCGACGCTGACGGCCCGATCCTGGAGATTGACAGCCTCTCGATCAGCTTTTTCACCCGCGCGCGGGAAATCCCGGCGGTGATGGATTTTTCTCTCACCGTCCAACCCGGCGAAGCGGTGGGCCTGGTCGGAGAATCCGGTTGCGGCAAGTCCACCGTGGCGTTGGGCGTAATGCAGGACCTGGGCACGAATGGGCGCATCGTCGGTGGCACGATAAGGTTCAAGGGGCGCGACCTGGCCCAGCTTGGCCGCGAGGAATTGCGCGACCTGCGTGGTTGCGAAATCGCGATGATCTACCAGGAACCGATGGCAAGCCTGAATCCGGCCATGAAGATCGGTCGCCAATTGATGGAAGTTCCCATGATCCACGGGGGCCTGTCCGCGAAACAGGCGCGCGCGATGGCTCTGCGAATGCTCGAGGATGTGCGCCTGCCCGATCCACGCCGCATCCTCAATGCCTATCCCCACCAGCTTTCAGGAGGGCAGCAACAGCGCATCGTGATAGCCATGGCGCTTATGTCCAAACCCTCGCTGTTGATCCTCGACGAACCCACCACCGCGCTGGATGTTACCGTCGAAGCGGGGATCGTCGACCTGGTCAGGGACCTGGGCCGCAAATATGGCACCTCGATGCTGTTCATCAGCCACAATCTCGGCCTCGTGATGGGGGTCTGCGACAGGGTCTGCGTGATGTATTCCGGCGAGGCGGTCGAACGCGGCAGCATCAAGGACGTGTTCGACGACATGCGCCACCCCTATACACAGGCTCTTTTCCGCTCGATCCCGAGGCCCGGCGCGGACAAGATCAGGCATCCCCTGGTGGCGATCCCGGGCAATTTCCCCCTGCCGCACGACCGGCCCGGCGGATGCAACTTCGGTCCGCGCTGTTCCTATTTCGAAGCTGGCCGCTGCGATGCGCAAAACCTTCACATGGCGCCCGTGCCCGGCAAGGACAGGCACGAAACCCGCTGCGTGCGGTTCCGCGAGATCGACTGGAACCAGCCCCTCCAGGCCCCGGACAGGGCCGCGCGCGCGCAGGTGGGCGAGGTTGTCCTGGAAATGGAAGGGCTGAGAAAATATTATGAGGTCACGCCCAATACCTTGTTCGGATCGGGCGGGAAAAGGGTAGTCAAGGCAAACGAGACGCTCAGTTTCGATGTGCGCGAGGCCGAGACACTGGCCATCGTGGGCGAATCCGGTTGCGGCAAATCCACCTTCGCCAAGGTGCTGATGGGGCTGGAAACCGCCACCGACGGCAAGATCACGCTGGATGGTCGCGAAATCCAGGACAAGCCGATCCACAAGCGCGGCCGCGCCCTTGTTGCCGATGTTCAGATGGTGTTTCAGAACCCGTTCGACACGTTGAACCCCTCGATGAGCGTAGGAACTCAGATCATGCGCGCGCTCGAGGTATTCGGCATAGGCCGCAGCGATGCAGAGCGGCGCGCGCGTATGCTGGAAATGCTGGACCTCGTGAAACTTCCCCGCGACTTTGCAAACCGCAGGCCCCGACAATTGTCGGGCGGACAGAAACAGAGGGTGGGGATCGCGCGGGCCTTTGCGGGGGGCGCGCGGATCGTGGTGGCGGATGAGCCAGTGTCGGCGCTCGATGTCAGCGTTCAGGCGGCTGTCGCCGACCTGCTCATGGACTTGCAACGCGAACGAAAGACGACGCTTCTGTTCATCAGCCACGACTTGTCTATCGTGCGTTACCTCAGTGACCGGGTGATGGTGATGTATCTCGGCCACGTGGTCGAGATCGGCGCTACAGAGCAGGTTTTCGCCCCCCCATACCACCCCTACACTGAGGCACTGCTATCTGCAGTCCCCATTGCCGATACACATTTGCAAAAGACCCGGATCGTCCTGGAGGGCGATATTCCCTCAGCGATGGACCCGCCGCCGGGCTGCCCGTTCCAAACCCGCTGCCGCTGGAAGGACCGTGTGCCGGGCCGGCTTTGCGAACGCGTTTTACCGCCGGACATCCCCCTGGGCGAAGGGCATCGGATCAAGTGCCACCTTTCCGCGGACGTGCTGGCCGAAATGGAACCAGTGATCAAGCCCGCGGCCACATGAGTCGCGAGTGGCCTTGACGGCGAGGCCGGAACCGGCATAGCCCCGATCACTCCAGCGAGGTCACCCAAAGCACGGTGGCATCCTCTTCGCTGAGCGAGATCACGTTATGCCCCATCTCGGCATCGTAATAGGCGCTATCGCCGCGGCGCATCTCTACAGGAGCGTAGAATTCCGTATAAAGTTGCACGACACCGGTCAGAACATAGAGGAATTCCTCGCCCGCATGGCGCACCCAGCCGTCGAACTCGGCCATGTCACGGGCCCGGATTCGAGTGCGATAAGGCATCATCCGCTTTTGGCTGAGGGCGCCGGCCATCAACTCGTGCTCGTAGGTGGCGGTGGCATGGCTGGCGCCCTCGCCCTTGCGCGTCACCGCCATGCGCCCGCCGCCATGCGCAGCGCGCGGGGGCGTGAAAAGCTGTGGCACGGTAATATCAAGGCCCGTGGCCAGCTTTTTCAGCGCATCATAGGTCGGCGACATCTGCGCGTTCTCGATCTTTGACAGCGTCGAACGGGCAAGCCCTGCGTGCTGGGCGGCCTGTTCGAGGGTCCAGCCCTTTTCGGTGCGCAGCTCGCGCACCCTCTGGCCGAGGTCGACCGCCTCGGGCGGGGCATCGGTGCCGCTGGCGCGGACGACGTGGATCAGGCTGTGTTCGCGCATCTCCTCCATGACATAACGGTCTAGTGCTTGCCCCTTGCAACCGCAAGGCCGCGGGGCTAGCACCCGGATCATGCAAGCGCTTTTCGACGAAGGGGCCCCGTCCCCCTGCCCCGCCCCGTTCAACCTCGCCGCCCATGTCCTGGCCGCGGCCGAAACCGATCCTGACAAGGTCGCGCTAGCCATCGTCGGCCCCCATGGCGCGGACCGGTGGAGCTATGCCCGCCTTGCCGCCGCGGTGCGGGGACTGGCCACTGGTCTGACAGAGATGGGGCTGCAACCCGGCGCGCATGTCCTGCTACGCCTGGGCAACGGGGTCGAGTTCCCCATCGGATTCTTGGGCGCAATCGCGGCTGGCCTCATACCGGTGCCGACCTCGGCGCAACTGACTGGCCCCGAGATCACGAAACTGGCTGCCGAGGTGCAACCGGGTGCAATCCTGGCAGGGCCGAATATCGCCCTGCCCGACCACTGCGATGCACCGGTTCTGGATATCGCCGGACAGCGCACCTTTTACGAGGCCTCGCCTGCCGACTATGTCATGGGAGACCCGGAGCGGGCCGCCTATGTCGTCTATACCTCGGGCACCTCGGGCCGGCCGCGCGGCGTCATCCACGCCCATCGCGCGGTCTGGGCGCGGCGGATGATGTGGGACGGCTGGTACGGTCTGACCAAGGACGACCGGTTGCTGCACGCGGGCGCCTTCAACTGGACCTATACTCTGGGCACGGGCCTTCTGGATCCCTGGGCTATAGGCGCGACCGCCCTGATCCCCGCCCCCGGCGTGCGGCCGGCGCAATTGCCACTGCTCCTCAAACGCTTTGACGCCACGATCTTTGCCGCCGCACCCGGTGTTTACCGACCGATGCTGCGCGACTTTCCTCAGGTGGTGCTGCCGCGGCTGCGCCATGGCCTGTCGGCAGGCGAGAAACTGCCCGAAGCCACCCGCGCCGCATGGATCGAGGCCACCGGCACCGAGGTCTACGAGGCGTTGGGCATGTCGGAATGTTCAACGTTCATCTCGGGCAGCCCGGCGCGGCCCGCGCCGCCGGGCGCCTCTGGCTATCCGCAACCGGGGCGTCGCCTCGCCGTGCTGGACCCAGGTCACCGGCCGGTCGAACGTGGCGAACCGGGGCAACTTGCCGTATCCGGCCGCGATCCCGGCCTGATGCTGGGCTATCTACGCGCCGAGGCCGAGGCCAAGCACCGTTTCGACGGCGAATGGTTCCTGACCGGCGACATGGTCCAGATGGCAGAGGATGGCGCGATCACCTACCTGGGACGCACCGACGACATGCTGAACGCAGGCGGCGTTCGGGTCTCGCCGCTGGAGGTCGAGCGCGCCCTGATGGACCACCCGGCAATCCACGAGGTCGCCGCGACCGAGATCGCCATCAAGGCCGACACCACAGTCATCGCCGCTTTCTATACCGGCGAGCGCGCCGAGGACGAGGCGCTGCACGCCTTCGCGGCAGAACGGCTGGCGCGTTACAAACAGCCCCGGCTTTACGTCCACATGGACGAGTTGCCCAAGGGTGCCAACGGCAAGCTGAACCGGCGCCTGATCCGCCAACGCTATGAGGCCGGACATGATCGCGCTTGATATCTTTGTCGATCCGATCTGCCCATGGTGCCTTATCGGCAAACACCTGCTGGATGATGCGCTGATGCGCCATCCCGATCATCCCTTCGCGATTAATTGGCTGCCGTTCCAGTTGAATCCCGACATGCCCACGGAGGGCATGGATCGGCGCGCTTATCTCGAGGCGAAATTCGGCGGCAGGGCCGAGGCCACAAAGATCTATGCCGAGATCGACCAACACGCCCGCGATGCCGGCCTCGTGATCAATTTCGCCGCAATCGGCCGCACCCCCAATACGCTGAATGCGCATCGGCTGATCCACTGGGCCGGGATCGAGGGGCGGCAGCAGGCAGTCGTATCCTTCCTGTTCGAGGCCTATTTCCAGAACGGGCAGGATATTGGCGACGTCGTTGTTCTGACGGCGATTGCCGAACGCGCGGAAATGGACGTAGGGGTGATCACCCGCCTTTTGGCCAGCGAAGCGGATGCCGATACGATCCGTGACAGCGACATCCATGCACGAGAACGTGGCGTAACGGGCGTTCCCACGTTCATTCTGGCCAATACCCATGTGGTGGTCGGGGCGCAGCCCACCGCGCTGTGGGAAAAGGTGATTGCAGAGCTAAAGGGGCACGCGCAGGCCCCGCAGAGGCTTCAGTGACCACCGGACAACCGAATTGACCGTCTTTCGGCATTTCGGCTGGTGCGGGGGGCGGCCCTGACGCAAAACGAGGGCACTCCCTCCCCCGGAAAGGACGAAAGAATGAACACCCGGCGCCTTTCGCGGACAGAGTTCATCGCGATGATCGCGCTCTTGTATGCGACGGTCGCCTTTTCTATCGACGCGATGCTGCCCGCCCTGCCCCGGATCGGTGCCGAACTAACCCCCGAGAACATCAACCACGCACAATTCGTCGTGACGTTTTTCGTGGCCGGGATGGGCTTGGGCACAATGATCGCGGGGCCGCTGTCGGACTCTTTGGGGCGCAAGCGGGTGATCCTGGGCGGTTCGGCACTTTACGTGGCGGGCGCGCTGATGGCCGGTATCGGGCAGACCCTTGAGCTGGTGCTTGCGGGGCGCATCCTGCAAGGCTTTGGCGCAGCGGGGCCGCGGGTCGTTGGCCTGGCGATCGTCCGCGATCTTTATTCCGGCCGCGACATGGCGCGGATCGTGTCTTTTGTAATGATGATCTTTACCCTTTTGCCCGCCCTGGCACCCAGCATCGGCGCGTTGGTCATCCTGTTCTTTGGCTGGCGCGGAATTTTCGGCGCCTTTGTCGTCTTCGCCTTGTTCTCGGTGGGGTGGTTTGCACTGCGTCAGCCCGAAACATTGCCCTCGACCAACCGCCGCCCACTCGCGGCGGCCCCCCTGAGAGCGGCCGCAGGCGAGGTGTTTGCAGATCCCGTCGCACGCACCGCGACGCTGGTTCAGACGTTGATCTTTTCGGTGCTGTTCATGTTCCTGACCTCGACCCAGCAGGTGTTCGACCAGTATTTCGGGCGCGGCGACGGTTTTCCGCTATGGTTCGGCCTGATCGCGTTTATCGCGGGCGGCGCGAGTTTTCTCAACGCCATGCTGGTCGTCAAGCTGGGGATGCGGTTCCTGATCCGTGTCACGCTGATCGTGCAGACTGGCCTGTCGGCGGCTATGATGATCGCGCTGTGGACAGGTGTCTTGGCCCCCTGGGCAGAATTTCCGGCCTATGTGATCTGGTCGATCACAATTTTTGGAATGCTCGGGCTGACCGTGGGCAACCTGAACGCCCTGGCCATGGAGCCGCTGGGCCATATCGCGGGCATGGCTGCCTCGATCATCGGGGCGTTATCCACAGTGATGTCGGCAATTCTTGCCCTGCCCGTGGGACAGCTTTTCGACGGCACCCCCCGTCCTCTGGCAACCGGCACGTTCCTGGCGGTTGCCTCGGCGCTGGTGCTGATGCACCGCCTCCCCGAGCGATAGAAAAAAGCAAAAGGGCCGCGCGAAAACGCGCGGCCCCGATGCGTATTCGAAACGCCAGATCAGCGCTTGGAGAACTGGAAGCTCCGACGAGCCTTGCGGCGGCCGAATTTCTTGCGTTCCACCACACGGCTGTCGCGGGTCAGGAAGCCGGCGGCTTTCAATGCGCCGCGCAGAGCGGGATCGTAAAGCTGCAACGCCTTGGAAATGCCGTGCTTGACCGCACCGGCCTGGCCCGACAGACCGCCGCCCTTGACGGTGGCCTGAACGTCGAACTGATCGACCACGCCCGCCACCTGAAACGGCTGACGCAGGATCATCTGCAACACCGGGCGGGCAAAATAGGCACGCATTTCCTTACCGTTCACCGTGACCTTGCCCGAACCGGGCTTGATCCAGACACGGGCGACTGCATCTTTCCGCTTGCCGGTGGCATAGGAACGGCCAAACTCGTCACGAACGGGTTCGCGCGGGGCGTCCAGGTCGACAAGAACCGAAGCCTCGCCGGAAACGGCCTCGTTCAACTGGTCGAGGGATTTGATTTCTTCGGCCATCATGCGCTCCGGGTGTTCTTTTTATTCATGGACTTTACGTCCAGCACTTCGGGGTTCTGTGCCTCGTGCGGATGCTCGGCCCCGGCATAGACGCGCAGGTTGGTCATCTGCTTGCGCGACAGACGGTTGCCCGGCAGCATGCGCTTGACCGCGGCGGTCACGACACGCTCGGGATAGGCGCCCTCAAGGATCTGGGCGGCGGTGCGATGCTTGATCCCGCCGGGATGACCGGTGTGCCAATAGTATTTCTTGTCGGCGCGCTTGTTGCCGGTCATCTGCACCTTGTCGGCGTTGATGACGATGACATTGTCACCCATGTCCATGTGCGGGGTAAAGGTTGCCTTGTGCTTGCCACGCAGGCGCATGGCGACGATCGAGGCGAGACGGCCGAGAACGACGCCCTCGGCGTCGATCACGATCCATTTCTTCTCGATATCCGCCGGGGTAGCGGTGTAGGTTTTCATGTTTCTGCCCTATCGGAAAAAGGTCCAGAGGCTGGCCATATCGACGCGGCCCCATTCGGGATGGCGCAGTTCTAAGGATTTGGCGCACGCAGTCAAGGGCCTTTCCTTCCAACTTGTTATTGTATTTCAATACCTTAAAAAATCGGTATCAAAATACCCCAAAACATTGAACAATCGATACGCATCTGAATGCGATAAATCCCGCGCGGCCACAAATCCGGCCTGTCACGAAATCTTCCCTTGAACGACTCATCCGAACCCCTTAGGTGCCCCCCACACGATCGGAACCGATCCCAACTTCGGCAGATACCGGGGGGGCGCTAAGGAACCGACTGGATTCAATCTGCTGGTAAGAAGGGGCGCGCCATGACTGACGCCAACCTCTTCCAACTGGGGATCGGTCTGGAGACAGGCGCCCATGCGGAAGATACCCGCGGCCTTGCGGCCGCAAATACGACTCGTGACGTTTTCGACGAGGACCGCGAGGATCATTTCATCCGCCGCGATGGCCGGGTCTTTGCCGGCACCCACCTGATCATCGAGGTGGTCAACGGCCACGGCCTGGACGACGAGGCCCGGATCGACCAGGCGTTCCGCGACTGCGTGGACGAATGCGGCGCGACCCTGCTGCACATCCACACCCACAAGTTCACCCCGCAGGGCGTGAGCGGGGTCGCCGTTCTGGCCGAGTCCCACATCTCGGTCCACACCTGGCCGGAAATCGGCTATGGCGCCTTCGACGTGTTCATGTGCGGCGATGCCAACCCCTGGCGGGCGGTCGATGTGCTCAAGCGCGCCTTCGGCACGCAGGACGTGCGCGTGCAGGAACTGCTGCGCGGCGACGGGCTGGTTTCCGAAAGCCAGGCAGCATGACAACCTGGGTCCGCGAAAGTCTGCATCCCGACTACGCGCAATCCCTGCGCGTGGACGAGATGCTGTATGACAGCGAAACCGCGCATCAGCGGCTGAAGGTTTTCCAGAATGGAACCTTTGGTAGGGTGCTGACGCTGGACGACGTTGTTCAGACCACCGAGGGTGACAATTTCATCTATCACGAGATGATGACCCATGTGCCGATCCTTGCGCATGGGGCGGCGCGCCGCGTGCTGATCATCGGCGGTGGCGATGGCGGCATGGCACGCGAGGTTCTGCGCCATGCCACGATCGAGCATGTCACCATGGTCGAGATCGACGCGGGCGTAGTGGATTTTTCGAAACACTACCTGCCGATGCTCAGCGCGGGCGCCTTTGACGATCCTCGTCTGAACCTCGTGATCGACGACGGCGCGGCCTTCATTCGCACCACCGCCGAGACATTCGACGTCATAATCGTTGATTCGACCGACCCCATCGGACCGGGCGAGGTGTTGTTCACCGACACGTTCTACGGCCATGCCAAGCGTGCGCTGAATCAAAGTGGCATCCTTGTCACCCAGAATGGCGTGCCCTTCATGCAGGGGGACGAACTCACCAATACGATGCGCGCGTTCAAGGCGCTCTTTGCCGACTGGTCGTGTTATCTCGCCACGATCCCGACCTATGCGGGAGGACCAATGGCCTTTGGCTGGGGGACGGATGGCGATGCCGGGCAGGTCAGCCTCGAACAGCTCGAGGCACGCTATGCCGCCGCTGGTATCGAGACGGACTATTACACCCCCGCCGTCCACAAAGGTGCGTTTGCCCTGCCCGGCTATGTTTCACGGCTGATGCCCTGAAAACCACCGGGCGGGTGGTGAATGTAAAGACATGGACAAGGCCCGGCACCCGCCGGGCCTTGCTCGTTGTCCCGACACCCTTCAGCCCATGGCCCGCAGCCGCCTGACCAGGCTGGAGGTATCCCAGCGCCCGCCTCCCATCTTTTGAATATCCTTGTAGAACTGGTCGACCAGCGCAGTAACCGGCAGGCTGGCGCCGGTCTCGTTGGCGGTTTCCAGGCAGATGCCCAGATCCTTGCGCATCCAGTCCACGGCAAAGCCATGCTCGAACATGTCATCCAGCATGGACTCGTAACGGTTGAGCATCTGCCAGCTACCGGCTGCCCCGCCACCGATCACCTCGACCACGGCGCGACCGTCCAGCCCAGCCTTTTCGGCGAAATGCAACCCCTCGGACAAGCTCTGAACCAGCCCGGCAATACAGATCTGGTTGACCATCTTGGTCAACTGTCCCGTCCCGGTCTCGCCCATCCGACGCGCCAACTTGGCATAGGCCGCGATGACCGGCTCGGCACTGGCATAGGCTGCCGAGTCGCCGCCACACATGACCACAAGCTGGCCGTTCTCCGCCCCCGCCTGTCCACCAGAGATGGGCGCGTCAAGAAAAGCGATCCCTCCCGCGGCAGCGGCCAGTGCCATTTCACGCGTGACCACGACTGAAACCGTGGTGTGATCGACAAAGACCGCCCCCTCGGACATCCCCGCGAACGCGCCGGTCTCGCCCGTGCAGACCGCGCGTAGATCATCGTCATTTCCCACGCAAGCCATCACGAACTCGGCGCCCGAAGCGGCCTCTGCCGGGGTGGACGCCGCCCGGCCACCATGCAGGGCCACCCAATTCTCGGCCTTTGCGGCAGTGCGGTTGTAGACGGTGACCTCGTGCCCCCGCGCGGCAAGATGGCCGGCCATCGGATAGCCCATGACGCCAAGACCCAGAAACGCGACTTTGGCCATTGCCCCCCCTGATTGCATGTGCTGCCTTTTGCACTTACCTAACGGCTGGGTTCAGGGCGTCAATAACGGGTCAGACATGGCGATGCTTTTCCGCTGGCTTTTGCGGCTTTTCGTGATTGCGGTCGCCGCCGTAGGGCTGGGGGTGGCGACGGTCTATTACCTCGCTTCGCGATCGCTGCCTGATTATGACGCAGAGTATACGCTTGCGGGCCTTGAGGCGCCGGTTGAGATTGTGCGCGACAACGCGAGTGTCCCGCATGTTTTCGGCGAAACCGACGCGGACGTGTTCTTTGGGCTGGGCTTTGCCCATGCGCAAGACCGTCTTTGGCAGATGACCATGATGCGGCGCACCGCCCAGGGCCGGCTGTCCGAATTGTTCGGTGAACGCACTTTGAAAATAGACGAATTGATCCGGCGGCTTGACCTATATGGCCTGGCGCAGAAATCAGTGGCGGCGCAAGATCCCGAGACGCGCGCAGCGCTTGACGCCTATGCCCGCGGTGTCAATGCCTGGATCACCACGGTCAACGCTAAGGCGATGGGGCGCGGGGCACCGGAATTCTTCCTGTTCGATCCAGAGGTGGCCTATTGGCAGCCCGCCGATTCACTCGCCCTGGTCAAGCTCATGGGCCTTCAGCTTTCAGCCCACCTGGAGGAAGAGGTGTTGCGCGCGCGCCTGTCCCTGCTGATCGACGGGAACCGCGTTCGCGATCTCATGCCCGATGCGCCCGGCGCGGGGGTGATGGCGATCGACTATGCCGCGATTGCCCCGGGTGTGACGCGGTCAAGCGCGCCGTTGACGCGCATGGCCGAGGGCCCGCTCTCGCCCTTCCCTGCTCGCGCGCTGGCAGGCGCCTCCAATGCCTGGGCCGCAACCCCGCGTCGTGCAGCCGCCGGCGGCAGCCTGCTAGCCAACGATCCACACCTGGGCTTTACCGCGCCCTCGCCATGGTACCTGGCGCGGATCGAACTGTCCTCGGGGGCGGTGATCGGCGGCACGATACCAGGCATTCCCACGGTTTTGGCCGGGCGCTCGGACATGCTGGGCTGGGCGATCACCTCGTCCTATCTCGACGATCAAGACGTGTTCCTCGAACGGCTCAACCCCGAAAACCCAGACGAGTATCTCACGCCCGAGGGCTACAAGCCCTTCGAGACGCGGCGCACCATCATCAAGGTTGCCGATTCCGACCCCGTGACCATCACCCTACGATGGACAGAGAACGGCCCCGTTCTGCCGGGCGGCCATTACGACCTCGCCTCTATCACGCCGCCGGGGCATGTGACCTCGCTTGGCTGGACATTGCTGTCGGGCGCGGACACCTCGATGAGCGCGGCGATCGGGATCATGCGCGCCCAGGACGTCGACCAGGCGATCGAGGCCGGACGGCTCTTCATTGCGCCGTCGCAGAACCTGACCGTGGTCGATCACGAACGTATCGCGATCCAGATGATCGGCGCGATGCCCCGTCGCCAGGCCGCAAACCAGGGCATGGGCCGCCTGCCCGTGCCCGGCTGGCGCGCGGAAAACCGGTGGCAAGGTTGGTTGAACTACGCCGCCAACCCGCGCGTGCTCGACCCCGAGGGTGGCATACTGGGAAACACGAACAACAAGCTGGTCGACCGCCCCTTTCCGCTGCATGTCAGCTATCACTGGGGCGACACGCAACGCATCCAGCGCTGGAAAAGGCTGATGGAAAGCCGCGAGGTTCACACCCGCGAAAGCTTTATCGAGGCGCAGCTTGACGCGGTATCTTTTACCGCGCGTTCGCTGTTGCCACTTATCGGGCGCGATTTGTGGTTCACCGGTGACCCCGCCCCCGCCGGCAGCCCCGAACGCCGCCGCCAACGTGCGCTGGAACTGCTGGCCGAGTGGAACGGCGAGATGAACGAGCACCTACCCGAACCGCTGATCTATGCGGCATGGCTGAGGCGTTTACAGGACAGACTGATCCGGGACGAGCTTGGCCCGCTTGCCGATACCTTTACCCATGTCGAACCGCTGTTTGTCGAACGGGTCTTTCGCAACGTCGACGGCGCCGGGCAATGGTGCGACATCCGCCAATCCAGCGCAACCGAGACATGCACCGAGATCGCCCGGCGCGCACTGGACGAGGCGCTGTTGTGGCTTGACGAGACCTATGGCGGCCAGCTTGAGGCGCTGCGCTGGGGCGAGGCCCATCAGGCGTTTCACATGCACCAGGTCCTTGGCGAAACGCCGCTGCTGAAATGGATAGTCAACATCCGCCAGCCGACGTCGGGCGGGGACAACACGCTCAACCGGGGCCTGACCCGCGGCACCGCGCCTGATCCGTTTGTCAACGTGCATGGGGCGGGCTATCGTGGCGTCTATGACTTTGCCGATCCCGAAAGCTCTGTCTTCATCATCGCAACCGGGCAATCGGGCCATCCGCTTAGCCGACATTACGATGACTTGGGGGAACTGTGGCGGCGCGGGGAATATATACCGATGACGCTTGACCCTGATCTCGCCCGTGCCGCCGCGGTAGGGACAAGCCGTCTTATCCCGGCGCATGACTGAGCAGACCCCCGGCGCAGCGCCTCTTCGAGCTGCAAGGCCGGAGCCGTGACCGTCATGTGCCGACAGCGATCTACATCTCGCGGAACCGGCTTTGCTGCCGCGCTGTCCAGTTGACATTCAGACGATATCCGTTCTCCTGTGGTCGTTCGTCCTCGACCACGCCCTGTTCGAACAGCCAGGCGCGTTTCCTTCCCTCATCAAAGCCGAGGAACAGTTCGGTTCGGCTGCGCGCATCGTCCAATGCGGCTGTCACCGCAGCCAATAGTGGCTCCATCCCCTCACCAGTCCAGGCCGATAGCGTCAGAACACCCTCGTGACGGGCCGCAAGGGCCTCGAGTGCGGCGCGATTCTCGGGCGAAACGAGGTCGGTCTTGTTCCACACCTCGATCACAGGCGTCTGGCTGGCAACGCCCAGTTCTGACAGGATCGCGCGAACGTCCTCGGCCTGTTCCTCTGTCCCGGAATGGGCGATGTCGCGCACATGCAAGATCAGATCGGCCTCGAGCACCTCTTCGAGCGTGGCGCGAAAGGCCGCGACAAGCTGCGTGGGAAGTTCTGAAATGAAGCCAACAGTATCGGACAGGATCACCTTTAGCCCGGACGGCAGGGTAACCGCGCGCATCGTGGGGTCGAGCGTGGCAAAAAGCATGTCCTTGGCCAGCACCTGCGCACCGGTCAGCCGGTTGAACAGCGTGGATTTGCCGGCGTTGGTATAGCCAACCAATGCCACCACTGGGAAAGGCACCTTGCGACGAGCGGCGCGGTGCAGATCGCGGGTCTTGACCACCTTGGACAATTGCCGGCGCAGGCGCGTGATTGCCTCGTCGATGGCACGGCGGTCGGCCTCGATCTGGGTTTCGCCGGGACCGCCTACAAAGCCAAGTCCGCCGCGCTGGCGTTCAAGGTGGGTCCAGGCCCTCACCAGCCGCGTGCGCTGATAGGAAAGTGCCGCCAGTTCGACCTGCAACACGCCCTCGCGGGTCCGTGCGCGGTCGGCAAAGATCTCCAGGATCAGCCCCGTGCGATCGAGGATCTTGACCTTCCAGTCGCGTTCGAGATTGCGCTGTTGCACCGGCGTCACCGGCCCGTCGATCAGCACGAGTTCGACCTCAGCATCGCGAAAGAGGGCGCCCAGCTCGTCGATCTTGCCCGATCCGAACAGATAGCCCGGCCGCGCCTTGGCCAAGGGCACCACGCCGGACCCCGCGATCTCGAGACCGGGCAAAGCCTCTGCAAGCGCGATGGCCTCTTGCAGGGCAGGCCCTGCAGCGCGACGCGCACGGTCAGATGTAATGTCGGGATGCAGAACCCAGGCGCGTGTCACGCTTGGGCCATGCTCCTCAAGTTCGGACGCGCTCAATCCTCACCGTCGTACAGGTTGATCGGCTGTGACGGCATGATGGTGGAAATCGCATGCTTGTAAACAAGCTGCGACTGCCCGTCCCGCCGCAGCAGAACACAGAAATTATCGAACCAGGTGATGACACCCTGAAGCTTGACCCCGTTGATCAGGAAAATGGTCACGGGAACCTTGGTCTTGCGAACGTGGTTAAGAAATGCGTCTTGAAGATTCTGCTTGTCGGCAGCCATTTGTTCTTGCCCTTGTTGTCTGAACCTGCCCCTCGGCGGACAGCCGTCTCCCTACACGGCGAGTATGAAACGAGGTCGCCCGAGATTCCAGCCCTCTTGTCAGGTCTTTACCGGGAAAATCGGCATCGCGTGTCAAGGGCGCCAGAATTCAGGGTTCAAAAGCGCGATGATCGCCAGGGTCTCAAGCCGCCCCAGCACCATGGCGGCGGCCAGCACCATCTTTGCCCCGTCCCCGAGGGCCGCATAACTCAGCGCTGGCTCGGCCGCTGCGGCGGCCAGCGGGCCGGTGGTCGTAAGCGCGGCAACCGTCAGAACCATCGCGGCCTCGAACTCGAGTCCCGCCGCGCCAAGAGCCACCATTACAACCGTGACGGACAGGGCAAACAGCATGAAAAAGACAAAGGCGATCTGGGCCCCCTGTCGGCGAATGCGGCGGGCAAAGGCGCCCGCGCCGCCGACCGAACTGGGATAGATCAGTTTTTCCATTTCTCGCACGCCATGTTTGTAAAGAGCATAGATGCGCAACAGCTTGACGCCGCCCGCCGTCGTCGCGACGCCACCACCAAAGACGGCCAGTCCCACCAGGATCAACCCCGCCGACGGCAGCCCCGACCATTCGCGCGCCGCCGTCCACTCGACCGAGTTGAACCCGGTGGTGGTCAGGTAGGACGTGACGGTAAACACCGCCCCCCAAAGCGCTTCGAGCGCGGCAAACGTATTGTCATCGGATGAAACCTCGTAGGCGCCCATCCAATGCCGCGCGATCAGGAAGGCCGTGACAAGCCAGGCGATGGCGATGCCCATGCGAAATTCCAGGTCGCCCCAAAGGGCGCGCCAGCTTTCGGGGCGGAAATCGAACATGAAGGTGCGCCGCGAAAAGGCAAAGGCAAAAAACCAGAACAGCATGAACTCGCCGGCAAGACCGCTTGCGCCGCCTTCGATCCCCCCGACGGGCGAGATACCAGACGTCGCCAGCACCGCCATCGCGTGGCAAGCCGCCACAAGCGGCCCCTCGCCGGCCAGAAGCATCAGCACCCACAAGCTGGCGGTCAGCCCGGTATAGACCGGGGCAAGCTGTCGGCCGAACCGGACAAGGCGTTCGCGCGCATCGGCCGCGGTGGTCGAGGCGGCAGGGCGCGGATGGGCCCGCCCCGTGACGCCCCCCGGCACGGCGGTCACCTCGAACCCGCCGAGATTCATCGGGGCAAGGATCGCAATCGCCGTCACCCAGAGAAAGAACCCCCCCATCCAGCCCACCAGGGCGCGCCAGACATGCACCGCCGCACCCGGATCAAAACCTGCGTCGAACACTGTGGCCCCGGTCGTGGTCAGGCACGAGACCATCTCGAAATAAGCGTCGAGATAGGGCAGACCCGGCACCGCCTCTGTCATCGGAACCGCAAGCATCAGCGGCAGAACCGTGTAAAACCCCAACATCGCCAGCAGATGACTTCGGCCCTGGTTCCTGACCGGGTTGTTGATCGTGGCGATGCCGATCAGCACGCTCAGCGCGCTGAACATCAGGCCCCCGTAAAAGAACCCGCGTGCGGCCGACCATTCGCCCATTGCGACAGCCACGACAACCGGCACGAACATCGACAACGCCCCCGCCGCCATCAGGATCACCAGAAACGGAAGGTCAGACAACCGGCCCATGGGTCAGAAGAAATCTATCGAGACCTGAAGAAGCCGCTCAACCGCTGGCACATCGTCGGCCAGCGCAAATATCGCGATCATGTCACCCTCTTCGATACGGGTGCTGCCGGTCGGGCGGATCACCTTGTCGTTCTTTTGAACGGCACCAACCAGCGCCCCCTCGGGAAAGTCGATATCCGCAATGCGTTTGCCGCACATGGGCGAGGTTGACAGAACCTGCGCCTCTAGAACCTCGGCCTCGGCATCGCCGATGGAATAAACGCCGCGCACGCGCCCGTGGCGTATATGGCGCAGGATCGAACTGACCGTGGTCGCGCGCGGGTTGATATAGGCATCGACATCCAGTGGCCCCATCAGCGGCACCAAAGAAGGTTCGTTGACCAGACAGATCGCCATCGGACAGCCGGCCATCTTGGCCTGTACCGCGGCCAGGAGGTTGGTCTTGTCATCGTCTGTCACCGCCAGAACCGCGTCGGCGCGCTCGATATTTGCCTCTTGCAACAGCGCCATGTCCAGCCCGTCGCCATTCAGCACGATGGTCCGTTCCAGCGCATCGGCCGCCATTTCCGCGCGGCGGCGATCATACTCGATGACCTTGGCACGGATGCGGTGTTCCTGACGTTCCAGTGCCTGGGCGACAGACAGGCCGACATTGCCGCCGCCGATGATGACCACCCGTTCCTGCCGCTTGGTGGACTTTCCAAAGATTTCCAGCGTGCGATTCACGTCATCGAGATGGGAAAAGACGTAGACTTGGTCGTCTGCAAACAATTGATCGCCCGGCTCGGGGGCGAATAGCGTGCCCTCCCGGCGGATACCGACCACCACCGCGCGCAGCGTCGAAAACAACTCACTAAGCTGACGCAGTGGGGTATTGAGAACCGGGCAATCCTCTTCCAGCGTGATCCCCAGAAGCTGAGCCTTCCCCTTGAGAAAACTCTCGGTGTCAAAGGTCGCGGGCGCCGCCAGTCGTTGAAGCGCCGCATTCGCCACTTCGCGTTCAGGGCTGATAACCACGTCGATGGGCATGTGATCGCGCCGGTAGAGGTCGGAATAGATCGCCGTGAGATAGGATTGCGCACGTAGCCGCGCGATCTTGCGCGGCACCGCAAAGACCGAATGGGCCACCTGGCAGGTCACCATGTTGACCTCGTCGGAATGGGTGGCGGCAATGATCATGTCGGCATCGCGGGCGCCCGCGCGGTCCAAGACATCGGGGTAAGAGGCATGCCCGGTGATCCCCTGCACATCCAGCGCATCGGTCGCCCGCCGGATCAGGTCGCCGTTCATGTCGACGATCGTGACGTCATTCTTTTCACCCGAGAGGTGCCGGGCGATCTGCCAGCCGACCTGGCCCGCGCCGCAGATTATGACTTTCATGCCCGATCCGTATCCCTTGGCTGACCTGTCTCATCCATTGCAGATGGCCCATAGCCGGTCAATCGGCCCCGCCCTCGGGGTCGACATGGGCCACCCGACCATTCGTCTTGGCCGAGGTCACCACGCCCAAAGTCTTGAGCTTGCGGTGCAATGCAGAGCGTTCCATCCCCACAAAGCTGGCCGTGCGCGAGATATTGCCACCAAAGCGATTGATCTGGGTCAGCAAATATTCGCGCTCGAACAGTTCACGCGCCTCACGCAGCGGCAGCGTGGCCAACCCGCCCGACAGCACCACGCGCCCCTGCTCGGCAGGTGCCTCGGCAGGGATCGGCAGTTCACCTGCGGCAATCGGCTCGCTGCCTTCACCCAGGATCAGCACCCGTTCTATCACGTTCTTGAGTTGGCGCACATTGCCGGGCCAGTCCATCGTCTGGAGCAGGGCCGCGGCCTCGCTGCTGAAGGCACGCAGCGGCAGACCCTGGTCGCGGTTGAAGGCGCGAATGAAATGGGCGGCCAGTTCGGGAATATCCTCGCGCCGTTCGTCCAGCGCGGGCACCTCGATCGGGACCACGTTCAACCTGTGATAAAGCTCCTCGCGGAAATTACCCGCCGTGATTTCAGCAGCCAGATCGCGGGTCGTCGAGGAAATCACCCGCAGATCAACACGCACCTTGTCGGCCCCGCCAGCACGCTGGAATTGCTGATCTACCAGAACACGCAGGATTTTCGACTGCGTACCCAGAGGCATATCCGCGATCTCGTCGAAATAGATGATCCCGCCATGGGCCTGTTCCAGAAGGCCCGGTTCGACCCCGCGTTCGGGGCTTTCGCGGCCGAACAGCACTTCTTCCATGCGGTCGGGCTCGATCGAGGCGGAATTGACCACGACGAATGGTCCCCCGGCCCGGTTCGACCCCGCATGGATATAGCGCGCCGCAACTTCCTTGCCGCATCCCGACGGCCCGCGCAGCATCACCCGGCCATTCGATTTGGTTACCTTGTCAAGCTGAGCCCGAAGCGCCTTGAACGCAGCGCTGGAGCCGACCATCTCGGCCTGGGTCACGTCGCGGCGGCGCAATTCCTGGTTCTCGCGACGCAGGCGTGACGCCTCCATCGCGCGGCGGATCACGACCAGCAACTGGTCGATATTGAACGGTTTCTCGATAAAGTCATATGCCCCCTGCTTGATCGCGGCGACCGCGATCTCGATGTTGCCATGGCCCGAAATGATGACCACCGGGATATCGGGATTGTCACGCTTGGTGGCGGTCAGGATGTCGATACCGTCCATCCGGCTGTCCTTTAGCCAGATATCGAGGATCATCAGGGCAGGCGGCTCGGCATTGACCTGCGCCATGCAATCCTCGGAATTGGCGGCAAGCCGGGTCGTATAACCTTCGTCGATCAGGATATCGGAAATCAATTCGCGGATATCGCGCTCATCATCCACGATCAGAATGTCACTCATCAATTACTCTCCCGAAACCGTTTTCAACTCGTTCATTTCAGCGCCCGGATCACGACCGCGCAAAAGCGTCAGCGGCAACCGTATCTCGGCAAGCGCGCCACGATGGGCGCCGGGGGCAAAGGGCTGTGCATCGCGCAGGTCCAGCGTGCCGCCATGTTCCTCGACGATCTTCTTGACGATGGGCAGGCCCAACCCGGTGCCACTGTCGCGCGTCGTGACGTAAGGTTCGAACAGTCGCGCACGATCTTCAGGCAGGCCGATGCCGTTATCCTCAATCGTGATTAGCGCCACTCCCTCCGTGGTATCAAGCGCCACGCGGATCTGCGGCGCGTAACCTGGCGGCGCACCTTTTTCAAAAAATGTTTCCGTTGCTTCGCCTGCGTTCTTTATAAGATTTGTCAACGCCTGGCTGATCATCGTCGCATCAAGCTCGGCGTCAAGCCGCCCCTCGGGCAGATCAGAGACGATCGTGACCCCCGGCTGACCGCTATCCTGCAATACCACCGCATCGCGCACCAGCGCCACAAGGTCGACCGGCTTGCGCTCGGGTTCGGGCATCCGTGCAAACTTGGAAAACTCGTCAACAATGCGTCGCAAGTCATTGGTTTGTCGAATGATAACGTCGGTATATTGCTCGACGGCTGCGGCCTCGTCACCGGCCAGCTTGCGAAACTTTCGGTTGATCCGTTCGGCCGATAGCTGGATTGGTGTAAGCGGGTTCTTGATTTCATGCGCGATGCGGCGGGCCACGTCGCCCCAGGCCGCCATGCGCTGTGCAGAGACGAGATCGGTCACGTCGTCAAAGGCCACAACGTAGCCCTCAAGCCGGCCATCGGAACGCTGCCGCCGGGCCATGCGTACCAACAGGTTTTCCATCTTGCCGCGGCGCACCAGCTTTATCTCTTCTTGGGATACCAGGCGAGGACTGGCTCTCAATCTATTGAACAAGCTTTTGAATTCTGGAACGACAGCTTGCAGTTCAAGCCCGTTGTCACGGCCTTCGTCCAGCTCCAGCAACGTCAGGGCCGAACGGTTCATGAACTCGACACGGCCTTCGTCATCCAGTCCCATCACGCCGGCGGTGACAGAGGACAGGACCGAGTCGAACAACCGCCGCCGCCGCTCTATCTGGCGGTTGGTCTGCAAAAGCGCCTCGCGCTGCGCCTTCAATTGCCGGATCATCTGGTTGAAAACACGCCCCAGCATCGCGATTTCGTCGTCGCCAGCCTCCTCGCGCACCTGCACGTCCAGATCGCCCGCGCCGACGCGCTGTGCTGCGCCTGCCAGTCGCCCCACGGGCCGCGACAGACGTTCGGCGAACCACAGGCCCAGCCAGACCGCGGCCAAAATGAGGATCGCGGCAAAGCCGAGGTACAAAAGCCCGAACTCGAAAAGGACACGGCCTCGTTCGCTCTCTAACTGATGATAGAGACGGACCGATTCCTGCGTATCGTCCAGCAGGCTCAGGATTTCGCCGTCAACCTTGCGCGAAACGTAAAGGTAACGGTCCACATAAGCGGCAAGCTGGATAAGCGCACGGAACTCGTTATTGTCCCAGTCCTCGATGATGACCGTCTCACCCTGCCCTGCGCGGGCCAACTCATCGGCAGTCGGCTTTTCGTAATCAAAGAGATAAGATCGCTCGCCCCGCGCCTCGATCTCTCCCGACCCGTCAATGACATAGGCCTCTTTAAGGCCACGTTGTACCCGCCCCTGTGCCTGCGTCAAAAGCTGGCGCACCTCGCCATCCGACAGGAAGAAGGTGGCCTGCCGTGCCACGTTCAAATAGCCGGCCAAGGCATCGGCATCGGTGGCCAGGTCACGCCGGTGCTCCTCTTCATAAGCTTCGGCAGCGGACAAGGAAGCCCCGACAACGTTGCGCACCCGCTCGGAGAACCAGCCCTCAAGACCGATATTGATCGTCAGCCCGGCAAAAACCGCGACGAGAACCGTGGGAATAAGCGCGATGAGCGCGAACACGCCCGTCAACCGCAGATGCAGCCGCGATCCCGCCGAATGGCGGCGGCGGGCCGCGATCATCCGCGCGATGCGCTGAAAGACCAGTGCGGCCAGCACAAGCGCATAGACAAGATCCGCCAACAAGACCGCACGCAACCCGGTCGAGGTCGCCCCCTGCCCCAGCGGACCCAACAAAAGGAAAGTGGCCAGCGCAAGAAGCGGCCCAAGGATGACGACGCTCAACGTCGCCATGTTCTCGACGCGCCGTGTCTTGCGCGCCTGCAAGAGGCGCTCGAAACGTGATCTCCCCGCCAGGGCTGGCACGGCCTGCCTCGTGTCGCTGCGCCGCGTTCGCGCGGCTGGTCCCGTTTGCCCGGACGCTGGTCGGGACTGCTGCCCTGGCGCCACGGGTGTTGCGAAACTACATCAACTTACGACGACGAGTCACGCGAATATCAAGATCGTTGATCTTCTTGCGCAGGGTATTGCGGTTGATGCCCAACAGGTCAGCGCACTTGGCCTGATTACCGCCGGTGGCATCAAGCGCGATCTCGATCAGCGGCATTTCCACCTCGCGCAGGATGCGGGTGTAAAGACCCGGCGGCGGTAACACCCCTCCATGCAGATCGAAATAACGGCGCAGGTGCTTGGCGACAGAGGCCGACAGCTTTTCGCCACTTCCTCCCCCCACCAGGGGCTCGATCTCGGGCTGGTTGCCTAGCACTGTCTCGACCTCGGCGCGGGTAATGACCTCTTCGGGGCTGGTCACGACAAGCCGGCGGATTGTGTGCTCCAGCTGGCGCACATTGCCCGGCCAGCTATAGGCACGGATCAGATCCATCGCGTCGGGTGCAATGCGTCTTATCGCGGTCCCATCTCGTTCGCTGCGGACAAGGAAATGGTCCGCCAAAAGCGGGATATCCTCGACCCTTTCACGCAGCGAGGGCACGGCAAGCGTCACCCCGCCCAACCGGTAGAACAGGTCCTGGCGGAAGGCGCCGGCCTCCATCAGGGCGGTCAAATCGCTTTGGCTGGTGGCCATGACCCGTGGCGCGCTATCGCCGAACGTGTCCATCATGCGAACGATCCGACCCTGCGCCTCGTCGTCGAAATCGGCCACCTCGTCGAACAGGATCGACCCCCCCCTGGCGCGCGCCACCAGCGCCGAGGGTCCGTCTACCCCTTGCAGGTCGGGGGCCGTGGCCACCACGAAGGGCAGCGAACGGCGGTCGGAAAAGTCGTGGATAGCGCGGGCGATCAACGATTTTCCGGTGCCGGATTCACCACAGATCAACACCGGCAGATCCGCATTCATCACGCGCGCAACAAGCCGATAGAGAGCCTGCATCTGCGGCGTGCGGCCCACCAGCGGCAAGTCGTCCTTTTCGCTCGGCGGCTGATCGGGAATCGAACGCGGGCCGGGGGCACGGCGCCGGGTTTCCAGCGCGCGGCCCGCGCGTTTCATAAGGTCGGGCAGGTCAAATGGTTTGGGCAGGTAGTCATAGGCTTCTGCCTCGGCGGCCTGGATTGCGGTCATGATCGTATTCTGCGCCGAGATCACGATGACCGGAAGGCCGGGCCGTTCCTGTGCGATCTTGGGCAGCATTTCCAGCCCGTTGCCATCGGGCATGACGACATCGGAAATCACCAGGTCGCCCTTGCCCTCGCCCACCCAGCGCATAAGGGTGGTCAGGGAACTGGTGGCATGCACCCTGCACCCTGCTCGGGTCAGCGCCTGGGTCAGAACGGTGCGGATCGTGCGATCATCATCGGCGACAAGAACGGTTCCGTCCATAGTGCTCAGTCCTCTTGCGATTTGGGCGCCACGGGCAACGAGACGCGGAACACCGTGCGCCCGGGCACGGAATCCACTGCGATCCAGCCGCCATGGTCGGAGATGATCTTGGACACCAGCGCAAGCCCCAGCCCGGTGCCGTTTTCACGGCCCGAAACGAAGGGCTCGAAAATGTCGCCCGCGATCTCGGGCGGCAGGCCGGGACCGTCATCCACGATCTCGACCTGCAACGGCACAGGCATACCCGACCCATCGGGATGGCGAAGCCTGAGCGAAAGGTCGTAAAAGCTGCGCAAGGTGATCGTCCCGCCCGCGGGTCCGGCGGCCTGGGCGGCGTTCCTTATGAGATTTGTAAAGACCTGCATCAATTGGTCTGCATCCGCCCAGGTCGACGGCAACGAGGGGTCATATTCCTCGACGATGCGCATATTCGCGGCAAAACCCACGGCGGCCGATCTGCGCGCCCGGTCCAGAACGTCATGGATATTGACCGCGCGACAGGCGGGCGGGCACAGGTTGCCGAACTGTTCGACCTGTTCCAGCAGCTTCACGATTCGGCGGCTTTCAGCCACGATCAGGTCGGTCATCTCCAGATCGCCGTTGCTCAGGTTCATCGACAAAAGCTGCGCCGCACCGGTAATGCCCGCCAGCGGGTTCTTGATTTCGTGGGCCAGCATCTCGGCCATGCCGATCGCGGATTTCGCCGCCGATTTCACCGAATGCGCGCGTCCCAGCCGCCCTGCGATCTCGCGCGGGGAAACCAGCAACAAGACGTGTTCGGCCAGGTCGTTCATCGGCGCGATCTGGATATTGCATTCCACCGGGGGCCGGGTGCCCGCGCTGACGTCCACATCGTTTATGAATAGCGGCGCGCGGTTCAAGCGCACCCGCGCGAATGCCTCGTCCAATGGAGCGGCCACTGCCAACCGGTCAAATACCGGCACTTCGCGCAGGGCCTTGATCGTCGCATTCATGAACAGTTCGGCCGCCGGGTTAATCGCCGCGATCCTGTCCCCGGCATCCAGCAGCAGCGCCGGGATGGGCAGCGCGGTCCAGATGGCATCGTGATCCAGCATCATGCGGCCGCCCTGTGAAAGGCATTTCCGGCCAACGCCTCGGGCAACAGCGCCAGCACCCGCCCCGGATCGCGCGCCGTCAGCACCAAGCGCCGCAGCTCGGAGCGGGTATCGGCGGAATCCATGTACCACCCCAGATGTTTGCGTAGCACACGCACTCCCAGATCCGTTCCGTAAAAGGCCAGCGCATCCTCGTAATGGCGCGCAACCGTGTCTACGAATGCCTGTCCTCTCGGCGCCTCGGGCACCGGGGCACCTGACAGGTCCGCTGCGATCTGGGCCAACAGCCAGGGGCGCCCCCTGATCCCCCGCCCGACCATCACCCCATCGGCACGGGACAGCTCCAGCGCCTTGGCGGCCGTAGCCCCATCGAGGATGTCGCCGTTGGCGACGACCGGAATCGAGACCGACTCTTTGACCGCGCGGATCGCGCCCCAGTCGGACCGCCCCTTGTAGAACTGGCAGCGGGTCCTGCCGTGTATCGTGATCATTTGCACTCCTGCGGCCTCGGCCCGGGCCGCGATCTGGGGGGCGTTGCGCATCTCGTCGTCCCAGCCCAGCCGCGTCTTCAGCGTGACAGGAACCGAGACCGCGCTCACCACCGCCTCGATCAGGCGAAGCGCCCGGTCGGGGTCGCGCATCAAGGCCGAGCCGGAGAAACCCCCGGTGACCTTGCGCGCCGGACAGCCCATATTGATGTCGATGATCCGCGCACCCTGCGCCTCGACCATTCGCGCGGCCCGCGCCATCCATTCGGGATCGCGCCCGGCCAGTTGCACCGCTGTCCTGGCCTCGTCCAGCCCCAGCGCGGCACGCTCGCGCACACCCGGCTTGGCCTGAATCATTTCCTGGCTTGCCACCATTTCGGAAACGACAAGCCCGGCGCCGAACCCGGCCACCAATCGCCGGAATGGCAAATCGGTAATACCGGCCATGGGGGCCAGCAGGACGGGCGGATCTATCGAGATATTTGCCACCTGAATGGACAATTGATTAATCCTTGTGCAGACCCAACCGATCTAGCAATGCGAGCACGCAATGGCAATCGCACGCGGACGCCGGGCAGGACGAAAAATCGTTTTGCGCAAAATTTAAGCACTCTATCCCGGCAGATTGCCCCATTGCCCCGCAGCCCGCCCCCGCCTAGAACGCCAGCGAATAGCGGAAGGGCATCGGATGACGGTCACGGCACTTATCGTCGCCGCCGGGCGCGGTACACGGGCGGGGGGCAGCAGGCCCAAGCAGTATCAGCCTCTCATGGGGCGCGCGGTTCTGGCGCGCACGCTGGCCACCTTTGCCGCCCACCCCCGCGTCGATGCGCTGGTGGCCGTGCTGCACCCCGAGGATGACGACCTTTTCGCCGAGGCCATTGCCGGGCTGGGGCTGAACATCGCCACGGTCAGGGGCGGGGCCACACGCGATGCCTCCGTTCAGGCGGGGCTTGCCGCTGTCCGGGGCGAGGACGGGCTCGTTCTGATCCATGACGGCGCAAGGCCGCTTGTTTCGCCGCAGCTCATAGATCGCATCCTTGAAGCGCTTGAAACACACCCTGGCGCCGCCCCGGCCCTGCCGGTCACGGACGCCTTGTGGCGCGGCGCGGAGGGCCTTGTGGTGGCACCTCACCCACGCGAAGGACTCTTTCGCGCGCAGACTCCGCAGGGCTTTCACCTACGCGCAATCCGCGCCGCTCACGCCGCCCATACAGGTGGTGCAGCCGATGATGTGGAGGTCGCTCTTGGCGCACATCTTGACGTGGCAATCGTGCGCGGCGATGAGGACAACCTCAAGATCACCCACCCAGAGGATTTCACCCGCGCCGCGCGGGTCTTGCGGGAGAGAGACATGGACATTCGCACCGGCAACGGTTTCGACGTACACGCCTTTTGCGAGGGCGACGGGGTGATCCTGTGCGGGATCAAGGTGCCGCATGACAAGGCGCTCAAGGGCCATTCGGATGCCGATGTCGGGATGCACGCGGTCACCGACGCGATCTATGGCGCGCTGGCGGATGGCGATATCGGCCAGCATTTTCCACCCTCCGACCCGCAATGGAAGGGCGCGCCCTCGGACATCTTCCTGAAACACGCAGTCGCGCTGGCGGGCGAGCGGGGCTACCGTATCTCGAACGCGGACCTGACGCTGATCTGCGAACAGCCCAAGATCGGCCCCGTCGCGGGCGCGATGCGCGCCGAAATGGCGCGCCTCATGGGCATCGATATCGACCGGATCAGTGTCAAGGCCACTACGTCGGAAAGGCTTGGCTTTACCGGTCGGCAAGAGGGCATCGCGGCGCTGGCCACCGTGACGCTGATCAAACCGTGAGCCGCTTTGTCGCCACCTTTTTTGGCGTCGGCCTGTTGCGCCCGGCGCCGGGAACATGGGGTGCGCTTGCCGCGCTGCCGCTGTTCTGGGCGCTGCATGTCCTCGGCGGGCCGGTCCTGACCGGGATTGCCTGTCTCGCGGTCAGCCTGATCGGCTGGTGGTCGGTGGGCGCGGCCGCGGGCAGCGTGGCCGATCCCGACCGCAGCGAATTCGTCATCGACGAGGTCGCCGGCATGTGGATCGCCCTGATGCCCATCTCGATCGGGTCAGCGGCGGCAAGGGTGGATGTACTGGCACTTTACCCCGGCTGGATCGCGGCATTTCTGGCGTTCCGGCTGTTCGATATCTGGAAACCCGGCCCGATCGGATGGGCCGACCGCATGAAAACGCCGGTGGGCGTGATGCTGGACGACATCCTTGCCGGGTTCGCGGCCGCAATTCTTGTTCTTGCACTGGCCGCGCTGTCGCATATTTTCCTCGTGTGAGAAGCAGGGCCGAAAAACTTGTCTGGCGTGCCCGGTCGACGGGCACGATCATCGCAACCGCCGAAAGTTGCACGGGCGGGCTTGTCTCGGCGGCGATCACGGAGATTGCGGGTTCGTCACACATGTTCGACCGCGGGTTCGTCACCTATTCCAACGAGGCCAAGCAGGCGATGCTGGGCGTTCGGGCGGAAACGCTGGAGGCCTTTGGCGCTGTCTCAGAGGCGGTCGCGGGCGAAATGGCCGCAGGCGCGCTGGCGCGGTCCGGCGCAGGGCTGGCGGTGTCGGTTACCGGGATCGCGGGGCCGGGCGGATCGCGGCACAAACCCGAGGGACGGGTCTGTTTCGGGTTGGCACAGGCAGGTCGGACAGTTGTCACCCAAACGGTGGAGTTCGGCGCACAAGGACGCTCACAGGTGCGCGAGGCCAGCGTCGGCTATGCGCTGGACCTCTTGCTTTCAGCGCTGGATGAAGGTGCGTGATCCCCAGCCCAATCGCCGTCTCGGCTTTTGCACAGATCAGGCCGCGGGACGGCCGTAAAGTTCCTCGGCCCGCTCTTCGAAGGCGCGCACGATGCGGTGCATCGCCTCGTTGAACACCGCGCCGATCACCCCCTGCAAAACGCGATTACGGAATTCGAAATCGACGAAGAACTCGACCTTGCAGCGCCCCTCGCCGATATCGTCGAACTTCCAGTAGGATTTCATATAGCGAAACGGACCATCCAGGTACTCGGTGTCGATCTTGTGAATCGCAGGCCAAAGCGTGACCCGACTGCCAAAGCGTTCACGGAACACCTTGAACGAAATGACAAGATCGGCCGCCATCACCTCTCCCCCGCCGGGGATGGGCTTGCGTGACCGGATGCGCGCCGCTCCTGTCCAGGGCAGGAATTTCGGATAGGACGCCACATCCGCCACCAGGTCATACATCTGCTGGGCGGTATAAGGCATCTCGCGATTTTCGGAATGGCTCGGCATGGGTCCGGTTTGTTGCTAACGGTGGGGTGCCATTTCAGACACCGGGACGACAAAATCAAGGGGGCGGCATGGGCGAGAGACCATATGTCATAGACGAATTGATCTCGGCAAAGACAATCGCAGCGCGGATCGAGGCGCTGGCCGACGAGATCGAAACCTTCTTTGCCGATAGTGACAAGCTGATCGTTGTCGGGCTCTTGCGCGGCTCTTTCGTTTTCATCGCCGATCTTGTGCGCGAACTGACCCTCCCCGTCGAGGTCGATTTCATCGAGACATCGTCTTATGGCGAGGCCACGGTCAGTTCGCGCGAGGTCCGCATTCTCAAGGACCTGCGCGGCGAGATCGCGGGGCGTGATGTTCTGGTGGTCGAGGATATCGTGGATACCGGCCACACGCTCAAACACGTACTACATATGCTTGGCGGTCGAAAACCCGCCCGGCTGAAGGTCTGCGCATTGCTGGACAAACCGTCGCGACGCGAGGTTGAGGTCAAGGCCGACTGGGTCGGTTTCGAAATCCCCGATGAATTCGTGGTGGGCTATGGCATCGATTATGCCCAGCACAACCGAAATCTGCCCCATATCGGCAAGGTCAGGTTCACCTGATGAACCTGCATTGGCTCATACGCGCGTCACGCTGGGCGCGAAACCCGCCAAGCCCGGCAAGGGTCAAGCTGGTGCTGGCCATCATCGCCATCTGCATGGCGCTTTTCATTGTCGAGCATGTCCTCGGCTGGCCCGACTGGCTGACCGTCAATTCAACCCCGCGCGGTCGTATCGGGTTCTGAGAGCGCTTTGCACTTTTCTTCCGCGCCCGGCTCTGAAATGTTCGTTTCCGACACCCGGTGGGGATTTGCCAAGGAGAAAAACCATGACCCGGTTCACGCGACGCAGCGCGATGGGGGCGATCGGTGCGGCGGCCACGCTGCCGGTACTGGCCCGCCCGGCCCTGGCCCAGGACAAGCTGACCGTCGGGGCGCTGCGTTTTACCAGTCATGCCGCCAGCTTCGTGGCCTTCGAACGAGGATACTTCGCGCAAGAGGGGCTGGAGGTCGAATTCAGATTCTTCGAGGCGGCACAGCCGATGGCCATCGCGATCGCATCGGGCGATGCGGATTACGCGGTCAGCGCGATCTCGGGCGGTCTGATTTCGCTCGCCGAAAAGGGGGCAGCACGCGTGATCGGCGGCGCCCTGTCCGAGGAAAAAGGCATCGACGGACAGAAGATACTTGCCTCCAACGCCGCCTACGACGCCGGCCTTGTCAGTCCCGCCACCCTTGATGGCAAAAGCTTCGGCATCACGCAGGCCGGGTCGTCCTTTCACTACATGGGGGCCAGGATCGCCGCCACCGAAGGCGCAGATATCACCTTCAAGCCGTTGCAAAAGGTCGGCGCGGTGATCGGCGCGCTGAAGTCCGGGCAGATCGACGCGTGGTCCGTCGTGCCCCATATCGCCAAACCGCTGGCCGCGGCAGGCGCGGCACGGATCATCGGCAACGTGGCCGATTACCTGCCCGATTATCAGGTGACGACCGTGTTCACCTCTGCCCGGAACGCTGAGAATGAGCGCGCCAAGACGGAGAGCTTCCTGCGGGCCTTTGCGCGGGGTGCGGACGATTTCAACGCGGCACTGGTGGACAAGAGCGCCGGTGACGACGCCGCCGAGGACATGGTCAGGCTCATCCACAAATACGTCTATACCGACCGCGACTACGACAAGGCCCGGCCGGCCATCGTCAACGGCGCAATGCGCATCAACAAGGATGGCGCGCTGAACATGGGCTCGGTAGAGGACCAACTCGGGTGGTTCAGATCCGAGGGGCTGATCAAGGACACGATCACGACCGAAACACTGGTCGATCCCTCTTACGTCGACATCATCTGACGCTTCGGGCCTCTCGCTCGCCTTGCCCCATGGACCTTTCGCTTACCAGTGTTTCGCATCGCTATGGCACGACCGAGGTGCTGTCGGACATTTCGCTCGACATCGCCGATGGCCGGATCATGTGCATCGTCGGCCCGTCGGGCTGTGGAAAGTCCACGCTTCTGCGGATGATCGGCGGTCTTGAACGGCCCGATAGAGGACGGATCGTGCAAAACGGCGCCGTACCGGAAGGCTGTCTCAACCCGCTGACCTACGTTTTCCAGGACTTCGCGCTTTTGCCTTGGCGCAGCGTGGCGGGCAATGTCGGGCTCGTGCTGGAGGATCACCGCCTTCCCCGCACGCATCGCGACGCGATCATCGCAGACGTGCTGGCGCGCACCAATCTGACCGAGTTCCGCGATGCCTGGCCCCGGCAACTCTCTGGCGGCATGAAACAACGCGTCGCCATCGCGCGCGCGCTTGCGGTGAAACCCGCGGTGATGCTGATGGACGAACCGCTCTCGGCCCTTGACGCCCAGACCCGCGAATTGTTGATGGACGACCTCGTTGCCCTGTGGACCCGCGCCCCCTTCACCGCCGTCTACGTGACCCATAACCTGGCCGAGGCGGTGCGGCTGGGCCACCGCATCGTCGTATTGTCCCGCCGTCCCGGCCGTATCCGCGACATCGTCGAGATTGACATACCGCTGGCCGAACGCCGCGCGAGCGCCCCGGCGCTGGAGGCGCATCAATCCCATCTTTGGCAACTGATGCGCGACGAGGCCGCCGCCGCCGTCCAGGAACTGCATGATGCCTGAGTTGCAAACCACGCCCGTGCCGTTCCGCGGCGGCGGCTTTCGGCTCCGCCGCGTGCGCGGCGTCGGCCTTGCCGTCTTCGTACTCCTGGTCGCGCTGGTCGAGTGGGGTACGCGGTCTGGAGCTATCTCCGCACTCACCCTGCCCAGGCCCTCCGACGTGGGCACCACGCTGTGGGATCTCGCAGCAAGCGGGATGCTGTTCACCCACCTTGTCCCTTCGCTAAGCCGCCTGGCGGTGGGTTCGGTGCTGGGGATCAGTGCGGGTATCGGCATCGGCGTGCTGATGGGGCTGTTCAGCCTGGTGCGCGCCGGGCTGGCCCCCGTGGTCGCCGCCCTGTTCCCGATCCCCAAGATCGCGCTGCTACCGCTTTTCGTGATCTGGTTTGGCATCGACGAGGGGTCGAAATACGCGCTGATCGCGTTGGGCACCTTCACGCCGACCGTCGTGGCAACCTATGGCGCGGTCGATACCGTGGACCGCACCCTGATCCGCATGGGCCAAAGCTTCGGCCTCGACTGGCTGTCAATCGTGCGCAAGATCGTCCTGCCAGGCGCCCTGCCCGGTATCCTGTCGGGCCTGCGCGTGAGCCTCGCAATCGGGATCATCCTGCTGGTCGCGGCCGAGATGCTGGGTGCCGAACACGGGATTGGCGCCTACATCCTGCAAGCCGGATCGCTTTACGACCTCGAAAGACTGTTTGCCGGCGTGGTCATCCTCTCGGCATTGGGCGTGGTAACAAGCGCGGCCATCGGCTGGGCCGAACGCCGTCTTCTGGCCTGGCGCGGCTGAACCTTACCCGGCCTCGGGCCGTCCGCGAAACCCGGTGGCAACCACGAATTTCTCCGAGCTATCGGGCCGGCTTGCCGGCGGCTTGACATTCGCCACCTTTTCGAATCGTTGTTTCAAGAGCTTTTGCAACTCTGCCTCCGCGCCCCCGGCCAATACCTTGGCCACGAAGGTTCCCCCCTCTTCCAAGACGTCAAAGGCCAGCTCCGCAGCCGCCTCGCACAGGGCTATGATGCGCAGATGATCAGTCTGCTTGTGACCAGAACTTGCCGCGGCCATGTCGCTCATGACAACATCGGCTCGCCCGCCCAGCCATCCCTTCACCTTCATGTCCGCCCCTTCCTCAAGAAAATCAAGCTGATGCACCTCCGCCCCCGGGATCGGTTCCACCGGCTGCAAGTCCACCCCCAGGACCGTGCCCACCGGCTTGCCCGGCTTTTCCCCAAGCGCATTGACCCGGCCCACCGCGACCTGGCACCAGCCGCCCGGCGCGCAGCCCAGGTCAACCACCCGCGCCCCCGGACGCAGGAAATGATACTTGTCGTCCAGTTCCAGGATCTTGAACGCTGCGCGCCCGCGATAGCCTTCGGCCCGTGCCCGCTTGACGTAAGGATCGTTCAATTGCCTCTCAAGCCAGCGCGTCGAGGACAGGCGCCGCCCCCGCGCCGTCTTGACCTTGACCTTCAGATCGCGCTGTCCGCGCCCGCTACTGCCCTTTTTCTCTGTCATTCCCGTTTCCCGCCCGAGGCGGACCCTGTGCTTCTTCTTGGCAAAAATACCCATGCCCCGCCCTGTCCACCGGCGCAACGCCGCGCCATGGGCTCAGAACGGGCCATCCTCCAGCACGCCATCGGCGCTCATCTGCGCGTAAAGCAGCCCCTCGCGCAAGCCCCGGTCGGCCACCGAAAGCCGATCGGTCGGCCAGACCCGCATCAGCGCCTGCAAGATCGCCGCGCCCGACATGATCAGCGCATGGCGATCGCGCCCGATCCTGGGATCTGCACGCCGCCCGTCCGGGCCAAGGTCCAGGTAATCTCGGATCACCCGGTCGATCTGGGCCGATGTCATCCTGAGGCCGTCCACCTTGGTCCGATCATAGCGACGCAATCCCAGGTGGCTGGCCGCGACCGTGGTAACCGTCCCCGACGTGCCGATGATCTGGAACCCCTCCTTGGTCTGCTCGGCCGCATAGGGGGCAAAGCCGGCAAGGTTTTCCTCGAAGAACCAGCTCATCAGCGCAAAGCGGGCATGGTCATCCTCGACGTCGTCGAATTGCTCGCGCAAGGTCGCCACCCCCAGCGGCACGGATATCCAGTCGACCACGCGGGCGGCCGGAAACGGGCTGTCCTTGGTATGAAACCCCGCATGCAGCCGCATGATCGCGCGCGGCCGGTCGTGGCGCGGAACGGCTGAAAGGTCGATCCATACAAGTTCGGTCGACCCGCCCCCGATATCGACCACCAGCAACTGCTCGGTCTTGGTCGAGACCAGCGGCGCGCAGGATACCACGGCCAGCCGGGCCTCCTCCTCCGGCTCGATGATCTCCAGATCGAGTCCCGTCTCGCGCCGGACCATGCGCATGAACTCACGCGCGTTGACCGCGCGTCGGCAAGCCTCGGTGGCAACCAGGCGCATGCGGTCCACCTGGTGCTTTTCCAGCTTGCCCTTGCAGATACGCAGCGCCTGTACCGTGCGCGCGATCGAGGCACGGCTGAGCCGGCCGGAAGATTCAAGCCCGGTACCAAGCTGGACCGACTTCGAAAAACTGTCCACCACATGGAACTGGTTACCCTTTGGCTGGGCAATCAGCATGCGACAGCTATTGGTGCCGAGATCCAGCGCTGCGTATAGCGACGCTGGGTCCGGCGGATTTGGCGCGGGGGTTACAACCGCTTTGGGGAACGCGCCCGCACCATTGGGACGCCTGGGCGCCATAGAACCGCCCTCCAGATCGAGTTGTGTCAACCGTAGCCCCTGCCCCTTTCCCTTGCAATGGCGCAGATCGATACGGGCCCGACCTCATGGTCTTGATGAGTATTTTTCCGATCCTGCCTACTGGCCGCGCTCCCACCGCTCGTCTAGATCCGTCGTTAGCGGCGCCCATCCGGTCGAAATCCGGCCTATCCGCGACAATGGGCCGGATTACAAGCGGAACAGGGAAGGAAACGAATCAGATGCCCGAGATCACAGTCATCTACTGGCGCGACATCCCCGCCCAGGTCATCGTCGGCCGGGGACGCAGGGCGGCCAAGCGCATCCTGGACCCCCGCTTCGAACAGGCCATCGACCGCTGCGCCATGGCGGTGGGCGCGCGCGACAGCGACGCCTATCTTGCCGACTGGCGCAGGGCGGATCCGGTCACGCTTGAGGGCGAGGCCGCCATGCTGGCAGAGGCCGAGGCAAGCCGGATCGAGGCGACCTATGACGCCGCACGGCTGAAGGCACTGATCGAGTCTTCCGGTTGGGAAACATCGTGAACAGGCTCCGGGAGGCCGCCATGGGACTTCTGCATTTCAAACGGCGCGAGACGCGCGCTCCGCGGGGCGGCCCGCTGGCCGCCTTTGTCGAGGGCTATTCGGTCGAGGTAATGCCACGCACCGCGGAGAAGATCGATGATTTCCGCGCCCTGCTGCCCGCGGGCACGCGGGTCTATATCGCCCATCTCGACGGCACATCGATCACGGATATGGTCGCGACCGCAAGACGCCTGCGGGATGAGGGGTTTCATCCCATACCGCATTTCCCCGCGCGCTCGATCCCCGATTTCGCAACGCTTGCGGACTGGATCGCGCGTTATGGCGGCGAGGCTGGCGTGAACGCGGGGCTGATCCTGGCAGGAGGCATTGCCCGGCCGCGGGGCGTGTTCCATTCCTCGATGCAACTGCTAGAGACGGGGCTGTTCGACAAGGCGGGGTTCACGCATCTGTACGTGGCCGGACATCCGGAAGGCTCTCGCGATATCGACCCCGACGGGGGCGAGGCCAACATGATGGCCGCGCTTGGATGGAAACAGGCATTTTCCGAACGCACCGATGCCCGGATGGCGGTGATAACCCAATTCGCCTTTGACGCGGTCCCGGTGATCGACTGGGCAGACCGGGTGCGCGCGGCCGGCGTCGACCTGCCCATCCACATTGGCGTGGCCGGGCCGGCAAAGTTGCAGACCCTGGTAAAATACGCCATTGCCTGCGGTGTCGGCCCTTCGCTGGCCGTGTTGCAACGCCGGGCGCGGGACGTTTCAAAGCTGGTGATGCCCTTCACCCCTGACGCGTTCCTGGGTGATCTTGCCAAAGCCGCCGCATCGCGCCCCGATTTCCCGATCCAGGGCGTCCATTTCTTCCCGCTCGGCGGGATCGCAACGAATGCCGCATGGCTGGCCGATCATGGCCTTGCCCCGGCGCAGCAAAGTTGAGGAGTTTCCATGACCCGCACCGTGCTCGAATCCAGGACCCGAACCGTCGCAATCGGATTTGACGACCCGTTCTGCGTGATCGGCGAACGGATCAACCCCACAGGCCGCAAGAAACTGGCGGCAGAACTGGAAGCGGGCGATTTCTCGACCGTAGAAAGAGACGCGTTGGAACAGGTAGCTTGCGGGGCGATGGTTCTCGATGTGAACGCGGGCGTGGTCTACAACTCCAACCCCAATCCCAACGAAACCGAGCCGCCGCTCATGCGCCGGATGATCGAGCTTGTTCAGGGGCTGGTCGATGTACCGTTGTGCATCGACTCTTCGGTCCCCGGCGCGCTGGAGGCGGGGCTGGAGGTCGCGCAGGGCCGGCCGCTGCTCAATTCCGTCACCGGCGAAGAGGAGCGGCTGGAGCGCGTTCTGCCGCTGGTGAAGAAATACAATGTTCCGGTAGTGGCGATCTCGAACGACGACACGGGCATATCCGAAGACCCAGACGTGCGCTTCGACGTGGCCAGAAAGATCGTCCAGCGCGCCGCCGATTTCGGCATCCCCGCCCATGACATCGTCGTGGACCCGCTGGTGATGCCCATAGGTGCAATGGCCAGCGCCGGTCAGCAGGTCTTTGCCCTGGTCCGGCGCCTGCGCGAGGAGCTGGGGGTGAACACGACCTGTGGCGCCTCGAACATTTCCTTCGGTCTGCCGCACCGGCACGGAATCAACGCGGCCTTCCTGCCGATGGCGATCGGGGCCGGGATGACAAGCGCGATCATGAACCCGCTGCGCCCCGTCGAGATGGAGGCCGTGCGCGCCGCGAACCTGTTGATGAACCACGACGAGAACGGCTCGACCTGGATCGGGTTTTCCCGCGTGTTGGACGCCGTGGCCGAAGGAACGCCCTTCCCCGAGGCGTCCAAAGCGGGCGCGCAGGCAGGGGCCGGGCGTGGCGGTCGGCGCCGACGCCGCAGTTAAGCGGGTGGTAATCGGAACGGGACAAAGCGATGACCGAGCAGGACCCTCTTGTAATCTTCACGCCTTCGGGAAAACGCGGCCACGTGCCCCGCGGAACCACCGTTCTGGATGCCGCTCGCCGGTTGGGCGTCGATCTGGACAGCGTCTGCGGCGGGCGCGGCATCTGTTCCAAATGCCAGGTGGCCCCAGGCATCGGCCATTTTTCCAAACACGGACTTACCGTTTCAGAGGATGCGTTGTCACCGATCAACGCGGTCGAACAACGCTATGATGAAAAACGCGGCCTGAAACCCGGTCGTCGCCTGGGCTGTCAGGCCCAGATCCTTTCGGATGTCGTGCTTGATATCCCCCCCGAAAGCCAGTTGCACCGACAGGTGGTGCGCAAGGCCGCCGAGGCCCGCGCAGTGGCAATGGACCCGGCGACACGGCTTTTCCTCGTCGATGTCGCCGCGCCGGACATGCATGCCCCAACCGGCGACCTGGAGCGGCTGAACGCGGCATTGGCCGCGCAATGGGGCCTGCCCGAGGCGCGGGCCTCGCTGCCTGTGCTGGCACGTTTGCAAGAAGTGTTGCGCGCAGGTCACTGGCAGGTGACGGTGGCGCTACACCAGCCCCATACAGGGGGGGAGGCAGAGATCCTCGACCTCTGGCCCGGCTTTTTCGAGGGACCGCTATACGGGCTTGCGATCGACCTCGGGTCCACCACCATTGCCGCGCACCTGACCGACCTTGCCACTGGCGCGGTTGTCGCCTCGTCCGGGGTGATGAACCCGCAAATCCGGTTTGGCGAAGACCTGATGAGCCGGGTATCATATGCCATGATGAATCCCGGCGGCGCGGGCGAGATGACGACCGCTGTGCACGGCGCCCTGGACGAGTTGGCGCGCGCCATTACGCAAGAGGCCGGGATCGACCCGCGCACCATGGTCGAGGCAGTGCTGGTCTGTAACCCCGTCATGCATCATCTTGCACTGGGAATAGACCCCGTGGAACTGGGTCAGGCCCCTTTCGCGCTGGCAACATCCGGCGCGGTCGAGATCACGGCGGGCGCACTCGGGATAAGATCGATCAACCCGTCCGGCCGGGCATACGTCCTGCCTCTCATTGCGGGCCATGTGGGCGCGGATGCTGCTGCGGTGGCGCTGAGCGAGGCGCCCGAGAAATCCGAGGACCTGGTGCTGATCGTCGATGTCGGCACCAATGCCGAGATCATCCTGGGCGACCGGACGCGGGTTCTGGCCTGTTCCTCGCCAACCGGCCCGGCCTTTGAAGGGGCCCAGATCAGTTCCGGTCAGCGCGCCGCCCCTGGCGCGATCGAACGTGTCCGCATCGACCCTGCCACGAAAGAGCCGCGGTTCCGGGTGATCGGGTGCGACCTGTGGTCGGATGAGGAAGGGTTCGAGGCCGCCCTCGGAAAGGGCGGCGTAACCGGCATCTGCGGCTCCGGTATCATCGAGGCGGTTGCCGAAATGCGGATGGCCGGGTTGCTCGACTCGGCTGGCCTGATCGGCACAGCCGAACAGACCGGCAGCGCGCGCTGCGTCCCCGAGGGGCGGACACAGGCCTATGTGTTGCATGATGGCTCGGCTGCGGGCGGGCCTGTCATCACGGTGACCCAAGGCGATATCCGGGCGATCCAACTGGCGAAATCGGCGCTTTATGCCGGGGCGCGCCTGTTGATGGACCGAATGGGGGTCACGCGCGTCGACAGGGTTGTTCTGGCCGGAGCCTTTGGCGCGCATATCAGCCCGCTGCACGCGATGGTACTGGGCATGATCCCGGACGTGCCGCTGGATCATGTGCGTTCGGCCGGGAACGCGGCCGGCACGGGGGCGCGGATTGCGCTGTGTTCGCGCGCCGCGCGGCGGCTGATAGAGGACAACGTGCGCCGGATCGAAAAGGTGGAAACAGCCGTCGAGCCGAAATTCCAGGAACATTTCGTCGCCGCTAATGCCCTGCCCCATGCCAGCGATCCGTTTCCAGAGCTGGAAAAGACCGTGAACTTACCCGAGGTTTCATTCAATACCGCCGTCAGCACCCGGCGGCGGCGGCGCTGATCGGGTCTTGACGAGGGCGGGAGGTTTGACTACCTCGAAGCGCACCGGGCGGGTGTAGCTCAATGGTAGAGCAGGAGCTTCCCAAGCTTAAGACGAGGGTTCGATTCCCTTCACCCGCTCCAGGTTGATTACTTCCTCGCCCCGCTATTCCGTCTCTCGCACGAAGCGCAGCAATGCTCGAGTAGATGCGTCCAATTCGTCGGTCGCCTCTGCACCTTCCAGGAAAGGCGCCAGGGAATTCGCCAGTTCCTTGCCCAGTTCCACGCCCCATTGATCGAAGGAATTGATCCCCAGGATCACACCCTCCACGAACACGCGATGTTCGTAAAGCGCGATGATCTGGCCCAGCATCCGCGGGTCCAGCTCGGGATAGATCAGCGTGACCGAGGGGCGATTGCCGGGAAAGACACGGTGACGGGCCTGGCGTTCCAGTTCCTCGCCGACATAGCCGGCACGTGCCGCGATCTCGCGGGCCTCGGCCAGTGGCCGGCCGCGCATCAACGCCTTGGACTGGGCCAGCACATTGGCAAGCAGCAGGCGATGATGATGGGCAAGCTCGGGCTCATGCCCGCGCGCGGCCACCAGGAATTCGCAAGGAACGACCTGCGTGCCCTGGTGGATGAGTTGGTAAAAGGCATGTTGGCCGTTGGTGCCAGGCTCGCCCCAGACAACCGGACCGGTGGGGCGCAGGGGGGGCGTGCCGTCCATGGTTACACCCTTGCCGTTACTTTCCATCTCAAGCTGTTGCAGGTAGGCCGGCAGCCGCGCGAGGCGCTGATCGTAAGGCAGCACCGCCCGAGTAGCACAGCCAAGTACCTGCGCGTGCCAAAGCCCCACCAAGGCGAGAAGAGCAGGCAGGTTACGTTCCAGCGGGGCGGATCGAAAATGCGCATCCATCGCCGCACCGCCCGCAAGGAAGTCGTCGAACCGATCCGGCCCGATGGCAAGCATCAGCGACAGCCCGATCGGCCCCCAGACCGAATAGCGACCGCCCACCCAGTCCTCGAATCCGAACACGCGCTCCGCATCGATGCCAAAGGCGGCGGTCTTGTCCAGCGCCGAGGACAGCGCGACGAACTGCGCGCCGGGCTCGGCGACCCGGCTGGCCATCCAGGCGCGGGCGGTTTGTGCGTTGGTCATCGTCTCGACGGTGGTAAAGGTCTTCGAGGCGACGATTACCAGCGTCGTCTCGGGATTCAGACCTTTCAGCGTATCGGCGATGTGCGCCCCGTCGATATTCGACACGAAATGACAACGCGGCCCGTCATGATAAGGGGCAAGCGCCATCACCGCCATGGCGGGGCCTAGGTCAGAGCCTCCGATTCCGATATTGATCACGTCGGTGAAGCGCCCCCCCTGCCCGATCAGGCACCCGTCGCGCAGATCACGGGCAAAGGCGCGCATCCGCACCAGTGTATTGCGCAGGCCTGGAAGCACGTCCTGCCCATCGACCAGGACCGCTTCGGCGGGGCCGCCGGGATTGCGCAGTGCAGTATGCAGCACCGCGCGCCCCTCGGTTTCGTTGATTTTTTCGCCCGAGAACATAGCCGCGCGGCGCTCGACCAAACCAGCGGCCCGTGCAAGCGCGATCAGCAAATCGCGCGTTTCGGAATCGATGTTGGTCTTGGAATAGTCCAGCATCATACCCTCGGCCTGGACCGAGAATATCTCGGCACGGGCCTTGTCGCGGAACAGTTCGGAAATGGGGCGCCCGGCCATGTCGGCGGCGCGCGCATCCAGGGCTTGCCAGAGGGCAGAAACCGTCATTGCTCTTGCGTCCAGTGCACCGTCGCCCCCCTTAGAGCGAGAGAGACCGGGGCGAGTTGAGGGTTGCCAAGTTCTGCCGCATGTTCCAGCGCGGCGCGCTTTTCGGTGCCCGCGATCAGGATATGGGTCGACAACGCACCGCGCAGTACCGGCGCCGTCAGGGTCATGCGCGGCTCGGGCTGGCCGGGGGGGGTGATCTGCATCACCGGCGGCGCGTCGGGCGCCAGCGCGGCCTCAAGCTCGGGTGCGCCGGGGAAGAGCGAGGCGGTATGCATGTCCTCGCCCATACCGAGAACGAGAATGTTCAGCGGCATCGCGCGGCGCACCCTTTCGACCAGGCCCGCCATGCCGTCGGCGCCGGGACGCAGTCCGACGAACCGCGCCCTGGCCGCCGCCCCTGTCAAGAGCCGCGCGCGCAACATACCCTCGTTCGAGCGGGGGTGATCGGGCGGCACAAGCCGTTCGTCGGTGGGCAACACGCGCACGCGGTCCCAATCCAGCCCGGTCTCGCACAAATCGTCATATAGCGGGCCAGGTGTCGTACCGCCGGGCAAGGCGATGCTGACGCGATCGGCATGGGTAAGGGCCGCGTTAATTTCCCCCGCAAGCACGTTTGCAAGGGAGATCATCATCATCTCGGCATCTGGATACTCGACCAGCCTCACGGTTTGACCTCCCGCCACCGCCGCCCGTCCCTGTGCATCAGCATCAGCGCATCCTCCGGCCCCGAACTGCCCGGATCGTAAAGCTGTGGCCTGTCTTCGCGTGCATCCCATGCCGCAATGATCGGATCGGTCCAGGCCCATGCGGCCTCGACCTCGTCGCCGCGCATGAACAATGTCTGATTGCCCCGGATCACATCCATGATCAAGCGCTCATAAGCATCCGCGATGTCGCGCGCGCCCTCGCCCAGGGCCTCGGCAAAGGACATGTCCAAAGGCACCTCGATCAGCCTCATGCCGCCAGGCCCCGGTTCCTTGATCGTGACCTTTAGCTTGATGCCCTCGTTGGGTTGCAGGCGGATAGCGAGAACGTTGGATTTCTGTCCCTCCTGCGGACCGAATATCGAATGCGGAGGGTCCTTGAAGGTAACCACGATCTCGGACGTCCGCGCGCGCAGCCGCTTGCCGGTGCGCAGGTAAAAGGGCGTGCCCTTCCAGCGCCAAGAAGAGACATGTGCCTTGATCGCGATGAAACTCTCGGTATGGCTGTCGGGATTTCCCACATCCTCAAGATAAGAGGCAAAACCGTTTGCCGCGCCATACTGGCCACGCACGATATCATCCGGCGCGACGGGGTCCAGCGCGCGGATCACCTTGAGTTTCTCGTCGCGCACCGCGTCCGGTTCGAACGCGTAGGGCGGTTCCATCGCGATCAGGCATAGAAGCTGCATCATGTGGTTCTGCACCATGTCACGCACAGCGCCGGATTTGTCGTAATATTCCCCCCGCCCGGCAACGCCCACGGTTTCAGCCACGGTGATCTGGATATGGTCCACGTATTGCGCGTTCCAAAGCGGCTCGAACAGCATGTTGCCAAAGCGCACCGCCATCAGATTCTGCACGGTTTCCTTGCCCAGGTAGTGGTCGATACGATAAACCTGATGCTCGTGAAAATGGGCCGCCAGCGTTGCGTTCAGCGCCCGTGCCGAGGAAAGATCGTGACCGAAGGGCTTTTCCACGACGATCCGGCAAGTCTCGGAATTCATGCCATGGGCGTGCAGATTACGCGCCAGGTCGCCGAACAGATCCGGGCCGACCGAGAAATAATAAGCCTGGATCGCCTTGGGGCGTATCCTTGCGGCCAGATCCCGCCAGCCGTCCTCGCCCCGCACATCGATCGGCACATATCCAAGGCGGTTCAGAAAACGGTCCAGCGCGCCCGCCTCTTGTAGCGACGCAGGCACGCAGTCAGCAAGGTCGCGCCGCAGCTCGTCGCGCCAGCTTGCATCGGTGAAATCGGATCTCGCCGCGCCGATGATCCGGGCACCATCGGGCAACTGACCGGCCAGGTCCCGGCGATAAAGCGCGGGCAGGATCTTGCGCATGGCCAGATCCCCCGTCGCCCCGAAAATAACCAGGTCGAAGAGATCGACCGGAATGACGCGTGAAACCATGGGAAACCCTTCCCCGTGCGGCGCAAGGCGGCCTGTTCGATGTCTAGCACGCTGACAAGACGGCGCAACCGCGGGTCAGGCTTCCAGTTCGGCATCCCAGTAAAGGAAATCGATCCAGCTTTCGTGCAGGTAGTTGGGCGGAAACTTGCGGCCGGTATTGCGTAACTCTTCCGCGCCCGGACGTTTCGGTGTCTTGCGCAGAGCCATTCCGGCCTGACGCAGGCTTTTAGAGCCCTTGTGAAGGTTGCACCGGGCACAGGCTGCCACGACATTTTCCCAGCTTGTCACCCCACCCCGCGCCCGTGGCACGACATGATCGAAGGTCAGATCCCCCCTCGAACCACAATACTGGCAGGAAAATTCGTCCCTCAAGAAAAGATTAAAGCGCGTGAAGGCCACGCGCTTTTGAGGTTTGACGTAATCTTTGAGTACCACGACCGAGGGTATTCGGATTTCATGCGAAGGGCTACGCACAACCTGGTCGTATTCGGCGACGATATCGACCCGGTCCAGAAAGGCAGCCTTGACCGCCTCTTGCCATGGCCACAGCGATAGCGGGTAATAGGAAAGCGGGCGATAATCGGCATTCAGAACAAGAGCGGGGTGATGCTTCAGACTGCCCGGTTCACGCACGAATGTGCTTCTAAAATCGCCGTCCATTTGAGACTCCGCCTCCGCCCCGTCTGCCCGATCCCGGCCCCGAGGCGGGACGCGCCCGCCCCTTGCCTGTGTATGACTATATATGGCGTTAACCGCCTGGCAACCCCCGCAAATACGGTGGGTTCGGATGCTGACTAACCTGCCCTCGTAACGAGCATGTGACGTAATCCACGGCAAGACAGGCGGGCGGGCAACAGCCAAAGCCCGGCGGATCGGCGATCCAAGGCTCAGACTTGACGAGCGATCCCCAACCTTTCCTGCATGAAGGCCAATGCCACGCTCAACCCGTCTGGGGCAATACCGTGGCCGGTGCCATTCATTACATGGGCATAGACATCGAACCCGGCCTCCTCCAGCGCATCGCCCGCCTCGGGCAGCGCAGCAACCGGAACCACGTCATCGGCATCACCATGCACCAACAGAACCGGCGGCTTCTCGACCGCTTCATCGGCCAAGAGTTCGGGCATCAGCAGCCGCCCGGAAAACCCCACCAGCCCCGCATAGGCCGGACTGCGCCGTGGCCCCACATGCAAGGCCATCATCGTCCCCTGGGAAAAGCCGAAAAGGATGGTGTTCCGCGGTCCGATACCTTCATCCTCGGCCACCTCGTCCAGCCAGGCGCCGAGATGGACCACCGCGTCGCGCATCCCCGAGACACTTTCCTCTTGGCTGGAACCATCGATCCACGGGATCGGGAACCATTGATACCCAAAAGGCGCGCCCGCGCAGGGCTGTGGCGCGTCGGGGGCAAGAAAGGCCGTGCCGGGCATGTGCGGGCTCAACGGATCGGCAAGCCCCAGCAGGTCGGCACCGTTGGCACCATAGCCGTGCAGAAAGATCACCAGCGTTTCGGCTTCTCCCCTTGCCGCGCCCACGCGCCCCGCAGTCAAGCTGTTCGTCACCTTATGCCCTCCCTGTCCTTTGCCAGCCGGTAGTAGGCCCAAAGCGCGCGTGCCGCAACGGCCCGCCAAGGCGCCCAGTCCTCGGCCATTGCCCGGAGCGCGCCTTCCCTGGGACGTTCGGGCAAGTCGAACAGCATCCGCGCGCCCTCTTGCAAGGCCAGATCGCCGGGGGCAAAGACATCGGCACGGCCGAGCGAGAACATGGCATAGATCTCGGCAGTCCAGCGGCCGATGCCAGGCACCGCGACCAGCCGCGAGATGACCGCACCAGTCGGGCACGCGCGAAGCGCGGAAAAATCGATACCGGCGGTGGACAGCGCACGGGCGTAGCGGATTTTCTGGCGCGACAGACCGCAGGCGCGCAGGGCCTCGTCCCCGGCCACCGCGATCACCTGTGGATCTGTCAGGCCGGCGACTTGCATCCTTGCCCAGATGGCGTCTGCCGCCGCCACAGAAACCTGTTGACTGACGATGGCCGACAACAGCGCGGCAAACCCGTCGGGCCGACGACGCAGGGGCAAGGGACCGGTCAGCGTCAAGAGGTGCGCAAAGCGAGGTTCGATCCGGGCAAGGTAGTCCGCCCCCTCGGCCACGCAGTCCTCGGTTTCGATGATCCGTTCCATCATGTGACACAGGCTAGGCCAATCGCCCCGCCACCACCACAGGACAATGCCCCCGCGCCGTCCCCGGCGCACCAGGACCAACGCGACCGGGCCTTACGCCTTTCGCAAAGCCAAGACAGCGTTCAGCCCGCCAAAGGCAAAGGCATTGGACAGGACCGTATCGACCTTGGCCTCGCGCGCGTGGTTGGGCACCACGTCGAGGGTGCATTCCGGGTCGGGTTCGTCATATCCGATGGTCGGCGCGACCACGCCGTCTTTCAAGGCCATGATACAGGCCAAGAGTTCGACCGCACCGGTTCCACCGATCAGATGGCCATGCATCGACTTGGTCGACGAGATCATCAACTTGTCTGCATGGGGGCCGAACACATCGGCAACCGCGGCGCATTCGGTCTTGTCGTTGGCGGCGGTCCCGGTGCCATGGGCGTTGATGTAATCCACGTCCTCGGGCGTCAGCCGCGCGTCGCGCAGCGCGCCGGAAATCGCCCGTGCCGCCCCCTGGCGCGAGGGCATCACGATGTCGGAGGCGTCTGCCGTCATGGCAAACCCTACAACCTCGGCGAGAATTTCGGCCCCACGGGCGCGGGCATGTTCGTAGTCCTCGAAGACGAAGATCGCCGCGCCTTCGCCCTGAACCATGCCGTTGCGATTGGCCGAGAACGGACGGCAGCCGTCCTTGGACATCACCCGCAGCCCTTCCCACGCCTTGATGCCGCCAAAGCACAGCATCGATTCCGACCCGCCGGTGACCATCACCCGGGTCATGCCCGAACGGATCATGTGGAATGCCTGCCCCATCGCATGGTTCGACGAAGAACAGGCGGTCGCGACGGTAAAACTGGGCCCCTTGAGGTTGAACGTCATCGAGACGTGACTGGCCGCCGCGTTGTTCATCAGCTTGGGCACAACGAAGGGATGAACCCGGTTCTTGCCGTCCTCGTAGACCGAGCGGTAATTCTCGTCCAGCGTGTTCATCCCGCCGCCGGAGGTGCCCAGTGCAACCCCCGATTCGAGCGACAGCTCGCCGCAAAAATCCAGCCCGGACTGCGCCAGCGCCTCGCGCGCGGCCAAAAGCGTGAACTGGGTGAACCGATCGTAAAGCGCGATCTGCTGGCGGTTGAAATGGCTCTCTGGCTCATAACCACGAACCTGGCCGCCGATCTTGATCGATAACCGGTCGACATCGCGGATATCGAGAGGACCAATTCCGCAACGACCCTCGCGAAATGCCGCCAGAGTTTCGGGCACCGATTGGCCAAGCGCGTTGATCGTGCCCTGCCCTGTGATGACGACGCGCTTCATCCCCTCTGATCGGCCACCAATTGCTCGACAGCCGTCACGATCGCCGCGACCGACGAAATGTCGAAATCGCTTTCGCTGGGATCGTTCGCATTGAAGGGGACCTGGATATCGAACGCCTCTTCGATGGCAAAAATCGATTCGACGAGGCCGAGGCTGTCGATCCCCAATTCCTCAAGCGTCGACTCCATCTTGACGTCCGACACCTCCAGCACCGCCTGTTCGGCGATGATCGCAATCACCTTGTCCCTGACGCTGTCCGACATGAATGTGCCCTTTTGCGTGAAATCAGGCTTCGTTTAGTCGGTATCGTGGGTCTTTGAAACCGCTTTTTGCAGCGCGGCAACCTGCGCGAAGAGACGCGGCAGACGACGCAAACCCCGATAGGCCTCTATATGAGACTCCATCTTCATCGCAGGATACCCCAAAAGCACCCGGCCCGCCGGTGCATTGGTAAATATCTTGGTCGCGCCCCCGGCCACGACATCGTCGCCCACGAAGATGTTGTCGTTCACGCCGACCTGCCCGGCAAACACCACGCGGTCGCCGATTTTCGACGATCCGGCGATACCCACTTGACCGCAGAGCAGGCAATCGCGGCCGATCTGTACATTGTGGCCGACATGAACAAGATTATCCAGCTTGGTGCCCGAACCGATCGAGGTGTCGCGGATCGTGCCGCGGTCGACGCAGGTATTGGCACCAAGTTCCACATCATCGCCGATGGTGACCGCGCCCAGGGAATGAATGCGCGTCCAGCCTTGCGCGGCCGCATCGCCCCGGGCCCCCAGGGTTTCGCGCACGTTCTCGACAGCCGATTTCTCGGGGGTCACGAAAGAAAACCCATCCGCCCCAACCACGGCGCCGGGCTGGGCGACAAATCGGTCACCGATACGCACTCGCGCGCCGATCCGAACCCCGTGAAGGATCAGTGCGTCATCGCCGACCCGGGCATCTTCGGCGATGACCGCATGCGAGGCAATGCGCACCCTGTCCCCGATCACAGCCCGCGCGCCCACCACCACGAAAGGACCGATGGCCGCCTCGGCGCCGATCCGCGCGCCGGGCTCGATAATGGCGCTCGGGTGGATGCCCGGCGCAATCTCGGGGCCCGGATCCATCAGCCGGGTCAACCCCGACATCGCATAACGCGGACGCGGCACGAAAACCGCAGCCTCCAAGCCCAGCCCGCGCCAATCGGCGCCGTCCCACAGGATCGCGGCGCGCGCGGCACCGCGGCCAAGGCCATCGGCGTATTTCGGGTCCATCGCCAGCGCGATATCACACGGGCCGGCATGCGCCGGCTCTGCGGCGCGGACGATCTGGATCGTTCCGTCCCCCTCAAGCCGCGCGCCCAGTGCGGTTGCGATATCCTGAACGGTGAATGCCATGCCGCCCCCCTGCCCTTGAGGCGCGCGTTTCGCGCCCCGGTCTATGAGGAGGATTTAACCCCGAACCGGCGCCAGCACCACCCCAGCTTCCGACAGCGCCTCGAAGATCGCCTTGTCCCGGCCATAGACATCACGGCGATACTGCATCCGGCCCTTGGGGTCGCCAAGCGCGGTGCGATAGATGATATGCACCGGCAAGGGATGCTCCAGATCGACCCTGATCTCGCGACCAGTATCCAGTTTTTCGTGGAAAAACCCCTTGGGATCATCGGTCTGCATTGCAAGCAGCGCATAGGCAAAGTCGAACGGGTCGTCCAGGCGCACGCAACCATGCGAAAAGGTCCGCACTTCACGCGCGAAGAGCGACTGGGAGGGCGTGTCGTGAAGGTAGATATTGTAGGGATTGGGGAACATGAACTTGACCTGTCCCAGCGCATTGCCCTGCGAAGGCGGCTGTTTCAGGTCAAAGGGAAAATTGCGCGGGCTGTATTTCGAGAAATCGATCGCGCTGCGGCTGACCACGCGGCCGCGGCCATCCACCAGTTGCAGATGGCGCGCCGCGCCGGGATTGGCGATCATCTGCGGCAGGTATTCGTTGACCGCGATCGACCGGGGCACATGCCAACTGGGATTGATGACCATGTGATCCATCTCATCCGAAAATTCCGGCGTGCGCTGGTCATGCCGGTTCTGGCCGACGACCGAACGGGTTTCAAACACAACCTCGCCATCCTCGACGATGCGCGCATGGAAATCCGTGATGTTGACAAGGACATGCTTGGTGCCACGGGCATCTCCCAGCCACCGTTCACGCTCCATCGCGACCAGCACCTGTTGCAGGCGCTTTTCGGGACCGAGATTGATCTCCGCAACGGTGCCCGTGCCTGCAACCCCGTCAGGTTCAAGCCCGTGATCAAGCTGGAACCTCTGCACCGCCTTTTGCATCGCGCCATCATAGGTGCGGGTGGCCGTGCGCGGCAGGTAATCCATCGCGATCAGCCGATTGCGCAGCGCAACGACCTGCGGTCCGCTATCGCCCGGACGCAGGGCAGAGATGGGAACCGGATCACCCCACCCCCCGTTGGCGATACGCCGTTCAAGACGCAGCTTTTCACGCAGCAGCCGGGCATATTCCGGGCTCTCGGGCGGCAAAGCCTTCAAGAACGCCTCGGGCGAGTCAGCCTTGGCAAACTCTTTCATCATCGCGGCTGGATCGATGCGGTCAGCCTTGCGCTTGATGTCGGGAACGACCTTGTTCGGATCGAGAACGCCGTTGCTGATATCCTGCGCATAGGCCAGGAACAGGCGCATCGCCGCCACCTCGGCCCGCCCCATGTCACGCTGGGTGAGGGCATCCCGGAACGTCGCGATCAGCGCATCGGAATCATAGCGTGACACCGGCAGGCCATGCACCCCGGCACCAGCCACCGCGTGCAGCAAGGCACTGCGATGGGCGGCGGCCTCGGGCGAGGTCCAGAACGGGGCATAGTCGCGATCGCGGTAGAAGGCGGCGATCGCGGAGTCTTGTGATGCCTCGGCCGCGACCGATTGCTTGAACGCCGTCAACTCCATCGCAGCCTGAACCGGCAACGCCGCCGTCCCAAGCCACAGCGCAATTGCCGCGGCCCCGATGCCACGTTTCACGATCGCGATACCCATCAAAACCCTTCCCCGATATATCAAAATCTTTCTTTCCCCAGCGTATTCAAGGATCGGGCAAACGCCTTGCCCTGTCCATTCCATTTCGCAAGACGCCCCAATTGCGGGCAGCGCACATGTTGCATCCGCCCCTCACCCGAGGAAAAATCGATCCGCCGAATGAGGAATGAGCAGAATTTTGCCGGTTTCGCCTCGCTGCACGGCGGCGCGTCGAATCACTGCTTGGCCCATAGGCATCGATATGCGATAAGCCTTTCGCGCCTTGGGGATGAGCGCGACAAACCGCCAGAACATCGCGGTTTGGCACAAATAATGCTGCGAAAACGCAGTCCAGGACATAAAACGAGGGCGGGCACCCAGCTCATGACCAAACGACAGACCGGCTTTTCACGCCGCGGCATTCTTGCAGCGTTCGCGGCGACCACCGTAACAGCCGCACCCTCCTATGCAAAGGCGTTCGGCCTTTTGCGCGGGGCAGGCGATGTGCGACGCCTCCGAATGTATTCGGGCCGCACCGGCGAAAATATCGACACGATCTACTGGATCGAGGGCGATTACATCAAGGAAGCCGTCGACGAGATTAACCATTTCATGCGCGACTGGCGCAACGATCTGGTCGTGTCGATGGACCTGCGCAATCTCGACATCCTGGCGGCCGCACACGGCCTGATGGACGTGGACGAACCTTACATGCTGTTATCGGGCTATCGCTCGCCCCAGACCAATGCAATGCTACGCGCGCGCTCTTCCGGCGTTGCAAAGAACTCGCTGCATATGAAGGGCCAGGCCGCCGATGTGCGTCTGCAAAGCCGCTCGGTCAACCAGGTGGCCAAGGCTGCCTCGGCCTGTCATGCAGGCGGCGTGGGGCGCTATTCGCGATCCAACTTCGTACACATGGATTGCGGTCCGGTCCGCAACTGGGGCAGCTAGGCACCCTTCCACCCTTGTGCGTGGGCCACACCAAACAGATCGACCCAGAACGAAAAAGGCGCCCCAAAGGGCGCCTTTCGCATTCGAGGTGAAGGCCCTGTCATTTCACCAGGCGCCAGGTCTCGTGCCTTTCGAGATAGGCCTCCTGCTCGGGGGTCAGGGCCACGGTTTCGGTGCCCCGGATCATCGGGCGCACGCCCTCGCGGAACGAATGGCCGATGGTCAGCAGATAGATGTGAAGGATCACGAATCCTGCAACGAACCAAGCCACCGCCAGGTGAACATTGGCGACAACCTCCAGCCATAACGAGGCATTGGGCAGGGGTTCCCAGAAATTATACGTCAGATAGACGATGCCCGAGCCCCAGACCAACGGGAAGACCACGGTCTTTAGTGCCGAATAGGCCAGTGCCTGCAACGGGTTGAGCCGACGGGTAAGACTTTTCTGGTAGGGGTGATGTTCCCCCTTGAACACGCCATAGGCATAAAAGCGTGCCACCTTGAAAAGTCCCACCACACGCGGCAGGAACACCTTGTAGGTGCCGGTCGTGAACAGCCAGAAGGTGGCGAACACCCACAAAAGCAGAAGCGCCAGCGCCACCAGCGTATGCAGCCGCACCGCCAGCTCGAAGCTGATCAGGCTGTGAAAGCCGTTCATCCCCAAACCCGTAAACATCAGGATCATGATCGAGCCCGCTTGCGACCAGTGCCAGAGCCGTTCGAACTTGGGATAGATCAACACCTCGCGTTCGTTGCAGTCAGGACAGGTCTCGACGACGTTGTCGAGATTGGGGGCATGGGGTGCATCAGTCATGGGTGGTCCCTTTCTTGCCGCCGCGCATGATGACCCGCAGCGTGGTATGCAGCAGCACGCCGCCTGCCATCGCGACGAAAACGAGCATGCCCAGGATGCCGCCGATGCTGAACGGTTGCGAACCGGGCATGTAGAACCCAGCCAGGCCCGCCAACCGGCCATTGCTGGTGTGGCATTCATCGCAGGCCACGGCATCCTCGGACGGCGCGACCATGTGGGTGATCGGCCAGTACATGTGTGTATCGACAAAACCATATTGGCCGGAATACTCGGCCCCGGCGGCCTTCATCCCCGCCTCGATCGCCTTGCCCCAGTCGAAATTCGTCCAGAAGGCAGTTTCGGTGGTCGGCCCCCAGACATTCGAATAGACGAGATGGTTGAGAACGGAGTCATAGGCCTGTCGCCCTTCCATCCGCTTGAACGGCCAGATACGCGAACGCCCGTCCTCGGCGCTTCCGGCGATCCTGTTCACCTCGACGACCTGGCTGGGGTCGATCACCTCGTCGGCAGTGGTGTAATCGACCTGACCATTGAACCAGCTGTAATAGGGAACGACGTTTTCACCGTATTCGAAATCGCCCTTGGTCGCGAGATAGGTATGCAGCTCCTTGCCGTCACCCTGGGTATACTCGCTCAGGTGCAGCGGCTGACCCTGTTCGTCCATCTTGCCGGCCGTGGACCAATCCCAGCGGGTCTTGGTCGCCACACCGCCGCGGGCGAAACTCGGGATGTGGCAAGTCTGGCAGGCGACGCGATCGACATGGTCGTTAAGCTTGATGCCCGTCACCGTCAGCATATCATGGGGTGTATCGCCATGACAGCTCTCGCAGGTCGCGACATCCTTGCGCATCATGCCGGGCTGGCCGGCGCCCTCTGGATCGGTCGCATGAACGTCATAGCGCGAACCCGCGAAAACATGCTTGTCGGAATGGTGGCAGGTTTCACAGGTAAAGTTCAGGCCATCCTCGGCCATGTGAACATCGACATCGCGAGCCGGGTGATAGAGCGCCGAGCTAAGATCGCCGTGTTTCACGTTGTCCCCGCCGCCACCGTAGAAATGACAGCTGCCACAATTCTGACGCGTCGGCTCGCCAACGCTTTGGGCGGCTTCCTTCAGGTCCACGACCCAGGCATCGGCCCCGGTGATGGTCTTGCCCTTGGCCGCCATCGGCGGGTGTCCCGCCCCGGTGGCCAGCTTGGTGTACTGGCCCGAGGTGTCGTGGCAGACAAGGCAATCCACCGCCGCGTCCTGCGCGGGGGGCGGCTGGTCCATGTCGTCCCAGCCATAGCCCACATGACATGAGGTGCAGCGCGGTTCGTTAGATGCCACGTTGCCGCAGAACGAATTCAGGACATGGCGCTTGCCCAGCGTTTGCCCGGTGGTTGGATTATCGAATTCCCATTTCCAGTGGATCGAATGCTTGACCTGCGTCGCGGCCTCGGTGTGACAAGACAGGCAGGCCGCGGTGACCTCGGGGCCCGAGGCAAAGTCCTTTTGCAATTCCTTGAACTTGGAATGATCGGCCGTGCTTTCGGAAATCTGCGGCGTCTCTTGCGCCCAAAGAGCGGCCGGACCGGCCATCCCCAAGACAACCGCCAGAACTATCCGCCCCAGCCCCAACTTGCGCATGCGAATTCCTCCCGACGCGTGGCACGACTCTTGTATTCAAAGGTATACCTACGACATAACTTATTCAAAGGGAAGATACCTTTAGAACGATTGTAAGGCAGGACAGGCCCCGCATGCCTTGATCTTGCGCAAGTTTCCCACGAACCTGTGACCGGAAAGGCTGAATTCCGCCAGGTGACACAAAACTTTCAAATGACATCCACTTGGCGCATCCGCTAACGCATCAGCCATTCCGGTTCGTGCGATGCTCCGGACAAACCATTCCGAAAGGAGATGTTGATGAAGATTGCGGTTCTCGGGGGCGACGGTTTCTGCGGCTGGCCCACCTCGCTCCACCTGTCCAACCTCGGTCACGAGGTTCATATCATCGACAACCTCAGCCGCCGCTGGATCGACACCGAACTGGGCGTGCAATCGCTGACACCGATGGATTCGATCCAGGAACGCTGCCGGATCTGGAAAGAGGTCTCGGGCGAGAAGATCCACTTCCACCTGATCGACCTGGCCAAGGAATATTACCGCCTGCGCGACTGGCTGCGCGACGAGAAACCCGACGCCATCATCCATTTCGCCGAGCAACGCGCCGCGCCCTACTCGATGATTTCCGAGCGGCACAAGATCTACACCGTCGACAACAACATCAACGCCACCCACAACCTGCTGGTGGCCCTGGTGGAAACCGGCATCGACGCGCATCTGGTGCACCTGGGCACGACCGGGGTCTACGGCTATTCGACGGTCGGCGCCCCGATCCCAGAGGGCTATCTCGATGTCACCATCGACACGCCCACCGGCCCCAAGGGTCAGGAAATCCTGTATCCGACCAAGCCCGGATCGGTCTATCACATGACCAAGTCGCTGGATCAGATCATGTTCCAGTTCTATGCTCAGAACGACAACCTGCGCATCACCGACCTGCACCAGGGCATCGTCTGGGGTACCAACACCGATCAGACCAAGCGGCATGAACAGCTGATCAACCGGTTCGACTATGACGGCGATTACGGCACGGTGCTGAACCGCTTCCTGGCCCAGGCCGCCATCGGCTATCCGCTGACGGTGCATGGCACCGGCGGGCAGACGCGGGCCTTCATCCATATCCAGGACACGGTGCGCTGCATCGAACTGGCGCTGCGCGATGCCCCCGAGGCGGGCGAACGGGTCAAGATCTTCAACCAGATGACCGAGACGCACCGTGTGCGCGACCTGGCGGAACTGGTGGCAAAAATGACCGGGGCCGAGATCGCCTATCTGCCGAACCCGCGCAAGGAGGCCGCCGAGAACGAGCTGGAGGTCAAGAACGAACACTTCCTCGACCTCGGCCTGAACCCGATCACCCTGCAAGAGGGTTTGTTGGAAGAGGTGATCGAGATCGCAAGGAAATACGCCCACCGCATCGACCGCTCGCGCGTGCCGGCGCATTCGGCCTGGACCAGGGAAATCGCCCACCGGGTGAACCATGATCCCGAGGGCAAGCGCCTGAAATCTGTGTCATGACCGACGGGCTGAGGCCCGCCAAACCGGCGGGCAGCGCCCGGTCCTACGTCACATTGGTCACCAACGCGGATTTCGCGTTGGGGGCCAAGGCGCTGATCCGGTCGCTGAAGCTGACGGGGACGACGGCCGATCTGTGCGTGCTGCATACGGGCGGCGTGGACCCGGCCGCACTGACCCCGCTCGCCCGACTGGGCGCGCGGCTTGTGGAAACCGGTCTTTTGCCGACGTCGGATGCCTTCAACGCGGCGCATGCGCGCGACCGCATCCATGGGCTTGCCCCGTTCACCAAGGGGGAAAAGCCGGCCTTTCACACACCGCTCGATAATTTCTGCAAGCTCAGGCTCTGGCAGCTCGACTATGACCGCGTGGTGTTTCTGGATGCCGACACGCTGGTTTTGCAGAATATAGACCGGCTGTTCGACTACCCCGAATTCTCGGCCGCGCCGAATGTCTATGAAAGCCTCGCCGATTTCCACCGCCTGAATTCCGGTGTCTTCACCGCACGGCCCTCTGCCGCGACGTTCGAGGCGATGCTGGCGCGGCTGGATGCCCCGGGCGCCTTCTGGCGGCGCACCGACCAGACCTTCCTGCAGGATTATTTCCCGAACTGGCACGGGCTGCCGGTCTTCGACAACATGCTGCAATATGTCTGGTTCAACCTGCCCGAGCTGTGGAACTGGCCCGACATCCGCGTGCTGCATTTCCAGTACGAAAAGCCCTGGCAGGACCACGCCAAGGCGGACCGGCTGCGCCCGCTGATCGAACTGTGGCGCGCCTATGAATCCGGCGAGGGGATCCCGGACCCCGCCAACCTGCCCAACCCGGCATGAGCCTGGCCGTCACCGGCGCCACCGGCCTGGTCGGCCGCTTCTTCGTCGAAGAGGCGCTGGCGCGCAATGAGCCCGTCACCGTGCTGACCCGTCGCACACCGCCGCCCGGCTTCTTTTCGGCCCCCGTCGCGCATCGGCCGTACAGCCTTGGCGACCGGCCCGACCTGACGGGCCATGACACGCTGATCCACTGCGCCTTTGCCCATGTGCCGGGGCGCTATCGTGGCGGCGAAGGCGACGATCCGAAGGGATTCGTGCGCGCCAATCTCGACGGGTCGATTGCGCTGTTCGAGGCTGCGCGGGCCTCTGGCCTGCGACGGGTTCTGTTCCTGTCGAGCCGCGCGGTCTATGGCGCCTACCCGCCCGGCACCGTGCTGACCGAGGAGATGGCACCGCGCCCGGACACGCTGTACGGCCAGGTCAAGCACCAGGCCGAGCAGGCGCTGTTCGCCATGGCCGCCCCAGGTTTCGTTCCCGTGTCCCTGCGTGCCACCGGGGTCTACGGACCGGCCGCACCCGGGCAGCGGCACAAATGGGCGGACCTGTTCGAAGAGTTCCGCGCGGGCCGCGCCATCGCCCCGCGACGGGGGACGGAAGTGCATGGCGCGGACCTGGCCGAGGCCGGGCGGCTGTTGCGTGCGGCGGACCCGGCCCGGGTCGCCGGGCGGGCCTTCAACCTGTCGGACATCCTGCTGGACCGGCACGACCTGCTGGCGCTCTTGGCCAAGGCCGAGGGGCTGACCGCCCCCCTGCCCGCCCGCAGCGACAGCCCGGTCAGCGCGATGGACTGCACCCGGATGCAGGCGCTGGGCTGGACGCCCGGCGGCATGACCCGGTTGCGGGCCATCCTGCCCCGGCTCTTGTAACGGCGATCAGCCCGCCAGCGCCTTGCCCAGTCGCGGCAGACGCGCGCGTTTCAGCAAGGCGCGCATGGGCATCGGCTCTCCCGACATCTTCTCGGCCTGCGCATGCACCCTTTTCACGACCTGCTCCACAACGTCCGGGCGCGCCAGCCAGAACGCCATCAATACCGCATCCGGCGCATCCCGCCTCAGCCCCTCTTCGTCCAGGACATGGCGGGGGAAATCCCGGGCATTGAAGGTCACGATCACATCGGCGCTGCCCGCGATCGCGGCGGCCAGCACATGGCGGTCATTGACATCGGGGAGCCACAGCCGCGCCTCCAGCCCCTCTTTCGGCGCAACCTCAGCCCCCGGCCAGGCGGCGCGGACCAGCGCGACCTCGGCCCGTGCCTGCGCCTCGCCCGTCGGGCCGATCTTGCGCGCCGCGCGCGCCCATTCCTCCAGGATGCGCGCGGACCAAAGCGGCGTGAACAACCCCTCGCGCGCCACGCCCAGAAGGATTTCCCGCAGCACCGTGGGATACAGCACGCAGGCGTCCAGCAGCGCCCTCATGGCGCCAAGCGGAAGAACAGCGCCTTGAGATAGCCCGACTCGGCCAGTTGCGGCAGCACCGGGTGATCGGGTCCGGCAAAACCGGTGTACAGGATCTGCCCCCGCCGCCCGGCCTTGCCGATACCCCGGGCGCTGGCCGCGCGGAACCGGCTCAGGTCGGCCGCATGGGAACATGAACAAAGCCCCAGATACCCCCCTGGCGCGACCAGCCCGGCGGCGAGCCGTGCAACTCGTTCATAAGCCCGAAGGCCCGCCTCAAGCGCTGCACGGTTCGGCGCAAAGGCTGGCGGATCACAAACCACCAGGTCGAAACTTGCACCCTCGTCAGCCAATGCCGCCATAACGTCAAAGGCATCGCCCTGCCGCGTAGCAAAGCGATCCGACATGCCCATCGCCTGCGCCCCGCCCTGCGCAAGCGCCAGCGCCGGGGCAGACCCGTCTACCGATAGCGCATACTCTGCCCCGCCGGCCAGCGCCGCCAGCGCAAAGCCCCCCACATGCGAGAACACGTCTAGTACCCGCGCACCCTTGGCCAGGCGCGCGGCAAAGGCATGGTTCGGCCGCTGATCGTAGAACAGACCCGTCTTTTGCCCGCCCAGCAGATCGGCCATGTAGGTGGCCCCGTTCATGGATACCGGCACCGGACGGTCGAGAACCCCTTGCAAAAGCACGGTTTCCTCGGCCAGCCCTTCCAGCCCCCGCGCCCGCCCGGTGCCGTTCTTTACCAGCACCTCGGCCCCGGTCACCGCGACCACCGCCTCGGCCAATGCCTCAACATGCGCCTCGGCCCAGGCGGCATTGGGCTGGATCACCACCGCATCGCCGAACCGATCGATCACCACCCCTGGCAAACCATCGGCCTCGGCATGCACCAGCCGGTAAAAGGGCGTATCGTAGAGCCGCGTGCGCAACGCCTGTGCCCGTTCCAGCCGCGCGGCAAACCAGGCTGCATCGATCACCGCGTCGGGATCGCGGTCCAGCATCCGGGCGATGATGCGCGAGGCCGGATTGAGCGCCACAAGCCCCAGCACACGCCTTTCGGCATCCTCCAGCCGGGCCAGCGTGCCTGGCGCAAGTGCGCGAGTCCGTCGGTCGGTGACAAGCTCATCGGAATAGACCCAAGGAAAGCCGTGGCGCAGCGCGCGCGACTCAGCCTTGGGCCTCAGGCGGATAACGGGGTAAGGGGCATCATTCATACCCCTCCTTTACGGCCTTGCCGCAGGTTCGAAAAGGGGCCTCACCCCCCCTTGGAACCGCGCCACGCCTCCCCCGCGGGGACAAAGCGCGCCAGTTGCTCGGCTATCACGCCTGCAAGATGGCGGGTGATGCGCACCTTCTGGGTCTCGCCTTGCCGCATCGCCTTGATCGCGCGGGTGCCGCCAAATGCCTTCAACTCGGTTTGGACCAGCACCGGTTCGGCAAGGGGCAGGCCGGTGCGGGAATCGCGCAATGCAACAAAGAAATGAAGGTCATGAACCCCCCCTATCGTATAACGCGCCTTTTCAGTCAGCGCATGAAAGCGGGTGACCTGGATATCGAGGACCGCCTCCTGCCCGGGGCGGGCACCCGCTATCGCCCGCTTCGCCGCCTCTTCGAAAATGGCCTGCACCTGCGCATGGCGATCACCAAAGGCATCCCCGCGCCAGACGATATCGGCAACGGGCCGATAGCTGTTGGCCTCGGATACCGTCAACTCAAGGGGTACCCTCACGTTGATCGCGCGCACATCCAACCCGGCGTCCGGGGCATGGGACAGATCACCGGATTGCGGCGCAGCCAGCGACAGGTGCGGCGACAGGCCGAGGGGCGCGTCGCGGCTCGCCGTTTCAACCGACGCGCAGGCGCTCAGCGCCAAGGCCGCGGCCAGGACAAGGGAAAGGGACAGACGCATCGTTTTCATCGCTCGATCCTCCTTGGCGGGTGGTCCCGCTCTCTGCTCGTACAAGGCATCGTTCTGAAATCGGGCAATTCTTTGGAAAACATGTCGCCTTTCCACGGCATTCGCCGCGTCCTGCCCGCAGGCGGCCCCGAATGCCGTGCCGGGGGTTTCTCTGTTAGCGCTAACCACTTATACTGGCGTGTGTATCCCCTTCCCGGAGACCCCGCCATGGCGCTGAACCCCGTCTTGCAGGATGTCACCGCCGCCATCGCTGCGCGCTCGCGCGAAAGCCGCGCGGCCTATCTGGAACGAATCGCGCAAGCCGCCGAGGCAGGACCCGCCCGCGCGCATCTCTCTTGCGGCAACCAGGCCCATGCCTATGCCGCCATGGGCGCGGCACGCGACAGGCTCGCCACGGGGCGGGCACCGAACCTCGGCATCGTCACCGCCTATAACGATATGCTCTCGGCCCATCAGCCCTTCGAACGCTTCCCCGCCCTGATCCGCCAGGCCGCGGCCGAGGCCGGCGCCACCGCCCAGGTCGCCGGCGGCGTGCCGGCCATGTGCGACGGCGTCACCCAAGGCCAGCCGGGAATGGAATTGTCGCTGTTTTCCCGTGACGTGATCGCGCTGGCCGCGGGCGTGGCGCTGTCCCACAACACCTTCGACGCGGCGGTGTTCCTCGGCGTCTGCGACAAGATCGTGCCGGGCATGGTGATCGCCGCGGCCAGCTTCGGCCACCTGCCGGCGGTGTTCCTGCCCGCCGGTCCCATGACCAGCGGGTTGCCGAACGACGAAAAGGCCAAGGTGCGCCAGCAATTCGCCGCCGGCGAGATCGGGCGGGACGCGCTGATGGCGGCCGAGATGGCCTCCTACCACGGGCCCGGCACCTGCACCTTCTACGGCACCGCCAATTCCAACCAGATGCTGATGGAACTGATGGGCCTGCACCTGCCCGGCGCAAGCTTCGTCAATCCCGGCACCCCGTTGCGTGATGCCCTGACCGTGGCGGGCGCGAAACGGGCATTGGATATCACCGCACTTGGGGCCGAGTACACGCCCGCCGCCCATGTCCTCGACGAACGTGCATTCGTGAACGGCATCGTCGGACTTATGGCGACGGGGGGCTCGACCAACCTGGTGCTGCATCTTCCCGCGATGGCACGCGCCGCGGGCATAGTGCTCGATATCGAGGATTTTGCCCGGCTCTCCGCAATCACGCCGCTGATGGCACGGGTCTATCCCAACGGCCTGGCGGATGTGAACCATTTCCATGCGGCCGGTGGGCTTGCCTACCTGATCGGCGAATTGCTGGCGGCCGGTCTGCTGCATCCGGATACCACCACGGTGGCAGGCCGGGGGCTGGCCGCATATACGCGCGAACCCAGGATCATAGAGGGCAAGCTGACATGGCTAGAGGGCCCGGACAGCAGCCATAACGACCACATCCTGCGTCCGGCCCATGCCCCCTTCCAGCCCAGTGGCGGCCTGCGCGCGCTTTCCGGAAACCTGGGTAGAGGCATCGTCAAGACATCTGCCCTGCCTTCGGACCGGCTCGTGATCGAGGCACCGATCCGCATCTTCCACGACCAGCAATGCGTCAAGTCGGCCTTCCAGGCCGGCGAATTCACCGCCGACACGATCATCGTGCTGCGCTTCCAGGGGCCAAGGGCCAATGGCATGCCCGAATTGCACGCCCTGACCCCCACGCTCAGCGTGCTGCAGGATCGTGGGCTCAAAGTCGCGCTCGTCACCGACGGCCGCATGTCGGGGGCGAGCGGCAAGGTGCCCGCCGCAATTCATGTCTGCCCCGAGGCGGCAGAGGGCGGTCCGCTGGCCCGGCTGCGTGACGGCGACGTGATCCGGCTGGATGCCAGCGCGGGCAGGCTCGACGTGAAAAACCCGGCAGCACTTGATCGCGCGCCGGTCACACCCGACCTTTCGGGCAATGAAACCGGGCCGGGACGAGATCTTTTCGCGGCCTTCCGCGCCCATGCCGCAGCCGCGACGCTGGGCGGAGGGATCATCGCATGATCTTCTTCTTGGCGAAAATACCCATTCCACATCTCCGCGAAAGACCCTGCCCATGACTGGTGACACCGCAAACCAGGAACTCGAGAACCTGCTCGGCCTTGCCCCGGTCATCCCGGTGCTCGTGGTGGACCAGGCCGAAATTGCCCGTCCGCTGGCCGAGGCATTGGTCAGCGGCGGGCTTCCGGTGCTTGAGGTGACCTTGCGCACGCCCGCCGCGTTCGAGGCGATCGCCGCAATGGCCGGGGTGCCCGGCGCGGTGGTCGGCGCAGGCACGCTGCTCAATCCTCACGACATTGCCGCGGCCCAGGCGGCCGGCGCCCGCTTCGGTGTCTCGCCCGGCGCAACGCCCAGCCTGCTAAAGGCGACACGTGAGGCGGAGTTTCCCCTCCTGCCGGGGATGGCGACGGCAAGCGAGGCGATGACCCTGATGGAAATGGGCCACCGAGTGCTGAAATTCTTTCCCGCCACAGCGGCAGGCGGCGTCGACATGCTCAAGGCACTGGCCGGTCCCCTGCCCGGCCTGCGGTTCTGCCCGACCGGCGGGATCGGGCATGACACCGCCCGCGATTACCTTGCGCAGCCGAACGTGCTATGCGTGGGCGGCTCATGGCTAGCCCCGCGTGATCGCATCGCCGCGCGAGATTGGGACGCCATTCGCACCCTTGCCGAAGAGGCCGCCCGGCTTGCGCGCTAGCGCGCAAGCATGCGCGGGGAAATCGCCGCTCAGTTCCGCCGGGCGCTCGCGCCGCCCCGACGGCGGGGCGTGGGCGCCTCCTCCAATCCCTCGCGCAGCACGGCAGTCATCGGATGGTCGGGGGCTTGCATCGAATATTCGGCCAACAAACGTTTCAACGCGCGGCGCGTGTTCACCTCGACCGGCAGTCCCAGCGCCCAATCGAGGAAAATCGAACGGCACTCCTCAGCTCTGATCGCCTCGATGCGGTAGGATTCCGCGATCAGTCGCCGCGGATCGGCCTGTTCAAGTCGCATTGCTCAGCCCCCGTTCGATCACGGCGTCGATCACCCCGGCCGCCGCGTCCCGCGCCGCCGCCAGCCGCACCTCGAGCCCCGCGGCATCCGCCGCACCGGTCCCGCGCAACAAGAAGGCACGGCCGCTTTCGCCCAGGGTTGCGGGATCCAGCGCGCTGTCGGAAATCAGTCTCGCCGCCCCTTGCACCTTGCGCAAGAGCCCATAGCTTTCGGTCAGTATCGCCGCCTCGCTGGACAACAGGAGCCCGGCCTCCACGCCAGCGGCCAATTGATTGCTCACGCCGGTCGCAGGGTTGGCCGAGATCAGGGCCGCAGCGCTTGCGATCAATTCGATATCCTGCCCACGCCCCGGCCCCTGCTTGCCATCCCAGGCCGACTTTGCGGGTTTGGCCTCGGCCAGGCGGCGGCGCATGTCCACGACCCCGGCAAGGGTGCGCGTGGCATCTGCCTTGTCGGCCAGCAAGCCCTGGCGAAAGAGTTCCACCTCCTTGGCCAGGTCGGCCTCGCCCGCCACTGCACGCGCGCGAGTCAATGCCAGGTGTTCCCAGGTCCAGGCCTCGTCACGCTGGTAGTTGCGAAAACTTTGCAAAGATGTCGCCACCGGCCCCTGGTTGCCAGAGGGCCGCAGTCGCATATCGACCTCGTAAAGCTTGCCCTCCGCCATCGGAGCGGTCAGCGCGGTAACCAATGCCTGGGTAAGCTTGGCGTAATAGACCCGCGAGGCCAGCGGCCGCCGCCCCAGCGAGGTTTCGACCCCGTCAGCATCGTAGATCACGATGAGATCCAGGTCGGATTTCGCGGTCAGCGCGCCCGCCCCAAGCGACCCCATGCCCAGAACAACCGCCCCCTTTCCGGGCGGAGTGCCATGCTTGGCCGTGAATTGCGCGACCACATGGGGCCAAAGCACCGACAGCACCGCCTCGGCCAGATCGGCATATTCGCGCCCGGCCTCGGTGGCGTCGATCAACCCGCGCAGAAAATGCACGCCGATGCGAAAATGCCATTCCTTGGCCCAGGACCGCGCGGCATCAAGCTGGCCCTCGTAATCCTTGGCCGCCATCAGCCGCGCGGCAAGAAGTGACGTCAACCTCGCCCGCCCCGGCCAGTCCTGGAAAAAATCGCCGCCGATCACGGCGTCCAGAACGCCCGCGTTGCGCGACAGGTATTGCGCAAGCTCCGGCGAAACGCTGGTGATATCGATGATCAGGTCGATCAGCTGCGGGTTCGCCTCGAACAGCGAGAAAAGCTGCACCCCGGCGGGCAGCCCCTTGAGAAATCCGTCAAAGGCGGCGAATGCCTCGATCGGGCGGGCCGCCTTGGACAGGCGCGCCAGAAGATCGGGCTCCAGCCGTTTGAAGATTTCACGCGCCCGGGCCGAGCGCAGGCAGGGATAATCCGGCCAATGCTCGACGAAATCCTCTGCACCCTCGGGCAGATCGAAAGTCGGCTCCGGCGTTCGTCCACCGGGTGCGAAAAATTCCTCGGTCAGACCGGCCACCCGTTCCAGCCGATGAGTAATATCGGAGCGCCAGGCTTCTACATCGCCCCAGCCACAGAAATTGGCGATCCGTGCAATGCCTTCGGCATTTCCCGGCAATTTGTGGGTCTGGGCGTCGTTGACCATCTGCAACCGGTGCTCGACCTCGCGATGGGCACGGTAATCCGCGATCAGCGTATCTGCCACGTCCTGCGGCACCCATCCCTTGTCGGCCAGCCGGGCCAACCCCTCGACCGTGCCGCGCACGCGCAGGTCGGGATCGCGCCCGCCCGCGATGATCTGGCGGGTCTGGGTAAAGAATTCGATCTCGCGGATGCCGCCCTGGCCCAGCTTCATGTCGTGGCCTTCCAGCGCCAGCGCGCCGTGCAGCCCCTTGTGGCTGCGGATCTTCAGCCGCATGTCATGGGCATCCTGAATCGCCGCGAAATCGAGATGCTTGCGCCAGACGAAAGGGCGCAGCCGGTCAAGATAGGCCCAGCCCGCCGCAATGTCGCCCGCGCAGGGCCGCGCCTTGATATGGGCGGCGCGTTCCCAAGTGCGCCCAAGGCTCTCGTAATAGCGTTCGGCCGCCTCCATCGACAGGCATACCGGGGTCACGCTGGCATCGGGGCGCAGACGCAGGTCGGTACGAAATACGTAGCCTTCGCCTGTCATCTCGGACAAGAGTTGCGTCATCCGGCGCGTAATCTTGATGAATCCGCTGCGTAGCTCGTGGAGATCGGCGGCGTCGAACCGATCCTGGTCGAACAGCATGATCAGGTCGATATCGGAGGAATAGTTCAGTTCGTGCGCGCCCTGCTTGCCCATGGCCAGCGCGACCATGCCGCCAGCGGTCTCGGCATCGGCCTCGGCAAGGCCCGGCAGCTTGCCTCGCGCGATCTCGGCGGCGACCAGTCGCCTCAATACCACGTCCACGCAGAGATCGGCGAAATCGGTCAGCGCGCCCGTGACCTGCTCCAGCGGCCAGATACCACCAAGATCGGCCAAGGCGATCAACAGCGCCGCGCGCCGTTTGGATTGCCTCAGCCCCGATTTCAGCGCATCGAGCGGCATGGCCCGCACATCGTCGAGGATCGTTGCAAAGGCCGCATCGGGATCTGAGGCCAGCGTCTGGTCAAGCCAATCGCCCTCTCGCGTCATCACGCCCCACAAGTAAGGGCTGCACCCGGCGGTTCCCCGCAAGAGCGCACGCAGTTCGGGGGGCTGGGCGGCAAACCTGTCATCCGCCTCGGCAGCGCGGGCGAGGTCGACGGGAACGGGGCTGCGGGTCAGGCGGGCGGCAAATGTCATGCCGCCTTGATGCAGCGGGCGGGCCGGGCGGTCAACGGGGTTGCGCAACACGCCCGGTCCGTTCACCGCGCGAAGACGCCCGGCGAGGAACGGAAAAGCCCCACGCGCCCCTTTTCCCGGAACGCGCACGCCCTTACATGGCCCGTATGAAAGACATGTCATGGGGCTTGCCCGACCCAGTACTGCATCGCGAATTCTACGACGACGTGCCGCTCAAGAGGCTCGGCGCCTGGCTTGTCGACAGCGTCGTGATCTTGTTGCTGTCGCTGCTGGCGCTGCCCTTCACCGCCTTTGCCGCGATCCTGATCTATCCCGCCTTCCTGGTGGCCATCAGCCTGGCCTATCGAACGGTGACGCTGTCGCGGGGGTCGGCCACATGGGGGATGCGGTTGATGGCGATAGAAATCCGTAACGGTCGCGGCGAACGCTTGGACCGGCGCACCGCCCTGCTACACACGCTTATGTACACCGCGTCGTTCCTGCTGGTGCTGCCGCAGATCGGGTCGATCCTGTTGATGCTGACCGCTCCGCGCGCCCAAGGTCTTGGGGACGTGTTGCTGGGCACTGCGGCGATCAACAGGCCAGCACAGGGCTGAGCGAACGCTCTTGGCAGCGCCGCGAAAGCGGTGTTAGCGTTTACATTCACGAGAAGAATTCACCGGCAATGACATGCGTCACACTCGACCGCTCGCGCCTCAATTCTACGTCACGGCCCCCCAGCCGTGCCCCTACCTTCCTCGTCGGATGGAAAGAAAGCTGTTCACCGCGCTTCAGGGCGAAAGTGCCGAGGCTCTGAACAATGCGCTGTCCAAGCAGGGCTTTCGCCGGTCGCAGAACGTGTTGTACCGGCCTGCCTGCGCGGAATGCACTGCCTGCCTTTCCGCCCGCATCCGGGTTACCGATTTCACGGCCACGCGAAGCCAGCGCAAGGCGCGTAACCGCAATGCCGACCTCGTGCGGCACAGCGCATCCCCCTGGGCCACAGAAGAGCAATACGAGCTGTTTCGCCGATATCTCGATTCCCGCCATGCCGATGGCGGAATGGCAGATATGGACATCTTCGAATTCGCCGCGATGATCGAGGAAACGCCCGTGCGCTCGCGCGTTATCGAATACAGCGCTCCGCCGGTGAATGGCGGCCGAAACAGGCCGTTGGTGGCGGTGTGCCTGACAGATATCCTCGATGACGGGCTGTCCATGGTCTATTCCTTTTACGACCCTGACCGCGCGCGGCTATCTGTTGGCACCCACGTGATCCTCGACCACATCGACCTGGCACGAGAGGCGGGGCTCCCTTACGTCTACCTGGGCTACTGGGTGCCCGGCAGTCCCAAGATGGGCTACAAGGCCAAGTTCTCGGCGCTTGAAATATACAAGAATGGCACATGGCAGGATATCGGCGACCCTGCTGCCCATGATGGTGTGGCCCACCCCCTGTCCGTCGCCCCGATCGCGGAACAGGTGGCCCGCATCACCCTGCCCGACACCATGGCCAGCCGGTAACGAGCCGTCTTGGCCTGCCCCAACGCAGCGATGTGATGGGGCGATATTTCGCATGAAAATCGCCCCATCGGTCAACTCGCCGGGATTGTCTCCTACCCGCTGGGCAAAAGGCTGGGCACGATCGTCACGATACCGGGGAAGAACCACAAGATAGCAAGCCCCAGAACCTGGATCAGGACGAAGGGTATGATGCCTCTGTAGATGTGCATCGTCGTGACTTCTTTCGGCGCCACGCCGCGCAGGTAGAACAGTGCAAATCCGAAAGGCGGTGTGAGGAACGAAGTCTGCAGGTTCACCGCGATCATGATCGTCACCCATTTCGGATCGAAAGTGCCGCCATAGATGACCGGGCCCACGATGGGGATCACGATGTAGATGATCTCGAGGAAATCCAGCACGAAGCCCAGAACGAACAACACCAGCATCACGATCAGGAAGACCTTGAACTCGTTGTCGAAGCTGCGCAGGAATTGCTGGATGTAATGCTCTCCCCCGAAAGAGATCACCACCAGGTTCAGCAGTTGCGAGCCGATCAGGATGGTGAACACCATGGATGTGACCTTGGCCGTCTCGCGCACGATCGGCGGCAACACCCCCGAACGGAAAAGCACCCAGCAGGAATAGAGAATGCCGAACATCGCGAAGTGATAGGCGCCCTGGGCCACCAGGAAGGCGATCCAATCCTCCGCAGGGACGGTTTCGCGTGCGATACGCAGATCGAAATTCACCCCGACAAGGATCATGATCACGATCGCGAAAGCGGCAAGGATGATCGTCCGGCCAGAACGGTTCTCGTCTTTCAGCTTGCGATAGGCCGCAAGCATCAGCGCCCCGCCCGCCCCCAGCGCAGCCGCCGGCGTGGGGTTGGTGATGCCACCCAGGATAGAGCCGAGAACCGCAACGATCAGAACCAGCGGCGGAAAGACCACGCGCAGCAGTTCCGACTGCCCAAGCAGGCCGACGGCGTGGCGCGCACCGTAAAGCGTCATCGTCAACGGCAGGGCCAGGATCACGAAACTCGTACCCGGTGTCGCATCCGGCGCGATCAGCAGCGCGTCAGCCAATAGCGCCAGCACAACCCCCGCGCCCCCGACCACCAGCGGTCGCGGATCGCCAGCGGGCGCCATGCCACGCCCGGTCACCAGCAACAGCGCCAGAAACACCAGTGCCGTAAGAACCGAGGTCGAGATCGGCGCGGCTGCGGCAATCTTTTCTGCGCGGATCTCGGCGATTTCCTCGGCGCTCAGACGGCGCGACTCGATCGCGCCACCGCTTGCGTCGATGGCCTGCTGTTGGGCAACCGCGCGATCCCATTTCTCCTGCCCGTGCAACTCGATCATGGAAACCTTGCACTGCTCGGAGACATTGGTCCTCAAGGTGGCCGCTTCGCTGTTTCCGGTGACGGAACTGACCGTCAAATCCTGGCTGCCGGCAAGCCCGGCATAGGTTGCCAGGACCGCCGCGGCGATCAGCCCGGCGGGTGCCGCCAGGAACCAGGTCAGCGCCTCGCCCCGGTCGCGCGCCACCCCGCCTTGATCGGCCATGCGGACCGGCGGAGCCTTGGAAGGATTCAGCAACGCAAAGCCGAAAGCATAGGCCGCGTAAAGGACGGCCAACAAGATACCCGGCAGAATCGCGGCCTGGAAAAGCGTTCCGACCGACACGACCGCGGCCTCGCCAAGGTAGGTCAGCGCATCCGAACAGCCAGCCATCTGGGCGCGCTGTTCCTGGGCGGCGGAATAAAGGTCACCCGCCAACGTGCCCAACAGCACGATCACGATCGAGGGCGGTATGATCTGTCCCAGCGTGCCAGAGGCCGCGATGACCCCCGTTGCCAGTTCGGGCGAGTAGCGATTGCGCAGCATGGTAGGCAGCGACAGAAGGCCCATCGTAACAACCGTGGCCCCCACGATCCCGGTAGAGGCGGCCAGAAACGCGCCCACCACAACCACCGAAACCGCAAGCCCCCCCGGCAGCGGCCCGAACACGCGCGCCATCGTGGTCAAGAGATCGTTGGCGATCTTTGAGCGTTCCAGCGTGATCCCCATCAGCACGAACATCAGCACCGCCAGCAGCGTCTCGATCGACTGGCCCGCCAGAACACGTTCATTCATGCGGTTGACGATGAAACTCAGATTTCGGTCCATCGCGGTTTCCCAGCCCTGCGGAAACAGCGCGACATCCACCGTTGGCAGATCGGGGAACCTGAAATGCGAAATCGTGTCGGGATGGACACCTTGCGAAATCAACGCGCCATAAGCCGCGCTACCGGTATCGATGGCCTGGTGAACCAAGATCCCGGCACTGTCCAGCGCCGCGATGATCCCGAACGAGATGACCGCCGAACCGCCGATGGCAAAGGCCACCGGAAAGCCCGACAGGATGCCCCCGAAGAGGCAGAGGAATACGATGATCAGGCCGAGTTCGACCCCGTCCAGTCCGAATAGCATGTCGCCAGCCCTGCCTCTTTAATGCGTGCCTTCGTAGGCTTCTTCGCCCGCGCCAAGCGTGTCGCGGTCCAGGTATTTTCCAGCGCTGTCCTCGCCTTCGACATATTCGAGGAAGGACCGGTAGAAAAACGCGATGGCCTGTAGGAATACCAACCCCGCAAAGGCGACCAGCAGCACCTTGAACAGGAAATAGCCGTTGAATCCGTTGGGCGAGAATCCGATCGTCTCGACATTCCAGCGTACCGCGCGGGCCTTCATCAACAGACGATCAAGCGTGTCGCTGGCCGAGGGCTTGGGCGTTATGAGATGACGCCACATGAAGAACCAGGCATACATCCACGTCAGCACCGCCGCCGGCATCATGAAAAACAGCGATCCGAACATGTCGATCGCCCGTTTCGTACGATGGCTGACGCTGGAATAGACGAGGTCCACGCGCACATGCCCCGCCTGCACGAAGGTATAGGTGGCGCACAGGCAAACGATCATCGCGTTATACAGCTTAAGCTCTTCGCCCCACCACGACAGATCCTTGGCAAAGGAATAGCCGAACGGTCCGAACTGGATTTCCGCAACGCGAAAGATGCGTTGCAGGAATACGATCATGATTTGTTGCAGCACCATCAACAGGCCAGCCCAGGCAAAGAAACGCCCAAGCGTATTGGCAAATCCTTCCAGCACGCGCACCGTGCCCCACATGATCTGCCGTCGCCACAGACCCAATGCCGTCAGCACCAAAAAGGCGGTGAACACGACGAAGAAGAACTCCACCGAGCCGCCGTAATAGACAAAGCGCATGATCGCTTGCTTGTCTGACCAATCCAGCCACAAGCCCGGATGCATGATCGCATATCCGAAATTGTAGAAGGACAGACCGATATTCTGAAAGATCCAAAGAATGCCGTCCAGCATTCCCACCCCCCGGTCGTGCCGCCGTCGGGGCGGCCTTTTTCAAGCGGATGCCCCCGGACCGTTGCCGGACCGGGGGAACCATTGGCGAGACAGCTCGCCGCTCAGAGGCCGCTCACGCGGTCGCGCTGTGCCGTAAAGATGGCCTGCGATCGCCCGTTCCACGCGGCCGAGCTTTTCAGCGAGGCCATGTAGCTGTCATAGCATTTCTTGTAGAGTTCATCGCCCATCGGCTCGGCCATGACCTCGGCTGCCGCTGCGCCGAAGGCATCCCAGACCGCGTCCGAGAATTCCAGCACCCGAACGCCACCAGCCTGGAGACGCTGCAACGCGGCAGCGTTGTTGGCCATGAACTGCGACATCGACCAGGTGTTGCAGGCCCCGGTCGCCTGTTCGACCGCGGCCTTTTGCGACGGGGTCAGGCTTTCGTAGACGTCGAGATTCATGGTCATGTTCAGGTTCGGCCCCGGCTCGTGGAAACCGGCGGTGTAGTAAATCTTGGTGATCTCGAAGAAGCCGGCCTTTTCATCGGCCCAGGGGCCAATCCACTCGGTGCCATCAATGGCGCCCGAGGCAAGCGCCTGGTAGACCTCGGAACCGGGCAGGTTCTGGACCGAGGCGCCCAGCTTGCCCAGCACCTGGCCACCTTGGCCGGGCATACGGAACTTCAGACCCTGGAAATCCTCGGGGCTGTTGATTTCCTGGCGGAACCAGCCACCGGACTGCGGGCCGGTATTGCCCGCCGGGAAACACTTGAGCGCAAAGATCGAATACAGTTCGTCCGCCAGTTCGCGCCCACCAGCATGATGGAACCAGTTGTTGAACTCCTGGAAGGTCATGCCGAACGGGATCTGGCTGAAGAAGGAAAGCGCCGGGTGCTGACCGAGGAAATAATAGTCGACACCGTGATAGATATCGGCCTGTCCGGCCGAAACCGCATCGAACACCTCGAAAGCGCCGACAAGTTCGCCCGCAGCCTTGAGATCGACCGTCAGCTGCCCGTCGGTCGAGGCGGTAATCGCATCGGCACAATATTGCGCGGCATCATGCACACCGGCCAGCCCGCGCCCCCAGGTCGTGACCATGGTCAGCGTGCGCTTGCCCTGCGCATAGGCGGGCGCGGCAAGCGTGGCGGCCGCGGCTGCCGAGCCGCCAAGCGCCGAAGTTTTCAGAAAGGAACGACGATCCATTAAGTAATCCTCCCGGTTGGAGCCCGCCCCGAGGACGGGCGGATCGTTTTTGGTGCGCGCAATCTAGCCTCTGGTCCGACGCAGATAAATAGTCAGAAACGCCTGCGGGGGAAAAATCTGTAAGATGACTTTACCAATTCAGACAAAATTCCCGGCATGCCTGCCGCCTCGCGCACGCATGCCGGGCATGACGTTCGCGCAGAGGTCAACTTGATTCGGCCCGGCAACACCGTGCGACCGCGGCGCCGGACCGCTGAACTGGCTGAGAAACTGTAGTTGCCGCCGCTCACAAGCCGCATCATCGTCCCCCGACCAGTTCGCCGCAGGGCGGGAACCTCATCCCTGCCCCATGGACGACAACACAGGCAAAGACAATCGAGTCCTCTTTGCGAGAAATGCGCAAGAGCCCCGCTTTTCGCAACAAACGGAAAGGAATCTTTGTCTTGGAACAGCATTATTCATCCATTTCCGGTTGACCGGAAGATACACCCCCCATAGTGTGCCGCGCAGACAAGATAGGAGCCCCGGGCATATGGGACGGAGCCTTGTAGTAATTACAGACAGGCGCATGGGCGGATAAACCGACCCTGGGTCTCACCCCATGCGCCCCCGCCCAAACCGGGGGCTTTTTTATGCCCGGCCGACGCAGAGCACGGAGACAGAGATGACACAAATGACCGGCGCGAAAATGGTTGTCCAGGCGCTCAGGGACCAGGGCGTCGAGGTAATCTTCGGCTATCCGGGCGGCGCCGTGCTTCCGATCTATGACGAACTTTTCATGCAAAGCGAGATCCAGCACATCCTGGTGCGCCATGAACAGGGCGCGGTCCACATGGCCGAGGGCTATGCCCGCTCGACCGGCAAGCCCGGCGTCGTGCTGGTCACCTCGGGGCCGGGTGCCACCAATGCCGTCACCGGCATCACCGACGCGCTGATGGATTCCATTCCGCTGGTCGTGCTGACCGGGCAGGTCCCGACATTCATGGTGGGCAATGACGCGTTTCAAGAGGCCGACACGGTCGGTATCACCCGCCCCTGCACGAAACACAACTGGCTGGTGAAGGAAACCGACAAGCTGGCCGATACGATCCACCAGGCGTTCCATGTCGCCACCACGGGGCGCCCTGGGCCGGTGCTGATCGACATCCCCAAGGATGTGCAATTCGCCACCGGGACCTATGTCGAGCCGCGCGCCGCGCGCACCGGCCATTACCAGCCCCGCGTCAAGGGCGACCGCGAGGTGATCACCCGTCTGGTCGAGGCGATCGAGACCGCCGAGCGGCCGATTTTCTACACGGGCGGCGGCGTCATCAACTCGGGCGATGCCGCAACGCAGCTCTTGCGTGAAATGGTAGACGCCACCGGTTTCCCGATCACGTCCACCCTGATGGGGCTGGGCGCCTATCCCGCCTCCGGCAAGAACTGGCTGGGCATGCTGGGAATGCACGGGCTTTACGAGGCCAACCTCGCGATGCACGATTGCGACCTTATGATCAATATCGGCGCCCGCTTCGACGACCGGATCACCGGGCGCGTGGCCGATTTCAGCCCGAATTCGCGCAAGGCCCATATCGATATCGACCCCTCGTCGATCAACAAGACGATCCGTGTGGACATGCCCATAATCGGCGACGTGGCACATGTGCTTGAGGACGCGCTGAGGATATGGAAATCGCGCGGGCGCAAGGTCAACAAGGAGGGCCTGGCGCGCTGGTGGGCCCAGATCGAGGAATGGCGCAAGGTCGAGTGCCTGCGCTACAAGGGGTCCGACAAGATCATCAAGCCCCAATACGCGCTTGAGCGGCTGGAGGCTCTGACCAAACACCGTGCCGACCGCTATATCTGCACCGAGGTCGGCCAGCACCAGATGTGGGCTGCGCAGTTCCTCGGCTTCGAGGCGCCGAACCGCTGGATGACCTCGGGCGGCCTCGGCACCATGGGCTACGGACTGCCGGCCTCGATCGGCGTGCAGGTCGCGCACCCGGACGCGCTGGTCATCAACGTGGCCGGCGAAGGCTCGTGGCTGATGAACATGCAGGAGATGGGCACCGCGATCCAGTATCGCCTGCCGGTCAAGCAGTTCATCCTGAACAACGAACGCCTCGGCATGGTGCGGCAATGGCAGTCGCTCTTGCATGGCAACCGCTATTCGCATTCCTGGTCCGAGGCGCTGCCCGATTTCGTCAAGCTGGCAGAGGCCTTTGGCGCGAAGGGCATCAAGTGCGCGGACCCGGCCGACCTGGACGACGCGATCGCCGAGATGCTGGCCCATGACGGGCCGGTGATCTTTGACTGCCTCGTGGAAAAGCACGAGAACTGTTACCCGATGATCCCGTCGGGCGAGCCGCATAACCGGATGCTGCTGGGCGAAGACAGTGGAGAAGACGCGATCAAGGCCGGCGGCGCGGTGCTGGTATAAAGCGGGAGGGGGGCTGTCTGCCCCCCGTCCCCGGCCGGGGCCGGGGACTCCCCCCGAGGGTATTTGGACCAAGAAGAAGAGACATGGCAGCAGCACTCAACATCCAGAAGGGCACGTCGAAGCACTCCGCCTACGACCTGCGCGACCCCAATGCCGAGGCGATAGAGCGCCATACGCTGGCGGTGATCGTCGACAACGAGGCGGGCGTCCTGGCCCGCGTGATCGGCCTGTTCTCGGGCCGCGGTTACAATATCGACAGCCTCACGGTGGCCGAGGTGGATCACCATGGCCATACCAGCCGCATCACCATCGTCACGACCGGCACGCCCGCTGTGATCGAGCAGATCAAGGCGCAGCTAGGGCGCATCGTGCCGGTGCACGAGGTGCATGACCTGACAGTCGAGGGCCCCTCGGTAGAGCGGGAACTGGCCTTGTTCAAGGTGACGGGCGGCGGCGAGAAAAGGGTCGAAGCATTGCGCCTGGCCGATATCTTTCGTGCCAATGTGGTCGATTCCACGCTTGAGAGTTTTGTCTTCGAGATCACCGGCACGCCGCAGAAGGTAGATGCCTTTGCCGAGTTGATGCGCCCGCTTGGCCTGGTCGAGATGGCACGCACCGGTATCGCGGCCCTGTCGCGCGGAAGCGCGGGCGCCCCTTAGCTTAGGGCGAGGATCGCCCGCGCGCGATCCGCACGAGACCGCGCCGCGCAGCGCCAAGCCCGGCGCGTAGCGCGGCGGGTGTGACCACCCGGCGCGCCCTGCCGATCCCCAGAAGACGATACAGCGCCAGCGCCACCAGCGCGGTGAAGAGCGTTGACATGACCACGTCGCTGAGAAAATGTCGCCCCAACGCCATACGTAGCCACGACACCCCCCCGACCACCGCCACCGCGACCAGAAGCGCGACGACGCGGCGCAACACGGTCAGGTTGGCCCAGCATAGCGTCAGCGCAACGATGGCAAGACAAGCGGCCAGCGCCGCCTCGCCCGAGGTATAGGAGCAGTTCCTGGCACATTGATCGGTGAACACGCCCGCGGGTGTGAAAACCAGCTCGCCGCCGAACTGTTCTATCGTGGCGGGTCGGGCGCGGCCCGAATGGGCCTTGAGCACCAGGTTGACCAGGATGCCCGGCGCCAGGATGACACTCGACGCGAAATAGGCCCAGACCCGCAACCAATCCCCCCTGAGCCGGCCCAGGATCATCGCCCCGAGCCCCCAGAGGATCAGCGCGATCGCACCGAACTGGAACGTCTCGCGGATCGCTCCGTTCAAACGCGGCAACACGGGATGGCGAGCCGCCGCAAACCCCTGTGTGCCATCGGCCAGCGCCCCGGAGGCGGCCAGGTCCAGCCAAGGGAGCGCGGCGAAAAGCGCCTGTGCCGCGACCGTCAGCATCAAGACAGCGATCAACAGCCGGGTATAAAGCGGATCATCCATCGCCATCCCCCGCCGCAAGACATGCGGGGCTGTCGATGACTCGCATAACAAAGCCTTGCCCGGCCGCATAACCCGGCCCGGCATCATGGTGCGCCGTGAAAATTGCCTGCCCTGCGCATATCGCGGCGCCGGAAGTGCCCACGCGCGCGACGATCGCCGCGGGCATCGCATCGCTACCGGGGTCAAAGGGGAACATCAACTCCCAATGGTTGCGCGCCCCCCCCTCATGGGGAAGGGCCCGCACCGCCAGGCCGCGTGGCGCGGCCGCCCAACTGAGATCGGCCAGAAGACTGCGCGACCCGGCCAGGAGCGTGTAAACGCCCTGCGCCCCGGCCTGCGCCATAACCCAGTCCGAAACGTCGCCATGGCCCAGATAGCGCGCCAGGACCCTGTCCCCGTTAGGCAGTGTCCAGCCGGTGCCATATACACGCGCAACCGGCAGCCCCAATGACAGAACCGTTCCCAGCCCGACGGACAGCAGGGCAAGACGAGGGCGGCGATAAAGCACCTCGGCCGCCACGATCACCCCGGCAGCAGCGAAAGAAATCGCCCAATTGGCAAGAACCCGGCCAGTCAGCGCCTGCACCAGCACGATCAGAATCGGCAGGGTCGAGGCCACGGCCAACCCAGCCAATGCCCCCCGACCCGCGAGATGGCGCAACCCGACCAGCCAAGACGCGAAGAGGATCGGGCCGACCACGCCGAATTGCTCGGCAAGGAAGCGAACGGTGCCCCCCAGGTGCAGCGACAGGCCTGAATACTCGGCATCCTCTACCAGGTGCTGGGCGGTGACAAACCCGTGGGATGCGATCCACCACAGGTTAGGCGTGATCAGCGCCAGCGCAAAGCCCGCCGCAATGCTCGTCGCGCGCCAGCCAATCCGCCAATCCGGGCTCAGCGCCGCCGCGCACGCCATCCCGGCCAATGCATAAAGCATGGCGTATTTCGACAGCAGCCCCAACCCGATCGCCACCCCCAGCATGACCGGCAACGCCCATCCCCGGCCTCCGCGTGCCGCGATCGCATGTTGCGCCAGCAATGCTCCTGCAACGCAGGTCAGAAGCGGCGTATCCGTTGTCATCAGCGCCGAGCCCAGCGTCACGGCGGGCATGGTGGCATAGCTGACCGCCGCCAGCGCCGCCGCGCGCGGCGTGACCAGCCGAAGCGCGAGGGCAAGGATCAGCAAGGCCGTCACCGCATGCAGGAGCGGCGCCAGCACCCGCACCGCAAACACGCTTTGGCCAAGAACGGAATCCGCAGCGCCGATTAGCCAACCGATCATCGGCGGCTTGGAATAGGCCCCAAAGGAAAAATCCTGCCCCCAGAGCCAGTATTGCGCCTCGTCCGTCGACAATTCCGTTGCGTCATGATAGCCCCAGACCAACCGCCACAGTGTCAGCGCAAGGACCGTGCCGACCGCCACGGCCGCGGCGCGTGCCCGGTCCGCATCACCGGAATGCAGGCTATCGGTACTCATCGTGTCATCCGGCCGACGGGCCGCTCGATGTCGGCTCAGGGGCGCGTGACAGATCCACGGCACGCACGGTCTTGCGTCGGCGGATCAGCCAATAGACGCCGGCCAGGTCGACGATCCCGACCAGGGCGCGGTGCAAGTTGGAATATTTCGACCGCCCCGCCATGCGCGCCGCGTGGCTGACGTCGACATGGGCGATCTGCCAGCCGTCACGCGCAAAAAGCGCCGGCAAGAACCGATGCTGGTGGTTGAAGAAGGGCAGCGAGAGATAGGCATCGCGGCGAAACGCCTTCATGCCACAGCCGGTATCGCGCGTCCGGTCTTTCAGGATCGCCCCCCGAAGCGCGTTGGCCAGGCGCGAGGCCAGGCGCTTGGACAGGGTGTCGCGCCGACCCACGCGTTGACCGGCGACAAGCGCGAGGGCGGCCGGGCTTTCGGGGGCGGCCAACGGGGCGATCACCTTCGGCAGATCGGCTGGCGGGTTCTGCCCGTCACCATCCAGCGTGGCAATGATCGCGGCGCGCGCGGCCAAAACACCGGAATGCACCGCCGCCGACTGGCCGCCTGCCTGCGGGTGGGCCAGCACCCGCACCCGTGGATCGTCGCGCGCCAGCGCCTGCGCCACCTGCCGGGTATTGTCGTGCGATCCGTCATCAACCAGCACGACCTCGTAGAACCATCGTCCCTCCAGCGCCGCACGGATACCATCGACAAGCGGCACGACGTTGGGTTCTTCATCATGCAGGGGAATGACAACCGACACCTGCGGAGCCGTTTCCGGCGCCGGGCCGGCCGCGTCGGTCTGGTTCGGCGGATACGACAATGCGGTCATGGCGGGCCTCGGCGGGACAGGTTGGGCGCATAGATCAAAGTTGGGCCAAGCCTGTCAAGCATCCCGATCCCGCGCCGCCAGTCGTGCCAGGTCATGCGCCGACAGGACCAGCCGTTCTCCGTAAGCAAAGCGCCGCTTCCAATCGGGATCCTGCCCCAGCAGGTGAACCGCCGCGCGCATCTGCCCGGCATGGGCCACGGCCAGCCAACCCTGCGCCGCGCCGCAGCGAGCCAGAAACTCCGCCACGCGCCCGGCAAAGCGCGCCACGCTCTCGCCGCCATGGGGCCGGGCATGCCAGAAATCCGAGGCCCAGGCGTCCAGCTCATCGCGCGGCACTGCATCCCATGCCATCCCCTCCCATCGGCCGAAATCGATCTCGGTCAGTTCCGGCACCACCTCGACCGACAGGCCGCGAGCCTCACCGATCCGCTCGGCCAACAGGCGGCAGCGCCGCAAAGGGCTGCTCAGCAGGCGGCGGATCGGTGGCAAGGCGGTGATCGTCGCCGCCGCCTCGGCCTCAAATCCGGGCCCCGGAGGCAGGTCCAGCCGACCGTAACAGGTGCCCGGCGCCACCTCGGGCGCGGTATGACGCAGCAGGATCAGACCCATGCCAAAAGTCCGAGATAGATCGCGATCTCCATCAATTGCTGGATCGCGCCCAGGCCATCGCCGGTCTGCCCCCCCAGCCGCCTTTGCAACATAGCCATAAGCCAAAGCGATACCACAACCGCCGCCACAATCGCGCTTAGCGTCGCGGCCAAACCCGCCCACATGGTCAGGATCAGCACCGCCAGCCCCCCCGTGCCCCATGCGATCGTCCAGCCGCCTGGCCCCGGCCCCATGGCGGCGAACCCCGCCTTGCCCTCTGCGCGCGCGTAGGGCAGCCGGGCCGATACGACCAGAACGCCCAGCCTGCTCAGGCAATGCGCACCGATCAGCGCGGCGGGCGCAACCGCACCCAATCCGACCAGCGCCCCAACCTTCAGCCCCAGTGCCAGGCCCAGCGTCACCGTGCCGTAACTGCCGATCCGGCTGTCGCGCATGATGTCCAGCGCGCGCTCGCGCGTCTGGCCACCGCCCAGCCCGTCGGCCATGTCTGCCAGCCCGTCCTCGTGCAACGCACCTGTCAGGCGCACCCCGGCCGCCACCGCCAACAAAACCGCGACAACCGGCGGAAAAACCAGCCAAGACAAGACCACGACGAGTGCCAGAACCGCGCCGAGCGCCAACCCGACAGCCGGGAAATATCGCGTGGCATGGGCCATCCGCAGCGGCGTATAGCCGGGATCGATCGGCAGCGGCACGCGGGTCAGAAACTGCACCGCCAAAAGCGCCAGCCGCCCCTGCTCGCTCAAGCGCTCTTTCATGACTGCCGCGCCACGCCCGCATCCTCGAAGCTCGCCATCTCGTTGAGCATTGCCGCCGCTGCCTTGAGAAGCGGCCAGGCCAGCAACGCCCCCGTCCCCTCGCCAAGGCGCAGTTCCAGCTCCAGCAGCGGCCGCGCCTTCAGCGCCTCCAGCAACACCGCGTGCCCCCGCTCCTGCGACCGGTGGGCAAAGACCATGGCGCCTCGGCAAGTCGGTTCCAGCCGCGTCGCCGCCAGCGCCGCGGCCGTCGCGATGAACCCATCCACGATGACGATCCTTCCCGCCGCGGCCGCGCCCTGCATCGCCCCCGCCATCATGGCGATCTCGAAACCGCCATATTCGGCCAGTGCCTGCGCGGGCGCCAATTCTCCTGTCCGCGCCGTCGCCCGTTCCAGGACCGCCCGCTTGTGATTTAACGCGGCATCGTCCAGGCCGGTGCCGCGTCCCACCAACTGCTCCAGCCCCGCGCCGGTCAGCTTGTGGCCCAGCGCCGCCGCCGTCGCGGTATTGCCGATCCCCATCTCGCCAAAGGCAACCGCGTCCCAATCTCCCTCGGCGCCCAGCGCACGCCCCGCCCCAAGAGCCTGCGCGCATTGGGCCGCGCTCATCGCGGGGCCGTTCAGGAAACTCATCGTGCCCGCCCCCACGCGCCGGTCGATCAACCCCTCGACCTCCATAGGGGCACCGGCAATCCCGGCATCGACGACCTGCAACCCCACCCCCACGCTGCGCGCGAACACGTTCGCCGCCGCGCCGCCGCCGAGGAAGTTCAGCACCATCTGCCGCGTCACCTCCCTGGGAAAGGCCGACACGCCTTCCTCCGCAATCCCGTGATCGGCGGCAAATATCGTCAATTGGCACCGCGCCATGCGGGGCGTCAGCGATGACTGAACCCTGCCGATCTGCGCGGCAAGCGCCTCGATCCGGCCAAGCGAGCCGGGAGGCTTGGTCTTCAGGTCGATCTTGCGTTGCAGCGCGTCGGCAAATGGTGTCTCAAGGCTCATGATCGCTCCTGTGTGTCTGTCCCGCGCTTTCTAAGGCGCGCGCGCCGGGGCAGCAATCGCCAAGCTCGTCTTGACCAAGGATCATCAATGCGCCCGCCCTGTCTTCTTCTTGGCCCAAATACCCAGATCCCGCGGCCGTTCGCCCCGTCCCGCCACCGGGAAAGAGACAGAACATGACACGCGCGCTGATGATCCAGGGCACCGGCTCGAACGTGGGTAAGTCGATGCTGGTCGCCGGACTGTGCCGCGCGGCCTTGCGCCGGGGGCTCTCGGTTGTCCCTTTCAAGCCCCAGAACATGTCCAACAACGCCGCAGTAACCGCCGATGGCGGCGAGATCGGGCGCGCGCAGGCCTTGCAGGCCCGCGCCTGCGGCCGCGAACCCCTGAACGACATGAACCCGGTCTTGCTCAAGCCCGAGACCGATACCGGCGCGCAGGTCGTGGTTCAGGGGCGCGCCAGGGGCGCGTTGCGCGCACGCGATTACGGCGCGCGCAAGCACGACCTGATGCCGGCGGTGCTGGACAGCTTTTCCCGCCTATGCGCCAGTTCAGAGCTGGTCCTGGTCGAGGGCGCAGGCAGTCCGGCCGAGATCAACCTGCGCGCGGGTGACATCGCCAATATGGGCTTTGCCCGCGCTGCCGGTGTGCCAGTCGTGCTGGTAGGTGATATCGACCGCGGTGGCGTGATCGCGCAGATCGTGGGCACGAAGGCAGTGTTGCCCTCGGCCGACGCCGCGATGATCCGGGGTTTTGCCATCAACAAGTTCCGCGGCGACCCCTGTCTCTTCGACGATGGATACGCGATGATCGCGGCGCGGACCGGCTGGCGGGGCTTTGGCGTGATCCCGTGGTTCGACGGCGCCGCACGCCTGCCTGCCGAGGATGCCGTCGACATGGCCGGCGCGGCCCGTGCCCGCGGATTTCATGTCGTTTGCCCTATGCTGTCGCGGATCGCGAATTTCGACGACCTGGACCCGCTGAAACTCGAACCGGGCCTGCGCGTCAGCATGGTGCCGCCAGGACAGGCGCTGCCCGGCGATGCCGATCTGGTGATCCTGCCCGGCACGAAATCCACACGCGGTGATCTCGCCTTCCTGCGCGCACAGGGATGGGATGTCGACCTTGCCGCCCATGTGCGGCGCGGGGGGCATGTCCTGGGGCTGTGTGGCGGCTATCAGATGTTGGGCCGACGCATCCTCGATCCCGAGGGCCTGGAAGGCGTGCCGGGCGAGACGCCGGGGCTGGGCCTGCTGGATGTGACGACACGGATGCGGGCGGACAAGACCCTCAGCCGGGTTGGCGCCATCCATGCCGAGACCGGAACGACATTCTCGGCCTATGAAATCCATATCGGCGCAACCGACGGTCCCGACCGTGCCCGCCCCTTTGCCCATGTTGCGGGCCAACCGGAGGGGGCGGTCTCACGATGCGGCCGCATCAGCGGAAGCTACCTGCACGGGCTATTTTCCGAGGACGGTTTCCGCCGTGCCTGGCTGGGCAGGCTTGGCATCAAGGGCGGCGACGCCGGATATGACGCCACGGTCGAGGACACGCTTGACGCACTCGCGGCCCATCTTGAAGCGCATATGGATCTCGATGCGCTTTTCGCCTCGGCCACCAGGCTGCCCACCGAGGGTCAATAGTCACGCTCGAACACCATCCCGATCCCGGTATCGCCCTCGGCGCCAAGGGTTCCGCGCAGGCTGATATCGCGTGTCACGTCCAGGTTCAGCGTAATGGAACTGCGCCCTTGGTCATCGACCGTCACCTCGGAATAGACATTTTCGGAAAGGTATTTGCCCAGCCGCAACTCGGTTCCGCCGCCTTGTGTCCCGGCAATATCCAGATCGTCCAGACCGGTGCCCTTGCGCAGCTGCGACAGCAACCCGCCGCCACCGCCGCCGGCAAGCTGGGCCACCGCGCCGGCAAGCTCGGCGGCCTGAAGGGCGGAAAGATTTTGCAAACCCTGGCCGAACAGGAGTCGCGACAGCACTTCCTCTTCGGGCAGGTCTGGTTCCGAGGTGAAACGGATCTCTGGTGCGTTCGCCGGGCCCTCGAGCACCACCCGCGCGATGAAATCCTCGTTCTGGCTGGTGGCCTCGAAATAGAGATAGGGATCCAGCGCGCCTTGAAGATCGATCCGGCCCTCGCTTAGGTCAAAGCGTCTTGACAGGATGTCGAGCCGCCCGCGGATCAATTCGAACCGGCCCTCGGGGGCGACATCGGCAGTCGTGCCGCGCAGGTGGACTCGCCCGCCAAGCTCCGCATCAAGCCCACGGCCGCGGACGAATATCTGTCCCGGCGCCGCGATGACCAGGTCCAGCGGATAGGGCCGCCCCGCCCTGCCCGCATGCCCGACACCGCTCAGACCGGCCCGCGCGCGCGTTGCCTCGACTGCCGCCGAGGCGCCACGATGTGCAATCACGGGTACTGGTCCACCACCACCGGGACTGGCGGAGGGTACCGACACCTCGCTTCGGCCGATATCGATCCGCCCCCCTATGGTCGCACCGCCCGAAAGAGGCCCCGAGACACTCACCCGGCCGTTCAGCCGCGTGTCATAAAGCAATGGATCGCGCAGCCCGGCCTGGTTCAGCGTCACTGTCAGATCGCCGGGGAACGGCGCTCTCAGATCCAGGGTGCCCCCGACCCCCAGGCGCCCTCCGCCAAGCCCGCCCGACAACGCAACCCGGGCACGCCCGCCAGCCAATGTCACCTCGCCGCCAAGACCGTTTACCGAGGCCGACAGGTCGGGAACCGAAAGCCGTGCATCCTCGGTCGAAATTCGCCCCCTGAGCCCGGAAAGACCCGGCGCACCATCGATCGAGAGATCGAACTGCGCCACGCCCTCCAGGCTGCGCGGGGCGATCACGGCATTGGCAAGTGAAAGGGGTAATCGGCCATATAGCGCCAGCGCAACCCGACGCGCATCGACCGAGACCGTGCCATGCGTGCGGGCCGTGATGCCGCCCGGCCCTTCGAGGCCGAGATCGAGCCGCACCCCATTGCCCAAGGGCGCCATGCTGCCGCCAAGCGTCACCGCACCAGGCAGACCGGGGACAAGCATGGCAAGGTTGACAAGCCGGGCGGTCAGATCGACGGAACCCGACGCAGCACCGGAGGCGCCATTGGCAACCGCCCGGGCCGTCAGCCCGGCACTATCAAGCGCAAGTTCCTCTATGATTGCCACCCCACCTCGGCGCGCCACGCGGAGATCCATCCGGCTTTGCCCGCGCCAAAGCGCGTCCGTCATCCCGAGCCCCAGCGCGAGATCGCGCGCCTTGATCCGCAGGCCCAGTTCCGCCGTGCCCGCCCCCCGCATCGCGCCACCGGCCGTGATCTCGGCCTCCAACTGCCCGTCCAGCCTGCGCCCAGCGAGCGCGGAAAAGGCTGCAAGCCTTGGTATGTCCAGCGAGACGCGCAAATCGACGGGCATTGCCGGGTCATCCGGGGTGACAGTGCCCTGCGCGTTGAAACTGCCGCCCGCGGCCGTGGCCGCGAGATGGTCCAGCCGCACCGGCCCGCCTTCCTGCCAGCCAATCCGCGCATCGACCGCCCCCGGACCGTCCAGTCCGGGGGCGACCGGGCCGAGGTCGGGGGCACGGGCGATCACCGTCAGACCCGCCCGCGCACTCGATAGCATGCCCGCCACATCCAGGGTGATGCCAGGTGTCGCGACCCTGAGCCCGCGCAATCGCGTGCCGGCCGTGTCGCGCAGCGCCGAAAGGCGCAGATCGCCTGCTCCCGTCAATAGCGGATCAAGCCGGGGGGTGCCCGTCACCAGATCACGCGAACGGGCCGACACGGCAAGGTCGAATACCCCGCCCAGCACGGTATAGCTGCCGCTGAGTGCGGCCTCTGCCGTCCCGCCAAGCCCGCGTCCCGCAACCGATGCAAAACGCGACAGATCGGACGCCGACAGATGCACCGCCCCCTCGACCGGGAATCCATCGGCAAGCGACCCAAGCATCGCATTGCCAGTCAGTTCGACATCGCCCGCGCTCAGGCTCAGTGCGTCAAGCCGCGGCGCAGCACCCTCCTGCCAGGCCAGACGCGTCTTGGCCGTGACCGACGGCCCCAGCGCCTTTTCAAGCGCGGGGTCATCATGGGCGATACCCGAGACCGCCAGCGCAAGATCGCCGCTCAGCAGATCCTGTGCAATCCGTCCCGTCCCCGACAGGCGCGCGTTCTTCAGCAGCAGCCCGTCGCGCGCCAGCCCGGCCAGGTCCAGCGCGATGCTCCAGTCCTGGCCTGTAGCGGCATCGAAACGCGCGCGCAGCCCGGCCCCGTCCAGCACGGTTTCAGGACCGGGCAGCGGCAGCGCGACCGGCCCGGCAAGACGCCCGTCCAGAATCACTCGCCGCGGCATCCCACTGGGCCCCAGCGCAAGGCTTCCGTCAATCTGCAACGCCCCGGTCGACAGCATAAGACGATCAACATCGATATCGCCGCCCGACAGGCGCGTGCCCTCGACGTTGACCGACGCGGTATCGCCAAAAAATGGACGCAGACGCGCCGCGACCAGCGCGCCGACATCGCCACTGGCCGACAGCGCAAAGCGCCGAGCCTGCGAGGACGCCGGCGGCGCGGTCAGCGCAAAAGTGCCGGACAGGCGCGCGACACCGTCGGTGGCCAGCGTCATTTTTGCCGCGAAATCCGAAAGCGGCCCATCCCCCGCGACCGAAAGCTCCACGGCCGGGGCGCCCGGCACTCCGAGAATGCCTGAAACCAGGCCGCCTTGCGCCTCTGACAGATCAAGATCGAGATCCAGCTCACGCGTTTCGTTTGAAAAACTTACATCTACAAAAAAACTTGCAACGGCATCGGAACGGGTCGCCGAAAGCCGCATACGGCCCGCACCACCGGCAAGGCCCAGCGTCCCCTCGATATCGAGAACCGCACCCTGGCCCAGCAATGCCTCGCCCAGAACAAGGCGTGGCGTCCTGATCTTGCCGATCTCTATCGACACCGGCAGATCAGGCAAGGCAAAGGGTTTCGCCTCGGAGCGTTTCACACCCTCTGGGCCGCTTTCGGGCAGCCGCGCCAGTTCGATCCGCTCGGCTGAAAGCTCGGCTATTTCCAGTCGGCCCCGCAAGAGTGCCGCGCGCGACCAGTCGAGCACGACGCCCGAAAGGGTGATCCAGATACCATCGCCATCGGCGATGCTGAGTTCATCCAGTGTCGCGCGGGCCGAAAGCGCGCCCTGAAAGCCGCTGACGGTAACGCTCCGGCCCGCGCCCGACAGCCTTTCCTCGAGAAAGCGTTCCAGAACCCTGCCGCCCTCGTCGGTGACGGGCGCCTGTTGCGCCCAAAGCGGCAACGCGCACATCATGCAGAGGAGGAACGCAAAAGCCGCCCGCATCAGAACGCCTGCCCTATACCGATATAGAGCTGCAACCCGTCGCCGGTCGTCCCGCCAACAGGCCCCGCGATATCCAGGCGGATCGGACCGAACCCCGTATCATAGCGCACCCCCACGCCCGCGCCGGAATGCCACTCGCCGCTACCGTCCAGATCGCCCGCGACATAGCCCGCATCGGCAAAGGCGACCACGCCGAAAGGCCCCGTCAGCGCCACGCGCGCCTCGGTGGACAGCCCCGCAAAGGCACGCCCGCCAACGCGATTACCCCCCCCCAGATCGACGGCGAGGGATTGGTAGGGCTGACCACGAACCGATCCGCCGCCACCGGAAAAGAACAACAATGAGGACGGCACGCCAGAGGTCGAGGCACCGGCGATTGCCCCCAGTTGCAACCGCCCCGCCAGGACCACCCGCTCGCCCATTGCACGGTAGGCGCGGGCATCCGCACTCATCCGCAGCCCGCTTTCGGCGCCGCCCCCAAGGGCCACGATCGGGGTCAGCCCACCGGCGAAATAAACCCCTTCCCTTGGGTCAAGGGGATCGTCGCGTCCGTCCCAACTCAGCCCGATGGGCAGCATGACATGGCTCATGTCACGCTGTCCCAGGTCATCGGTTACGTCGGAATAGTGCAGATCGAACGATATATCGCCCGACAAGCGATCGGAAAAGACATGCGCAAGCCCCACACCGAAACGGCCCGTATCTTCGCGGTAATCTGGTTCGTCGAGGGTTTCCAGCGCTGCATGGACAAACAAGCCCGTATCGGGATCGAAGGTAGCCGGCCGGTCAAAACGGGTAGACAGACGCGCATCGACCCCATCGCCGGTATCGGCACCCAGCCCGGAAATCTCGGCGTCAAAGCGCAATCGCTCGGCACCGCCCAACAGGTTGCGATGCAACCAGAATCCCGACAACGTCATCCCCTCAAGAGAGGACAGCGTTCCGCCAAGACCCAGCCGCCGCGGTTTCGCGTCCGCCACCGACAGGGCAATGTCCATGCTGTTGCCGGGACCAAGCGTTTCGGCCTCTTGCAACCGGACCGAGGCAAAGGCACCGGTACGGCGCAGGCGTTCGGCACTGATCGCAATGGCCTCGGGATCGAACCGCGCGCCCTCGGGCAGGCCGGCAATGTCACGCAGACGCTCGGGGCGCACCGCACTTTGTCCGCTGATATCCAGCCTGCCAAACCGGACCACCGGCCCAGGCGCGAGGCGTAGATCGGCATCCAGAACCTGCCTTCCATGATCGGCCATTAGCGACTGCGCCTCTACCGCCGCCTTGGCATGGCCCGCCCCGCGCCAGCCATCGATACTGGCCTCGGCGGCTTTTCGGATCACGCCGGTCGCGGCAGGCATGCCCAAGGCAAAACCGTCGGGTAATTCGGTGCCGGCCGCAAGAGGTCCGATCGCGACCCGGCCAAAGGTAAAGGGGGGCCCCGGATCGACATCGATCTGCAACCGCACAGGCGGCCCGCCCAAGGCAAGCGGCGCGATATCCGCGGCCTCGTGCCCGTCCAGCCGGATATGGATCACCGGCCCGAAATAGCCGTGCGCATACAGCACGCCGATCAACCTGGAGTAATCGGCGCGGGCAGTGGCCAGGATCTCTTGCGCGCTGGCATCGGTCCGGTTCGCGGCCTGAATGCTCAGCGCCGATGCGGCCAGGGCGCGACGCAGTTCCGCCGACACACCGGGCGCCGAGAGCGAGGACTCTATCGCCCTGACCGGCGCGGCGAACAGCACGCCAAACGCCAGAACGGCCAGGAATCGGATCAGGGGCGAGTCGGTCACGCGGTCTCCTTCGGGACCATATTGCGACAAGGGACGCCCTAGCGAAAGGCGCAGCCTCGCAATTTCGACCCGATCAGGTTGTTCGGCCGCGCGCGGTATAGACCTTTCCAGCAATCAGCGGATAGGCAACGGACAGGCAAACCGCCAACAGTATGAACTCGGCCGCGTAGACAAAGAAATAGGGCGTGGCCTCGCCAAAGAGCCTTGCCAGCGGCGAGACCAGGATCAGGTCGCGCGCCACCCCGCCCAGCGCGATCGCGATCCCCGCCGAAGTCGCCTGAACTGCCCCCCACGCGCCAAGCGCAAGGCCCACCTGTTCTGGAGGGGCGGCACGCATGGTGGCCGTCAGGGTACCATGGCCGAACAGCCCGGCGCCGAATCCGGCCAGAAGCGTGCCAAAGATGAAAATCCCCGGCGATTGCAGGCTGGCCGACAGCGTGATCAGCGCAAAGGCCGGCAAGCCCACCAGCGCACCGCCCGCGGCCATCACCGCCGGATCGGCACCCCTGCTGAGCACACGCGAGGCCCAGGCAAAGCCCACAAGGCTACCTCCGGCCAGCGTCGCAGTCAGCTTGGTCGTTGCCGCCACGCTCATCCCCAGGACCTGCCCGCCATAAGGTTCCAAAAGGACCTCCGCCAATCCGAAGCCCATGGTGCCAAGCCCGATCACCCATAACAGGCGCTTTGGATTGGCGCCGCGCATGAACAGGCCCCAGGCGTCGGCAAAGCTGGGCTCCGGCTCGGGGTCTTGGCGTTGCTTGTAGGCGCGTTCCCGGTCTCGTGCCTCCATCTTCCATATCGCCGCCACGTTGAGGACAAGTGTCATCAGGGCCGCCCCCTGCACGACCTGGATCAGCTTGGCGTGGTAAAAGTTTTCCAGCAGCGTGCCGAATATCAGCGCGCTGGCGATCATGCCAACCAGCAGCATCACATACATCAGGCCCACGACATTGGGCTGATCCTCACGCGGCGAAAGATCGGTGGCCAGCGCCAGACCAACGGTCTGGACCATGTGCATGCCGGCACCAACCAGCAGGAAGGCAATCGCCGCGCTGACCAGGCCAAGCCAGATCGGCGCCTCGGCTGCGTATTCCTGCCGTGACAGTACGATCAAGGCAAAGGGCATCACGCAAAAGCCGCCCCATTGCAACAGCGTGCCTTTCCAGATGAAAGGCACACGCCGCCAGCCCAGCGCGGATTTGTGCGTGTCGGATCGATGACCGATCAATGCGCGAAACGGCGCGAAAACCAGAGGCAGGGCAATCATCACTGCAACCAGCGAGGCGGGAACCTCCAACTCGACGATCATCACCCGGTTCAGAGTGCCCACAAGCAGCACCATCGCCATGCCGACCGAGACCTGGAACAGCGCGAGCCGCAACAGGCGGCTGAGCGGGACATTCTCGCTGGCAGCGTCGGCAAAGGGCATGAAGCGCGTCCCGGTCTGCGCCAGGCTCTGGATCGCCATCTTGGTAAAGCGGTTCATCGTGATACGTCTCCGCGCGGCGCAGGAAATGCCGCGTCCTGTCTGCCGGAAAACCGAACGCGGTTCCAGCCGCGCCCGAACCCCGTCTCAGGTGTGCAAAGGCCGAGGCAGATGCCCCGGCCTTCGCGTATCCCCTCGCCCGGGCCATTCGGCCCGCAGCGAAAGTATGATGTCTAGCACAAGGGCTATTACTCGGCCGAGGTGCCGTTGTGGTAGTCGCCGATCCAGGTGGTGTTCAGCACCAGGCCAGCATGCACCAGGAACGAGCTGAGGGCGACGGCCGTCAGGAAGAGCGGGATGCCCACGGTCGGCTTAACGACCAGCCACATTTTCGCGTTGTTCATAACCTAGGTCCTCCTTGGTTTGTTTAGCCGAGCCACGGCGTGGCAACGGCGGCCAGGAAGTGCGCGAACAGCGCGATCGCGCCGAACACACGGGTGCCGTCGATGAGCTGCTTGTGCACCTCTTCAGCTTCGGCGAGCGTCAGGCCGGTCGGCCAGACCTTGTCCATATCGTCAGTCATATTGTCGTCTCCCCAATATGGTTTTCGACTGCGTTGCGTGCAGAACCTGCACTCGATGTCGACAATGGCCGGATATGAACACTTGGTCCTGATCTTGCGTCCAGGGCGTTACATGCCCGGCATCGTCACGAACAAACGATGTCACAAGAAGTTGACGTTGGCAATGTCAACGCAGCCTTACAGACCCCTCAAATCGTGCGACATATCGATCCAAACCCGCGCAATGCGACCGGGCGGCGCAAGGCTGACCTGCGACGGTCAGCGCCATTGAATTTTTCGTGACATGGTGGGGTAATGGGGCGCGCCGACTTGGAATATGTCGTTCTCGTCGGGCCTCAAACGCACCCGCTCGACCTGCAACGATGCGCGAGCATGAACCAGGAGGAAACATGACCAAGTATATCTGGGACGACTGGCTTCCGAAGCTGTCCAGCAAGGACCGCATGACCGATGTCACCTTTGACCGCAGCGCCAGCTCCACGCCGTTTTCTGACATGCTAGGTGTCGACTGCCTGTCGAAAAACACCCGTCAGGTCGAACTGACGACCGGCAATCCCACGCCGCTGTCCAGCGCTATGAACTGGCCGGTACTTGGCGGAACGGGCGAGGGTCATGTCGAATTGACGACCAGCAACCCCACGCCCCTGTCGAGCTGGATGGGCTGGAAACTGCTGTCCAAACGCGCCTATTACGGCATCGCGGCGCACGTTCAGTAACGCGCCGCCATCACATTTGCGCCCGCGCCGGCCCGTATGGCCCGCGCGGGCGCTTTCTTTTATGGCCTTGATCTGCGCAAGCGGTACCAAGGCGCCGCGCCCAGACCAGGCATCCGGGGCACCACAGGCTGATACCTCTTTGCGGAGGTGATGACAGGTTGACGCGCTGCGGCCGCAGGCCGCGCCTGAAAGCCCCCGAAACGGCACGATCAGGCCCTCAGATATACCCGTTCCGCGGCCTGCCATGTGACTCGGGCCGGGGCGCCGGGACAGGAAAAATCGCCAGATTCGGACAGGCAGCCCCCGCGCCGGGACAAAATAAAGGGCCGCTCCCCAAGGAACGGCCCTCGAATCAGTCTAATTCAAGCGCGCCAAGATGCGCCGCGGATCAACCGACCAGTTCGAGTCCCGAGAAGAAATAGGCGATTTCTTCCTTGGCGGTGTCCTCTGCGTCCGAGCCATGGACAGAGTTCTCGCCGATCGACAGCGCGAATTCCTTGCGGATCGTACCCTCGGCGGCCTCGGCGGGGTTGGTTGCCCCCATCACTTCGCGATTCTTCGCGATTGCGTCCTCACCTTCCAGAACCTGAACAACAATCGGGCCCGAGGCCATGAATTCGCAAAGTTCGCCGTAGAAGGGACGCTCTTTGTGCACGGCATAGAACACGCCGGCCTGCGCCTGAGTCAGGTGGATCCGCTTTTGCGCGATGATGCGCAGGCCGGCGGCCTCCAGCTTGGCGTTGATCGCGCCGGTCAGGTTGCGGGCGGTCGCGTCGGGCTTGATGATGCTGAACGTGCGTTGAATCGCCATTTTTCGTCCTCCTGAACGCCGCGAGGGTCGCGGCGGTGATAAATCGCGGCCCTGCTAGCATGGGGTCTGCCACTTGAAAAGCCGCGATTGACGGGGCGCGGCGGCTGCGGCACACCCGCCCCATGCTGCGTATCAACGACATTTCCTATGCCATCGAGGGCCGCCCGCTATTTGACGCGGCCTCGGCCGTTATTCCCGATGGGCACAAGGTGGGCCTTGTCGGTCGCAACGGCGCGGGCAAGACCACGCTGTTCCGCCTGATCCGGGGCGAGCTGACGCTCGAATCGGGCGAGATTGCCCTGCCCCCGCGCGCCCGCATCGGCGGCGTGGCGCAAGAGGCGCCCGCGACCGATGATTCCCTGATCGATACCGTTCTGGCCGCCGATTCCGAACGCGCCAGCCTGCTGGCCGAGGCCGACACCGCCACCGACCCGCACCGGATCGCCGAGATTCAGACCCGGCTGGCCGATATCGACGCCTGGGGCGCCGAGGGGCGCGCGGCGGCGATTCTCAAGGGCCTGGGCTTCACCGAGGCCGAACAGGCGATGCCATGCCGCGCCTTTTCGGGCGGATGGCGGATGCGCGTGGCCCTGGCCGGTGTGCTGTTTGCACGTCCCGACATTCTGCTCCTGGACGAGCCGACCAACTATCTCGATCTCGAAGGTGCCTTGTGGCTTGAGGGTTATCTTGCCCGCTATCCGCACACGGTGATCCTGATCTCGCACGACCGCGACCTGCTGAACCGCGCGGTGGGCCATATCCTGCACCTCGAGAACCGCAAGCTGACGCTTTACACAGGCGGCTACGACAGCTTTGCGCGCGCCCGTGCCGCCAGCCGCGCGGTGCAAGCCGCCGAGGCCAAGAAGCAGGAGGCCCGGCGCGCCCATCTGCAAAGTTTCGTCGACCGGTTCCGCGCCAAGGCCACCAAGGCCAAACAGGCGCAATCCCGGCTGAAGATGCTGGAAAAGATGGACATCATCGCCGCCCCCGAAGAGGCGGCGCGCACCGTCTTTACCTTCCCCGCCCCCGACGAGTTGTCCCCGCCCATCGTCGCGCTGGAAAGCGCAAGCGTGGGCTATGACGGCAAGCCGGTCTTGTCCCGGTTGAGCTTGCGCATCGACCAGGATGACAGGATCGCGCTTTTGGGCCGTAACGGCGAGGGCAAGTCGACGCTTTCGAAACTGCTGTCTGGCCGGTTGCCCGCGATGGGCGGGCGCGTGACCAGCGCAACGAAACTGCGCATCGGCTATTTCGCCCAGCACCAGGTCGACGAATTGCACCTGGACGAAACGCCCCTCGATCATATCCGCCGCGAACGCCCCGAAGAAGCGCCCGCCAAGCTGCGCGCGCGACTGGCCGGGTTCGGGCTGGGCGCCGACCAGGCCGAAACGGCGGTTGCCAAGCTATCGGGCGGGCAAAAGGCACGATTGTCGCTGTTGCTGGCCACGCTCGACGCGCCCCACCTGCTGATCCTCGACGAACCCACGAACCACCTCGATATCGAAAGCCGCGAGGCCCTGGCCCAGGCGTTGAACGCCTATGGCGGGGCGGTGATACTCGTCAGTCATGACATGCATCTTCTGTCGCTGGTGGCCGACCGGCTGTGGCTGGTGCAAGGCGGACGCGTGGCGCCCTATGATGACGATCTGGATGCCTATCGTCGGATGCTGCTGGCAACCGACACGCCCGCAAAACCGCAAGTCACGAAATCCTCACCCCGGCGCCCCGGCCGCAACGAGGTGCAGGCGCTACGCGCCGAGGTGCGAAAATGCGAGGCACGGGTCGAAAAGTTGACAGAGATGCGTGAGAAACTGGCCGGGAAACTGGCAGAGCCGGATCTTTACGACGGCGCGCGCGAGGATGAGAGGTTGCTTTGGCAACGCAAGTTCGCCGAGATCGAAGAGGCCATGGAACGGGCCGAGGGTCTGTGGATGACGGCCCTTGAAAATCTTGAGAAAACAGAGATCTAGAAAGTGGAGTTGTCATTCTACATCAGCGCCTTTGTCACGCTGTTCGTGATCATTGATCCGATCGGCCTGGCACCGCTATTCGTGGCGGTGACCGCGGGCACCCCAGCCGCGGAGAGGCGTGCCATCGCCCTGCGATCCGCCGGCATCGCGGTGGGTCTGCTGACACTCTTTGGCGTGCTCGGCGAAGCGGTGCTGACCTTTGTCGGAATCTCGATGCCCGCCTTCCGCATCGCCGGCGGCATCCTGTTATTCCTGACAGCGCTGGAGATGCTGTTCGAACGTCGCACCAAGCGGCGCGAGGACCAGGCCCATGACGACAGGCCCGATCCTTCGGTCTTTCCGCTCGCCACGCCGTTGATCGCGGGGCCCGGCGCGATGGCAACGATGATCCTGCTGAACGGAGCGGTCGGACGCGATCCGTGGGCCATGCTGGGCGTGCACCTGGTGATGGTGGCGGTGATCGGGCTGGTCTTGGTACTGTTCCTGGCCGCGGGGGTTCTGGAAAGGGCTCTTGGCCGCACCGGCATAAACGTTGTCACGCGCCTGCTGGGGATGCTTCTGGCGGCGCTGTCGGTACAGTTCGTTCTGGACGGGCTTGCCGATTTCGGACTTGCCCCGGGCTAAGGCCCCTCGCGCGGCGCGTTTCCGCCCCTATATGACGGGTTGAACTCCTGAGGGTATCGGCATGAACGGCGACGATTTCGGACGTCTCATCTACCTGATCCTGCTGGGCGCGGCCATCGGCGGCTATTTCCTCGTTGAGAACCGTCAGCGGCTGGGCAGGCTGTCGCAACAGGCGGCGATCTGGGCGCTGATCTTTTTGGGGGTGATCGCGGGCCTGGGGCTGTGGTCCGACATCCGCCAGACGATCGCCCCCAGGCAGGCGATCTTTGCCGAGGCGCGCAAGATCGAGGTGCCCCGTGCGCCGGATGGCCATTATTACCTGACAATCCTGGTGAACGGGGCGCCGGTGCGTTTCGTGGTGGATACCGGTGCAACCGATGTGGTGCTGACCCGCAAGGACGCCGCGCGCGTAGGGCTGGACCCCGAAACGCTGCCTTATCTTGGCGAGGCACGCACCGCCAACGGGGTAGTGTCGACCGCGCGGGTGCGCCTTGACGAAATGCGGCTGGGCCCCATCGTGGACAACCGTGTGCGCGCCTTCGTCAATGGCGGAACGATGGATGACTCCCTGCTGGGCATGGCCTATCTGAACCGCTTCGGCCGGATCGAGTTCGTCAGCGACAGGATGATCCTGACGCGCTGATCCCCTGCCCTGCCTTCGGACTTGCCGCAAGCGGGCAGGTCTGTTTTGCTGGTCAGGAAATTCATGCCTCGCCGGAGGAACGGCATGGCCGAAACGCCCGAATTCACCATCGGGATCGAGGAGGAATACCTCCTTGTCGACGTCGAGACCTGCGCGTTGGCCGAGGCCCCGAAGGGTTTGATGCAGGACTGCATCGCCGAGTTGGGCGACCAGGTCACGCCGGAATTCCTGCAATGCCAGATCGAGGTGGGTACGCGCGTCTGTACGACCGTCCCGCAGGCCCGCGACGACCTCAGGCGCCTGCGCGCCACGGTCGCCAGGAATGCCGCGCACCACGGGCTGGCTCCGATCGCGGTGTCTTGCCACCCCGCCGCCGACTGGAAACAGCAACATCACACCGACAAGGACAGGTATAACGATCTGGAAAAGGCACTGGCCGGCGTGGCGAGGCGGATGCTGATCTGCGGAATGCATGTGCATGTCGGCGTGCCGGACAAGGACCAGCGCATCGACCTGATGGCGCAGATGTCGTATTTCCTGCCGCATCTTCTGGCGATGTCTGCCTCATCGCCATTCTGGCAGGGGTTGGATACTGGGCTGGCCTCGTACCGGCTGACGGTGTTCGACAACCTGCCCCGCACCGGCCTGCCGCCCCGGTTCGAAAGCTGGTCGGATTACAAACGTTCCGTGGGTACCCTGGTGTCCCTGGGCCTTATCGAGGATGCAAGCCGCATCTGGTGGGACTTGCGCCCCTCGGCACGGTTTCCCACGATCGAGGCGCGCATTTGCGATGTCTCGCCCCGGCTGGACCATGCCTTGTCCATCGCCGCGTTGACCCAGTGCATCGCGCGGATGCTGTGGCGGCTGGCCGGACAAAACCAGCGCTGGCGCGTCTATGAACGTTTCCTGATCGGGGAAAACCGCTGGCGCGCACAGCGTTACGGCATCACCGAGGGGTTGATTGATTTCGGTCGCAAGGCGCTGGTGCCGTTTCCAGACCTGCTGGAAGAACTGATCGCGCTGGTCGAGCGCGATGCCGCCGCCCTGGGCTGTCTTGACGAGGTGCATGCCGCGCGCGACGTCATCGCCGATGGCACCAGCGCCGACCGCCAGCGCCATGTGCATGCCAACGCCATCGCGGCCGGGGGCACGCCCGACGACGCCGTGCGCGCGGTGATCCATTCCCTCATCGAGGAATACAACGCCGACCTGTGAGGGCTGCTTGCAATCCCTTTGGCGGACCTGTCAAATGAACGGGTGTTCAATAATACCGGGAGGAGGCAGAGATGGATTTCGCACTGACCGAGGAACAGGTCGCGATTTTCGACATGGCGCGCGCCTTCGGGGCAGAAATGATCGCCCCCTTCGCGCAGAAATGGGAAGATGACGGCACCATCCCGAAAGAACTGTGGCCGAAACTGGCCGAGTTGGGCTTTGCCGGGCTTTACGTGCGCGAGGAATCGGGCGGCTCGGGTCTCACGCGACTGGATGCAACGCTGGTCTTCGAGGCGCTTTCGATGGCTTGTCCCTCGGTCGCGGCCTTCCTGTCGATCCACAACATGTGCGCCAAGATGCTGGACAGCTTCGGCAGCGACGATGTCAAGGACCGGTTCCTTGCGCCAGCGCTGACCATGGACAAGGTGTTTTCCTATTGCCTGACCGAACCGGGATCGGGATCGGATGCGGCGGCGCTGAAAACCCGGGCCGAACGGACGAATGACGGCTATGCCCTGACCGGGACCAAGGCGTTCATCTCCGGTGGCGGCTATTCGGACGCTTATATCGTGATGGCCCGCACGGGCGAGGACGGGCCGCGCGGGATTTCCTCTCTGATCGTCGAGGACGGGGCCGAGGGCCTGTCCTTTGGCGGGTTGGAGGCCAAGATGGGCTGGCGGTCCCAACCCACGCGGCAGGTCCAGTTCGACGGCTGCGCGGTTCCGGCGGCGAACCTGCTGGGCGAGGAAGGCAAGGGCTTCAGATACGCGATGATGGGGCTTGATGGCGGGCGGCTGAATATCGCGGCCTGTTCGCTGGGTGCCGCACAGGCCGCGCTGGACGCCACGCTGACCTATATGGGCGAGCGCAAGGCCTTCGGCCGCCCCATCGACCAGTTCCAGGCACTGCAATTCCGCCTGGCCGATTGCGAGATCGAGCTGCAGGCAGCCCGCACCTTCCTGCGGCAGGCCGCGTGGAAACTGGACCAGGGCGCGCCGGACGCGACGAAATTCTGCGCCATGGCCAAGAAATTCGTGACCGAGGCCGGCAGTCGCGTGGCCGACCAGTGCCTGCAACTGCATGGCGGCTATGGCTATCTGGCCGATTACGGGATCGAAAAGATCGTGCGCGACCTGCGGGTACACCAGATCCTGGAGGGCACCAACGAGATCATGCGCCTGATCGTGGCCCGACAGATGCTGGAGGCGCGCGGATGAGCGATATCGAGATCCGCAAGGAGGGACGCGCGGGCCGGATCACGCTGAACCGGCCCAAGGCGCTGAACGCGCTGACCTATCCGATGTGCCTTGAGATCGAGGCGGCGCTGGACCGGTGGCGGGACGACGACTCTGTCGCGCTGATGTTGATCGACGCCGCGGGCGACCGGGCCTTCTGCGCGGGCGGCGACATCGCCGTGATGTATGAAACCGGCACCAAGGGCGATTACGCCTATGGCCAGAAATTCTGGCGCGACGAATACCGGATGAACGCCAAGATCGCCGAATACCCCAAACCCGTGATCAGCCTGATGCAGGGCTTCACCATGGGCGGGGGCGTCGGCGTGGGGTGTCACGGATCGCACCGGGTGGTGGGCGAAACCGCGCAGGTTGCGATGCCAGAATGCGGCATAGGGCTGGTGCCGGATGTGGGCGGCTCGGGCCTCTTGGCACATGCACCGGGAAGGTTGGGGGTCTACCTGGGCGTAACCGGGCGCCGAATGGGGCCGGGTGACGCGATCCATGCCGGGTTCGCCGATCATTTCGTGCCCGAGGCCGACTGGCCCGCGCTGAGCGCCGAACTGGTTGAAACCGGGGATGCGGATGCGGTTTTGAGGGCCGCGACCAGCGCGCCGCAAGGCGATCTGCCCGCGTTGCAGCAGGAGGTTGACCGCCTGTTCGCTCCCCGCACTTTATCCGCGATCGTAACAGCCTTGCAGGCGGACGGGTCCGATTTTGCCGCAGATACGCTGACACGCCTGGGCCGCGGCAGCCCGCTGGCCATCGCTTGCACGATCGAGATGCAGAACCGTCTGACCCCACGGGCCACGATCCGCGACGCGCTTGCGCTGGAATACCGTTTCACTTACCGCGCGCCGCAACATTCGGACTTTCTCGAAGGTGTGCGCGCCGCCATTATCGACAAGGATCGCAGCCCAAGCTGGCGCCATCACGCCTTGACCGCCGTTTCGCAAGAAGAGGTGGCGCAGATGCTGGCGCCGCTGGGGGATGACGGGCTGGATCTGGAGGAGGAATTGACATGAAGATCGGGTTTATCGGGTTGGGCAACATGGGCGCGCCGATGGCCGCCAACCTTGCCAAGGCGGGACATGCGGTGACGGGCTTCGACCTGGCCGCCCTCTGCCCCGAGGGCGTGACGGCAGCGGCCAGTGCGGCCGAGGCCGCCAAGGGGCAGGACGTGGTCATCACCATGCTGCCCAATGGTGCGATCCTGCGAAAGGTGGCGGACGAGATCCTGCCGGGGATGGACCAGGGCGCGGTGCATCTGGACTGTTCCACCGTCGATGTCGACAGCGCCCGCGCGGTGGCCGAACAAGCCGCGGGGGTGGGCATTGGCGCGGTCGATGCGCCGGTTTCGGGCGGCGTCGGCGGCGCCACGGCCGGAACCCTGACCTTCATGGCCGGCGGCAGCGAAGAGGCCTTCGCCAAGGTCAAGCCGCTGTTCGACATCATGGGCCAGAAGGCGGTGCATTGCGGCGCCTCGGGCGCCGGGCAATCGGCCAAGATCTGCAACAACATGATCCTGGGCGCCACGATGATCGTGACCTGCGAGGCCTTTGCCCTGGCCGACAAGCTAGGGCTGGATCGGGAAAAGATGTTCGACGTGGTCTCCACCTCGTCGGGCTATAGCTGGAGCATGAACGCCTATTGCCCCGCCCCCGGCGTCGGCCCGCAAAGTCCGGCCGACAATGACTACAAACCAGGCTTTGCCGCGGATCTGATGTTGAAAGATTTGCGCCTGGCCCGCCAGGCAGCCGAGGCGGTGGACGCCGACACGCCCATGGGCACCCGCGCGGCCGAGCTTTACGCCGCCTTCGTCGAACAAGAGGACGGCGCGGGGCGCGACTTTTCCGCGATGCTGCCGCGGTTCGAAAGGCGCGGCCGGGGATGAGCTGGATCGCGCGCGCAACCGGACTGGAAGGGCTGGAGCCGGGCATCGCCGCCCGGCTCGAAAACCTGCCCATCCTGCGCCTGCCCAAGGGCAAGGTGCTGTTCTGCCCCGGCGAGGCCGCGCGCGGATTCACGATCCTCTTGTCGGGCAGGGTCGATGTCTTCCTGATCGGCCCAACGGGGCGCGAGATCCTGCTATACGGGATCGAGCCGGGACAGTCCTGCGTGCAATCAACGCTAGGACTTTTGGGGGGCGAAGATTACACCGGCGAAGCAGTAACCGTCAGCAATTGCGAGGCTGTCCTGCTGCCGCGCGAGATGTTTCTCGCGCTCATGGACCAGTCCCCGACCTTTCGCCATTTCGTCTTCGGAGCCTTCGCGCAGAGGCTGCAATCGGTCATGTCCCTGCTCGAAAGGGTCGCCTTTCAAAAGGTCGAAAGCCGGCTGGCCGCCGACCTTCTTGAAAGAGCCGAGAATGGCGCGGTTCATGCCACGCACCATGAAATCGCCACCCGAATCGGCACCGCGCGCGAGGTGGTGTCCCGTCGGCTGGATGCGCTGGCAAAGGGGGGGCTGGTGCGGCTTGACCGGGGCGTGGTCACACTGACCGATCCGGCCGGGCTGGCGCAACTGGCCGCGACCGGCACCGCTTCGTGACTGAGTCACAGACAGCGCGCCCGCCTTGCGTCATCGTCCTGTCATACGCCCGAATGAGTCGGGCGGTTATCTATTCCCGAGAGTTGGAGAAACCTCATGTTCAAACAGAACGTTGGCGGCATGGACCGCACCGCCCGCATCGTCATTGGCGCTGTCATGCTGCTGATGTGGGCGTTCCTCACCGATCCCAGCTGGATCTGGCTGCTGGGCATCGTGCCGCTGGCCACCGGCCTGATGAAATCCTGCCCGCTGTACAACGTGATCGGTCTGAACACCTGCCCGAAGGACTAAGCGTCCCGAGCGGTCGCGCCCATCTTGATGCGGCGCGGTGAAAGACGATGTATTCGCATGGCGTCGTGGCCCGGCCACGGCGCCATGTGTTATGATGGGTCATCGTCACCCGGCTGGGCCATGCCACGGCCCTACCGCAACAGGAGGTAGCTGAATGTTTGAAAAGAACGTGGGCGGCATCGACCGCATTTCCCGGATCATCGTAGGCGTAGGCCTGATCGCAGGCTTTTTCCTCAACGATTCCGACTCGGTACTACGCTACGCTTATTGGCTGGGGGTCATTCCGCTGGCGACCGGCGTTCTGGCGACCTGCCCGCTATACTCGATCGTGGGAATAAAGACCTGCAAGACGCACTAGGCACACCGCCGGATCGGGCCGCCCTCGGCACCCGTCTACGGGTGCGGGGGATCGGCCCGTAACCTCGTCATGCCCTCATCACCCTGACGAGCGACATAAACCACAAGAGACAAAATTTAACACCTTTGAGACAACGCGCCCCAAAATTGCCACATTCAGACTCCATTTCTGCCTGAAACAATAAGTTGCCGACCCCGACCAAACGGGATGGCACGAGGCAGAGCAAGTCATGGCAATCGCGAGGGAATTGCCCATTGATCGGCAGGCAACTGCCGAGGAAATGGCGAATGAAATCTTCGGTGATGGGGTCACGGTCGTTTCGGCAAGCTATACCGGCGACGCCCGATCATCGGGCATCTATACGGATGCAGACACGATCAGCCCGGGCGTGGCGCCCGGGGATTCCGGTGTCATCCTCAGCACCGGCCGCGTCGACGACTTCACCAATCGCGGCAACTGGTGGAGTTCATCCAACACCAACCAGTCCACGACCACCTCGACCAATACATCGGGTCCGAACGGAAACCCGCTTTTCAACTCGCTGGCGGGCACAGCGACCTATGACGCGGCCTTTCTCGAAATCGATTTCATCCCCGACGGGGAGATGCTGACCCTCGATTTCGTAATCGCCTCGGAGGAATATCCCGAATGGGTCAACAGCCAGTATAACGATGTTGTCGGCGCCTGGGTAAACGGGGTGCAAGCAACGATCACCATCGGCAACGGCACCGCCTCGGTGAACAACATCAACGGCGATGACACCGCCAACCTCTACATCGACAATACCGGCGACCAGTTCAACACCGAGATGGACGGGTTTACCGTCACCCTGTCATTCAATGCACCGGTCAATGCCGGAGAGGTCAACACCCTGATCATCGGCGTGGCCGACGTGCTGGACGACCAGTATGACACCTCGGTTCTGATCGCGGGCAACAGCGCCCAGACCAAGATCATCGCGCTGGATGACGAGGTCAGGCTGGGCCCAGACGAGGCACGCGTAATCGACGTGCTGGACAACGATATCGGTCAGGGCACGCTGACGGTGACCCATATCAACGGGGTTGCGGTCACTGCGGGCGACAGCCTCACGCTGGGCACAGGCCAGAGCGTGACGCTGAACGCGGATGGCACCTTTACCATCCAGGGCGATGGCGACATCGAGACGGTCTATTTCAACTACTCGATCAGCGATGACACCGGCAACGCTGATCGCGGCATCGTCAAGATCAACCAGATGCCCTGTTTCGTCGGCGGCACCCTGATCGACACGCCCGATGGCCCGAGACGGGTCGAGAACCTGCGCGCCGGCGACCTGGTGCTGACCCGCGATCACGGGGCGCAACCGATCCGCTGGATCGGCGGATCAACCGTTCCGGCAGAGGGCCGACACGCCCCGGTGCGCATCGCGCGCGGACGGCTAGGCGCGACCCGGGATCTGTGGGTATCGCAACAGCATTGCATCCTGATCGAACATGCGCAGGCAGAACTGTTATTCGGCGACCCCGAGGTCCTGGCCCGCGCCCGGGATCTGGCAGAGTTCAGCGGCATCCACGTCGTGGCCTACCCCGGCAACGTTACTTATTACCATATGCTGTTCGACTGCCACCAGATCGTGCGCGCCCATGGCGTCTGGAGCGAAAGTTATCTGCCCGGCCCGATGACCATGGCCGGGTTCGACGCCGCGGTGCAGGCCGAGATCCTCGCGCTTTTCCCGCAACTCGACCCCGAGACATGGGCAGGCTACGGCCCCCCGGCCCGCCCGACCCTGCGCGGATTCGAGGCTCGTGTTCTGGCGCGCGCGGCCTGATCTATTCCGCAGCGTGGCGCCGGGGTTTCAACATCTCTTTCAGGTAGCGCCCGGTATGGCTACGCTCGACGGCGGCCACCTCTTCGGGGGGGCCCTCTGCCACGATCTGTCCGCCGCCATCCCCCCCCTCGGGTCCGATATCTATGATCCAGTCCGCGGTCTTGATGACGTCGAGATTGTGCTCGATCACCACCACGCTGTTGCCCTGATCGACCAGTTCATGCAGCACCTCCAGCAGTTTCTTCACATCCTCGAAATGCAGCCCAGTTGTCGGTTCATCGAGGATGTAAAGCGTGCGGCCCGTCGCGCGTTTGCTGAGTTCCTTTGACAGCTTGACCCGCTGCGCCTCGCCGCCCGATAGCGTTGTGGCCTGCTGGCCCACCTTGATATAACCAAGGCCCACACGCGCCAGCGCATCCATCTTTTCGCGGATCGACGGCACCGCCTTGAAGAACTCCTGCGCGTCCTCGACCGTCATGTCCAGAACGTCGGCGATGGACTTTCCCTTGAACTGAATCTCAAGGGTTTCGCGGTTATAGCGGGCCCCATGACAGGTTTCGCACGTGACATAGACATCGGGCAGGAAATGCATCTCGATCTTGATGACACCATCCCCCTGGCACGCCTCGCAGCGCCCGCCTTTGACGTTGAAGCTGAAGCGCCCTGGTTTATAGCCGCGCGCCTTGGCCTCGGGCAGGCCGGCGAACCAGTCGCGGATTGGCGTGAAGGCGCCGGTATAGGTGGCAGGGTTTGACCGGGGCGTGCGGCCGATAGGCCGCTGGTCGATGTCGATGACCTTGTCAAGGAGCTGAAGGCCCTTGATCGTTTCGCAGGGCGCGGGCGTCTGGCGCGCCCCGTTCAGGCGCATGCTGGCGGTCTTGAACAGGGTCTCGATGGTCAGGGTCGACTTGCCGCCGCCCGACACGCCGGTGACGCAGACGAACTTGCCCAGCGGGAAATCGACGGTGACGTCCTTGAGGTTGTTGCCGGTGGCCTTGACCACGGTCAATGTCTTGCCATTGCCGGGGCGGCGTTCGGCGGGCACGGGGATTTCCCGGCTGCCCGACAGGTATTGCCCGGTCAAAGAGGCTGCATCAGCCGCGATTTCGGCGGGCGTGCCCTGGGCCACGATCTGTCCGCCATGCACGCCGGCCCCTGGGCCGATGTCCAGGACGTAATCGGCCTCGCGGATCGCTTCCTCGTCATGTTCGACCACCAGCACACTATTGCCCTGGTCGCGCAGGTTCTTAAGCGTCTGCAACAGCCGCCCGTTATCTCGCTGGTGCAACCCGATCGAGGGTTCGTCCAGAACGTACAGCACCCCGGTCAGCCCGCTACCGATCTGGCTGGCCAGCCGGATGCGCTGGCTTTCGCCGCCCGACAACGTACCCGCATTGCGCGACAGCGTCAGGTAATCCAGCCCCACATTGACCAGAAAGCCGAGGCGTTCGCGAATTTCCTTCAGGATCGCGCGGGCGATTTCGTTCTTCTGTTTCGACAGGCTGTCGGGCACCTGCCGGCACCAGTCATGGGCCTCGCGGATCGACATCTGCACCACCTCGCCGACATGCAGCCCGGCGATCTTTACCGCCAAGGCTTCTGGTCGCAGGCGGTAACCGCCGCAGCTATGGCAGGGGCGGTTGTTCTGATAGCGTTCGAACTCCTCACGCACCCAGTTGCTATCGGTCTCGCGATAGCGGCGTTCCATGTTGGGGATCACCCCCTCGAAGGGGCGGGTCACGGTGTAGACGCGCCCGCCCTCGTCATAGCGGAACGGGATTTCATCGTCCCCCGAGCCATAGAGGAACACCTGTTTGACATGGGAGGGAAGATCTTTCCACGCGGTATCCTTGTCGAACTCGTAATGCTTCGCGATGGCCTCGATCGTTTGGCGGAAATAGGGCGACTTGCCCTTGCGCCAGGGCGCGATGGCCCCGTCATAGACGGTCAGCGCCGCGTCGGGCACAACCAGACGTTCATCGAAGAAAAGCTCGACCCCCAGCCCATCGCAATCGGGACAGGCGCCGAAAGGGGCGTTGAACGAAAACAGCCGCGGCTCGATTTCGGGGATGGTAAATCCACTGACGGGACAGGCGAAATTCTCGCTGAACGTATGGCGCTCGGGGTCGCCCTCGCGCGGGGCGGTTTCCATGATCGCGATGCCGTCGGCAAGATCCAGCGCTGTGCGGAAAGAATCTGCCAAACGGGTTTCAATCCCTTCTTTCACCACGATCCGGTCCACCACCACGTCGATGTCGTGGCGGAACTTCTTGTCCAGGCTGGGCGGTTCGTCCAGATCGTGGAACTGTCCATCCACCTTGACCCTCTGGAACCCCTGCTTGCGCAACTCAATGAATTCCTTGCGATACTCGCCCTTGCGGTCGCGGATGATCGGGGCCAGCAGATAGGCGCGGGTGCCCTCTTCCATCGCCATGACGCGGTCGACCATGTCCTGCACCTGTTGCGCCTCGATGGGCAGGCCCGTGGCAGGGCTGTAGGGCGTGCCCGCGCGGGCGAACAAAAGGCGCAGGTAGTCATAGATTTCCGTGACCGTCCCCACGGTCGAACGCGGATTCTTGCTGGTCGTCTTCTGCTCGATCGAGATCGCGGGGCTGAGGCCCGAGATATGGTCGACGTCCGGCTTTTGCATCATGTCGAGGAACTGTCGCGCATAGGCCGACAGACTCTCGACATAGCGGCGCTGTCCCTCGGCATAGATCGTGTCAAAGGCAAGGCTGGACTTGCCCGAGCCCGACAGCCCGGTAATCACCACCAGCGCATCGCGCGGGATATCCACATCGATGCCCTTGAGATTGTGTTCGCGCGCGCCGCGCACCTCGATCCGTTTCAAATCGGCCATGACTGTCCCCGGAATATCCGTTGAACAGATAGGGGATACGCGCCCGATTCCCAACCGGAAAAACGGAACAGGATGCGAACACCCGCCCTGCGGCGCCCTGTCTTGCGATTGCGGCTTAACAATCGGCCACGGGCACTTATAGTCGCGCCCAAGGGCGAGCAACAGGAGGACGCGCCATGTTCAAATGGGTCGAACTCATGGGCAAGGTATACCCCTATGTCGAGGAAATCCGTGCCCGCGAGGCCGCGGAATTCGCCGAAAAGGGAGAAATCGTGCTGATCGACGTGCGTGCCGAACACGAAATACGACGCTTTGGCAAATGCAAGGGGGCGATCCATATCCCCATGCACATGGTCCGGCATGCAGCCAACCGGGGCGGTCCGCATTACGATCCCGCCTTCGATCCCGAAAAGACCTATGCCGTCTATTGCGAGACCGGGAATGACGCGTTGGCCGCGGCGCGCATGTTGCTCAAGATGGGCTACAAGGACGTCTACAACATGGGCGCCTTCCGCGAATGGCTGAACGCCAAGCTGCCGTTGGAGCGTTAGAAACAGGCGCGGCCAGGCGGGTACGGCCGCCCCACCCCACAGCGTGCGACGGCCAAACCTGCCGAAACCTCGAAACCGGAGGATGGAGCTTGTTCAATCCCGGGTCCTTTTTCAAAAAGATATTTCCTCCAGTCGACGAAATGTCCCCTGTCGATGCATGGCGCTTGGCCCGGAAAGGCAGGATCGTGCTGGTCGATGTGCGCGAACCGCGCGAGATCGCCCGATCAGGCAAGTGCGAGGGCGCGCTGAAGGTGCCCCTTGCCTCGATCCGCCAGAGGGCGGATGAGAAAAGCCCCGACCATGACCCGGTCTTTGATCGTGCTAAAAGCTATGTTTTGTATTGTGAAAACGGTGCGCGATCCAGAATGGCCGCGCGGACGATGAAAAAGCTGGGATATGACAAGGTCTACAACCTTGGCGCCTTCCGCGAATGGCAGGGGGCCGGATTACCTGTAGAAAGGTAACGTCCTCCGAATCTTTTTGGGTGCGCACGGGCTGGGTAGGCACTGGCGGCCCGGCTAGAAATGGATCGCCCTGTCCCAGGCATCCAGCACGCTTTCATGCATCATCTCGCTGAGGGTGGGATGGGGGAAAACCGTTTCCATCAACTCGGCCTCGGTGGTTTCCAGCTTGCGGCCGACCACGTAGCCCTGGATCAGCTCGGTCACCTCTGCGCCGATCATGTGCGCCCCCAAAAGCGCGCCGGTCGTCGCATCGAATACCGTCTTTACCAGACCCTCGGGTTCGCCCAGCGCGATCGCCTTGCCATTGCCGACAAACGGAAAGCGGCCGACCTTGACGTCGAACCCCTGCTCTTTCGCCTGCGCCTCGGTCAACCCGACGCTGGCGATCTGCGGGGTGCAATAGGTGCAGCCGGCGATTGCCTCGGGCCTGACGGGATGAGGATGGCCCCCCGCGATCAGTTCTGCCACCATCACGCCCTCGTGGCTGGCCTTGTGTGCCAGCCACGGCGCCCCGGCCACGTCGCCAATGGCATAAAGCCCCTCGACCCCGGTGCGACAGAATTCGTCAGTCACGACATGGGTGCGCTCTATCCTGACGCCCAGCGCCTCAAGCCCGAGATCCTCGACATTACCCACGATGCCGACCGCCGAGATCACTGTATCGACCTCGATCCTTTCAACGTTGCCGCCGTGGTCCAGATGGGCGGTCACGCCGTCGTCACGGCGATCCAGATGCTTGACCGTCGTGCCCTCGTGAATTGTCATCCCCTGTTTCTCGAACTGCTTCTTCGCAAGCGCCGCGATCTCGGCATCCTCGACCGGCAGGATACGCTCCATCACCTCGACCACGGTGGTTTTGGCGCCCAGCGTGTTGAAGAAAGTTGCGAATTCTATCCCGATCGCGCCCGATCCGATAACAAGCAATTTCCTTGGCTCATGGGGCGGTTGCAGCGCGTGGCGATACCCCCAGACCCTCTTGCCATCAGGTTCCAGGCCCGGCAAGCGACGGGCGCGTGCCCCCGTGGCCAGCACGATAGCCGGCGCGGTCAGGTCTTGCACCCCTTGTTCGGTTGTCACCTTAACGCAGCCACGGGCCGACAGCGCCGCCTCGCCCATGATCACACTGACCTTGTTCTTTTTCAGAAGATGGGCCACCCCGGAGCTGAGCTGCCGTGCCACCTTTCGCGAGCGCTTCACCACCGCGTCGAGGTCATAGCCGATCCTTTCGGCGGATAACCCGAACTCTGCGGCGCGATGCATCAGGTGAAAAACCTCGGCGGAACGCAACAGCGCCTTGGTGGGGATACACCCCCAGTTCAGGCAGATGCCGCCCAGGTTTTCACGTTCGACAAGCGCGACGTTCAGGCCAAGCTGTGCGCCGCGGATCGCGGCGACATATCCCCCGGGGCCAGCCCCGATCACGATCATGTCGAAACTCTTCGTGGCCATGGCGCGGGCTCCTGTCACGTTGAAAACGGTCGCACCGCACGCGGGCGCGGTGGAAAGGGTTCAGATCGTGGCGCGCATCTCTGCCACGCAGGCGCCATAGCCCCCCGCATCGAGGAATGCCCGTTCCTCGTCGGATGAACCGCGATGCAGCGCGTCGTTACGGAACGGAAAACGTCCGAAGCGTCGGATGAGTTCCCGGTGCGCCTTGGCATGAAGCAGGTTTTCCGTCCCCGTCTGGGACATCCGCGTCAGCATCAGGCGCACGCAACGGTCCTGGTCCATCAGGCATTCCGAATGCATGAGTGGCATGTAGAAGAATTGCCGCTCGGGCTCGGGATAGCGGGTGTCGAACCCTTGGTCGATTGCCTGTTTCGCCGCCGCCCTTGCCAGCGCATCGGTGGCAAAGGCCCGCCAGTCCCCGCGGAACATGTTGCGCGGAAACTGGTCGGTCAGGATCAGAAAGGCAAGCGTCCCTTGCGGATTGGTCGGCCAGTCATGCAGATCGCCCGCATGGGCGGCTTCCCAGTCGGGCTTGAAACGGGTGACGATCTCGGCATCGATCTGCGGATCGGCCGCGTACCAGCCCTTTGCCCCCACGTCCTCCAGCCAGAAGCGGATGATCTCTTCTTGGCGCGACATGTTTCTCCTCCTGCCCAAACCCTGTTCGCCGTCGTCAGGATCGTTTCAGATTAAGAATGTGGGCGCAAGCGCTTCACGGGTTGGGAGGGGACGGCGAAGCGTCATCTGCGGCCTCTTCTGCATTCTCTATGGCGACCTCCTGGGCTACCTCGACAGCGACCGGGCTGGCGGTGGGCAGGACCGGCGCATAAGGCGCGGTCTCGTCAACCGGGACGGCGGCGCGCTGGGTCATCCGGTAGGCGGCGTAGGCGGCAAGCGACAGCATCAGGATCGAGACGAACAGGAAAAAGCCCTGCGGCCCGATCACCCCCATCATCCAGCCGGTCAGGATCGGGCCGATGATCGCCCCCACCCCGTTGATGAACAGCATCCCGCCCGAGGCCGCGGCCATATCCTCGCGATCGAGATAGTCGTTGGTGTAGGCGATCAACAACGCATAAAGCGGGTTCGACATCCCGCCCACCAGCATCCCCGCCACCGCCAGCGCGGCGAAACTGCCCCCTACGGCCATGGCCGCGGCAGAGGCTGCGCCCCCCGTCGCGGCAGCGGCCACGATCAGGGTCCGGCGGTCCATCCTGTCAGACAACCAGCCGATGGGAAACTGGAACAACAGCCCGCCGATATAGATCGCCGCGATAAACCCCGAAATCTCGGCGACCGACATCCCCGCCTCGGTCCCAAAGACCGAGGCCATCCCGAACAGCGCCGAGTAGACACCGCCCATCAGGAACATGCCGACCGCCCCCGTGGGCGAGATACGAACCAGTTCCCGCAGGGACATCGGCTTGGTCGTTTCGAAGGCCGGCGTCGGGCTGACCGACAGAAGGATCGGCGCGAAAGAGATCGACACCAGCACCGAGGGGATGATGAAAAGGATGAACCCCCCCGGATCGGCCACCAACAGAAGGCCCTGAGCGCTGACGATGCCGGCCATCTGAACGATCATGTAAAGCGACAGCGCCTGGCCGCGCGTTTCGTTGGTGACAGAGTTGTTCAGCCAACTTTCAGCGGTCACGTAAACCGCCGAGAAACAGAACCCGATCAGCACCCGGCCGATGGTCCAGGAAATCGGATGGGCCAGCGCCGGGTACAGGATCAGCACCGCCGAGATGAGCGAGGCAAGCGCGGCAAAGACCCGGATATGCCCCACCCGCCGGATGAGTCCGGGCGCCAGGCGCGAGCCCCCGAGGAAGCCCACGAAATAGGCCGACATCACCAGCGACATCTCGAAGGTCGAAAATCCCTCGATCCCGCCGCGAATACCCAGAAGCGTACCCTGGATACCATTGCCGACCATCAGCAACAGCATGCCCAGCAGCAATGCCCAAGAACTTGCCAGTACCTGAACCACGTCGTGCCCGTCCTTTCCTGTCTCCCGGCTGCCTGACTAGGCGGGGGCACCGCCGCGGTGTTGTCTCTCTGCGACCTGCCCGTGTCGTGTTTCATCCTCGGGGACCAGCAACGAGGCGTCACCATAGGAGAAGAACCGATACCCCGTCTTTATGGCATGGGCGTAAAGGCGGCGGATACGATCAGTTCCCATCAGCGCGGAAACCAGCATCATCAGCGTGGATTTGGGCAGGTGGAAATTGGTCATCAACCCGTCAGCCACGCGAAAGCGATAGCCGGGGCGGATAAAGATATCGGTCTCGCCCTGCCAAGGGTGCACGGTGCCGTCCGGGGCGGCCGCGCTTTCGATCAGGCGCAGCGCGGTGGTACCAACGGGGATGATCCGCCCCCCGGCGGCACGGGTCGAATTGATCTCGGCCGCAGCCGTCTCGGTGACCTCGCCCCATTCGGCGTGCATCTTGTGATCTTCAACGTCATCGACCTTAACCGGCAGGAATGTCCCCGCCCCGACATGCAGCGTGACATGGGTGAACAGAACACCCCGCCCGGCCAGCGCCTGCAACAGCGGCGGGTCGAAATGCAACGACGCGGTCGGCGCGGCCACCGCGCCGGGGCGCGTGGCCCAGACGGTCTGGTAATCGTCCCGATCCTGCGCATCCGCCGCGCGCCGGGCCGCGATATAGGGCGGCAACGGCATCGCTCCGGCCTCGGCAAGGGCGGCCTCGAATGCCTCACCCTCAAGGTTGAAGGCCAGCGTGACATCCTCGGGGCCGCGCTCAACGACCTCGGCCGACAGCGCCTCGGAAAAGACGATCCGCTCTCCCGGCCTGAGCTTGCGCAGGGGGCGGGCCATCGCCCGCCAGCGTCCCACGGGCGCGGGCTCCATCAGCGTCACCTCGATCCGCGCCGTCACCGGCCCTTGGCCGGACTCGCGGGTCCGCGCACCGCTCAGACGCGCGGGAATGACGCGGGTATCGTTCAGCACCAATCGATCTCCGGGGCGCAAGACCTTCACCAGGTCGTATACGTGCAGGTCGCGCATCGCATCGCCCTCGGCCACCAGCAACCGCGCGGCAGAGCGCGGGCGCGCGGGACGGGTCGCAATCAGCACCTCGGGAAGATCGAAATCGAAATCGGACAGTTTCATTGCTGCACCTTCGGCGCCGCGCCGCGAAATATTTCGCGAAACATCCCCGGCGTCAGGATCGATAAAGGGTTGACACGAACTTGCGGGCTGTCGGCATTTCCGGTCACGCGAAAGGAAAAGCCGAACAACCCCTCGCCCTTGCGGGTCAGGACCGAGCCCACCGAGTTCAGCAGGTAGATCGGAGAAATCACACCACGCATGTCCAGCCGGTTGCTCCCAAAGCCGTAGACCCCGTCAAGCGAGACGCCCAGTGACGGCCCGATCGCAGAGGCGTTCCTGATCTCGACATGATCCGGCGTCAACCCGAAGCGCGCCTCGATCTCTGAAAAGACCAGGCCCTCGCCCTCCATCAGTTCCAGGATTCCGACGACCGACACCGCGCTCAACAGTTCCGTCAGCACCGGCATCCCCTTGAGGTTCGCACCCGTCAGCCGAAGCTGGCCGTCATACCCGCCGGGCAAGCCGGTGGGATGCAGGACAATATCGAGGTCACCGCCACGCGCGCGGGCAAAGACACCCGCATCGCGCAGAGCCTCGCCACCACGCGCAGAACGCAGGCGCAAGGCGGTACCGCCTCCCGCGGCAGGAACAAGAGTCAGCGTGACCGGCGTCGTCCCGCCCATCCGCCCGGCAAGTTGCCCGCTGAGCCCACCAAGCGTAGACAGCCGCCCCTTTACCTGCGTGATCTCCATCGCATCGCTGATCCGCAGCCGATCCAGCGCCAGGTCGATACTTTGTCCATCGCCGCCCGCGGGTAGCGCACCCACCCCGCTCAACTCACGCCCGCGCAGATCAACCATCCCGCCGGCAATCGCCACGCGCGGCCCACGACCGGCGCCCTGCCCGGTCAGAACCACTGTCGCATCCAGCCAATCGCCCAGCATCACCCGCTCGAAACGGGCCTCGGCAAGGCCACCATCGACCGAAAGCCGCCCCCCCCCTTCGGCATGCAGGCCCGGCAAGGACAGCGTCAGCAGGTCGATCGCGCCCGTCCCGCCAAGATCACCGCGCAGCGACAAAGTGCCTGCGGTCGAGGCAGCCTTGCTCACGCCAAAACCCGGCAGGGCAACCGACAGCCCCTTGAGATCGGACTCGAGCGTGAACCGGGATTTGCCGGTGCGCGGCAGCTCGACGCGGAACCGGCCCTCTGCCTCTCCCGAGAGGCTGCCCGCAGGCATCTCAAGCCCGAGCGCCGCGGCGGTATCCCACGACAGCGCGAGACGACCCGTCACGCCGGCCTGCATCTCGCCACGATCATCGCGCACCATCTGCCATCTGCCGCTCAGCGGGATGCCCGCCAACCGCGCATCGCCCCGGATCGAGATCGCGTCGGGTCGCGCGCCAAGGTCCAGCCGGTCGGCAAAAAGGGGCAGGCCTGGAATCAGGCTGTCCGAGCCGAGATCGCTCAGGATCGCACTGACGTCATAGTCCACGTCATCGGGGATCAGCCCGTTCTTAAGCGGCATACGCAAGACCGCCCGCACCTCGGCCCGGCCCGTGACCATATCCGGGCCGATCCCGGCGCCCGAGGCGATACGAAGTGGCGGCAGATCCAGCAACGACAGGACCGAGGGGATGGTGCTGGTGGCCTTGAGTGTGAACTCGGCAGGCGGGGTCTTGCCGCTGGTTACATCGGGCACCTGCATGACCGAGCCGGCCAAATCCAGCATTCCGCCATCGGGCGCACGTACTGTGCCCTTTTCAACGACCAGCGTATAAGCCGCGCCGTGCAGCATGGCATAGCCAGCCCCCCCGCTGATCGGCGGCATGGTGGCAAGATAGCGCAGCTCGGTCTCGCGGAACTCATGCGCAAGCGTCAGCTCGGCGCGTTTTCCCGGCCTGTGCCGCACTGCGACGCGAATATCCCCAAGCTTGGCCGAGAGCACGTTCCGCGCGAACCACTCGCGGGTTTCGGGCACAAGATCGACCGGCCAGAGCGACAAAAGTCGCGTCTCGTCGAGCTCGTCGATCCGGGCATCCATCGCCACCTGCCAACCCTCGGGCCGCGCGCGCACGGTGCCGTTGATCCGATAGGCGCGCCCGCCCTCCAGCAGCACCGCCTGCCCAACTGTCGCGATCAGCGGATCGAGATCGATCCTGATGTCCATCGCCCCGCCGTCAAAGACAACGGGGCGCTCGAACATACCCGCCGGGTCCAGCGCCACCGAACGAAACGCCAGTTGACCGACCAGCCGATCGGGCCACCCGCTTGCCATGCCTTCGAGATAGGCATGGCCCTCGGCAGTCAGGCGCAGCACGGCGGTATCCAGCGCGATCTGGTCGAGGTTCAGCCGGCGATTGTCAGGATCGTAGGTAAAATAGGACTTGCCGGCCGAAAACCGGATCGGCGGCGCGCCGCCCGCCGGGCGCAAAAGGCCAGCGCCGATTTCCAGCGTCGCGTTGAGCGGCCCCAAAAGCCCGCTGGGCGACATCTCGCTGCGCACGGCCCCCGAAATCGGCGCATCAAGCAGCGCCAGCGCGGCCAGCGCCGGAGACTGGCTGGCCACATCCGCCGCCGGAACATCCGAAAAGTTGGCCGAAAAGCGGGCCGCCGGGCTACCCTTGCCCGATACGAAGCTGAAGGCCAGTTCAGACTGGATGTCGTCCGCCCCGCGCAGCGAGAAAAAGGCGCGCAATGCGACCTCGCGGGCATCCTGTTCGACCGTCAACAGCCCCCCTTCCAGCCGCCACATGCGCCCCGCGCGGGCATCCTCGAAGCTCAGCGCCAGCGACTCGATGCTCAATGCCTCGATATCGGCAAGACCCGGCCTGCCAAGCGCGCGGTCAAGTTCATCCAGAAGTTCCGCAAGACTGCGTGCCGCGCTGATCGGCGTCGTGGCGGCACCCAGCGCAAGATCGAACCGGCCGTCGGGCGCCCGCCGCAGCGTTACCTCTGCCCCGCCCAGCGCCACGCGGCGCAGGCCAAGACGCCCCTCGGCCAGCGCGCGCGGCGAAATATCGGCATCGAGTTCGGGCAACCGGGCGATGTAACGCCCTGCCGCGTCGATCACCGTGACACCGGTGAATTTTACCCGCACTCCGGTCGCGCGCGAGACCATCACCTCCACACCCTCAAGCCCCAGCGCGGCTGGGGCCAGTTCGGCGTTCAGCCTTGCCTCGATCCTGGCGGTGACCCAGTCAGGCATCGCCACCATACGCCCTGTCAACGCAAGCCCACCCAGCCCCGCCAACCCCGCCAGCATGGCGAGACTCAGCAAAAGCCACAGGCCGAAACGGCGATGCAACTGGTCCGGGTTCGGGTATCTCTGTCTGTCTTGCTCGGTCATTCCAAATGGTTCCGGGTCCGGCACGGCCGGCGCCTGCTTGCCTGCTTGCGCATCGCACCTATTGTCTGGCGCATCGCGTCATTTTCTTTTCAGACCCACTCAAACCCCAGGAACAAGACCGCCATGATCGACATCGGCCAGACCGCCCCCGATTTTACCCTGCCCCAGGATGGTGGTGCTGAGGTCACGCTTTCAGCCCTGCGCCCCGCGCCCGTGGTTCTCTATTTCTATCCCAAGGATGACACGCCCGGCTGCACGAAGGAAGCCATCGCCTTCTCTGGCATGTTGCCCGAATTCGAGGCCGCCGGGGCGCGAGTGTTCGGCATCTCCAAGGATAGCTTGGCAAAACACGACAAGTTCCGCTGCAAGCACGCATTGTCGGTGCCCCTCTTGTCCGACGAGGCGAGCGATGTCTGCGAACGTTTCGGCACCTGGGTCGCGAAATCCATGTATGGCAAAAATTACATGGGCATCGAGCGCAGCACCTTCCTGATCGATCGCGAAGGTCGGGTCGCGCGGATCTGGCGCAAGGTCAAGGTGCCCGGCCATGCCGAGGAGGTGCTTGAGGCTGTGCGCGCGCTTTAGGCGCTGCCGCGCGGGGCGCGGACCAGCGCCCTTGACTGCCCCATGCCCCGACCGATCGGCGGTATCTTGCCGATTTGTCTGTTCAGATCAGCGGTTTCCGGTTAAACAAGTATAAAAACTTGCAAGCGGACGGCATGCTGGCTAGGCAAACGCTATCAAGGCGGCCTTGTAGGGCATGTCTGATCTGGAAAAAACGGGCAGATGAGGCTGGGGCTTTGACGGGGCGATTTGTTCACCGCATCAACGTGGCGCTGGAGCGCTATCTTCCTGAACAACGGCTGTTTCTGAGATCGGAACAGGCAACACGTTTTGTTCGCATCTCTCCACTGGCGCAAATGGTGGGATTTGCCGGCAGCGCCGCGATGGTGGCCTGGGCGATGATCGCGACGGCGCTGATCCTGATGGACGGGGTCGGCGCATCCAGCCTGCGTGAACTGGCCAAGCGCGAACAGGCGCTTTACCAGACATGGCTGGATGATGTCACCGCAGAGCGTGACGCTTATGCCCTTGAGGTTCGTGCCGCGCAGGATCGCTTTAACGTGGCGATGGCCGAAGTTTCAAAGATGCAGTCCGAACTGCTGGCCTCGGAAGAACGCCGGCGCGAGCTAGAGACCGGCATCGGGGTGATCCAGTCAACCCTGCGAAAGACCCTGTCGGAACGCGACAGACTGCGCGAGACCGCCGCCGAGCTTGAGGCGCGGCTTGACGGCGCAACGCCGGAAACGACCGATGGGCTTCATCGCGCGGATATGGAGGCCACTCTCGCCTTTCTGTCGGACGCTCTGAACCTGGCCGTGACAGAGCGCGAAACCATGGCCGCCGATGCCTCTGCCGCCTACGAACTTGCCGAGGCCCTCGCCTATGAGCATGAGTTGCTGCGCGAACGCAACGACCGCATCTTTTCCTCGCTCGAAGAGGCGCTGTCCGTTTCGATTGCGCCGCTCGACAAGATGTTCCGTTCGGCAGGCCTGTCTACCGATGACCTGATCGACAAGGTGCGCCGGGGCTATTCGGGCACCGGCGGGCCGCTGACCGCGGTGGCGGTGTCGTCGAAGGGTAACGCCGAGGCCAGCGCCGAAGAGTTGCGCGCCCAGGCCGTCCTGTCGCGGCTTGACGATATCAATCTTTACCGCATCGCCGCCGAAAAGCTTCCCTTTGCACAACCGCTGCGCTCAGCCTACAGGTTCACAAGCCCGTTCGGGATGCGGCGCCATCCCACCAGCGGAACATACAGGATGCACGAGGGCGTCGATTTCGCATCGGGCCACGGCACGCCGATCTACGCCACCGCCGATGGGATAGTGGAAAAGGCCGGCTGGGTTTCGGGCTATGGCCGGATGATCCGTATCCGCCATGAATTCGGACTTGAAACCCGGTATGCACACCTGTCCTCGATCCGGGTCAAGGTCGGGCAAAGGGTCTCGCGCGGGGATCGCATCGGTGATATGGGAAATTCCGGACGCTCGACTGGCACCCATCTGCATTACGAGGTGCGCGTCGACGGTAAACCCGTGAACCCGATGACCTATATCAAGGCAGCCAGAAATGTTTTCTAAAAGCAGGATCAACGAGCCCGGCCCCAAGGCCGGCGCGTCGGACAAACCGAAACTGCCGGAATCGTCTTCCGCGCCTCGCCCGGCCGGCGATATTCCCGCGGCAAGCACGCCCAAGGCAAAACCGCCCGCCTCGATGCTGTCCTCGGACCTCGTCGTGACCGGCAATCTCAAGACGACCGGCGATATCCAGGTCGAGGGCACGATCGACGGCGATATCAACGCGCATCTTTTGACGGTGGGCGAGAATGCCACCGTGCGCGGCGAATGCGTGGCCGATGATGTTGTCATCAACGGCCGTGTTATCGGCCGGGTTCGGGGTCTAAAGGTACGCCTGACCTCGACCGCGCGGGTCGAGGGCGACATCATCCACAAGACCATCGCCATCGAAAGCGGAGCCCATTTCGAAGGCTCGGTACAGCGCCAGGACGATCCGCTGAACACCGGGCGCAAACCGGTGCCGCAGCCGCAGGCACAGCCGAAACAGGCCGCCCCCGCCGCGAAACCGTCGGACACCGCCCCGAAGGGGTGATATCGGGAAGAACGGGTTTCATGGCATGGCCGGCGCGGGAACTTCCCGTGTCGGCTTTGTCTTGTCTGGCCGGTGACTCTCGTAAAGCCGAGGAAAGGCGGATTACCCGCCCCTGCAGGGCCCGAAACCTAATTCTGTAAAAGCTGACCCGACACTTGTCAGTCGTCGGCCTGCGCCTCGGCGCGGCTCTTTCCGGATACTTTCAGCGCCAAGGTGGCTGCCATGAACTGGTCGAGATCACCGTCCAGCACGCCCTGGGTATCAGAGGTTTCGACGCTGGTGCGCAGATCCTTTACCATCTGGTAGGGTTGCAGGACATAGGACCGGATCTGGTTACCCCACCCCGCCTCTCCCTTGGCTTCGTGCTGGGCCTGGATGTCAGCGTTCCGTTTGTCCAATTCCATCTGATAAAGCCGGGATTTCAGTGCCTTCATGGCAATGTCGCGGTTCTGGTGCTGGGATTTTTCCGAACTGGTCACCACGATTCCGGTGGGGATGTGGGTGATCCGCACCGCCGAGTCGGTGGTGTTGACGTGCTGTCCGCCCGCCCCCGAGGACCGATAGGTATCGACCCGGATATCGGACGGGTTCACCTCGATCTCGATGTTGTCGTCAACGACCGGGTAGACCCAGACCGACGAGAACGAGGTATGCCGCCGCGCCGCGCTGTCATAGGGCGAGATCCGTACCAGGCGGTGAACGCCCGACTCCGATTTCAGCCAGCCATAAGCATTGTGGCCCGAGATCTTGTAGGTCGCGGATTTGATCCCCGCCTCTTCGCCTGGCGACTCGGATTGCAACTCGACCTTGTAGCCGTGCTTTTCCGCCCAGCGCACATACATCCGCGCCAGCATCGAGGCCCAGTCACAGCTTTCCGTGCCTCCGGCACCGGAATTGATTTCGAGGAACGTGTCGTTGGCATCCGCCTCGCCATCGAGCAGCGCCTCCAGTTCCTTTTGCGCGGCCTTTTCCCGCAGCGCCTTGAGCGCGGCCTCGGCCTCGCGCACGACCTCTGTATCCTTCTCCATCTCGCCCAGTTCGATCAGCTCGATATTATCCTCAAGCTCTTGGGAAATGCCCTTGTAGGTGGAAATCGCGTCCAACAGCGCCTGGCGGTCGCGCATCAGCTTTTGCGCCCGCTCGGGATCGTTCCACAGATCGGGATCCTCGGTCATCGCGTTGAACTCTTCCAGCCGGTGTTCGGCCGTCGTCCAGTCCAAGCGCTGGGCCAGAAGGGTCAGCGATTTACGGATATCCTCAACGGTGTTCTGCGCCTCTGCACGCATAAGCGATGCCTCGTTGCCTGTCGTTCAGACCGGGGTGATAGCCGCTGGCGGCGGGACGGGCAAGCTTAGTAAAGCCCGCCCGACGAAAGCGTGCCGAAATTGGCCTTGGGTCCCACTGTGGCCTTGCGGCCCGTCGAGGTCGTTACCTCCCGTGCCTGGTCGACCTCGCCGGGTTCGAACAACGGCAGGTCGGACCCCATCGCAAAGCCGCCATCGATCCAGGCCCCGACGCCAAAGATCGGCTCCTCGCCATCGCGGAAATACTCTGCCACCACGTTGGGGCCCTGTGCATCGTCAGGCAGGCGGGCGCCGGAATAACGGTCGATCTTGATGAAACGTCCCCCTGGCGGCACCTTGAACGGCCCGCCCCCGTATTTTTCGGTCGCGACCTGCATGAAGCCGTCGAAGACCGGCGCGCACATCGTGCCGCCATAGGCTCCGCGACCAAGGCTGCGCGGCTGGTCGAAGCCCATGTAGCACCCCGCCACGATATTCGAGGTAAAGCCCACGAACCAGACATCGCGGGCATCATTGGTGGTGCCGGTCTTGCCCGCGGTGGGCACGCCAAGGTCGATCTTGCCCGCCGCGGTGCCGCGTTCGACGACCCCGCGCATCATCGAGGTCAACTGGTAGGCGGTGATCGCGTTCATCACCCGCTCGCGATCCGATTCCAGTCTCGGCGCGCGGCCTTCAGGCAGTTCGGGGTCGCTGCATTCGACGCAGCGGCGCGGATCGTGGCGATAGATCGTCCTGCCCCACCGATCCTGAACCCGGTCGACCAACGTCGGTTCCACCCGTTCGCCGCCATTGGCAAACATCGCATAGGCCGCGACCATCCGGTACACGGTGGATTCCTGACTGCCCAGGGCGTTGGCAAGATAGGGCTCAAGCCGGTCATACACGCCAAATCGCTCGGCATAGTGGGCGACCGTTTCCATTCCCACCTCCTTGGCAAGTCGCACGGTCATCAGGTTGCGCGACTGCTCGATCCCGGTGCGCAAGGGGGTAGGCCCATAGAACTTGTTCGAGGCATTGCGCGGGCGCCATATCCCCTCGCCCGTATCGACCTCGATCGGGGCGTCTATGACGATTGTCGCGGGCGAATAGCCGCTATCCAGCGCTGCGGCATAGACGAAAGGCTTGAAGGACGACCCGGGCTGGCGCGTGGCCTGCGTGGCGCGGTTGAAAACCGAATGCTGGTAGGAAAACCCGCCCTGCATCGCCAGAACCCGGCCGGTATTGACATCCATCGCGACGAAACCGCCCTGGATTTCGGGAACCTGCCGCAGGCTCCATCTCAGGAAACTGCCATCGTCGTCGGTCATGCGCCGGACATGGACAACATCGCCCGGCTTGAAATTGTCGAAAAACGTGCCGCGCATCCAAGCGATGTCCTTGCGCGGAACCTCGACGTGACCCTCGACATCCTCGACGCCGATCACAAGGCGCTGATCCTCGACATCCAGCACGACCGCCGGATGCCAGCGCCCGCCCAGATCGATATCGCGCGCGACATCGGTTGCGCCAAGCGCCTCGCGCCATCGCGTTTCGTCATTCAGCAAACCCACGTCGATCGCCTTGCCTGTGCCACGCCACCCCCCCTGGCCGCGGTCGTACTGCTCAAGCCCCAGGCGCAGTTCGCGCGCGGCCGCGGCCTGAAGCTCGGGGTCGATCGTGGCGCGGATACTTAGGCCACCGCCGAAAAACTCTCCCTCGCCGAAATCGGCGCTCAACTGCCGGCGGATTTCATCCGTGAAATAATCGCGCGGCGGAAGGCTTGCGGCGAATGGTGGATAGTCGCCGTTCTGAACCGTCCTGAGCGGCGCAGAACGGGCGGCCTGGTAGGCCGGCTCGTCGAGATATCCGTTCTCGAACATCTCGCGCAGCACGAAATTGCGTCGTTCCAGTGCGCGATCATATTCGCGCACCGGGTGATAGCGCGAGGGCGCCTTGGGCAGAGCGGCCAGATAGGCGGCCTCTTCGGGGCGCAACTGGGCCAAGGTCTTGTTGAAATAGGTCTGCGCGGCGGCAGCCACGCCATAAGAATTCTGCCCAAGGAAGATCTCGTTGAGATAAAGTTCCAGGATCTCGTCCTTGGACAGCGTCTCTTCGATGCGTGTAGCGAGGATGAGTTCCTTGACCTTGCGCTCGCCGGTGCGTTCGCCCCCAAGCAGGAAGTTCTTCATCACCTGCTGGGTGATGGTGGAGGCCCCGCGCACGTTCTGCCCCCTGCTTTTGACCGCGTCGATCACAGCGGCCGCGATCCCGCGGGCATCATAGCCGTGATGGCTGTAGAAATTCTTGTCCTCCGCCGAAATAAAGGCGTTTTTCACGAGATCCGGCATCTCGTCGGCAGGCGCGAAAAGGCGCCGTTCATCGGCGAATTCATCGATCAATCGCCCCTCGCCAGAGTAGATGCGGCTGATCGTCTTGGGTTCGTATGTGGCAAGATCCTCGTGGTCGGGTAGATCTCGGGCATACATCCAGAAGATCGCCCCGATCATGAGCACCCCGGCCAGAAAGCCGAGGGTCAGGAAACTGATGACCGCCCCGAGAAAGGAAAAAATGAACCGGACCACGCGCCGTGCCCCCCGATTTCTGGTCGGCCCTGTATACGCGTGACGCACCCGCCGGTCAAAGCGGTGCTGCCGGAATTTCAGGCGCTGCGGGCGGTTTTACTCTCACTTCCGCGGGAGCGATCCCCTCAACGCCGCAACAGACCCGCCTGCGCGGCATCCTCTGCCGCCCAGTCGACCAGTGCGGCGACGATTCCCCTTGCCGCTTTCTGACGCCATTCGGGCGAGGACAGGCGATCGCGATCCCCTGCCGAAGACAGGAAGCCCAGTTCGATCAACACAGAGGGAATATCCGGTGCCTTGAGCACGGAAAAACTCGCCGAAAGGCGCGGTTTCTTGTACAGATGCCCGGCATGCTGTTTCAACCCCGCCACCAGCGCATCGGCAAGCCTGTCGGTGCGCGGCGTGGTCTCTGTCCGGGCGAGATCCATAAGGACCTTGGCGATCACGTCATCCTGACCCGAAAGGTCCACACCCGCCAGCAGGGCATCACGGTCATGCCGTTCGGCCAGCAGAGCTGACGCCTTGTCCGATGCGGTCTCGGAAAGGGTATAGATCGTGGCCCCCGAAGCGTGCCCATCTGCCAGCGCATCGGCATGCAGCGACAGGAACACATCCGCATGAGCGCGGCGCGCAATATCGATCCGGGTTTCCAGCGGCACGAAAATATCGGCATCCCGCGTCATCACCACCTCGAACCCCGCCCGGCGCAGCGCATCGCGCAACTCTCGGCCGAAACTCAACATAAGGTCGGCCTCGCGCACATCCGCGTGCTCGGCGCCTGGATCAATTCCGCCATGGCCGGGATCAAGAACCACCCGAACGGGCCGCGTGCCATCGGGACGACGACGTGGCGGCGGCAGGGTTTCGGGCTCTGGAAGACCCCAAAGCGCGGTTTGCGGCACGCGGGCTTGAGCCGCAAAACTCTCGGGATCGACGGGCAAGAGATCCAGTGTCAGGCGCGCGCGCCCGGTGACAGGATCGGAACGCATCTCGGCGCTGTGAACGGCCAGCGGCCCCCTCAGCGCAAGCACCAGCCGCGACCAGCCCGGCCGCACGACACCTGCCCGCGCAGTATCCACCCTGTCAGTCCGGATCAGGTCAACTGCGTCGGCCCCGCGCCAATCTACCTCGCGGAAATCGGCGACAAGCCTGGGCGGATCGGCCAGCGTGAAAAGGCGGTAAGGGACCGGCTGGCTGAGATCCAGCGTCAATTTCACGCCCCCGCCGGACAGGCCAACGATCGCAGAGCGCGCCATGTCGGGGCGCGCCAGCGCGCTTAGATCCTGTGCCCCCGAAGGGATAGCCACGAGAACCCAGAGCGCCAGCGCCCCAAGCGCCCGGCCCACGGTAAAAGGAACATGCATGATCGCCCGCTATCGTTGCCCGTCACAAGGTTAGCCCAGCTACCCCGGGGCGCAACCCGCCTTGACGCGACGCTCACGATTGCGTCACCGGGATCAGGGCGGCGCGCAAATCCCATTGGCGCGGCGCGGGACGAGGGTTAGAACGACATCATGATTATCGAGCTTGGCCACTTTGCCCTGACCCTCGCCTTCGCCGTCTCGCTGGTGCAGATGGTGATTCCTCTCATCGGCGCTCACAAGGGCTGGAGCGGCTGGATGGCCATGGCCGAACCGGCCGCGATAGCGCAGTTCCTGCTGGTCGCACTATCCTTTGGCGCGCTGACCTATGCCTTTGTCAGTTCGGACTTTTCGCTTAGCGTCGTTGTGGCAAACTCGCACACGCTGAAACCGATGATCTACAAGGTTTCGGGTGTTTGGGGAAATCACGAGGGCTCCATGCTCTTGTGGGTGCTGATCGTGACGCTGTTCGGCGCGATGGCGGCGTGGTTCGGAGGCGGACTGCCGCCGACGCTTCGTGCCCGCGTCCTGGCGGTGCAAGGCTCGATCGGCGCGGCTTTCATGGCATTCGTGCTGTTTACCTCGAACCCATTCGAACGCCTTGCAGTACCGCCCTTTGACGGGCAGGATCTGAACCCGCTGCTGCAGGACCCCGGCCTCGCCTTTCACCCACCTTTCCTGTATCTCGGCTATGTTGGTCTTTCGATCTGCTTCTCCTTCGCGGTGGCCGCACTGATAGAGGGGCGCGTTGACGCGGCCTGGGGCCGTTGGGTGCGCCCCTGGACGTTGGCGGCGTGGATCTGCCTGACGATCGGTATCGCGCTGGGATCATGGTGGGCGTACTACGAACTTGGTTGGGGCGGCTTCTGGTTCTGGGACCCGGTAGAAAACGCCAGTTTCATGCCATGGCTGATCGCGGCCGCCCTGCTGCATTCCGCCATCGTCGTGGAAAAGCGGGAGTCGCTGAAAAGCTGGACCATCCTTCTGGCCATCGTCGCCTTCGGCTTTTCGCTGGTCGGCGCGTTCATCACCCGATCGGGCATCATCACCTCGGTTCATGCCTTTGCCACCGATCCCACGCGTGGCGTGTTCCTGCTGTTGATCCTGGGCGTGTTCATGGGGGGCGCATTGACCCTATATGCGGCTCGGGCCAGCGCGATGGAGGCAAAAGGCGTCTTTGGACTAGTAAGTCGCGAATCTGCTCTTGTATTCAATAACATCCTGCTGGCTGTCTCTGCCTTCGTCGTGTTCATCGGCACGATCTGGCCGCTGGTCGCCGAGATGGCATTTGACCGCAAACTCTCGGTCGGAGCGCCGTTTTTCAACATGGCCTTCACCCCGTTCATGGTGGCGCTTGGGTTGATCCTGCCGATCGGCGCGGTGATGCCGTGGAAACGCGCCCGCATGGGGCGCGCGCTGCGTCAGATGGCACCGGCGCTGGTGCTGGCCGTCGCGCTTGGGGGGCTTGTCTTTGCCCTGCAAACGGGTCGCTCCGCGCTGGGCCCGGTTGGCGTGGCGCTGGGCGCATGGCTGGTATCTGGCGCATTTGTCGACCTGTGGATCAGGGCCGGTCGCGGGCCCGTCGCGGGCAAGCTGTTGCGCATGACGCGCCTGCCCCGGTCGGATTGGGGCAAGGCGGTGGCCCATTCGGGGCTGGGGATCACTATGGTCGGGATCGCTGGCATGCTGGCCTGGCAACAAGAAGATATCCGCGTGGCTCAATTGGGCGAGCGGTTCGAAGTCGGCCAATACGAAATCGTGTTGGAAACGGTCGAACGGATCGAGGGACCGAACTACATCTCGACGACGGCGACGGTATCGGCATGGAAGAACGATGAACAGGTTGCCACGCTATTGCCCGAAAAGAGGGTCTATCCCGTGGCTGGCATGCCGACAACCGAGGCTGCGCTGGATAACGGGCTGCTTCGCGATATCTACATTGCCATCGGCGACCCGCAGGATGGCGGTGGCTGGGCGATCCGTACCTATATAAAGCCTCTCGCGAACTGGATCTGGGCCGGTGCCCTGATCATGGCGCTGGGCGGGATGCTAAGCCTCAGCGACCGGCGCGTGCGCGTCGCCGCCGGTGCGCGCAAGGAACGGGGCGCGGCCCCAATGCCGGCGGAGTAAGCATGATGTTCAAACGTCTGATCCTCGTCTTGTCGCTGATGCTTGCGGGGCCGGCTATTGCCGTGGAACCCTCGGAAATGCTGGACGACCCGGCACTTGAGGCCCGCGCCCGCGAGGTATCGAAGGAACTGCGCTGCCTGGTCTGCCGCAACGAGAATATCGACGATTCGAACGCATCGCTGGCCAAAGAACTGCGCGTGCTCGTGCGCGACCGGATCGCCGCGGGGGACAGCAATGAGGAGACGATCGATTACCTCGTCGACCGCTATGGCGAATACGTCTTGCTGAAACCCACCGTGACAGGGTCCAACCTGCTCCTCTACATCGCCGGACCGGCAATGTTGTTGATCGGTTTCGGCGTGGCCCTTTTCTATATTCGCGGTCGTAATCGTCGCTCCATTACCGCCCCCGAGCAGCTAAGCCCGGATGAAGAGGCACGGCTGAAGGAAATCCTGGGGCGCTGATCTCAGCTATCCGCCCGTTTGTCGCCTCTTTTCCGCGCCTGCGATCCTTGTAAGGTAACGCGCACGCGACCGGAAAGGAGTTCGGCAATGGTCTACAAGGTAATTGATCTGACGGTCGAAAACGACGTGGCGGTGCTCAAGCTGAACCGTCCAGAGGTGATGAACGCGCTCAACACCCAGATGCGTGCCGAAATCCTCGATGCGGTACGCGAGGCGCCAGATCATGCGCGGGTTCTTGTGCTGACAGGCGCGGGGCGTGCCTTTTGTTCGGGGCAGGATCTGGGCGACGGTGCGAATGTCGCCAATATCGACCTCGAACGCACCTTGCGCGATGAATATGAACCGATGCTGAGGGCATTGTTCGACTGCCCGATCCCGACCATTGCCGCCGTCAACGGGCCGGCGGCCGGGGCCGGCGCGAACCTGGCGCTGGCGGCCGATGTCGTGATCGCCTCCGAGGCCGCAATATTCCTACAGGCCTTTACACGGATCGGGCTGATACCGGATGCGGGCGGCACCTATTGGTTGCCTCGTCAGGTGGGGTTTGCCCGCGCGATGGGCACGGCCCTGTTTGCAGAGCCGGTTCCGGCGCGGCAGGCCGCAGAATGGGGAATGATCTGGGAGGCTGTCCCCGAGGACGGGTTCGACGCTCATTGGCGCGCCCGCGCCGCGTTGCTTGCCCAGGGGCCGACAGTGGCCTACCAACAGTTGAAACGGGCGATACGCGCCTCTTTTGCCAATGACCTCGAGTCGCAGCTTTCGCTGGAAGCCGAACTGCAGGGGCTGTGCGGGGCGACACATGATTTCAAGGAAGGCGTGGTCGCCTTTCTTGAAAAGCGCCGCCCGCGCTTTGAAGGGCGTTAGGACTGCGCGCGCCAATCCGCGAGCGCGGCATTGGGAGCCGTAGCAACTGGTTCAGCGGGGGCAGAGGTCGCGGGGGACACACGCAACGCCGCGATATTTTGCGCCACCACCGGGGCCTGCGCCAGCGTGGCGGCCAATGCGCGTTGAAATTCCTGTCCCTTGGCCTGGTGGCGCGCCCCGAAATAAAAGCTCACGATTGCGCCCAGCAACCACCAAAGAGGCTCGGGAACCAGCGACAACCCCTGCATCCGCGTCGCGAACCAGACCGGATCGACCATCGCCGCCACCATCAGCCCGACCGTTCCCAGTGCCAGCGCGGGGCGCGGTAACCGGTTCAGCCCGTCGATCACCCGATCGAACGGGCTACGCGAGGGCTGGCCGAATTCGCGGGCGAACTGGGCAAGCGCCGCAGCCTGGGCCTCTGCCGCGCGGGCATCGGCGGAATCGGCATTGATCCGAAACACCTCGGCCGTTTCGGCTATCGCGTTGCGCCCCGCACCGAAAACGGTTTCGAAAACCCCGTCAATCAGTCCCATGCCGCCACCCGCGCACGATGATCGGCCTCGCTCAGATGGTAGCGAGGCGAAATGAATTCCTCAGCCCTCAAAATCCAGCCGCCCTTTCCACCATCGCGGCGGCGGGCATATTTGCGACTGGCCGGGCGCCTATCGGCCAGCGCGTAGTAATAATTGCGACGGGCTATTCCATAGGCATCGGCAATGTGGTTCGGCGCGGCCCGTGCCGCGGCCCGTGCCCCCTCCGCCGTCTGCGGTCCTATCACACCATCCACGCGCACCGCCTGCCCCATCTCGTTCAACAGACGTTGCAAAATCCGCACGGCATTGGCGCTGGCGTTCACATACATGTCGAAAACGCCCGGCTGTAACGGCTCTGGCAACAACTCGATCCGGGGAGCGCGAAAATAATGCTCCACGAAAATTGCCACCGCCTGATCGGGTTCCAACGCCCTCACATCACGCGTGTCAATCTGCCCATCGTCGGTCAGGTCGATACCCAGCCCGCGCATCGTGGCCAGTGTCACGCCATGGTTCGTCGCGCCCCCCGGATCGTCTGGATCGTTCACATAGCCGCCCTCGCGCGCCACGATCGCGCGGGCAAGTTCCTGGACTGTCTTCATGACAAACCCCCGGTCGATGTTTCAGACCGGGGGAACTGTCAACGAGATCGGTTAACGAGGCTGTTAGGTACCGCTCGGTGCGGTGTCCTCTTCCATGTGGCGATAGACGCCCTGCTCCTTGAGCGCATCAACGACCTCTTTGGGCATGTAGCTCTCGTCATGCTTGGCCAGGATTTCCTTGGCCACGAACACGCCGTCGACAAGTTGCCCGGTGCCGATCATCCCCTGGTTCTCGGCAAAGAGATCGGGCAACACGCCGGTAAAGCTGACAGGCACAGTTGCGCCGCCATCGGTCACGTTGAAACGTATGGTTTCGCCCTGCCCGCGTTGCAGGCTTCCGGCCTCGACGAGGCCGCCGATACGGAAGGTCTCAGTCGGGGCGGGCGGTGCCTCTGCGATCTGGCTGGGCGAGCGGAAAAAGTTGATCCCGTCCCTCATCGCATAGCCGACCAACCCGGTCGACAGGGCCAGTGCCACGAAGGCCACCACGATGATCTGAATCCGCCGCTGTTTTTTCAATCCACGCATCTTTTCTTCTCCATCAGGGGAAGCAGGGGGCCAGCATCAGCCCCGTCTCCTCCGCGATCCCCAACATCAGGTTGGCGTTCTGAATCGCCTGCCCCGAGGACCCTTTCGCCAGGTTGTCCAGCGCCACGATCACGATCGCCCGCCCTGGCCTCCGGTCGCCAACAACACCCAGGTGAACGAAATTCGAACCGCGCACGGCCCTGGTCGAAGGATGCTCGCCCATCGGCAAAACCTGTATGAAAGTCTCATCTTCATAGGCCGTTGCCAAGCATTCATGCACCTGTCCCGGATCACCTTTCAGATAGGTGGTCACGAGAATGCCCCGGTTGGCGGGAATCAGATGGGGGGTAAACTGCACCTCGACCGGTCGGCCGGCGAGCGCGGAAAACTCCTGGTCGAACTCGCCCAGATGCCTGTGCGTACCGCCCACCGAATAGGCATGGAATCCCTCGGAAAGTTCCGCGTGCAGCAGGTTTTCCTTCAACGCGCGGCCCGCACCGGATACCCCGGCCTTGAGATCCATCACGATATCGTCCAGGTCGATCACCCCCGCCGAGATCAGCGGGCGCAGGGCATATTGACCGGCCGCTGCGTTACAGCCCGTGCCCGCGACAAGACGCGCAGAGCGGATATCTTCGCGGTAGAATTCGGTCAGGCCGTAGACGGCCTCTTTCTGCAACTCCAGCGCTGCGTGGGGCTTGCCATACCATTTTTCATAGGCCACCGGGTCGCGCAGCCGGAAATCGGCGGACAGGTCGACCACCTTAAGGTTGCTCGGTAATTGCTTGATGACCGCCTGGCTTGTCGCATGCGGCAGCGCGCAAAAGGCCAGATCGACACCTGCGAAATCGATTTCCTCGATCTTGACGAGGTCGGGCAGATCGAGGTGACGCAAGTGTGGAAACACCGCGGACATCGCCAACCCTGCCTTGCGTTCACCCGAAAGCGCGACGATCTCCATCCCCGGATGAGTGGCGATCAGGCGCACGAGTTCCGCCCCGGTATAGCCAGAGGCGCCCAGAATGGCGATCTTGTAGGTCATGGTTCTTTCCGCAGCGTTTCAAGGAGTTTAGGCGCATGAATGCGGCACCGCAATCATGCGGCGCGAAATTCGATGCGCCGGTGCAGGAATTGCGATGCCTTGTCGGACACGATCGTCGGATCGCCAGTCGTCAGAAACATCCTTTGCGTGCCACTTCCCAGCATGTCGGGGTGGCGTACCAGGTAATCGGCGAGGCTTTCGGCCACGAGATCGGCCTGCGAATAGACCTTGACCTGCGAGCCCAGGGCCTGCTGAAAGGCGTGCTCCATCAACGGGTAGTGGGTACAGCCCAGGATCGCCGCCTGCGGGTGCGGCATCCGCCGCTTCAGCGCCTCGACATGGGATCGCACCAGGGCCTCTGCCAGCATCTCGTCGCCGGCCTCGATTGCATCGACCAGCCCGCCGCAGGGCTGGGCCTCGACATCCACGCCAATGGCGCGGAAGGCCAGTTCCCGCTGGAACGCGCGGGAGGCCACCGTCGCGGGCGTGGCAAACAGCGCGACATGTTTCACCGCAACCTCGCGGGGGGGAGAATTGTCGCCCCATTGCCGTTCGGTCAGGGCCTCGATGAGGGGCACGAAAACACCCAGCACGCGCTTGCCCTCTGGAATCCAGCTTTCCTGCATCCGGCGAAGCGCGGCCGCGGACGCGGTGTTGCAGGCCAGGATCACCAGGTCGCACCCCGAATCGAACAGCCGCGTCACTGCTTCGGTGGTCAGGTGATAGACATCCTCGGCATCGCGGGTGCCATAGGGCGCATGCGCGTTGTCGCCAAAATAGACGAACGGAACCTCGGGCAAACGACGCGCAACCGCGTCCAGCACCGTCAGACCGCCCAGACCGGAATCGAAAACACCAACCGCCATTGTCTCATGCCCTGTGCCTGTGATCGAACTCATAGCCGTAATCGAACGACTTCAGAGGCCTCGGCGACAATTCATAGGTCGCCTTGCGCAGGAAATCCATCATCGCTTTGGTATTCCCCCCAAGCGCGTCAAGCCGTGCCCGCGCGATCGGTTGTCCGATCACGACGCGCACCGGCTCGTCGACGCGGGCGCGGAACTCCTTGATCAAAAGCGCCAGGCGCAGAGTGGAATGCAGATGGCTGGCCAACTGGAACAGGCGCGAATTGTGACCGTCAAAATAGACCGGCACAATGGCGGCCCGCGATTTGACCACCATCCGCGCGGTAAAACCTCGCCAGCTTGGGTCCATCGGGCAGGAAAAGGGTTTCAGCGCCGTCGAGACAGTGCCGCCGGGAAAGACGCCAATGGCCCCGCCTTGGGCGAGGTGGTCAAGCGCCGCGCGGCGCGTCGCCAAGTTCTCGGCCAACGCGGCACGGGTGTCGTCGAAACTGATCGGCAGAACCACTCCGCTGAGCGCCTCGGCCTTGCGAAAGACCGAGTTGGCGAGGATACGGAAATCGCCTCGGACACGCGACAGGATATGGCCCATCATCAACCCGTCGAGGATACCATAGGGATGATTGGCGATCAGGATCAGCGGCCCTTGGGCGGGGATATGGTCAAGGCTGCCTCCGGCAAGGTCAAGACAAAGCCCATAGCGCTCCACCATTACGTCCCAGAAATCGCGCCCGGCCTCGATCTCGGCCTCGTAGCCGCGAGCCCGGCGTATAAGCCCGATCCGACCGGTCGCGTTTTCCACGACCCGGATCATAGCCCGCCCGCCGATTGTGCGGGCCGAGCCAGCGTAACTTATGTCGCGCGCGACGTCGTTGCGCATCGCATGTCTCCAGCCCCCAGTCTCGCGCCGGACAGAGCGGGGCTATACCAAAACGGGCGCGGCGCAAAGGATTCCCGATATCTCTAGGCTGCCACCGCGCGCGGGGCGCCCCCCGCCGCTCGGATCTCTGCCAAAAGGGTCAGGCGCTGTTCGGCCGCCTTGGCCTCGGCGGCCAGTTTGACTGGACCGAACCCCCGAATAGACAGCGGCAATTCGGCCAGTGCAATGGCCGCCTCCCGCGTCGCCGGGCCCTGCATCGCCAGCACCTCGCGCATATCGGCCTCGTATTGCCGTATCAGCGCACGTTCGCGCCGCCGCTCATCCTGCCAGCCAAAGGGATCCAGCGGCGTGCCGCGCACCCGGCGCATCCCGGCCAGCACGCGGAACAGATACTCGACCGCCGGCCCGTATGCACGTTTCACCGGCCGTCCCTGCGCATCCTTGCCAGGCATGAAAGGTGGCGCAAGGTGCCATGTGATCTGCAACGCGCCGTCAAATTCGGCCCGCGCCTTGTCGGCTGTTTGCAGATGCAGCCGGGCAACCTCGTACTCATCCTTGTAGGCGAGCAGCTTGTGATAGCCCCTTGCGATCGCCGCGCGCAGGGCGGGGTCGTCGGCCCGCGCCACCAGACGGCGATAGCGTCGTGAAAGCCGGGCCGACTGGTAGGCGCGCAGATGATCGGCGCGGAAGGCGATCTGTTCTTCCAGGCTTTTGGGTTTTTCAACCGTCCGCGCCGTGGTCAGCGCCACAGCCTCTGCCGCGTGCAGCACCGCCCAGCGACCGATCTCGAACGCGCGGCGATTGCCCTCAACACCCGCGCCATTCAGTTCGATCGCCTTGTCGATCGCCTCGAAACTGAGCGGGATCAATCCGTGTTGCCATGCCGCCCCGGTGACGATCATGTTGGCAAAGATCGTGTCGCCCATCAGGCGCCGGGCAAGCTCGGTGGCATCGAAAAATGTCACCCGATCCTTCAGGCGAGCCTCAAGTGCAACCTGCAACCCATCGGAGGGAATTCGGAATTCGGGATCGCGGGTGAAGGCGCCGGTGACGATATCGTGGTTGTTGACCACGGCCCCCGTGCGCCCCGTGGTCATCAACCCGATGGTCTTTGCGCCTGCGGTGACAACCAGATCGCCGCCGATCACCGCGTCGGCCTCGCCGGTTGCGACCCGGATCGCGGCGATGTCCTCGGGCCGGTTGGCGATCCGGCAATGGATATGCACCGCGCCGCCCTTCTGGGCGAGGCCGGCCATTTCCATCATGCCTGCGCCCTTGCCGTCGAGATGGGCCGCCATGGCAAGGATCGCGCCGATGGTCACCGCGCCGGTGCCGCCCACCCCGGTGATCACCAGGTTGTGGGTGCCCTCGATTTCGGGAAGCGCGGGCTCTGGCAAGGCGCCGATTTCGACCTCGGCGCTGGCCTGCTTGCGCAGCTTCGCCCCCTTCAGGGTCACGAAGGACGGGCAGAACCCCTGCAGGCAGGAAAAATCCTTGTTGCAGGCGGACTGGTCGATGGCGCGCTTGCGGCCCAGTTCGGTGTCCACCGGCACGATGGCCACGCAGTTGGACTGAACCCCGCAATCGCCGCAGCCCTCGCAGACATCGGTATTGATGAAGACCCGCGTATCGGGGTCGGGAAAGGTGCCGCGCTTGCGCCGGCGCCGCTTTTCGGCGGCGCAGGTCTGAACGTAAACGATGGCCGTCACGCCACTGATTTCCCGCAACTTTTCCTGCACTGCCATCAGGTCGGCCCGCGGATGGCAGACGACCCCGGCCGGGAAGCTGCGCGGATCTATATCCTCTTTTTCATCATAGACGACCTCGACCTTTTTAATGCCTGCGGCCACCAGCTCGGCCACGATCTGTTGCGCAGACAGACCACCGTCGTTGCCCTGCCCTCCCGTCATCGCAACCGCATCGTTGTAAAGGATCTTGTAGGTGATGTTGGTATTCGCGGCGATGGCGGCATGAATGGCCAGGCGTCCCGAATGGTTATAGGTTCCATCGCCGATATTCTGGAACACGTGCGCGCGCGTCGAGAACGGCGCCTCGCCCACCCAGTTCACGCCTTCGGCCCCCATATGGGTATAGCCGCTGGTTTCGCGATCCATCCACATCGCCATGATGTGGCAGCCGATCCCGGCATAGGCGCGCGAGCCCTCGGGCAGTTTCGTCGATGTGTTGTGCGGGCAGCCGGCGCAGAAATAGGGCAGCCGGGCGGCCAGTTCCTCGGCATTGTCTGCGCGGCGGCTTTCCTCGATGCGGGCCAGCGCCGCGCGCAGGGCCTCGCTCCCGCGGCCTTCCTCGATCAGTATAGCGCCCAGCTTTTCGGCGATCATCACCGGGTCCAGCGCATAGCGCGTAGGGAAAAGCTCTTCGTCGCGATCGTTCTTCCAGCCATAGATCCGGCGGCCACGGCGGTTGTGAAAGATCGCCTCTTTCGCCTGGACCTCGATCAGCTTGCGCTTTTCCTCGACCACCACGATCAGGTCCAGCCCCTCGGCGAACTCGGTGAAGCCCTTCATGTCCAGCGGGAAGGTCTGGCCAACCTTGTAGGTGGTGATCCCCAGCCGTTCCGCCTGCGCCTCGTCGATCCCCAGAAGGCCCAGCGCATGGACCAGATCCAGCCAGTTCTTGCCCGCCGCGACCAGCCCGATCTTGGCCCCCGGCCTACCCCAGACGCGCCGGTCGATGCGGTTTGCATGGGCGAAAGCCTCGGCCGCGAAGCGCTTGTGGTCGATCATCCGGGCCTCTTGCGCGACCCAGTGATCGCCCAGCCGGATGTTCAGCCCGCCCTCGGGCATGTCGAACTCCGGCGTGACAAAGGCCATCCGGTCGGGGCGACCATCGACCACGGATGTCACCTCAACCGTGTCCTTCATCAGCTTCAGCCCGGCCCAGACGCCTGCAAAGCGCGACAGGGCAAAGCCGTAAAGCCCGTAATCCAGGATTTCCTGCACCCCGGCAGGCGAGAGAACCGGCATGTAGGCGTCCACCATCGCCCAGTCCGACTGGTGACAGGTGGTCGAAGATTCGCCGGTGTGGTCGTCCCCCATGGCCATGATCACCCCGCCATGGCGCGAGGTACCCGCCATGTTGGCATGGCGCATCACGTCACCCGAGCGGTCCACCCCCGGCCCCTTGCCGTACCAAAGGCCAAAGACACCGTCATGTTTCCCCTCACCGCGCAGTTCCGCCTGTTGCGTACCCCATAGCGCGGTGGCTGCCAGATCCTCGTTCAGGCCGGGTTGAAAGACGATGTCGGCGGCCTGCAATTCCATGCCCGCGCGCGCCATCTGCATATCGACCGCCCCCAGCGGCGAGCCGCGATAGCCGGTGACATAACCGGCAGTGTTCAGCCCCGCCGTCCGGTCGCGCGCCTTTTGCATCAGCATGAGCCGGACGAGGGCCTGGGTGCCGTTCAACAACACGGTAGATTTGAACAGGTCGTAGCGGTCCTTCAGGCTGATCTGTTGCAAACCCATCCCGATCCTCCTTCGGTGTCGCCTTGCTTCGCGGCGAACATTAGGTCAAAATCGATGACCTACAAAGTGAATTTTCAGACAAGATGCATTTGCAATCGCCAAGGCCCGACCGCTAGGACGGAACGGTATCGGTTTCGGACGGATCGGCGATCGGTTAGGATCAAGGCCATGGACTGGGACAAGCTGAGAATTTTCCACGCCGTCGCGGATGCGGGTAGCCTGACCCATGCGGGCGAAACGTTGAACCTGTCGCAATCGGCCGTTTCACGGCAGATTCGCGCGCTTGAGGAAAGCTTGGGCACCACGCTGTTTCACCGGCACGCCCGCGGGCTGATCCTGACCGAACAGGGCGAACTGCTGTTCGACGCCACCACGGCGATGAACAAGCGGCTGGATGCGGCCGTCGCGCGCATTCGCGACAGTGTGGAAGAAGTATTCGGCGATCTGCGGGTGACAACCACCACCGGGTTCGGCTCGCTTTGGCTGGCCAAGCGCCTGCCGCTTCTTTATCGGCGCTACCCCGATCTCAAGATCGATCTGATGCTTGAGGAAAAAGTACTCGACCTGCCGATGCGTGAGGCAGATGTCGCCATCCGCATGAAAGAACCCAGCCAGGCCGACCTTGTCCGACTTCGCCTGATGACCGTCAGAATGCGGCTTTACGCGGTGCAATCCTATCTGGACGCCCATGGCACACCGGAAACAATGGATGACCTCGCCCCGCATCGGTTGATTTGTCAGAATACCACCTCGACACAAGTCAGCGCCGGCGCGCGCCTGGTGCATGAACTGATGACGCATTCGATCCGTTCGACGCTAACCGTGAACAACTATTTCGGCGTGCTTCAGGCGACGTTGAACGGGCTTGGCATCGGGGTGCTGCCCGATTACGTGACCGAAGACCATCCGCAGCTCGTGCGCGTGCTTGATGGCGTGGAATCGAACGAGGTTCCCGTCTACCTCGCCTATCCCGAAGAGTTGCGCGCATCGCGCCGCATTGCCGCATTCCGTGAGTTCATCCTCGAACAGATCACCGAACAGCGCCAGCGGCAAAAAGACGGCCTCGAAATGTGAGATATGTGTCACACGCATAACGGGCATGTTCGAGTTCCGAATGTTTTTGTATTGAACCGCCTAATCCTGAGGCATAATTGACGTCACGAAGGCGAAAGCAGCGTTTTCGTCTTTACCTCCCTGTTGGACTTGGGCCGAGCTCTGCTCGGCCTTTTTTTGTTCGCACCGCAATCGGCCGCGTGCCGCCAGATGGCCATCATCGTTTGGCGCGGTATTCGATGCGCGATGCTGGACTGCGCTGGTCTCTTTCGTCCCGGCCACTTACCCGTTAAACGGGGCCCATCCAGCCGAGGAGTCGACCCGACCATGACCGAGCCCGAGATCACCGAGGACCTGATTGCAGCCCACGGCCTCAAGCCCGACGAATATGCCGAGATCCTGCGGCTGTTGAACCGGGCGCCGACCTTTACCGAGTTGGGCATCTTTTCGGCGATGTGGAACGAGCATTGTTCCTACAAATCGTCGAAGAAATGGCTGCGCACCCTGCCGACGGAGGGCCCCCAGGTGATCTGTGGGCCCGGCGAAAACGCGGGCGTGGTGGATATCGGCGACGGCCAGGCGGTGGTGTTCAAGATGGAGAGCCATAACCACCCCAGCTACATCGAGCCCTACCAGGGCGCGGCGACCGGCGTGGGCGGCATCCTGCGCGACGTCTTTACCATGGGCGCGCGGCCCATCGCGGCGATGAACGCTCTCAGCTTCGGTCAGGTCGATCACCCCAAGACGCGGCAACTGGTGCATGGCGTGGTCGAGGGCGTGGGCGGCTACGGCAACTGTTTCGGCGTGCCGACCGTGGGCGGCGAGGTGCGTTTTCATCCCGCCTATAATGGCAACTGCCTGGTGAATGCCTTCGCCGCCGGTTTGGCAGATGCGGACAAGATCTTCTACTCGGCCGCCAGCGGCGTCGGCATGCCGGTCGTCTATCTCGGCGCCAAGACGGGCCGCGACGGCGTTGGCGGGGCAACCATGGCCAGCGCTGAATTCGACGAGGGCATCGAGGAGAAACGTCCCACGGTGCAGGTCGGCGACCCCTTTACCGAGAAGCGATTGATGGAGGCCTGCCTCGAACTCATGGCCTCGGGTGCCGTGATTTCCATTCAGGACATGGGCGCCGCGGGGCTGACCTGTTCGGCCGTCGAGATGGGCGACAAGGGCGGCCTGGGCATCCGGCTCGATCTCGACGCCGTGCCCCAGCGCGAAACCGCGATGACCGCCTATGAAATGATGCTGTCCGAAAGCCAGGAACGGATGCTCATGGTCCTGCGTCCCGAGAAAGAGGCCGAGGCACGCGCGATCTTTGAAAAGTGGGACCTGGATTTCGCCATCGTCGGTGAGACCCTGCCAGAAGATCGTTTCGTGATCATGCACCAGGGCAAATGCTGGGCTGACCTGCCGCTGTCGAAACTCGCCTCATCGGCCCCCGAATACGATCGCCCCTGGGTCGAAACTTCCCCTGCCCCCACGATGGACGACGTGCCGGGAATCGATCCCATAGACGGGCTGAAGGCGCTGATTTCCAGCCCGAACTACGCCGCGAAACACTGGGTCTATGAACAATACGACACCCAGGTGATGGGCGACACGGTCCGCCGTCCCGGCCTGGGCGCGGGCGTTATCCGGGTGCACGGGACCGACAAGGCGCTGGCCTTCACCTCGGACGTGACGCCGCGTTACGTGCGCGCCAACCCCGTCGAGGGCGGCAAGCAGGCCGTGGCCGAGGCGTATCGCAACCTCTGCGCGGTAGGGGCGAAACCGCTGGCCACCACCGACAACATGAATTTCGGCAATCCCGAGAAACCGGAAATCATGGGCCAGTTCGTCGGCGCGATCCAGGGCATCGGCGCGGCCTGTTCAGCGCTGGACATGCCGATCGTGTCGGGCAACGTGTCGCTTTACAATGAAACGGACGGCGCCCCGATCCTGCCCACGCCCACAATCGGCGCAGTCGGGTTGTTGACCCATCTCGACGACCTGATCTCGGGCCTGCCCGAGGAGGGCCACCTGGCGCTGCTGATCGGGGAAAGCGCCGGGCATCTGGGCCAGTCCGCACTATTGGCGGAGGTGTTCAACCGCGAAGACGGGGACGCGCCCCATGTCGATCTTGCCGCCGAACGGCGAAACGGCGAATTCCTGCGCGCCAACCGGCACTTGATCGCGGCGGCGACCGACCTTGCGGATGGCGGTCTCGCGCTGGCGGCCTTCGAGATGGCCGAGGCCGCTGGGATCGGCATCACGCTGGATGCCAGCGATACGCCCAGCCTGTTCGGCGAGGACCAGGCCCGTTACCTGGTCGCGACGACCTTCGATGCGGCCGAGGCGCTTATGGTCGAGGCGGGCAAGGCGGGCGTGCCGCTGACCACCATCGGCCGGTTCGGCGGCGACATGGTCAGCTTCGGCGGAAGTGCGGCCCCGCTCGCCGAATTGTCTGACAGCTACCGGACCGCCTTCGCCGCCGCGCTCGGATGATAGCGCGGGGCCAATGACCGGTTCCATCCGCCCAGCAAGGCGCGACGACTTTCCTTTCATCCACGCCATCGCGGCGCGGCCGGAAAACGCGCGCTTCATCCTCGACGAGGATGACGCGGCACTGGCCGCGCATATCGCCGCCCCCGACCGCGATCTGGTGATCTGGGAACAGGACGGCGCGGCGCAGGGCTTTGCCCTGTTCGCCGAGATTGGAAATCCCGCGGGCCGGGTGGAACTGCGCCGCCTGGCACTGGCCTCGCCGGACACGGGCATGGGCAAACCGTTACTGCGGGCGTTGATCGCCCACGGCTTCGACAGGCTTGGGGCACGGCGGATCTGGCTGGACGTTGCCGGTGACAACCTGCGCGCACAGAAAACATATGCACGGGCAGGGTTCGTCCACGAGGGGACGTTGCGCCGCCACTGGGGTCGGCCGGCTGGGGATATCGCCGATCTCATGCTTTATGGCCTGCTGCGCGAAGAGTGGCGGCGCTGACCGCTTGCCCCTGCCCCGACCCTCCCTTACATCTTGAGAGGCAACAGGAAGGACGCACGCAAATGGCCATTGCGCCCGAAGACATCGAATCCCTTATCCGCGCAAAATTCCCAGATGCGCAGATCACAATTACCGACATCGCCGGCGACGGGAACCATTACGCCGCCGAGGTGATCGACGAAGGCTTTCGCGGCATGAACCGCGTACAGCAACAGCGCGCAGTTTACGCCGCGCTGAAAGAGCAGATGGATGGTGCCGACGCGGCACTCCATGCGCTTGCCCTGACCACCAAAGCCCCGGAGTGATCCCTATGTCCGACGCCGAAACGCAGATCAAACAAACCATCGAGAACAACGATGTCGTGCTTTTCATGAAAGGTACCGCCAGCGCACCGATGTGCGGCTTTTCCAGCCGCGTCGCCAGTGTGCTCGGCTTCATGGGGGTCGCCTTCAGGGATGTGAATGTTCTCGAAAACGAGGATATTCGCCAAGGGATCAAGGATTTCTCTGACTGGCCAACGATTCCGCAGCTTTACGTCAAGGGCGAATTCGTAGGCGGGTGCGATATTATCACCGAGATGACCCTGTCGGGCGAGTTGGACAAGCTTTTCGACGACAAGGGCGTCGCCTATGACAAGGAAGCTGCCGAAAAAATCCGTGCTGCCAACGGCTGAGGTTAGCCATGCTGCGCGCGCGCCTTTGGTACGGCCCGACCGGGCATGAGTTGAGCCTTGATCGAGTGGCCCGCTATCTGCGCGGGCCACTCGCATGCGAGGTGAGGTCCGCGCAGCACCGCCACACCGAAGGCTGGGTTGCTCAGCTCGATTTGCGCGGCCCCGTCTCCGCCGCGCTGGAAATCGCGCGTGATCCTCAAGTGGCCGCAGATGCGGATGCGCTGGCCCGTCGCCTGCCTTCCGATGTACCGCCACGCCTTGCCGAACGGCTTGCCGGTTGTACCGCGCGGCTGGAAATTTACGACGCATTGGGCGCCCCTCCCTTCCTTCCAGCCACCACGATGGCGCGTAGCGTGCTGTTTCCGCTGGCCTATGGCATGGATGGGTATGTCGAAGACGTGGAAACAGGACGGCTGTTCTATTACCCACAGCCGGGTGACATCACCGCGCCCAATCCCCTGCGCCGGGCACTTGAAGCACTCATCACGGTGCTGCGGCGCTAGGTTTCCTCGGAACGCAGCTTTTCATCCACCTGCTCGGCCAACGCCTCGGTACGGGCTGCCAGTTCTGCAAGGCTGTCGGTCACGGCGCGCGGGATGACCGGCACCTCTACCCTCTCGGGCTTGGGGGCCGGGATATTTTCCAACTCGGCCAGCCGAGCCTCTGCCGCGGAAACCCGCTCTTGCAGAGAGACGGTCCTGTCGGCCAGCATCAGACCCGCCATCAGCAGCATCCGCGCCTCTGGCAACCGGCCGATCTGGGAAACCAGGGCCGAGGCCTCGGTATTCAGCGCCTTGGCCGCAGCCTGAAGATAGGATTCCTCGCCTTGCTTGCAGGCGACCTCATAGGTACGGCCGCCGATCTCGATCTCGACGTTAGGCATCGGCCTCTCCCTTTTCTGCCAGCGGCGCGATCTCTGCGAGGATCGCCTCAAGCTCGGCCCGGTCGCCCGCCCGCAGCGCATTCAACGCATCAAGTTCGGCCTGCATGGCGGCGTCGATCGCCTGCGCATCCCCCAGGCCCTCGGCATTGGCCGCGCGCAATGCCGTGCTGGTCTCGCGCAGGCGGGCGTTCACGGCGCGCAACTGGTCAATCTCGGCCTCAAGCGTCTCGACGCGCTGTTTCATCTCGGCGGCCCGTGCCTCAAGCCGCTCGACATGGCTTTCCTGGCGTTCCCGGATCGCCTTGACGCGTTCGTTGAGCTGGGCATTGGCCGTCCGCTCGGCCTCCAGCGCTTCGCGCAGCGCCTCTTGTTCGGCGGCGTCGGGGCGGTCGGGCACGATCCGCTCCAGCCCGTCAAGCCCTGCCCCTATGCGCTCCAGCGCGGCGGTGATCCGCCGTTCCAGTTCGGAAATATCGCTCATCGCTGCCTGTTCCCCGGCCTACCGTTTACCCCACCCCGTCGGCCCGAACTGCGAATCGGACATGCGAAGCATTGCACTAATTTTATCCGAAGCCCCGAGGGAATGCGCCCCCCTTTGCGGTCAAGGGCTTACCGGGCAAGCTTGAGTCCGCTGGCAGGGCTGCTATGCCTGCGGGGCCCGAGCGCGCCATGTTCTGGCCATGCGAAACCGGCGGGAAACAGGAATGAACAACACGACCTCGATCATCCTGCTTGGGTCCATCGCCCTGGCCTTTGCCATCGATTACCTGTTCAATGGATTTTCCGGTTCGGTCTTTCTGGCGCGAAAGCTTGCCGACCTGATCGAATACATGGCGTTCTGGCGCTAGGCTGACAGCCTAGCTGAACTTTGCCACCAGCCTGTCGCGTACATGGGGCGTGACAAAGCTGGACACATCGCCGCCCAACCGCGCGATTTCCTTGACCAGTTTGGATGCAATTGCCTGTCGCCTTGCATCGGCCATCAGGAATACCGTCTCGATCGAGGCATCCAGCGCGCGGTTCATGCCGACCATCTGGAATTCGTACTCGAAATCGGCAACCGCGCGCAGACCCCGCACGATCATCGTGGCGCCCACATCGCGGGCACAGTCGATCAACAGGTTATCGAAAGGATGCGCGACGATCTCGGTCCCGGTCTTCTGGCCCAAGTTGCGACATTCTGCCTCGACCATCTCGACACGCTCTTCCAGGCTGAAAAGCGGCCCCTTGTCGCGGTTGATCGCGACGCCGATCACCAGCCTGTCAACCAGCGCGCAGGCGCGGGTAATGATGTCGACATGGCCCAAGGTGACCGGGTCGAACGTGCCAGGGTAAAGACCGATGCGCATGAAACCCTCCTGCGGTGGTTCTGGCGCACGCAACTATATTGCGCGCGATTTTGCAAGCGCAGCATGTCCTTGCCATTCAGGCCAGCGCCTCCAGCCGCGCCAGTTCCGCCCGCACCCCCTCGGCCAGCAGTCCGGCGAAGCGCGACAGCCGCGCGATCTTGCGATCATCCCCGTAGCGCACGAGATAGAAACGACGCCGTAACTGCACCGCCTCGGGCAATACCTTTTGCACACCCTCGGCAAACGGCATTGCAAAATCATGCACGATCCCCAGGCCCGCGCCCGCGCGCAGCCAGTTCAATTGCACCGCCACCGAATTCGACGCCAGCGCAACCCGCTCGGCGCCGATCTCTGACAGGTAGTCCAGTTCGCTGTCGAAAATCATGTCAGGGATATAGCCCACGATCCTGTGCCCGCTGACATCGGCCAACGAGCGGATCGGTGGATGGCGCGCAAGATATTCGCGATGCGCCGCAAGATGCAGACGGTAATCGGTGATTCTCTGAACGCTCAGGCGCCCTGTCTTGGGCGGACTGACGGCAATCGCCATGTCCGCCTCGCGACGTGACAGGTTGAAGATCCGCGGCTGTGCCACGATTTGCACCTCAAGTCCCGGATTGGCGTCGCAAATCGCGGCCGTAACCTGCGGCAACAGGAAATTCGCTACCCCGTCGGGCGCCCCGATGCGGACAGAGCCTGTCAACTGCCCTTCCTGCCCGCGCAAATCCTCCATGCCCTCGTTCAACGCCTGTTCGGCCTGCACGGCACGCAGCATCAGGCGTTCTCCCGCCTCGGTCATGCCGTAACCGCGCGGCGACCGAACAAAAAGCACGCACCCCAATACATCCTCAAGCCGAGAGATACGCCGCCCGAGCGTGGCCGGGTCCAACCGCAGCGCCTTGCCGGCGGCTGTCAGGCTTTCGGTACGTGCTACCGCAAGAAACAGGCGCATGTCGTCCCAGTTCATCGGCCCTATCCTGTCATTTTTGCAAAACACTTTTGGAAAACTGCCGCTTCACTCCGCAATTTTGCAAGGCTATCCTTATCGCGACAGCCCTAGGGGGCAAGGGAACGACCGGGAGAACACGAATGAAACAGCTGGGCCATTTCATCAACGGCCAACATGTGGCAGGCCAATCGGGGCGTTTTGTCGACGTGATGAACCCCGCGCTGGGCGAGGTTCAGGCGCGCGTGGCATTGGCCTCCGGTGCCGAGCTTGATGCTGCCGTTGCCGCCGCTGCGGCCGCCCAGCCCGCCTGGGGCGCCACCAACCCCCAGCGCCGGGCACGGGTGATGATGGAATTTGTCCGGCTTCTGAATCGCGACATGGACAAGCTGGCCGAGGCGCTGTCCGCGGAACATGGCAAGACCATCCCCGACGCCAGGGGCGACGTGCAACGCGGCCTCGAGGTGATCGAGTTCTGCATCGGCGCCCCGCACCTTCTGAAGGGCGAGTTCACCGACAGCGCCGGCCCCGGCATCGACATGTATTCGATGCGCCAGCCGCTGGGCGTGGTCGCGGGCATCACGCCGTTCAACTTTCCTGCCATGATCCCGATGTGGAAGATGGGCCCGGCGCTGGCCTGCGGGAACGCCTTTATCCTGAAACCCAGTGAACGCGACCCGTCCGTGCCCTTGATGCTGGCCGAATTGTTGAAAGAGGCCGGCCTGCCCGACGGAATCCTTCAGGTCGTCAACGGCGACAAGGAGGCAGTCGACGCCATCCTCGACAACCCCACGATCCAGGCGATCGGTTTCGTCGGTTCCACCCCCATCGCCGAATACATCTACGGGCGCGGCTGTTCCAACGGCAAGCGCGTGCAATGTTTCGGCGGGGCCAAGAACCACATGATCATCATGCCCGACGCCGACATGGACCAGGCCGCCGACGCGCTGGTGGGTGCTGGCTATGGCGCGGCGGGCGAACGCTGCATGGCGATCTCGGTCGCGGTACCCGTGGGCGACGAGACCGCCGACCGCCTGATCGAAAAGCTGGTGCCGCGCATCGAAAAGCTGAAGGTCGGCCCCTATACCTCGGGCAATGACGTGGATTACGGCCCGCTGGTCACCGCGCAGGCCCGCGAACGCGTCCTGGGCCTGATCGACAGCGGCGTGGAACAGGGCGCCAAGCTGGTCATGGACGGCCGCGGCTTCACGCTGCAGGGCTATGAAAGCGGCTATTTCGTCGGCCCCACCCTGTTCGACAAGGTGACGACCGATATGGAGATCTACAAGCAGGAGATTTTCGGCCCGGTGCTGTCTACCGTGCGCGCCCAGACCTACGAAGAGGCCCTTGGCTACGCCATGGACCACGAATACGGCAACGGCACCGCGATCTTCACCCGCGACGGCGACACCGCGCGCGATTTCGCTGCCCGGGTCAACGTGGGCATGATCGGCATCAACGTGCCGATCCCGGTGCCGCTTGCCTATCACACCTTTGGCGGCTGGAAAAAATCGGGCTTTGGCGATCTGAACCAGCATGGCACCGACGCCTTCCGTTTCTACACGCGGACAAAGACGGTGACCTCGCGCTGGCCATCGGGCCTGAAAGAGGGCGGCGAGTTTCACTTCAAGCAGATGGACTAAGTATCCATCTGCACCTCCAGGGAGGAGGGAGCCCCGCGAATCGCAAGGTTCGCGGGGCTTGCTATAGCGGGGCTCAGGCGCTTTCCGCCTTCTTTTCCCAGCGCCCCGACTCCTCTGACCAGTATTGCGCAGTGATTCCCGCACCCGTCAGCGCCCGCCATTGGGCACGGGCATCGTCCAGCGCCACGGGATCGTTACCGTCGAACAGGATACAGACCCGCTCCAGCGTCCTGGCCAGCTCTGGCTCGATCTCTGCTCCGTCAATGGCCATCAGGCAGACCGGATCATTAGACATTTCCGGCCCGGTGGTGAGCAAAATGGGCTGATCGGCATCGAAACCAGTGCCCGCCCGGCCGTGCGGCAGGAACCCGTCGTCCATCCAGAGGCGCTCGTCCAGCCAATCCAGCCGGTTCTCATCCGTTCCCCGCACCGCCACGCGCCAACCTGCCGCAAGGGATTTCTCCAAAAGCACTGGCAGGGTCGCTTCAAGCGGGCGGCGGGTCAGGTGATAGAACAGCGCGGTGCCCATGGGCAGCATCCTTGCGGTGACGGATCAGCGGAACGAATTCGGCATGGCCAGGCGGAGAGCCATACCACGCGTGGACGCACCGGGTCGCCAGTACATCACATCTCGAATCGTTCCGCCACGAGGCGGTTCAGGGCCAGCACGCCCCAGCCTGTCGCCCCCTTGGGCGCCAGCGTCGTCTCCTCGCTCACGCGGGCAACACCCGCGATGTCGAGATGAATCCAGGGGCACCCCTCCTTGACGAAGCGTTGCAGGAACTGCGCGGCGGTGATCGAGCCGGCGCTGCGCCCGCCCACGTTCTTCATATCGGCGATCTGCGAAGAAAGCTGTCGATCATAGGCCGCGCCCAACGGCATCCGCCATGCGCCTTCGCCCTCGGCCCCGGCGGCCTTGAGGAACGCGGCGCAGAGCGTGTCGTCGTTGGAAAATACACCGGCATTGTGGTGCCCCAGCCCGACGATGATCGCGCCGGTCAGCGTGGCAAGATCGATCACCCCCGCCGGCGCAAAACGTTCCTGCGCGTACCAAAGAACGTCGCACAGCACCAACCGGCCCTCGGCGTCGGTATTGATGACCTCGACCGTGTCGCCCTTCATCGTCCTGACGACATCGCCGGGGCGCTGCGCGCGACCGTCGGGCATGTTTTCTACCAATCCGACCAGCCCCACCACGTTGGCCCGTGCCTTGCGCAGCGCCAGCGCGCGCATCACCCCGGCCACGACACCGGCGCCGCCCATGTCCATGGTCATCTCTTCCATGCCTTGCGCGGGCTTGATCGAGATGCCGCCGGTATCGAACACAACGCCCTTTCCGACCAGCGCCAGTGGCGCCTGGTCGGCCGGACCGCCGCGCCACTGCATCACCACGACCTTGGAGGGGCTCTCCGAACCTTGGCCCACCGCCAACAACGCCCGCATCCCGAGCTTTGCCAGATCTTCCTCTTCGAGGATTTCGACCTCCAGCCCCAGTTCCTGCATCGCGGCCAGACGCGCTGCGAAATCGTCGGTGGTCAGGATGTTCGCAGGCTCGTTCACAAGGTCGCGCGTAAAGAACACGCCTTCGGCCACTGCCGCCATGGGACCGGCCTTGGCCGCGATTTCTTCGGGCTTGGCGGCCATCACCCTGACGGCACCCGGAACGACCTTTTCGCCGGTCTTGTGCGCATCGAAACTGTAGCCGCGCAATGCCAAGCCAAAGGCGATGTCGCCGGCGCGGGAATTCGATCCGGCCAGCACCAGGAGATCGGCCTTGCCCTGCGCACGGGCCAGTGCTGCGCCCGCCTTGCGGGCCTCGTCCAGCGCGGGGCGCCGGTCCAACCTGACCACGTCAACTGCCTGCGCAGCCATGCCCGCCGGATAGGCCAGCGCGACCGCCTCGCCCGGTTTCAACTTGGAAAACGCCTCACTTTCGACAAAGCGCGCAAGTGCCCCGCGCATGAGCCGATTGACCCGCCGCGCACCGGGATCAAGCCGCCCCTCGCCATCGACCAGAACCGCGACCCGGCCCGGCGATGCCTGGATCGCGTCTAGATCGGTTTCGGCAAAGGTGATGGCGATGGGCGTGGTCATGGCTGGCTCCGTATTCCGGTTGGTTGCCCTCTACCTAGTGTTCTGTCCCGAACTTGACCAGATAGCAGTTTTCGACCACTGCCGATTGTTCTAGTGTCTCGCGAAACCGCTATCCTTGGGGGGATAAGTGCCCAGATTCGACAGATATATGCTGTCGCAGCTGACCATCTTGTTCAGCTTCTTCGCGCTTGTCCTGGTGTCGATCTACTGGCTCAACCAGGCGGTCAAACTGTTTGAACAACTGATCGGCGACGGGCAATCGGCGCTTGTATTCCTTGAATTCACCGCGCTCGGCCTGCCCAATATAATCCGCCTGGTTCTACCGCTGGCCGCCTTTGCCGGGACGATCCAGGTGATGAACCGCTTGACCAACGAAAGCGAACTGGTTGTGATGCAGGCGGTCGGCTGCGGCCCCTGGCGGCTCGCGCGGCCAGTGCTGGTCTTCGGGGCGATCGTGGCGCTGATCGCCTCGGTTCTGACCCATGCCTTGGTGCCGGCCAGCCAGGCCCAGCTTTCCGAGCGAAGCAACGAGATTTCTCGCGATATCACCGCCCGGTTCATGTCAGAAGGGCAGTTCCTCCACCCCGCCCCCGGCATCACGTTTTACATCCGCGAAATTACCCCGGCGGGCGAATTGCGCGACATGTTCCTGTCGGATGCGCGGCGCGAGGACCGGCGTACCACCTACACCGCCAAGCGCGCCCTGCTCGTCGAGAGCGAGACCGGCCCCAAGCTGGTAATGTTCGACGGAATGGCGCAGGTCCTCATCCATGAGACGCGGCGTCTGTCGACTGCGGGTTTTGACGATTTCACCTATGATATTGGCGCTCTGCTGGCCGCCCGCGTACCCCAGCCACAGCGGCTCAGGGTCCAGTCCACGCTTACGCTTCTTGATCCGCCACACGCCTTGCTGCGGGCGACCGGGGCGACGCGCGCCGAAGCTCTGCAAGAGGCCCATGCCCGCTTTTCCGCACCTCTTCTCGCAGTGGCAGGGGCGTTGATCGGTTATGGGGCGCTCTTGCTGGGCGGGTTTTCACGGTTTGGCGTCGGACGGCAGATCGCGCTGGCGGTGGTGCTGTTGATCGGGGTCCACCTCGTCGACAACTCTGCGGCCGATATGGCCAGGCGCGATGCAAGCCTGTGGATGGTCAGCTACCTCGCACCGGGCCTAGGTATCGCGATGGGCGCCTTGCTGATCACGCTCTCAGGCCGGCGGCGGCGCCTGCCGGGGGAGACCCGGGCATGACCTTACACCTCTATTTCGCGCGCAAGTTCGCCCTCGTGTTTCTGGGGGTGAGCGGCGTTTTCGCGATCCTGTTCTTGCTGATCGACATGGTCGAACAGCTCCGCCGGTTCGAGATCGGCGTCATTGGGCCAGCAGAGGCGCTACACCTTTCGGCGCTCAAGGTTCCAGGCGATCTTTACGCGCTTTTGCCTCTGATCGTCCTGCTGGCGACGGTGGCGCTGTTTCTCGATCTCGCGCGCACCTCGGAACTGGTGGTCACGCGCGCCGCGGGCCGCTCGGCCCTGCGCAGCCTTGCCGCGCCTCTGGTGGCCGCGCTGGTGCTGGGCACGGTCGCGGTCGCGGTTGTCAACCCGATCGTCGCGGCGACCGCCAAGAAATATGACGTCGTGTCCAACCGCTATGCCCGCTCAGATGCCTCGGTCCTTTCGGTCAGCCCAGAGGGGCTGTGGCTAAGACAGGGAAGTGCGCGCGGACAGATGGTGATCCGCGCCGCACGCTCCAACGCGGATGGCACCGAATTCACCGATGTCACCTTCCTTGGCTTTTCCCCCGACGGCAGCCCGAGGCTGAGGATCGAGGCTGCCCGAGCCGCCCTGACAGACGAAGGCTGGGATATCCGGGATGCGAAACGCTGGGATTTTGGCCCAGGCATTCCCAACCCCGAGGCCGCGGCAGGCCTGCATGGTCGTCTTGCGCTGCCCTCTGATCTGACCCGCGAAAGGATCAGGGACAGCTTTGCCAGCCCTGCCGCGATCCCGGTCTGGGAATTGCCTGGCTTTATCGAGGGGCTACAACGCGCGGGTTTCTCGGCGCGAATGCACCAGGTCTGGTTGCACATGGAAATCGCACAACCTGCGTTGCTTGCGGCGATGGTTCTGCTGGGGGCCAGTTTCACCATGCGCCACACCCGGTTCGGGCGCACCGGGACGATGGTGATGCTGGCGCTCGGGCTGGGGCTTGGGCTGTTCTTCCTGCGCAACTTCGCGCAGGTGCTGGGAGAGATCGGACAGATCCCGGTCGTGCTGGCCGCATGGAGCCCGCCTGCCGCCGGTATCCTGATGTCGCTTGGCGTGCTGCTGCAACTGGAGGACGGTTGATGCGGCGGCTGTTGCTCATGTTGGCGGCGCTCTGCGCGCTGGCTCTGCCCGTCACCGGGCAGGAGATGCCAGAACCCGCCACACTTGTCGCAGACCGGATCAGCGTGGGCGATATGTCCACGCTCGTGGCCGAAGGCGATGTCGAGATCGTCTACAAGGGCACCCGGCTGCGCGCCGCCCGCCTGGTCTATGACCGAAACGCGGAAACGCTGTCCATCGAGGGACCGATCGCTCTGATCACCGGCAAGGACACGGTATTGCTGGCCGATAGCGCTGCGCTAACCACCGATTTGACCGAGGGAATCCTGTACTCTGCCAGGATGGTTCTACGCCAGCAGTTGCAACTCGCCGCCGCCGATATCCAGCGCGTTGCCGGCCGATACACCCTGCTGGATCGGACGGTTGCCTCGTCCTGCCGGGTCTGCGCGATGCAGGAAACTCCGCTTTGGCAGATCCGCGCCAGACGGATCATCCACGACCAGGAAGAAAGACAGCTCTATTTCGATCATGCACGCCTCGAACTTGCCGGCATGCCTGTCTTTTACCTGCCGCGCCTTCGCCTGCCCGATCCGACGCTAAAGCGGGCCACGGGGTTTCTGGTGCCCGAATTGCGCGCGACCAACCAGCTTGGCACCGGGCTCAAGATACCTTTCTTTCTCAAGCTCGGGCCGCACCGAGACCTCACGCTTACCCCATACCTGTCGACCGGAAATACCCGAACGCTGGAATTGCGCTACCGTCAGGCGCTTGCAAGCGGCGATCTTCGCGTCGAGGGCGCGATCAGTCGCGACGACCTGCTGGACGGAGAAACGCGCTATTACCTGTTTGCGGACGGCGTGTTCAACCTGCCCCGAGATTTCAAGCTGAGCTATGACATCGAGGCTAGTTCCGACTCGGCCTACCTGCTGGATTACGACTATTCCGACAAGGACCGGCTGGATAGCGCGCTATCGCTGACCCGCGCCCGGAGGGACGAGTTGATCACGGCCGATATCGTGCATTTCAAGACATTGCGCGATTCCGAAACCAACGCCACGATACCCGCGCTGGTAGGCGATCTCGTCTACCGGCGCCGCTTCGTACCGCGGGGGCTGGGGGGAATCGCGGGGCTGACACTGTCGGCGCATGGGGCCTGGCGCAGCTCGGAGGATGCGTTCGACCTGCCACTCGGCGTCCCCTTTGGCGACGGCGATCCCTATGGACAGGGGATCGATATCGGCCGCATCTCGGCCGTCGTCGATTGGGAAGGACGGCGCGTCATCGGTCCGGGGCTGGTTCTGGGCGGGCTTGCCGAACTGTCGCTTGACCATGTCAAAGTGGCCGACGATGTCCTGCTTGCAGGTGAGACCACGCGGCTGACGCCGGCCGCCGCGGTCGAGTTGCGCTGGCCCCTGGCGCGGACCGGGCGCGACGGCGCAATCCATGTGCTGGAACCGGTCGTACAATTGGCCTGGAGCCGCGAGGATGACGGCACCATCCCGAACGAGGACAGCGTGCTGGTGGAGTTCGACGACGCGAACCTGTTTTCCCTGACGCGCTTTGCCGGAGAAGACGCGCGCGAGGCGGGCCTGCGTGCCAATCTTGGTATTGGCTGGACCCGGCACGATCCCTCCGGCTGGTCTCTGGCGCTGCTCGTCGGGCGGGTCTGGCGCGAGGCGGACCTCGGCCAGTTTGCCCCCGGTTCGGGGCTTGATGGTCTTCACTCGGATTGGCTGGCCGCGGTCGAACTCGACCTTCCAGGCAACCTGATCCTCGCCAATCGCATGCTGCTGGACGGGAATGGGGTGACGCGAAACGACCTGCGCGTGGATTGGTTTTCCGACAGGCTGGAGCTTGGCTCAAGCCTTCTCTGGGCCGAGGCAAACCTGGCGGAAAATCGCCCCGAGGACCGCTCGGAATGGGTGCTGGACGCGGCCTATCGTTTTCGCGACAACTGGACCGGCAAGACCGACTGGCGCTATGATTTCGTGGCAGGCGATACCGCAAGTGCGAGCTTGGGCCTTGAATACCGCAACGAGTGCATCACGGTCGATCTTTCCCTCTCGCGCCGCTTTACCTCATCCACTACTGTGGACCCATCAACCGATTTCGGCCTGACGGTCTCGCTTGGCGGGTTCGGCGCGGGGGCTGGCACGGGCCAATATACCCGGCGCTGCACACCCTGATGCCGGGACAGAACGGAGGAAGAGCATGACGCGAGTGACGCTATGGCTGGCGGCGGCGGGCCTCGCCCTGATCACGGCCGGTCCAGGCACGGCGCAGCAGGGCGGCCTTTTCGCGCCGCGTCTTATCGTCAACGACACCATTATCACCGGTTATGAGCTGGACCAGCGGATACGGTTCATGCGCGTGCTGGGCGCGCCCGAGGAATTGGTGAACAAGTCACTCGACCTCCTTGTCGACGACCGCCTGCGCATGCAGGCAGCACGCGCGACAGGCACGATACCGGATGATGAGGCGGTGCGCGCCGGGATGGACGAGTTCGCCGCGCGCGGGAATCTGCCCACCGAAAAACTGATCGAATTGCTGGGCCAGCAGGGGATATCTCCAGAGACCTTTCGCGACTTCGTGGGCTCGGGCATTGCATGGCGGCAGGCGGTACAGGCCCGCTTTGCGCCCCGGCTGCAGATCACAGAGGCCGAGATCGACCGCGCGATCGCACAGGCCGCCCAGGGATCGGACAACGCGGGAAACCGCGCGGTTGCGGTGGAATACGCACGCTACTTCATGCCCGGAAACTCCCGCGCGGCCGCCGAAAAGCTGCGCCACGAGATCGACACCTGCGACGACCTGTTCGGCGTGGCCCTCGGCCAGCCCGAGGACAGGCTTATCCGCGAAACACGGGCCGTGGGCGAGGTGCCCGAGGCGATCGCGCGCGAGATCGCCCGCCTGGACGAGGGCGAGACCTCGCTGGGGCTCAGCACGCCCGAAACCACGGTGCTGCTCATGATGTGCGCGCGCACACCGGACCTGGGCGAGGGCGACGTGGACCGTCGGCAGGTTCGCCAGATGCTGCAAAACCAGCGCCTCGTATCCTACGCCGACAGCTATCTTGCAGAGCTGCGCGCCGCCGCGATCATCCGCGAACCATGACCGGACGTCCCATCGTGATGAGCTGTGGCGAACCCTCGGGCATCGGCCCCGAGATCGCCGTAAAGGCCTGGAAAACCCTTGGTGCGCGTCTGCCCTTTGCATGGATCGGTGATCCGCGACACCTGCCCGAGGGGACCGCACATGCCGAGATCCACGACCCCGCCGAGGCGCTGCATGTCACAGCGAGCGCGCTGCCGGTGCTGCCATTGCATTTCCCCGCCCCGGCAAGGCCGGGCCGCCCTGCCCCCGAGAACGCGGCCGGCGTGATCGAGGCCATTGCCCGCGGAGTGGACCTTGTACAATCGGGACGCGCGGGCGCGCTGTGCACCGCGCCGATCCACAAGAAGGCGCTTCAGGACGGTGCGGGCTTTTCCTATCCCGGCCATACCGAGTACCTGGCGCACCTGGCAGGCGTGGACCGGGTGGTGATGATGCTGGCCTGCGAGGCACTCCGGGTGGTGCCGGTGACGATCCATATCGCGATACGGGATGTGCCGGGCGCGCTGACCGAGCGGGCTTTGAACGAAACAATCCGCATAACCCATGCCGCGCTGATCCGAGATTTCGGCATCGCGGCGCCGCGGCTGGCCGTGGCAGGCCTGAACCCGCATGCAGGCGAAGGCGGCGCGATGGGACGCGAAGAGATCGACCTGATCGTCCCGGCGCTGGAACGGTTGCGCGCAGATGGACTGTGCATTGACGGGCCGCTTTCGGCCGACACCATGTTCCACCCGGCCGCGCGCGCGGGTTATGACGCAGCGATCTGCATGTATCACGACCAGGCGCTGATCCCGATCAAGACGCTGGATTTCGCGGGTGGCGTAAACGTGACGCTGGGCCTGCCCTTTATCCGTACCTCGCCAGATCACGGCACCGCCTTTGATATCGCGGGGACGGGACGCGCCGATCCGTCAAGTCTGATCGCCGCCCTGGAGATGGCGGCGCGTATGGCGCGGGCGCGCGCCGGATGAGTGGTCGTCGCCCCTGGCAGGACGCCGGGGGTTTGCCACCCCCGGACCCCCGGCGGGTATTTCAGCCAAGAAGAAGGACAGCCATGAGCGCGATCGACGGCCTTCCCCCCTTGCGCGCGGTGATCGCGGCGCATGAGCTGAGCGCCAAGAAGGCACTGGGGCAGAATTTCCTGCTGGACCTGAACCTGACCGCCAAGATCGCCCGGTCGGCCGGAGAACTGGCCGGCGCGGATGTGCTGGAGGTGGGGCCGGGACCGGGCGGTTTGACGCGGGGGCTTTTGGCCGAGGGCGCACGCCGGGTGCTCGCGGTGGAAAAGGATGCGCGCTGCCTGCCCGCGCTGGCCGAGATCGCGGCCGCCTATCCCGGGCGGCTGGAGGTGATCAACGCCGATGCGCTGAGACTGGACGTGACAGCCCATTTATGCCCGCCGATCAAGGTCGTTGCCAACCTGCCCTATAACGTGGGCACGGAATTGCTGGTGCGTTGGCTGACACCCGCGCATTGGCCACCTTTCTGGGAAAGCCTGACGCTGATGTTCCAGCGCGAGGTGGCCGAGAGGATCGTGGCCCTGCCCGGATCGAAGGCCTATGGACGGTTGGCGGTGCTGGCGCAATGGCGAAGCGATGCGAAGATCGTGATGCGGCTACCGCCCGAAGCATTCACGCCGCCACCCAAGGTGGCCTCGGCGGTGGTTCACCTGACCGCCCTGCCCGCCCCGCGCTACCCGGCCGATCCGGAAGTGCTGGAGCGGGTGGTTGCAGCCGCCTTCGGGCAGAGGCGCAAGATGTTGCGGGCCAGCCTGAAGGGACTTTCGCCGGAGATCGAGGGACTTCTGGAAGCTGCGGGGATCGCACCGACCGACCGGGCAGAACAGATTTCGATCGCGCAATTCTGTGCGCTGGCGCGGATGTTGGCGGGCTAGTCCCGCGGCCGCGCTATTCAGCGGCCGGGGTTTCGGCCTCTGTCGGCTGGTCCTCGGCACGAACGCTTTCCCTGGCCGGTCTTGCCGGGCTGCGCGGCTTGCGCGGGCGGCGGGCCTTGGGGGCGGGTTTTTCCTCGGGCGTGTCGACGAGCGTGCTGTCTTCTTCGCCTTCGGCGAACTCGATCACCTCTGCGCCCTCGGCCATGTCCTGGACGGCGGGGGCGGTGTCGGGATCGTCGGCACGCCGGGTTTCAGGGGCGGGCTGATCGTCCTCGGGGCCGTTTTCGCGCGCGCGGCCACGTTCGCGGCCCTGCTGGGCCTCTTGCTGTTCGCGGCGCGCTTCCTGCTCGCGCAGGGCCTCGCCGAGAAGGCGCAGGTAATGCTCGGCATGCTGCTGGAAGTTCTCGGCAGCGACCCGGTCGTTGGACAATTGCGCATCTCGGGCAAGCTGGTTGTACTTGTCGATGATCTGTTGCGGGGTGCCGCGCACCTTGCCCTCCGGGCCGGAGCTGTCGAAGACGCGGTTGACGATATTGCCCATCGACCGCGAACGGTTCGACTTGGAGCGCGAACGTGACTTGGATGATCTCATGTTCAGTCTGGTTTCCAGCCTTGTCTTGACGTTGTCCGACAGGAGCCGCGGCGCGCGCGGGCGGAAAAGGTGCCCTGTCCGGTGTTCAAGTGCCGACTTGTGTCTGGCTTTTGTTGCGCTGCGGGCCACCCCGGCCCCTCCAAGCGCGCTTCTGACTAAGCATGGCCGCCCGACGCTGACAAGTGTAAAATACGCCACCTGCGGCCATTTGCCGAGCCGTACGGCGAAGCCGTCGCATTTCTGCTACTCTCCTGGCCGCGGCATGGCGGCCTCGACCACGCGGTCCCTGCCATCGAGGTCGGGGTGGACGGCCCGGATTTCAAGCCCGGCCGCCACAAAGATCGCACCGACCCCCGCGGCCTGGCCCGCACCGATTTCGACCAGCAGCCGACCGGCCGGCGCAAGATGATGGCCGACACCCCCGGCGATGGCGCGATAGGCGTTCAGCCCGTCCGCCTCGTCGGTCAGCGCGCCGCGCGGTTCATGCAAGAGGTCGGGGGCAAGGCCCTGCATTTCGTCACGCGCGATATAAGGCGGATTGGATACGATCAGGTCGAACCGCCCGGTGATGCCCGCGAACCAGTCCGCCCGATGAAAATCCGCCCTCCCGACCTCCAGCCGCGCCGCGTTGTCTCGCGCAACCGCCAGCGCAGCCTCGGAGATGTCGACGCCGAGGCCGGTGGCGCCGGGCCGTTCGGCCAGCAGCGTCAGCAGGATGCACCCCGATCCAGTGCCCAGGTCGAGAACCGTCTCGAACGGCGCGCTCAGGGCCGCCGCGATCAGGGTTTCGGTTTCCGGGCGCGGGTCGAGAACATCGCGCGTCACGCCGAAATCCCGCCCATAAAAGGCGCGGGAGCCAATGATATGGGACACGGGTTCGCGCGCGGCCCGGCGCAGGGTCGCGGCCGCGAACCGGTTCGCCGCCCCCTCCTCCAGCGGATCGGGCAGAACCAGCGTCAGTCGGCCAGGGTCGATAGCCAGGGCATGGGCCAAAAGGCGGCGCGCGTCGCGCGGCGCATCGGGAACACCCGCGGCCCGAAGACGGGCGACCGCGCGGGCCAGCGCCTGTGACCCGGTCATGCCTCCATCTCGGCCAGCATGGTGGCCTGGTCGTCGGCGATCAGGGCGTCGATCACCTCGTCGAGATCGCCCGCCATCACCTGGTCGAGCTTGTAAAGCGTCAGGTTGATACGGTGATCGGTCATCCGGCCCTGGGGAAAGTTGTATGTGCGGATGCGCTCGGAGCGGTCGCCTGAGCCGACCTGCGACTTGCGGGTTGCAGCACGCTCGGCGGCGGCCTTCTGGCGTTCCATGTCGTAGAGTCGCGCGCGCAGGACCGACATCGCGATGGCGCGATTCTGATGCTGAGATTTCTCGGAACTGGTCACCACGATGCCGGTGGGCAGGTGGGTGATACGCACCGCGGAATCGGTGGTGTTGACGTGCTGTCCGCCTGCCCCGCTGGCGCGCATCGTGTCGATGCGGATGTCGGCGGCGGGGATATCGATATCGACATCCTCGGCCTCGGGCAACACGGCGACGGTCGCCGCCGAGGTGTGGATACGCCCGCCGGATTCGGTTTCGGGAACCCGTTGAACACGATGAACGCCCGATTCGTATTTCAGCCGGGCAAAGACGCCCTCGCCCTGCACGTTGGCGACCACTTCCTTGATGCCGCCAAGCTCGGTCTGGGTTTCCTCAAGGATGGTGAATTTCCAGCCGCGCGCCTCGGCATAACGCTGATACATGCGCAACAGGTCACCCGCGAACAGCGCCGCCTCTTCGCCACCGGTGCCGGGCCGGATTTCCACCATCGCCGGTCGCGCATCTGCCGCGTCCCTTGGCAAAAGCGCCACGCGCAAAGCCTGCTCCATCATGGGCAGGCTGGCCTTGAGCTTAGGCAATTCCTCTTCTGCAAGGGCGCGCATCTCGGGGTCGGACAACATGGCCTCGGCCTCGGCGATGTCTTCCAGCAGGCCGCGATAGGCGGCGATTTGTTCTGCGACCGGTTTGAGTTCGGCATATTCGCGGCCGAGACGCGCGAAATCGCCCCCCGCAGTCCCCTGAGCGAGGCGTGCCTCGAGGTATTCGAAGCGTTGGGTGATCTGATCGAGTTTCTCAAGGGGAACCATGGCGCTTCCTCGCCCGAAGGCGCGGCGTGGTCAAGGGGCCAGGCGGACATCCAGCGCCGCCTGCCAGCGCGCGAGGCGCCTTGCATTAACCCCCAGATCCGACCGGCCAAAGCGGGCGCGGGAAAAAGCGGCATAGCTGGCCCCGCCATTGGTGGCAAAGACCTTGACCGAGATGTAATCGGGAAAGCCCCAGAGGGCGGAACGCTGGACATAGGTCGCCCAAAGCGCATCTGCCTCGCCAGCGATGCGCCGCGTGCGCATCTCAGCCAGCGCCACCTCGTCCAGCGCCTCGGCCAGCGCCTGCGGCGTCACCGGATAGACAGGGGCCGCCGCATCCCCCCCTTGCGGACGGATCAGCGCCGCGTTGGGGCTGCCGGGCTTGACCGCTGTCAGCGGGTCGACATGCCAGGTCGTCGGATCATCGGCCACCCGCCGAAAATAGAGCGCGCCCGACAGGCTGACCAGCGCCGCGATGAGCACGAGAATGCCCAGAATCCAGACGATTTTCATTGCTTTTCTCCATTTACAGGCCGACGCGTCCAGCCCCAGAGGCAGATCAGCTCAACCGCCACATGCGCCCCGGCAATCGCGGTGATCGCGGATGTGTCATAGGGCGGAGATACCTCGACGATATCGCCGCCCACGATGTCCAGCCCCGCCAGAGCGCGCAATATCGCCGCCACCTGCCAGCTTGCCAGTCCGCCCCAGACCGGCGTGCCGGTGCCTGGTGCAAAAGCGGGGTCCAGCGCGTCGATGTCAAAGCTGAGGTAAACCGGGGCATCGCCGATGATTGTCTTGATGCGCGCTGCACAGGCGGCAGGCCCGTTTTCATGGACGAATGGCGCATCGAGGATGGCGATCCCCATCGGGTCGGGATTGTCGGTGCGGATCCCCACCTGGACCGAGCGCGCCGGGTCGATCAAACCCTCGCGCACCGCCTTGCCGAACATCGTCCCATGATCGATGCGGGCCGGGTCGTCATCGGCCCAGGTATCGGTATGGGCATCGAACTGGACCAGGGCGAGCGGCCCGTGCCTGGCCGCATGGGCCCGCAGGATCGGCAAGGAAATCGAATGATCACCCCCAAGCGCGATACACCCCGCGCCCGTCGACAGAATGCCGGCGATATGGGCCTGCAACGTGGCCGGGAAATCGGCCACCGCAGCGTAATCGAAGGCCAGATCGCCGTAATCGACGATGTCGAAGACCTCGAACGGATTGTAGTCCCAGCCATAGGGCGCATCGAAAGCCTGCAAACTGCTGGCCTCGCGGATCGCGCGAGGCCCCAGCCGCGCGCCGGGGCGGTTGGTCACCGCCTGGTCGAAGGGAATACCGGTCACGGCCAGGTCGACGCCAAGCAAGTCCTTGCTCAGGCTGCGGCGCATAAACGAGGTCACCCCGCCAAAGGCATTTTCGTAGGCCATGCCGCGCCGTCCCTTGCGGGTGATCGCGGTGTCGACCTGGCTTTTTGCATCTTCCAGTGCCATTCAACCCTCCGTTTGATCCGCACGATACCCGTCGCACAGGCAAAGGCCAGCCCCGCCTTTACATCGGCCTGCCTATTTGCCCAAGTCCGGGCAATCACGAAACGGAGGCCCACGATGACACCAGAAGAATCCGATGCCCTGGTCCACGATCCGCAAGGCGGACTGCCGCGCCTGCTGGAAATCATGCGCCGTCTGCGCGACCCGCAAACAGGGTGTCCCTGGGACATAGAACAGGATTTCGCCTCGATTGCGCCCTACACGATCGAAGAGGCCTACGAGGTCGCCGACGCGATCGAACGAGAGGCCTGGGACGAGCTGGAGGGCGAGTTGGGCGATTTGCTGTTGCAGACTGTCTATCACGCCCAGATGGGTGAAGAGGCGGGCCTGTTCAGCTTTCACACCGTCGCCACCGCAATTGCCGACAAGATGGTCGCTCGCCATCCCCATGTCTTTGGCGATGAAAGCCGCGACAAGTCCGCCGCCCAGCAGACTCGCGATTGGGAAACGATCAAGGCACACGAACGCGCGGCAAGAAAGGCGCGGGGCGTGCTGGAGGATGTCGCGCTCGCCCTGCCCGCGCTGACGCGTGCGGTAAAGCTGCAAAAGCGCGCGGCGCGCGTGGGCTTCGACTGGCCCGAGGTGGCACAGGTCGTTGACAAGATCGCCGAAGAGGCGCGCGAATTGGCCGAGGCGCGCGATAGCTTGACACGGGCCGAGATGGTCGAGGAATTCGGCGACATGCTGTTTGCGGTGGCCAACCTCGCCCGGCATCTAGACATAGAACCCGAGGACGCCCTGCGCGCAACCAATGCCAAGTTCACCCGCCGGTTCCGCGTGATCGAGGCAAAGCTTGCCACACTCGGCAAGCGGCCCGAGGATTCGAACCTCGCCGAGATGGACGCCTTGTGGAACGAGGCGAAGGCCGAGGAAAAAGCCGGCAAGATACCCTGAGGGCTGGTCCTGCCACGCGAGGACGATGACGGCGGGGCGCATCCGACCCAGGCCCGCCCCTTTGCCAGCTTGCCGTGTCTTTGCTCTGCCCCTACTGTTTGACCACGGTTTTCCGTGGGGGATGCGCGTGCCGTTACGTTTTACCTACAGGTTTCTCCTGCTCGTCATGCTGGGGCTGACGGCGGCCTGCACGCCCCTGCAACCTGGCGTCTCCGCCATGGACGAACCGCCCTCGCGCGCGCTGTCCGAGTTCGAACAGCTTATGAAACGGCTCGGTTCGCCGCTGGTCCTGCCTTCCGGCAAGGCTATCCTTGTCAACGTCCCCGCCTATGAACTGGTCGCCTTCGAGGACGGGGTACCCGTGATGCGCAGCCGGATCATCGTTGGCTCGCCCCGCAACCCGACTCCGCTTGTCGATACTCATGTCAGCCGGGTGACGTTTCGGCCGACATGGCGTCCGACACCTGACATGATCGAATTCGAGAATTACGAGGACAAGGTCTGGCCGCCCGGGCGCAACAACCCGCTTGGCCTGGCCGCGGTGCGACTGGACCCCGGAATGCTGGTCTACCTGCACGATACCAACCAGCGCGGCCTTTTTGCACGCGACGGACGGGCGTTGTCGCATGGCTGTATCCGGGTGCAGCGCTGGGACGAGCTGATCGCCTGGATCGTTGAGCGTGATCTGGACTGGGTGCGCGCGATGGCCGAAACGCCGCCCTCCAAGGAGGTTCAGGCGCCCGCGATCCCGGTGTTGATCCGCTACTTGCGGGTTTTTCCCGCCGCGGATGGCACTGTCTACAAGCACCATGACATTTACGGGCTCGAACCAGAGCCGGACCAGGCTCGCACCTCGAGCCGCGGACTCTAGGCAGGAACAGGTACCGGCGCACAGCCGCCACGACGATCCCCGGCAGATCATGTGTTACATGCTGGCCACGCAAACTACCGCCCGCAGTTTCGCGTGAGGCGTGGGTCGAGGCAAAATCATTCCGACTGAAACAATCATGTATTGACCTGACTATTTTTGTCGGCTTTCTTGTGTTCGGAAATGCAAACTTCAAGAACAGGAATCAACGATGAGCCCTCGTACGACGCTTCTTGCCTGCCTTGCAGCCGCGACACTCGCTCCAGCGGCCCGGGCCGATGTGAACATCTACTCCTATCGCCAGCCCGAACTGATCAATCCTGTGCTCGAGGCCTTCACCGAGGCGACCGGCATCAAGACCAACGTCGCCTTTCTCAGCAAGGGCATGGTCGAACGGCTGCAAGCCGAGGGTACGCGCAGCCCCGCCGACATCATACTCACAACCGATATCTCGCGCCTTGCAGAGGCGGTAGCGGCCGGCGTCACCCAACCCGTCGAAAGCAAGGTGCTGAACGAAAACATCCCCGCCGCCTTTCGTGACCCTGGCCTGAACTGGTTCGGCGTGACGACCCGCGCACGGATCGTCTATGCGTCTCGCGACCGGGTGGACCCCGCAGAGGTGACGACCTACGAGGACCTGGCCGATCCGAAATGGAAGGGCCGCATCTGCACCCGCTCGGGGACGCATAGCTATACGTTGGCGCTGGTGGCCGCGATGCTGCACCACCATGGCGAGGACCAGACCCGCAGCTGGCTGGAAGGGGTGAAGGCGAACCTTGCACGCAAGCCACAAGGCAATGACCGGGCGCAGGTCAAGGCAATATGGGCCGGCGAATGCGATATCAGCCTGGGCAATACCTATTACATGGGCCAGATGCTGGCCGATGAGGAACAAAAGGCCTGGGCCGAAAGCATCAACGTCCTGTTCCCGAGTTTCGAGGGTGGCGGCACCCATGTGAACGTCTCGGGTGTGGCCATGACCAGCGCCGCGCCAAACCGCGAGGATGCGCTGGCCTTCATGGAGTTCCTCGCCTCGCAACAGGCCCAGGAGATCTATGCCTCCGAGGTCTTTGAATACCCCGTCGCGCCGGGCACCACCCCTTCGGACCTGGTGGCAAGCTGGGGCAGTTTTGTACCCGACGACGTCAACCTCATGGACCTGGCTGGACGACGCGGCGATGCGTTGCGGTTGGTCGAAGAGGTCGATTTCGACGGCTGACCCGACACGGGCACGGAACGCGGGCGCCAGGGCACCCGCGTTTTCACCTCTCTCGGCAGTCTTTCCGCACGGCTTGCCGGCGCCGGCATCCTCGTGCCGCGCCGGGACCATGTTGCCCAACGCGACCAAGAAGATGCGCTCCCCGTCCTGTCAGCGCGGCAGGAACGCGCCCTGTTTCTCCACGATATAACCATGGATGCGCCGGGCCGCCGGGCTGAGCGGTGTGTCGCTGCGGTGGACAAGGAACCATTGGCGCACCAGGGGCAGCATGTCGGCCTCAAGTTCCGCCAACCTGCCAAGGTGCAGCTCGTCGGTCACCGTGTGGCGCGAAATAAAGGCGACACCCAGCCCCGCCATCACCGCCTGCTTGATCGTTTCGTTGGTTTCCAGTTCGACGATCCGCGCCGGGCGACCGCGTGCCAGCCGCTCGACAAACCGCTCCATCAGGATGCGCGTACCCGATCCTTCCTCGCGGGCAAGAAAGGTCTGCGCCAGGATCGCCTCGGGCGTGACCCGCCCCTGCCCGGCAAGCGGGTGACCGGGCGGCGCGATCAGAACATGGGGATGGGGGCCCAGAACGGTGGCTTGCACCTCGGGTGCGCGCGGCGGACGGCCCATGATCGCAAGATCGACACTGGAAGTCTGCAAGGCGTTGACGATGGCATCGCGATTACCCACCCGCAGGATCACGTCGACCGTGGGATAGACGCGCTGTAACTCGGCCACGAGATGCGGGGCGAAGTATTTACCGGTCGACACGACACCAAGGGTCACCATCCCCTCCTTGCCCTCGTTGATCGCCCGAACATGATCGGCACAAGCGATCAGGGCTGTCTCGACGGCGCGCGCGCCCACCAGCACCGCCTCGCCCTGGCTCGTCAGCCTCGTGCCGCCCTGGGCACCGCGTTCGATCAGGCGGGCGTTGAAATTGGTCTCAAGCTGACGCAGTTGGGAATGCACCGCGGGCGGGGTGAGACGGATTGCCTCAGCCGCGGCGGTGATCGAGCCATGTTCGGCCACCGCCTGCAAGGCCCTGAGTTGCTTGAAAGTTACGGCTTCGGGACGGGGCATGGCACGCGTATTAAATTTTTCTTACGTCATCTTCGGGGTTTTTAAATTCTCTACATTCGTCGTTTTCAACTAGCAACCCGTAGCGGCAACCTGCCGTCAGATTCGGGAGGAAATTATGCAAAACGAAAACCCGATCCGGGATTTGCAGCATATCCCCACAGAGCTTCTGCCCCTGATGAACGCACTTTGCGAGGTCGGCACCGAACTGGCCCGCACGATCCAGCGCGGCCCGCTCGGCGGCGCGCTCGCCGCGTCGGTGGGCGAGAACCTTGGCGGCGATACGCAAAAAGCGCTGGACGTGATGGCCGATGACGCCTTTGCTGAAAAGCTCAAGACCGCTGACGTGCGCTGGTACGCCTCGGAAGAACAGGATGACGTGGTTGAACTCGACCCCAATGGCCGGTTCGCCCTTGCCATCGACCCGCTGGACGGGTCCTCCAATATCGACGTCAACGTGTCGATCGGCACCATCTTTTCGATCTTTGACGCCAAAGAGGACGGTAACGCCTCTTTCTTGCGTCCGGCCAGCGAACAGATCGGCGGAGGTTATATCATCTATGGCCCCCAGACCATGCTGGTCGTCACCTTCGGCAAGGGCACTCAGGAATACTTGCTCGACCCAGACTCCAAACAGTTCGTGCTGGTCGAAGAAGCGGTCAAAGTCCCAGAGACATCGCGTGAATTCGCGATCAACGCCTCGAACTACCGCCACTGGCCAAAGCCGATCCGCGCCTATATCGACGACTGTCTTGCAGGTGAGGATGGCCCGCGCGAGGGTAATTTCAACATGCGCTGGGTGGCGTCGCTGGTGGCCGAAACCCACCGCATCCTGACCCGCGGCGGCGTGTTCCTCTACCCCGGCGACTCGCGCAAGGGATACGAGCGCGGGCGCCTGCGGATGATCTATGAATGCGCCCCGATCGGTTTCGTCATCGAACAAGCCGGGGGCAGCGCAACGGATGCGCAGGACCCGATCCTGTCCAAGACCGCAGACAAGCTGCACGCGCGCACGCCCTTCGTTTTCGGTTCCAAGGACAAGGTCAGCCGCGTGGCCGCCTATCACGACCTGCCCGAGCAAGAGGTCAACGCCCTGTTCGGCAACCGCGGCCTGTTCCGCGCCTAAATGTTCCCGGGAGGACAGTCATGAGCAAGAAACATCCGATCATTTCCGTCGTGGGCTCCTCCGGGGCCGGCACCTCGACCGTCAAGCATACGTTCGACCAGATTTTCCGCCGCGAAGGCGTGAACGCTGTCTCGATCGAAGGCGATGCCTTTCACAAGTTCAACCGCAAGGACATGAAGGCAGAACTCGACCGGCAATACGCGGCCGGCAATACAGGTTTCAGCCATTTCAGCTACGACGCCAACGAGCTGGCCGAACTGGAGCGTGTCTTTCGCGAATATGGCGATACCGGCAAGGGGCGCACGCGCCATTACGTACATGATGACGAAGAGGCCGAGAAATACGGCGTACCGCCGGGGCACTTTACCGAGTGGGCGCCGTTCGAGGATGGCTCTGACCTTTTGTTTTACGAGGGTCTGCATGGCGCGGTGGTCAATGACGAGGTCAATATCGCCAAATATGCAGATCTCAAGATCGGCGTGGTGCCGGTCGTGAACCTCGAATGGATCCAGAAGATCCACCGCGACAAGGCAAAGCGCGGCTATACCACCGAGGCGGTGACCGACGTGATCCTGCGCCGGATGCATTCCTACGTGCATTGCATCATCCCGCAATTCACCGAGACCGACATCAACTTCCAGCGCGTGCCGGTGGTTGATACCTCGAACCCGCTGGTTGCCCGCTGGATCCCGACCCCGGACGAGAGTCTGGTGGTGATCCGCTTCAAGAATCCGCGCGGTATCGACTTTTCGTATCTCGTGTCGATGATCGACGGCTCCTGGATGAGCCGCGCCAACTCCATCGTGATCCCCGGCGGCAAGCTCGACCTCGCGATGCAGCTTATCCTGACGCCGATGATCGAGCGTCTCGTCTCTGAATCAAAGCGCGCCTGAGGAGGCACCGACAATGAACGCCCCCACCCAGATCGACACCTCTGCCGAAGACCTGATGGCCAATGCCATCCGGGCCCTGTCCATGGATGCCGTCCAGGCGGCCAATTCCGGCCATCCGGGCGCGCCAATGGGCACCGCGGACATCGCCGCGGTACTGTTCAACCGCTTCATGAAGATCGACCCCAGCGCCGACAAATGGGCCGACCGCGACCGCTTCGTGATGAGCGCGGGCCACGGCTCGATGCTGGTCTACGCGATCAACCACCTGCTGGGCTATGACGACATGGACATGGACCAGTTGCGCAACTTCCGCCAGATGGGCTATCGCACCGCCGGTCACCCGGAATACGGCCACGCCAAGGGCATCGAGGTGACCACCGGCCCGCTGGGCCAGGGTTTTTCGGCGGCCGTCGGCATGGCGCTGGCTGAGCGGATGCACAATGCCCGCTTTGGTGATGACCTCGTTGACCATTATACCTACGTGATCGCCGGGGACGGCTGCCTGATGGAGGGCGTCAGCCACGAGGTGATTGACTTTGCCGGCCATCACGGGCTGGGGCGCTTGATCGTGCTGTGGGACGACAACCAGATCACCATCGACGGCTCTACCGATGTGTCCACTTCGATGAACCAGAAGATGCGCTTCGAGGCCGCCGGCTGGCATGTGCAATCGGTCGACGGCCACGACAAGGAAGCCGTCGCCGCAGCAATCGAAGCCGCCCGCGCGGTGACCGACAAACCCTCGATGATCGCCTGTCGCACCATCATCGGTTTTGGCGCGCCCAACAAGCAGGGCACCCATGACGTGCATGGCGCCCCCCTCGGCGACGAAGAAATCGCCGCCGCGCGCAAGGCGCTGGATTGGCCGCACGAGCCCTTCACCGTGCCGCAAGATGTCTATGACGCCTGGCATGCGGTATCGGCCCGCGGCCGTGCCGCGCGCGAAGCATGGGAGGCTCGCTTGGCTGCGAATGCAGGCAAGGAAGCATTCGAGACCTCGATGGCAGATCCCGATGCCGCGACGCTGGATGCGGCCATCGACGCCTACAAGGCCAAGCTGTCGGCGGATGCCCCCAAGGTGGCCACCCGCAAGGCCAGCCAGATGGCGCTGGAGGTGATCAACACCACCCTGCCCAACACCGCGGGCGGCTCGGCCGACCTGACGGGGTCGAACCTGACCAAGACCGGCGGCATGAGAGATGTCACGGCCGCCGACTTCTCGGGTGACTACATCCGTTACGGCGTGCGCGAGCATGGCATGAACGCGATCATGAACGGGATCGCGCTGCACGGGGGCTTCATTCCCTATGGCGGCACCTTCCTGATCTTCGCCGATTACGGCCGCGGCGCGATCCGCCTGGCCGCGCTGATGGGCATTCGGGTGATCTACGTGCTGACCCACGATTCCATCGGTCTGGGTGAGGATGGCCCGACGCACCAGCCGGTCGAGGTGCTGGCCTCGTATCGCGCGATGCCCAACCTTAACGTTTTCCGTCCCGCCGACGTGGTCGAAACAGCCGAGGCATGGCAGGCGGCGCTGGGAATGAAGGCCACCCCCTCGATGCTGTCGCTGTCTCGCCAGAACCTGCCCTGTCTGCGAACCGCGCATGTGACGGAAAACATGGTGGCCAAGGGCGCCTATGTCCTGCGCGAGGCCGATGGTGCGCGTGACGTGACACTTATCGGCACTGGCTCCGAGGTCGAGATCGCGATGAAGGCGGCCGACCTGTTGGCCCAGTCTGGCATCAAGGCTGCGGTGATTTCCGCCCCGTGTTTCGAGCTTTTCGCCGCGCAGGATGACGCCTACAAGGCATCCGTGCTGGGCGATGCGCCCCGCGTGGGCGTGGAAGCCGCGATCGAACAGGGCTGGGCACCGCTCTTGGGCCAGAACTCTGCCTTCGTCGGCATGACCTCCTTCGGTGCATCGGCACCGGCGGGGGACCTATACAAGCATTTCGGCATCACTGCCGAGGCCGTGGCGGATGCCGCCAAGAACCTGATCAAGTAAGAAGGGTCTAACATGACTGTGAAAGTTGCTATCAACGGTTTCGGCCGTATCGGCCGCAACGTGCTGCGGGCCATCGTGGAATCGGGCCGCACCGATATCGAGGTGGTCGCGATCAACGACCTGGGCCCGGTGGAAACCAATGCCCACCTGGTGCGCTATGACAGCGTTCATGGCCGTTTCCCCGGCACCGTGACGGTGAACGGCGACACCATCGACGTCGGCCGCGGCCCGATCAAGGTCACCGCGATCCGCGACCCCAAGGACCTGCCTTGGGGCGACGTGGACATCGCGATGGAATGCACCGGTATCTTCACCGCGCGCGAAAAGGCCGCGATGCACCTGGAAAACGGGTCCAAGCGCGTTCTGGTCTCGGCGCCTGCAGACGGTGCCGACAAGACCATCGTTTACGGCGTGAACCATGGCACCCTGACCAAGGATGACGTGGTCGTGTCGAACGCGTCCTGCACCACCAACTGCCTGTCGCCGGTGGCGAAGGTTCTGAACGACGCCATCGGCATCAAGCGCGGCTTCATGACCACCACGCACAGCTATACCGGCGACCAGCCGACGCTGGACACGATGCACAAGGACCTGTACCGCGCCCGCGCCGCGGCGATGAGCATGATCCCGACCTCGACCGGGGCCGCCAAGGCCGTGGGCCTGGTGCTGCCGGAACTGAACGGCAAGCTGGACGGCGTCGCCATCCGCGTGCCCACCCCGAACGTGTCGGTCGTGGACCTGGTGTTCGAGGCCAACCGCGACACCACCGTCGCGGAAGTGAACGCCGCGATCAAGGCCGCCGCCGACGGCCCGATGAAGGGCGTTCTGGGCTATACCGAGGAATCGCTGGTCAGCATGGACTTCAACCATGATCCGCATTCCTCGATCTTCCACATGGACCAGACCAAGGTCATGGACGGCACCATGGTGCGCATCCTGACCTGGTACGACAACGAGTGGGGCTTCTCCAACCGCATGTCGGACACCGCCGTCGCGATGGGGGCGCTGATCTGATGGCGCCGACGCCCCTGACATCGCTGGATGTTGCGGGCAAGCGCCTTGCGGTGCGGGCCGATTTGAACGTGCCGCTGACGCATGAGGGGCTGGGCGATACCACGCGTATCGCCCGCTTCGCCGAGGGCATGAAACCGCTTCTGGACCAAGGCGCGCGCATCGTGGTGTTGACGCATCTGGGGCGCCCAGAGGGCGAGTTGACACCCCGGCTGACCACAGAGCGGCTGAAACCCGCGCTTGAGCGGGCGCTGAGGCGTCCGGTGATTTTCAACGACACCTGCGCCGGGCCTCTCGTGGAACGGACCAGCGAATTGATGGAGCCGGGCGAGGTGATGCTGTGCGAGAACCTGCGGTTCGAACGGGGCGAGGAACGCAACGACCCATCGCTCGGGGCACAACTGGCACGGCTGGGCGATGTCTATGTCAACGACGCCTTTTCCTGCTGTCACCGGGGGCATGCCTCGACGACATCCGCTGTCCTCGCAGCCGACCGTGTGGCCGCGGGACCGTTGTTCATGCAGGAACTCAGCGCGCTTGGCGGGGCGCTGACCGATCCGCAATACCCTTCGGTCGCGCTGATCGGCGGTGGCAGCGTGGCACCGCGCCTGGGCGTGCTGAAACGGCTTGTGCCCAAGATCGACACGATCCTGCTGGGCGGCGGGCTGGCAAATGCCTTTCTGTTCGCCCGTGGCTATTCCATAGGCCGCTCGTTCATCGAACCCGAACACGCCGAGGAAATTCTTGAAATCTCGGCATTGGCCATGGTGGCGGGTTGCGAGATCATGCTGCCCGAGGATTTCGTCGTCGCCGCATTTCAGCGGCGGGGGGTAAACGCCTATCCGGTGCCACTGGGTGGTATTCGCGCGAACCGACGCATTCTCGATATAGGCCCCAACACGGTGGCGCGTTACCGGGAAATCCTGCGCGGTGCGCGCACGATCCTGTGGAACGGACCGATGGGCACCTATGAAACCCCGCCTTTCGACGCTGGCACCAACGCCCTGGCGCAGACCGTAGCCGAACAAAGTCGCGCAGGCCTGTGTGTCTCGGTCGCGGGCGGCGCGGATACCATGGCTGCGCTGAACGCAGCCGGCGTCATGAATGATTTCACCCATGTCTCCACCGCCGGTGGGGCATTCCTCGAATGGCTGGAGGGCCGGCCCCTGCCGGGTCTTTCAGCACTGGAACGCAAAGAACACGCAGCCTGACGGAGGACATCGATGGCTCTTATTACCCTGCGGCAACTCCTGGATCACGCGGCCGAACATGGCTACGGCGTCCCGGCCTTCAACATCAACAACATGGAGCAAGGCCTTGCGATCATGAAAGCGGCGGAAAAATGCGACGCCCCCGTGATTATGCAGGCCAGCCGCGGCGCGCGCTCTTATGCGGGCGACATCATGCTGCGCCACATGATCCAGGCGCTGAGCGAAATGTTCCCCAAGATCCCGCTCTGCATGCACCAGGACCATGGCAATAACGAGGCGACCTGCCTGAGCGCGATCAAGCATGGGTTCACCTCGGTGATGATGGACGGTTCGCTGAAGGAAGACATGAAGACCCCGGCCGACTGGGATTACAACGTGGCCATCACCAAGGCGGTGGCGGACATGGCCCACTGGGTCGGCGCCTCGGTCGAGGGCGAGCTGGGCGTTCTGGGTAACCTGGAAACCGGTGAAGCCGCGAAAGAGGACGGCTCGGGCGCGGAAGGCAAGCTCTCGAAAGAGCAGTTGCTGACCGATCCCGATGAGGCCGCCGAATTCGTCAAGCTGACCAAGGTCGACGCGCTGGCCATTGCCTGCGGCACCAGCCATGGCGCCTACAAGTTCAGCCAGAAGCCGACGGGCGAGACCTTGGCCATCAGCCAGATCGAGAAGATCCACGCCAAGATCCCGAACGTGCACCTGGTGATGCACGGCTCATCAAGCGTGCCGCAATACCTGCAAGACCTGATCAACGAGTCGGGCGGTGAGATGCCCCAGACCTATGGCGTGCCGGTCGAGGAAATCGAGCGCGGCATCAAGTCGGGCGTTCGCAAGGTCAATATCGACACCGACAACCGGATGGCGCTGACCGGCCAGTTCCGCAAGGTCGCCAAGGACAAGCCCACCGAGTTCGACCCGCGCAAGTTCATGATCCCGGCAATGGAAGAGATGACCAAGCTGTGCCTCGACCGTTTCGAGCGGTTCGGCACCGCCGGAAATGCCTCGAAAATCGACGTGATCTCGATGGACGACATGGCCAAGCGTTACGCAGACGGCAGCCTTGACCCCAAGGTTAACTGACAAGGGAGGGCGACCCGGCGCCGGAAACCGCCGGGTCGCCCGATCCACACGGAAACGCGCGACCACAGGAATCTGAACCCCCCGGGAGGACTCAACATGGACCAGTCAAATCGCTACGCGCGTCTTGACCTTGACGAAAAATCGCTCATCGCAGGCGGGCGCCACGTTCTTTGCGCCTATATCATGAAGCCGAAAGAAGGCTTTGGCGACTACCTGTCCGTCGCCGCCCACTTCGCCGCCGAAAGCTCCACCGGCACCAATGTCGAGGTCTGCACCACGGACGATTTCACCAAGGGCGTGGACGCCCTTGTGTATGAAATCGACCCCGACAAGGAACTGATGAAGATCGCCTATCCCATCGAATTGTTCGATCGCAACATCATCGATGGCCGCGCGATGCTGGCCTCCTTCCTGACGCTGACCATCGGCAACAACCAGGGCATGGGCGACGTCGAATACGCCAAGATGCACGATTTCTACGTGCCGCCCGCCTATCTGCGCCTGTTCGACGGCCCGTCGATGAACATCCAGGACATGTGGCGCGTGCTGGACCGCGACGTCACCAATGGCGGCATGGTCGTGGGCACCATCATCAAGCCGAAGCTCGGCCTGCGCCCGCAGCCCTTCGCCGATGCCTGCTATGAATTCTGGCTGGGCGGCGATTTCATCAAGAACGACGAACCCCAGGGCAACCAGGTCTTCGCCCCGCTGAAGGACACGATCACCCTGGTCGCCGACGCGATGAAGCGCGCGCAGGATGAAACCGGCCAGGCCAAGCTGTTCTCGGCCAACATCACCGCCGACGACCCGGCCGAGATGATCGCCCGCGGCGAATTCATCCTCGAAGCCTTCGGCCCCGACGCCGATCACGTGGCCTTCCTGGTGGACGGCTATGTTGCCGGCCCGACCGCCGTGACGGTCGCCCGCCGCAACTTCCCCGGCCAGTTCCTGCACTACCACCGCGCCGGCCACGGCGCCGTGACCTCGCCCCAGTCCAAGCGCGGCTACACCGCCTTCGTGCACTGCAAGATGAGCCGCCTGTCGGGTGCCTCGGGCATCCACACCGGCACCATGGGCTTTGGCAAGATGGAAGGCGACGCCGCCGACAAGGCCATCGCCTTCATGCTGGAGCAGGACGAGGCGCAGGGCCCGTTCTACAAGCAGGGCTGGCAGGGCATGAAGCCGACCACCCCGATCATCTCGGGCGGCATGAACGCGCTGCGCCTGCCGGGCTTTTTCGACAACCTGGGCCATTCGAACATCATCCAGACCTCGGGCGGCGGCGCCTTCGGTCACGTGGATGGCGGCACCGCCGGGGCCAAGTCGCTGGGCCAGGCGCATGACGCGTGGAAGGCCGGCGTGAACCTGGTGGATTACGCCAAGGATCACAAGGAACTGGCCCGCGCGTTTGAGAGCTTCCAGAACGACGCCGACAAGCTCTACCCGGGCTGGCGCGAAAAGCTGGGCGTCGCCGCGTAAGCAGGCGCCCAGTTTTCCAGGCGTGGGCCGGGTGGTTTTCCCTTCCCTTCCGGCCCACGCACCCCATGACCACTTCGGGAGGACCCCAAGGATGTTTGACCGCTCCATCAAGATCGCCCCCTCGATCCTGTCGGCAGATTTCGCCAATTTCGGGCAGGAGATTCAGGCCATCGAGGCGCAAGGCGCCGATTGGGTGCATGTGGACGTGATGGACGGGCATTTCGTCCCGAACCTCACCTTCGGCCCGCCCGCGGTGAAGGCGTTCCGTCCCCATGTGAAGACCTTCATGGACGTTCACCTGATGATCGCGCCGGTGGATCCCTATATCGAGGCCTATGCCGAGGCCGGCGCCGACATGATCGTCGCACACTGGGAGGCAGGGCCGCACCCGCACCGGACCTTGCAGGCGATCAAGGCGACCGGCACGAAATGCGGCATCAGCCTCAACCCAGGCACCCCTGCGAACGTGATTTCCGAACTCCTGGACCTGGTGGACATGGTTCTGGTGATGAGCGTGAACCCCGGCTTCGGCGGGCAGAAGTTCATCCCCTCCAGCGTGCAAAAGGTGGCCCAGATCCGCGAGATGATCGGGGATCGCGAGATCCACATCCAGGTGGATGGCGGGGTCGACCCCACGACGGTGGGCCCGCTGGTCGCGGCCGGGGCGGATTGCTTCGTCGCGGGTTCGGCGGTGTTCAAGGGCGGGTCGGTCGACAATCCCGAGGTCTATGGCCAGAACATTCGCGCCATCCGCGAGGCGGCCGAGGCCGCGCAGAAAACCACCTAAGACGCGAACCGACGACCGCGCCCGACGCCCGGGCGCGGACCGGCCGCGCAACATGCACGACGTGGCCAGACCCAAACATCCGCAGCGTCCCTTTGCGATGCTGCGGATTTACGCCGGCCAGCCGACAAGCCGCCCTCGGGTACCTCGGCGGCGTCTCTTCCCCCTAGCCTCACAAATATGAATGCGTCTATGCTTGCCGCATAAGGGAGGAGTTCAACCATGATCCGCAAAGCACTTTTCTGTGCCTTGCTGGCCGCCCCTGCGTTTGCCAGCGAGGACATCCCAGACCAGTATCCCCAATCCGTGCTGTACGAAAAGCCGGTCGAGGTGATCCCGCATGTCTTTTCGGCGATCGGCGCGACCGCCCCGCCGACCTATGAAAACGCGGGCCACAACAACAACCTGTCCTTCATCGTGACCGGCGACGGGGTGATCGTCGTGAATGGCGGCGCCAATGCAAGGCTCGCCGAGGCCCTGCACGACGAGATCAAGGCCGTCACCGATCAGCCGGTGAAACTGGTGATCAACGAAAACGGCCAGGGCCACGCGATGCTAGGCAACAGCTATTGGGCGGCACAGGGCGTCGATATCCTCGCCCATGAAGAGGCCAAGAAAGTGTTCGAGGACAACGCCTTTCAGATCCTCGAAGGGATGAAACGATACGCCCGCGAGAATGCCGAGGGCACCGAGGCGGTCGGCCCCAACATCACCTTCACCGACCGCTACGATATCGAGATGGGCGGGATGAAGATCGAGGTGCTGTACCTGGGCCCGGCCCATTCCGAGGGCGACATTTCCGTCTGGCTGCCCGAACAGAAGCTGATCATCGCGGGCGACGTGGCGTTCCACCAACGCATGCCGCCGATCTTTGCCGAAACCTGCACGTCCTGCTGGATCGAGACCTGGAACGAGGCGTTCGAGCCGCTGGGCGCGCTTTACGTCATCCCCGGCCACGGGCACCCGACCAACATGGCCCAGGTGCGGCGTTACACCCATGATTACCTGACCTACCTGCGGGGCAAGATCGGCGAACACCTGGACGCTGGCGGATCGCTGGACGATGCCTATTATGTCGACCAAAGCCCCTATGCCCACCTGGACACGTTCGAGGAACTGGCGACCAAGAACGCGGGCGTCGTCTATACGGAAATGGAGTTCGAATAATGGCCGTTTCGACCCCCATCTGCGATTTCGGCTGGAAGGCCCCGGATTTCGCGTTGCCCGGCACGGACGGGAAAACCTGGACACGGGAGGATGTGCGCGGGCCGAAGGGCACGCTGATCATGTTCATCTGCAACCATTGCCCCTACGTGATCGCGGTGCGCGACCGGATCATCCGCGACGCGAAGGAATTGCAGGCCATGGGCATCGGTGTCGCAGCGATCAGTTCCAACGATGCCGACGCCTATCCCGAAGACAGCTTTGACAGGATGAAGGAGGTCGCGCGGGAACTGGACCTCCCCTTCCCCTATCTCTATGACGAGGATCAGTCGGTGGCGAAGGCCTATGACGCGGTTTGCACCCCGGACTTCTTCGGCTTCGACGCCGGGCTGGGCCTGCAATATCGCGGCCGGCTGGATGCCTCGCGCAAGCAGGCCGGCCCGCCGGACCTGCGCCGCGATCTGTTCGAGGCGATGAAACAGGTGGCCGAAACCGGCCATGGACCGCAAGAGCAGATCCCGTCGATGGGATGCTCGATCAAATGGAAGGACGCCGCGTGAAGAAGGCCATCATCTTCGACCTCGACGGCACGCTGATCGACAGCGCGCCCGATATCCATGCCGCCGTGAACAAGACCCTGGCCGAAACCGGCGACGGCGAGTTGGACCTCGCCACCATTCGCAGCTTTATCGGAAATGGCGTGTCCGTTCTGATCGAGCGGGTCATCGAGGCGCGCGGTCTGGACCAGTCGCGCCACGGCGCGATGCTGGAAACCTTCCTGCGGCACTACGAGGCCGACCCGGCCACGCTGACCACGCTGTATCCGGGGGTCGAGGACGCGCTGGAACAGTTCAGGGACGAGGGCTGGGCCATGGGCGTGTGCACCAACAAGCCCGAAGGCCCCAGCCGCGACATCCTGAAGGCCTTCGGCATCGACCATTTCTTCGGTTCTGTCGTCGGCGGCGACACGCTGGAGGTCAACAAGCCCGACCCGGCGATGGCACTGGCCGTCAAGGACCAGCTGGGTGCCGATGCCGCGGTCTATGTCGGCGACAGCGAGATCGACGCCGAATGCGCCTGGAAGGCCAAGATGCGCTTTGCCCTGTTCACCGAAGGATATCACAAGGCCGAGGACGTGGACGACATTCCCCAGGATGCGCGTTTCTCGGATTTCGACGTCCTGGTGGCCATCGTGGCACGCCTGGCGGACGAGTTGCGATGACCCTGAACGCACTGATCTTCGATGTCGACGGAACACTCGCCGAGACCGAGGAAATCCACCGGCGGGCGTTCAACGAAACCTTCGCCGAGTGGGGCCTCGATTGGAACTGGAGCCAGGACGACTATCGCGTTCTTCTGAAAACTGGCGGCGGCAAGGAACGTATTGCCGCCTTCCAGTTCAGCTTGGCCGACACGGCGCGCAAGCTGACCGATGACGAGATCAGGGCGCTGCACAAGGACAAGACCGCGCGCTATGGTCATCTGATTGCGCAGGGCCATGTTACGCTGCGCCCCGGCATCGCCGACCTGGTGGAAAAGGCGCGCGAGGCCGGCATGCGGCTGGCGTTGGCCACCACGACCTCGCGGCCCAATGTCGAGGCCCTGACGCAGGCCTGCTGGGGCAAGGCAGCGGCGGATCTGTTCCCGGTGATCGCCTCGGGCGACGAGGTCGCGCGCAAGAAACCCGATCCTGAAATCTACCTGTTGGCGCTCAAACGGCTCGGCCTGCCACCGCGCGATTGCGTCGCCTTCGAGGACAGCCGGATCGGGCTGCACTCGGCAATGGGCGCGGGCCTTCCGGTGGTCGTCACGCCCAGCCTCTATACCGACGAAGAAGAACACATGGGCGCGGCCTTCCGCATTCCCGATCTTTCAAGGAAAAACTGGCCGCTTATGCTGGTCGCGCGGCTCTGCTCGGACTGAATGGCATCGCGACATGCCCCCGGCCCTTTTGCCGGGGGCATGTTAATTTTCTTAGTCCAGCACCGCACGGATCGCCCTGGCCGTTGCGGCAACCACCTGCTCGGCCTCTGCGCGGGTCAGGCAGAGCGGCGGGGCGAATCCGAGGATATCGCCCTGCGGCATGGCCCGCGCGATCACCCCGTGCTTGGCCATTTCAGCGACCACCGCGCCGGCAAGCTTGCCCGGTGTCTCGTAAAAGGTCCGCGCATCCTTGTTGGCAACCAACTCGACCGCACAGAGCATCCCCTCGCCGCGCACCTCGCCCACATGGTCGTGCCCGGCCACTGCATCGCGCATCGCCGCAGTCAAGTAGCCGCCTGTCTCGGCCGCGTTCGCGACCAGCCCCAAGTCGTCGATCAGCCCGAGGTTGGCCACCCCCGCCGCAGCCCCGATCGGATGCGCCGAATAGGTCCATCCATGGCCGATCGGGCCGTTTTCGTCGGTGCCCTGTTCCAGGACTTTCCACAGTCTGTCTGACACGATCGATCCAGACAAAGGCGCGTAGGCCGAGGTCAGACCCTTTGCGATGGTGATGAGATCGGGCTTTAGCCCGTAATGGTCCGAACCGAACATGCTGCCCAAACGCCCGAACCCCGTCACCACCTCATCAGCGATCAGGACGATGTCATGTGCGTCAAGGATCGGCTGGATCGCTTCCCAATAGCCTGCAGGTGGCGGCACGATCCCGCCCGTCCCCATGACCGGCTCGCCGATAAACGCCGCGATGGTATCCGCGCCCTCGCGTTCGATCAGCGCCTCAAGCTCGGCCGCGCAGAAGGCTACGAAATCGGCCTCGGACATGTCGGGATCGGGGCGACGATAGAAATAGGCCGGTTCGGTATGCAATACCCGATCCAGCGGCAGGTCGAACTTGTTGTGGAACAGGTGCAGCCCCGTCAGCGACCCTGTCATCAGGCCGGAACCATGATAGCCGCGCCAGCGCGAGATGATCTTCTTCTTTTCCGGCCGGCCGAGGATGTTGTTGTAATACCAGACAAGTTTGATGTTGGTTTCATTCGCATCCGACCCGCTGAGGCCGAAATAGACTTTGGACATATGCGCCGGGGCGCGGTCCATCACCATCTTTGACAAGGTGATGGAGGCCTCGGTGCCGTGGCCGACATAGGCATGGTAATAGGCCAGCTCGCGCGCTTGCGCGGCAATGGCCTCGGCGATCTCGGGGCGGCCATAGCCCACGTTCACACAGTAAAGCCCCGCGAACGCATCCAACAGCCGGTTACCCTCCCGGTCCTCGATAAACACGCCCTCGCCGCCCCTGATGATCCGCTGCGGGGCCTCGCCGCGGGCAAATTGCGCCAGGTGGGTGGAGGGATGAAAGAAATTCTCCCGGTCCCACTGTTCCAGCATGTCGTTTTTCAGCATGGCGCATCCTTTCTGTATTGCCGGGCTGGCAGCCCCCAACATCCTGACCGCCCGCACCGCTTTCCGCCCCGCAAGGCGGGTTTCGCTCCGCCCCCGCAAAACGGGCCGGTTTCCCCAGAATCTGGGCCGGCGCGCTCGCGCGGGGCCGTCGTGCCACACATATCGCAGATCGGCAGACCTCTCTACCCCCGTCCGTTTCTTCCGGCCTTGACGGGACAGCGTCGCCCTCTTCAGATGAGCGAATTCGCGATGGCCACCGTCACGCCCAGCAGGAGCAAGCCCGCCCATGACAGAGGAAATCGTCCAGTTCGGCTACGCAAGCGAGGGCCGCGCACCGTTTTCCCTGGCCGAGTACGAGCGGCGCCTGGGGCTGGTACGACGCGCAATGGACGTGCGCGGCATAGACCTTCTTTTCGTCGAGGACCCGTCGAACATGGCCTGGCTGACGGGCTATGACGGCTGGTCCTTCTACGTTCACCAGGGGGTTTTGATCTTTCATGATGCGGACCCGATGTGGTGGGGTCGGCGGATGGACGCGAACGGAGCGGTGCGCACAGTCTGGATGGCCGGCGTCCATATCACGCATTACTCCGACGATTACGTGCAATCCGCGACACGTCACCCGATGCAGCACCTGGCCTCGATCATTCGCGATCTGGGCTACGGGGCGAAACGGATCGGCGTGGAGATGGACAATTACTATTTTTCCGCCAAAGCCTATCTCACCCTGCGCGAGTCGCTGCCAGAGGCCGAGCTGGTCGATGCAACCGCACTGGTCAACTGGCAGCGCACGGTGAAATCCGACGAGGAACTCGATTTCATCCGCCGCGCGGCGAAGATCTCGGAAAAGATCATCGACGGTGTGGTCGCACGGATCGAACCCGGCCTGCCCAAGAACGAACTCGTCGCCGATATCTACCGCGACGCGCTGACCGGGCTGGATGGCGACTGGGGCGATTACCCGGCCATCGTGCCGCTGTTGCCCTCGGGGGCGGATGCGGCGGCCTCGCACCTGACCTGGGACGGGCGCAAGTTCGCGTCGGGAGAAGCGACCTTCTTTGAAATCTCGGGCTGTTATCGTCGTTATCACGCACCCTTTTGCCGGACCGTGTTTCTGGGCACGCCACCCGATCACATCCGCGCCGCCGAGGCCGCGCTGATCGAGGGTATCGAGGCGGGGCTGGACGCCGCGCGTTCGGGCAACCGGGCCTGCGACGTGGCCAATGCGCTGGCCGCACCCCTGGAACGGGCCGGGATCGAGCGGGGCGCGCGCTGCGGCTATCCCATCGGCATCAGCTACCCGCCCGACTGGGGCGAGCGCACGATTTCCCTGCGCCCAGAGGATGAAACCGAGTTGGAACCCGGTATGACCTTTCATTTCATGCCCGGGCTCTGGATGGAAAACTGGGGGCTGGAGATTACCGAGCCGATCCTGATCCGCGAGGATGGCCCGGCCGAATGCCTGTGCGACCGGCCCCGCAAGCTGTACGTGAAGACCTGATGCCCACGCTGGAACAGACCCGCGCGATCCTGGCCGACCTGGTGGCCTTTCCCACCGTTTCGAGCGAGTCGAACCTGGAAATGATCGTCCATATCGCCGCGATGCTGGGCGATCTGGGGGCGCATGTGGACCTGTTTCATGACAAGGGCGGGCACAAGGCCAACCTGTTCGCCACCTTGGGCCCGCGCGAGGCCGGCGGCGGGATCGTGCTGTCGGGCCATACGGATGTTGTGCCGGTGACCGACCAGGACTGGTCCACCGATCCGTTCCGGTTGCACGAGGCCGAGGGACGGCTTTACGGGCGCGGCACCTCCGACATGAAGGGGTTCATCGCGGCCACGCTGGCGATGGCGCCGACCTATGCGGCGCTGGACCTGAAAAAACCCCTGCATTTCGCCTTCACCCATGACGAAGAGGTCGGCTGCCTGGGCGGTCAGGCGCTGGTGGCGGAACTGGCCGCGCGCGGCATCCGCCCCGACATCGCCCTGATCGGCGAGCCGACCGAGATGCGGATCGTCGAGGCGCACAAGGGCTGTTGCGAATACACCGTGCGGTTTCACGGGCAAGAGGGGCACGGATCCAACCCCGAGGCGGGCGTCAACGCCGCCGAGGCCGCCGTGCGTTACGTCACCCGCCTGATGGAGCTGGCCGAGGCGCTGAAGACCCGCGCGCCGGACAACAGCCGCTTCACCCCGCCCTGGACGACGGTAAACCTGGGCCGGATCGCCGGCGGGCACGCCCATAACGTGATCCCGGGCCGCGCCGAGGTGGAATGGGAAATGCGGCCCGTGCAAGCCTCTGACATAAGGTTCGTCAAAGAGGAGATGGACCGGCATGTCACGGAAACCCTGCTGCCCGCGATGCGCCGCGTGATGCCCGAGGCAGAGATCCTGACAGAGGTGATCGGCGAGGTCGCGGGGCTGGAGCCGATGGAAGACAGCGCCGCGCGCGCACTGCTGATGGACCTGACCGGGCAGGACCATGCCGAAACGGTCCCGTTCTCGACCGAGGCGGGGCTGTTCCAGGGGCTGGGCTGTGCCGCGGCAGTCTGCGGGCCGGGCTCTATCGCGCAGGCCCACAAACCCGATGAATTCGTGACCTTCGACCAGTTGGACCAGTGCCTGGACATGCTGCAGGCGTTGGGCGACGTGCTGAGCCGATAGCAAGCCTCTCCCACCCGGATAGCAAACCTCTCCTGCCCGTCTCTCCCCCGACGCCGCCTGCCTGTCCAACGTGGGCGCCTCTGCAACGCGGACCAGCGTGAACCGCTGGTCATTCTCCCGAACCGGTCTCCATCTGGCTCCGTCCCACGCGATGCGCCCGCCCGGGCAGGTGCCGCGCGCACAGGATCAAGGCGCGAAACCTCGCCCCTCCCTTCGCAAATTGCCAGCGCGCCCCTATCTCTGCCCCATGACCCTGCAGATCCCCTTCGACAACAGTTATGCCCGCCTGCCCGAGACGTTTTACGCCCGGCAGGCGCCGCAGCCGGTCCGCGCGCCGCGTCTGATCCGGCTGAACACCACACTGGCCGAGGAACTGGGCCTCGACCCCGACCACCTCGCCTCCGAGGATGGCGTGGCGATGCTGGCCGGCAATCATGTGCCGGAGGGCGCAGCCCCCCTGGCGCAGGCCTATGCGGGCCACCAGTTCGGCAATTTCGTGCCGCAACTGGGCGACGGCCGCGCCATCCTGCTGGGCGAGGTCCTGGACCGGCAGGGACGCCGCCGCGACATCCAGTTGAAGGGCGCGGGCCGGACGCCGTTTTCCCGCGCGGGGGACGGTCGCGCGGCGCTGGGTCCGGTGCTGCGGGAATACATCGTGTCCGAGGCCATGCATGCCCTTGGCATCCCCACCACCCGGGCCTTGGCCGCGGTGACGACGGGCGAGGATGTCTGGCGCAACACCCGCCTGCCCGGCGCGGTGCTGACCCGCGTGGCGGCCAGCCATATCCGCGTGGGCACCTTCCAGTACTTCGCCGTGCGCGGCGACACCGACGCCCTGCGCGTGCTGGCCGATCATGTCATCACCCGCCATTACCCCGAGGCCGAAACCGGGTTGGACCTGTTGAACGCTGTGATCGGCGCGCAGGCGCGGCTGATCGCGCAATGGATGGGCGTGGGCTTTATCCACGGCGTTATGAATACCGACAACATGGCGGTGTCGGGCGAGACGATAGATTTCGGTCCTTGCGCCTTCATGGACGGCTATCATCCCGACACGGTGTTTAGTTCCATCGACCACATGGGCCGCTACGCCTATGCGCGCCAGGCGGATATGGCGGTCTGGAACCTGGCCCAGCTTGCCACCTGCCTGCTGCCGCTGATCGACACCGACCAGGAACGTGCGATCGCATTTGCCACCGCCGCGATCGAGGGCTTTGGCGATGTCTTTCGTGATGCATGGCTCAGCGTCTTTCGTCCTAAATTCGGGCTTGCGCGTGCCGAGGATGACGATGCGTCGCTGATCCACGGGTTCCTGGACCTGATGGCTGCGCAAGGCACCGATTTCACCAACGGCTTCCGCGCCATTGCCGAGGGAAAGCCCCCCTTTTCCAACACCCCGGCGGGCGCGGACTGGGCCATGCGCTGGCAGACACGGCTTGCGCGCGAGAGCGACAGGCGGCATGTCCAAGATGGCCGGATGCGCGCCGCAAACCCCGCCTATATTCCGCGCAACCACAGGATCGAGGAGGCGATCGCAGCCGCGATGGAGGACGATTTCAAACCATTCGAGACGCTGCTCGACCTGCTGGCCACCCCTTACGCGGATCGGCCCGACCGGATAGACTTTCGCGCACCGCCACGACCCGAACAAGTGGTGCGCCAGACTTTTTGCGGCACCTGACCGGGGCTGTTGGGGCTGGCACCAGAGGCCCGCAAGGGCTAAACCAGCGGCCCAAAACGAGAGACGCGATGCCGGATACGATCATTTCCCGCTGCGAGGCCCAGGGCCTGCGCATGACCGACCAGCGCAGGGTTATCGCGCGCGTCTTGCAAGACAGCGCCGATCATCCCGATGTCGAGGAACTCTATGCCCGCGCCTCGGCGGTGGACCCGAAGATATCGATCGCCACGGTCTATCGTACCGTCAAGCTGTTCGAAGAATCGGGCATTCTTGAAAAACACGAATTCGGCGATGGCCGCGCCCGCTATGAAGATGCCGAGCGCGACCACCACGATCACCTGATCGACCTTAATTCCGGCGCGGTAATCGAGTTTTACGATCCCGAGATCGAGGCGCTGCAGGAACGTATCGCCGCCAGGCTGGGCTATGCCTTGAAAGGTCATCGGCTAGAGCTTTACGGCCTGCCGTTGAAAAAGGGCTGATCCCCCTTCCCCCCGCTTGGCACGCGGGCTAAGCGGGAGTACAACCCTTGAGGATTCCCGAGATGGAAAACCTGCGCGGCATTGCGCTGATGGTCGCGGCGATGGCCGGCTTTGCGCTGGAGGACATGTTCGTCAAGCGCGTCGCCGACCAGTTGCCCGTCGGCCAGATCCTGGCGATTCTGGGAACCGGCGGCGGGCTTGCCTTCGCGGCGATGGCATTGGCAAGGGGCCAGCGCCTTTGGTCGCGCGCGCTGCTGACCCGCCCGGTAATCCTTCGAAACGCGGGCGAGGTGATGGGAACGCTGGGTTTCGTCTACGCGCTGGCACTTACCCCCTTGTCTGTGGCCTCGTCGATCCTCCAGGCAACGCCTCTGGCCGTGACGTTGGGGGCGGCGGTGTTTCTTGGCGCACAGGTCGGATGGCGAAGGTGGAGCGCGATCGGCATCGGTTTTTTCGGGGTCTTGCTGATCGTGCGGCCGGGGCTTGCGGGCTTCGACCCTGCCTCGCTTTTCGCGGTGATGGGCGTGATGGGCCTGGCGCTGCGCGACCTTGCCACCCGGGCCACGCCGCGCAGTGTGGGCTCGCTACAGCTGGCGACCTATGCCTTTTGCATGCTGATACCGCTTGGGCTGGTGCTTATGGCTTTCGGCGACGGCCCCGCGCCGATCGACACCGCCACCTGGGTCCAGCTTGCCGGTGCGCTGGTGATGGGGGTGGCGGGCTATTATGCCATCGTCGAGGCGATGCGCGTGGGCGAGGTCGCGGTGGTTACGCCATTTCGTTATACTAGGCTGATCTTTGCGCTGGTCATCGGTGTTCTTGTATTTGGTGAACGACCCGACGCACTGACCTTGGCGGGCGCTGCGATCATCATCGGATCGGGACTTTACACGCTGTGGCGCGAAGCACGCCTGTCGCGCAAGGCGCATGGTCGCTGACTGCGCTGCCCTGCCTCTTTTCCTCGCCCCTCCCCGGCGCTAGAAGGGCGTCAACCGTGCAAGTGCAGCAATGAAGGGACAGCCCCCCATGAGCACCATCATCGATATCGTCGGCCGCGAAATCCTGGACAGCCGGGGCAACCCCACCGTCGAGGTGGACGTGATCCTGGAGGACGGCACCCTGGGCCGCGCCGCCGTGCCCTCGGGCGCCTCCACCGGCGCGCATGAGGCCGTGGAAAAGCGCGACGGCGACGAGGCCCGCTATCTCGGCAAGGGTGTCTTGCAGGCCGTGGCCGCCGTCAACGGCGAGATCGCCGAGGAACTGGTGGGCATGGACGCGACCGAACAGGTCGCCATCGACCAGGCCATGATCGACCTGGACGGCACCCCCAACAAGGGCCGGCTGGGCGCCAACGCGATCCTCGGCGTGTCGCTGGCCTGCGCCAAGGCGGCCGCCGACTTCACCGCCCAGCCACTTTACCGCTATGTCGGCGGCACCTCGGCGCGCACCCTGCCGGTGCCGATGATGAACATCATCAACGGCGGCGAACATGCAGATAACCCGATCGACATCCAGGAATTCATGATCATGCCGGTCAGCGCCGGCAATATCCGCGATGCGGTGCGCATGGGCTCCGAGGTGTTCCACACCCTGAAAAAGGAACTGGCGGCCGCGGGCCACAATACCGGCATCGGGGACGAGGGCGGCTTTGCCCCCAACCTGTCCTCGACCCGTGAGGCGCTGGATTTCATCCTGACAAGCATCGAAAAGGCCGGCTACAAGCCAGGCGAGGACATCTACCTGGCCCTCGACTGCGCCTCGACCGAGTATTTCAAGGACGGCAAATACGAGATGAAGGGCGAGGGCCTGTCGCTGAATGCCGCCGAAAATGTCGACTACCTGGCGAAACTCTGCGCCGATTACCCGATCATCTCGATCGAGGATGGTTGTTCCGAGGATGATTGGGACGGCTGGAAACTGCTGACCGAAAAACTCGGCGACAAGGTCCAGCTGGTGGGCGACGACCTGTTCGTGACCAACCCGGCGCGCCTGGCGGATGGGATCGCGCAGGGCGTGGGCAATTCGATGCTGGTCAAGGTCAACCAGATCGGCACCCTGACCGAAACCCTGGCCGCCGTCGATATGGCCCATCGCGCGCGCTATACCAACGTGATGTCCCACCGCTCGGGCGAGACCGAGGACGCCACCATCGCCGATCTGGCCGTGGCCACCAATTGCGGGCAGATCAAGACCGGCTCGCTGTCGCGCTCGGACCGGCTGGCAAAATACAACCAGTTGATCCGCATCGAGGAAATGCTGGCCGAGACGGCGGTCTATGCCGGCCGCTCGATCTTGAAGTGATCCCAATACCGGTGCGCGGCCTTCCGCGCACCGGATTCTTGCGGCGCATTGGGACTGGCCCGCCGCGCCCCGATCGGCTATCGCCCTGTCCATGACACAAATCCTGACCCTCCGTCGCCCCGACGACTGGCACCTGCACCTGCGCGACGGCGCAATGATGCAGGGCGTACTGCCCGAAAGCGCGCGGCACTTCGCCCGCGCAATCGTCATGCCGAACCTGGTCCCGCCGGTGGTGACCGCCACCGACGCCACCGCCTATCGCGACCGCATCCTCGCCGCCCTGCCCGAGGGGGCGGATTTCACGCCCCTGATGACGCTCTACCTGACCGAGGAGACCGACCCGGCGGACGTGGCCGCGGCCCATGCAAGCGGTCTGATCGCGGCGGTGAAACTCTACCCGGCAGGCGCCACGACCAACTCGGCAAGCGGCGTATCCGATTTCGACAAGGTCCGAGAAGTCCTCGAAAAAATGGCCGAGATCGGCTGCCCGCTCTGCGTGCATGGCGAGGTGGTCGATCCCGAGGTCGACATTTTCGACCGCGAGGCGGTGTTCATCGACCGCGTTCTCGATCCGATCCGGCGCGCAACGCCGGGCCTGCGCGTGGTCATGGAACATGTCACGACAACCGATGGCGTGGAATATGTAAAGGCGAACGAGACAGGTCTCGGCGCGACGATCACGACCCATCACCTGGTCATCACCCGCAACCACATCTTGGTGGGCGGGATCAAGCCTCACTATTACTGCCTTCCGGTCGCCAAGCGCGCCCGCCACCGCGACGCCCTGGTGGCCGCGGCGACCTCGGGCGATGCGCGATTCTTCCTGGGCACCGACAGCGCGCCTCACACCGACCCGACCAAGGAATGCGCCTGCGGCTGTGCCGGCATCTTCTCGGCGACCAACACGCTGTCTTGCCTTGCCGAGGTGTTCGAACGCGAGGGCGCACTTGACCGGCTCGAGGCCTTCGCATCGCTGAACGGCCCCGCCTTCTATGGCATGGCACCGAACGAACAGGCGATCACGCTGATCAAGGGGCCCCCGGTCGACTACCCGCCCAGGATCGAGACCGGCGCGGGTCCGGTGACCCTGTTCGACCCCGGTTTCCCGCTGCACTGGCGGGTGGAAATGCCCTGATGGGCCCTTCTTCTTGGAAAAAATACCCAAATTCCAACCGTGCCGCCTTTGGGCGGCCTCGGGCATGACGCCTTCGGCGAGGATATTTGGACCAAAGCAGGACCAGCCATGATTCCTACCTCCTACCCCGACAAGACCGAGATCGCGCGCCTCTCTGCCCGGATGCTGCTGGAAATCGGCGCGGTCCACTTCAACGCGGACGAGCCCTTCACGCTGGCCTCCGGCCTGCCCTCACCTACGTATATCGATTGCCGCAAACTGATTTCCTATCCGCGCATCCGCGCCACGCTAATGGATTTCCTGTCCGTGACCGTGATGCGCGAGGCCGGTTTCGAAGCCTTCGACAACGTCGCGGGCGGCGAGACCGCAGGTATTCCCTTTGCCGCGCTGGTTGCCGAAAGGTTGGCGCTGCCGATGACCTATATCCGCAAGAAACCCAAGGGTTACGGCCGAAATGCCCGGATCGAGGGCGTAATGCGTGAAGGTCAGCGGGTGCTTCTGGTCGAGGATCTGACCACCGATGGCGGATCGAAACTGTCCTTCGTCGACGCGATCCGCGAGACCGGGGCCAGTTGTGCGCATACCGCCGTGATCTTCTACTACGGCATCTTCAGTGAAACCGAGAAAACTCTCGGCGATCATGGGGTCAGGCTGCATCACCTGTGCACCTGGTGGGACGTGCTGGAAGAGGCCCGCGCGCAGGGCAGTTTCGATGAAAATACATTGCGCGAAGTCGATTGCTTTTTGCGGGCCCCGCGCGCCTGGCAGGAGGCCCGGCGCAGGGACTAGGGAAATTTGCCCGGCCGCGCGTGCCCTTTGCGCCACAGCTCACCCAGAATATTGACGCATCGGCCCTCATCGGCGCAATATGTGGCGGCGAAACTATCCACAATACGTCCACAGCTTATCCAGATTGAACGGGCCGTCGTCCCGGCCCATACCAGCGGCCTAGCGGCAGAATCGGACATGCGATGAACGAGATTTCAGCGATCCAGCCCGGGGGCGGGGACGATGAGTCGGGCCAGACCATGCCTCATTCGATAGAGGCAGAGCAGCAATTGCTGGGCGCTATCCTGACGAATAACGACATCTTCGATCGGATCGCCTCGATCATCCAGTCGCATCATTTCTACGAACCGGTGCATCAGCGCATCTACGAGATCGCAGCGGCGCGCATCCAGCGCAATGCGCTGGCCTCGCCGGTCACGCTGAAGGCCTTTCTCAAGGATGACGAGGGTCTCAGGGAACTCGGCGGCCCGGCCTATCTTGCCCGTCTGGCGGGGGCGGCGATCTCGTCATTCGCGGCGCGCGATTACGCGCAGATGATCTATGATTTCGCGATCCGACGCGAGCTGATCCTGCTGGGGCGCGATATTTCGGACAAGGCGGCCAAGATCGACATCTCTTCGGAACCCAAGGCCCAGATCGTCGAGGCCGAGCAGGCGCTCTACAAGCTGGGCGAGCAGGGGCAGACCGAAAGCGGGTTCCAGTCTTTCCTGCGCGCGGTGACCGATGCAGTGAACGTGGCGAATGCCGCCTACCAGCGCGAGGGCGGCCTGGCGGGCGTATCGACGGGGCTGATCGACCTCGACAAGAAACTGGGCGGGCTTCACCGCTCGGACTTGCTGATCCTGGCCGGACGACCCTCTATGGGCAAGACATCCCTGGCCACCAATGTTGCCTTCAACATCGCGAAGGCCTATCGGCGCGGCGCCCTGCCCGATGGCTCTGAAGGGGCGGTCGAGGGCGGGGTCGTCGGCTTTTTCAGCCTCGAGATGAGCGCCGAGCAGCTTGCCGCGCGGATTCTGTCCGAGGCATCGGAAGTGCCCAGCGAACAGATCCGCCGCGGCGACATGACCGAAGCAGAGTTTCGCCGCTTTGTCGAGGCCGCCAAGGCGCTCGAGGCTTGCCCACTCTACATCGACGACACGCCCGCCCTACCGATCAGCCAACTTGCCGCGCGCGCGCGCCGGCTGAAACGCACGCACGGGCTGGATGCGCTTTTCGTCGACTACCTTCAGCTTGTCCGCCCGGCGACAGCCAAGGATAGCCGGGTCAACGAGGTCAGCGAGATCACGCAGGGCCTTAAGGCCATTGCCAAGGAACTGGATATCCCGGTGGTCGCCCTGTCGCAGCTGTCGCGCCAGGTCGAGAGCCGCGAGGACAAGCGCCCGCAACTCTCCGACCTGCGCGAATCCGGCTCGATCGAGCAGGATGCCGACGTAGTCATGTTCGTTTACCGCGACGAGTATTACAAGGAACGCGAAAAACCCGGCGAGGACAATCTAGAGGCCATGGCCAAGTGGCAGGAGGTCATGGAACGATGTCACGGCAAGGCCGAGGTCATCATCGGCAAGCAACGTCACGGGCCGATCGGCACGGTGGAACTGAGTTTCGAGGGCCGCTTTACAAGGTTTGGAAATCTCGTGCGCCCTTGGCAACAGGGCAGTGACGCCGAGGGTTTCGCGTAAATCCCGCTTGACCTTGGGCGCATGGCGGTCGAAACCCGAGCCATGGCAACAGGCTCTCTTACCATCGATCTCGATGCGCTGGTGCGCAACTGGACAGCACTCGACCGCGTCAGCGGCGCGGGCGTCGAAAGCGGCGCCGTGGTCAAGGCCGATGGCTATGGCCTGGGTGCGGCGCAGGTCGCGCGCGCATTGGCGCAGGCCGGCGCGCGGCGGTTTTTCGTCGCCGCCGCCGAAGAAGGCGCGGCGATCCGACAGGCGCTGGGGCGAGGACCCGAGATTTTCGTCTTTTCCGGCCATATGGCTGGCGATGCCGACATGATCGGTGATCTCGAACTGATTCCGATGCTGAACTCGGTCGAGCAACTTACCCGCCACATGGAAACATTGCCGGGCCATCGGTTCGGCATCCAGCTTGACACCGGCATGAACCGTCTCGGGATGGAGCCTGCCGAATGGGTGGCCGTATCTGACATCGCCTTGCAGGCCAGTCCCGCCCTGATCATGAGTCACCTCGCCTGCGCCGACGAACCAGGCAGCGCGATGAACGCGACCCAACTCAAGGTCTTTCGCGAGTTGACCGACGGCTGCGGCGTGCCGCGATCGCTGGCGGCAACGGGCGGCATTCTGCTGGGAACGGAGTATCATTTCGACATCACCCGTCCCGGCGTGGGGCTTTACGGCGGCCAGCCCTTTAACCGGGCGCAAGCGGTGGTACACCTGTCGCTGCCGGTGATCCAGATCCGCGAGATCGAACCGGGCGAGTCGGTCGGTTATGGCTGTACCTGGACGGTGGACGAGACCTGTACCATCGCCACGGTCGCAGCCGGATACGCCGACGGGCTGATCCGGGCGATGGGAAATCGCGGCCACATGTTCCACGAAGGTGTGCCCTGCCCCATCGTCGGGCGTGTCTCGATGGACCTGATCACCGTCGACATCTCGCATCTGTCCACAAGGCCGCTGGCGCTGGACATTCTCGGCAAGGACCAGAGCGTCGATGACGTGGCGGCGGCCGCAGGCACCATCGGCTATGAAATCCTGACCTCGTTGGGCGCGCGTTACAAGCGGCGCTATACGGGAGGCGGCGTCGCATGATCCTGGCGCCGGTCGCCGCGCTGGGTCGCTCGACGCTGGGCGGGCTTTCCGCGCTGGGGCGGATCGGCCTGTTCTGTGTCGCCACCCTTGCAGCAGCGCTGCGCCCGCCTTTCTATATCCGCGAATTCCTGAACGCGGCCTGGACCATCGGCTATAACAGCTTGCCGGTTGTTGGGTTGACCGCGCTGTTTACAGGGGCGGCTCTGGCCTTGCAGATCTATGCCGGCGGGTCACGCTTCAATGCCGAACAGGTTGTTCCCTCTATCGTTGCGATCGGTATGGCCCGCGAACTGGGGCCCGTGCTGGGCGGGCTGATGGTCGCCGCGCGGGTGGCCAGCAGCATCGCCGCCGAGATCGGCACGATGAAAGTGACCGAGCAGATCGACGCGCTGGTGACGCTATCGACCGATCCGATGCGTTATCTGACCGTGCCGCGTGTCCTGGCCGCCACGATTTCGGTTCCGGTTCTGGTGGCGGTAGGCGATTCCATCGGAATTTTCGGCGGCTACCTTGTCGGCACCGGGCGGCTTGGATTCAACCCGGCCGCCTACCTGGAAAACACCGCCGATTTTCTTGAACTCTGGGACGTGACCTCGGGCCTGATCAAGGGGGCGGTCTTCGGCTTTCTGGTGGCGCTGGTCGGCTGTTATTTCGGTATGAATTCGGGCCGGGGCGCACAGGGCGTGGGCCGGGCGACCAAATCGGCGGTGGTTACGGCCTCTGTCCTGATCCTGGCAGCCAACTACCTTTTGACGGAGTTGTTCTTTACCGCATGATCGAGCTGGCCAACGTTCACAAGGCTTTTGGTGCCAACCACGTCCTGCGGGGGGTGACGCTGAGCGTGCCAAGAGGCGAAAGCATGGTGATCATCGGCGGTTCGGGCACCGGCAAGTCCGTCCTGCTGAAATGCATCCTGGGGCTTGTGACCCCCGATTCGGGCCAGATCAGGGTCGATGGACGCAACGTGGCCGAAGGTGACCACGATGCCTTTCTCGCGCGCTTCGGGATGTTGTTCCAGGGGGCCGCACTGTTCGATTCGCTTTCCGTCTGGCAAAATGTTGCCTTTCGCCTGTTGCGCGGAGCCCGGAAACGCCCGCGCGCCGAGGCGCGCGAGATCGCAATCGAGAAATTGCGGCGCGTCGGGCTAAAACCCGAGGTTGCCGAGCTTTACCCCGCGGAATTGTCGGGGGGCATGCAAAAACGCGTCGGCCTGGCGCGCGCCATCGCCGCCGAACCCGAAATCATCTTTTTCGACGAGCCAACAACCGGGCTGGACCCGATCATGGCAGGCGTCATCAACGAACTGATCCGCGAGATCGTGGTCGAAATGGGCGCGACCGCCGTCACCATAACCCATGACATGAGCTCTGTGCGCGCGATCGCGGACGACGTGGCGATGCTGCATGACGGGGTGATCCAGTGGACCGGACCGGTAGGCCGGATGGATGCCAGCGGCGACCCCTATGTCGACCAGTTCATCCATGGCCGAGCCACGGGGCCGATCGAGGCAGTGCGGTGAACGGACCGGAGCCGCGCAGGAGGTTTGCAGGGCGTCTTCGCCCCCTGCTGGACCCGCGACTGGCCAACCTGGCCCTGCTGATCCTGTTTCCAGTCGCCTGGTTCGCGCCGCTGTTGCGTGCAGGTGTGTTACCGCTGTTCGGACTGGCGGAAATCTCGGTCATCTCGGGGCTGCAAGCACTTTGGGACACCGATGTGGCACTGGCCCTGCTGGTGACGCTGTTCGCGCTGTTCGCGCCTTACATGAAAACCCTTGGGCTGGCCTTGATCCAGTTCGGACTCGCCTCGCCGAGATTGCTGCCTGCGTTGCACCTGTTGGGCAAGCTGGCAATGGCCGAGATATTCCTGATTGCCCTCTACATCGTTCTGGTCAAGGGGATCGGGCTTGCGAGAGTCGAAACCGCCTGGGGGCTTTACCTTCTTACCGGATGCATCCTTGCATCGCTGGCGCTGTCCCTGGCCGAGTCACGGCGACACTGACCAAAAATGAAAAAACGCCGTGGGAGGGAGGTCCCACGGCGTTTCAAACAAGCGGCACCGCGGGAGGGAGGGCCCTTGGCGCCATGACGCCTGTGCTGGGAAAAGGCACAGGGATCGCCCGCAGAAGCATTCGACAGGACGGGAAACCCTGCACTTCCACAAAGCATGTATTTCAGATGCATATTTTATGAAGACGTCACCTTGATCCAGATCAAACAGGTCAGGAATTCCGCATCAGCGCCAACATCCTGTCGCGCTCGCCACTGTCACGGGCACTTGATAGCGCCGCGGCCAGATCCTCAAGCGCCCGGATAGAATGGCCCGCGCGAAAGCAATCCACATGGGGAAGCATCGCGCGAATGCCACACGCCCTGGGTGCAAACCCCTCCCAACGCAACAGCGGGTTGATCCAGATCAGGCGCTGGCAGGACAGGTGCAGCCGCTCCATCTCGGCGCACAGCCGATCACCGGCATCCCGGTCAAGACCGTCCGTGATCAGCAGGACAACCGCGCCCGACCCAAGAACCCGGCGCGACCAGTCGCGGTTGAAGGCATGCAGTGCAGCGGCGATCCGCGTCCCCCCTTCCCAGTCGGGCGCCTGTGCGCCGGCCGCGGCCAGGGCCGCATCAACGTCGCGGTTGGCCAAGGTACGGGTAATGTTGGTCAGACGCGTGCCGAAGGTGAAGGCATGAACCCTGTCCCAACCCGCGCCGCGGTTGTTTGCGACGGCGTGCACGAAATGCAGCACCATGCGCGAATATTGCGACATCGAGCCGGAGATATCGCAAAGGACAACCAGGTTTGGCCAGCGGACACGCCGATTTTTGAACGAAAGATCGCGTAACTCCCCCCCATGCCGCAGCGCCATGCGCATCGTGGCGCGCCAATCGGGCAATTGTCCGTGCGATGCCGGGCGGGTGCGGCGGGTGCGGATCGGCGGCACGGGCAAACGCAGATCTGTCAGCATTCGCCTGGCCTCGGCGATCTCGGTCAGACTCATCTGTTCGAAATCAAGCGTTTTCAGCCGCTCGCGCGCGGATTGCGTCTGGCGCGCGTCGATTTCCACCTGCTGGCCACTCTCATCGGGCACCGGCAGGTCGGGTGGCCTGCCCGCCCCGTCGAGCAACGCCTCGGCGGCACGTTTCTCGGCCGCACGCGCCTTGCGATCCTCGGCAACACCACGCATCGCGGGCAGCATCAGGCTCATCATATGTTCGAGAAAGCGCGGGTCGCGCCAGTAGAGCCGGAACACCTGGTCGTAGACCTGCCGGTGCTCGGGGCGCGAGAGAAAGCATGCCGCGAGCGTATGGTAGAAATCGCCCCTTTCAGAAAATCCTGCCGCCTCGACCGCACGGATCGCGTCGATCACCCGGCCCGGACCGACGGGAAGCCCTGCCAGGCGCAGGGCCCGCGCGAAATGGAGGACGTTATGGGCAAGCTTGCCATCCTCGGGTATCTGGAGCGCGGGGAGGTCTGCCATTCGGGCCTCGGGCTTTGGCGGGGAGGCCGGGGGGCTGTCTGCCCCCCGGACCCCCCGAGGGTATTTTCACCAAGAAGAAGGATCAGGCAGGGGCAAGTTCGGCGCGGATCTCGTCGAGCAGGCGCTTGGCCTCGGAGCCCTCGATCCGCTGGATGTCGTCCTGGTATTTCAGAAGCGCGCCGATCGTGTCGGCGATGACCTGCGGCGAGAGGTCGATCACGTCGAGCGCGAGCAGGCACTTGGCCCAGTCGATGGTTTCCGCCACGCCCGGTTTCTTGAAAAGATCCTGAACGCGGAGCTTCTGGACGAAGGCCACGATCTCGCGCGAGAGGGTATCGGCGGCCTCGGGGGCGCGGGCGTGCAGGATGTCGAGTTCGCGGTCGAAGCTGGGGTAGTCGACCCAGTGGTAGAGACACCGGCGTTTCAGCGCGTCATGCACCTCGCGGGTGCGGTTCGAAGTCAGGATCACGATGGGGGGATGTTCCGCGCGGATGGTGCCGAGCTCTGGGATCGTGACCTGGAAGTCGCTGAGCGCCTCGAGCAGGAAGGCCTCGAAGGGTTCGTCGGTGCGGTCAATCTCGTCGATCAGCAGCACCGGCGGGCCCTCGACCTGGGGGCGAATCGCTTGCAGCAGCGGGCGTTCGATGAGGTATTCGGTCGAGAAGAGTTCGTCCTTGAGCGCCTGGCGGTCCGCGCCCGCGCCTTCGAAGCCCATGGCCTCGGCGGTACGGATCGCGATCATCTGTTCGGCGAAATTCCATTCGTAGACCGCGCTGGCGGAATCAAGCCCCTCGTAGCATTGCAGCCGGATCAGCCGGCGGCCCAACGCGGCGGCGATGGCCTTGGCGATCTCGGTCTTGCCGGTGCCGGGCTCGCCCTCTAGAAAGAGCGGCTTTCCGAGGCGGATCGACAGGAAGGTCACGGTCGCCAGCGCGCGCCCGCAGACGTAATCCTGTTTCGCCAACAGGGCCTGCACGGCATCGATCGAGCCGATCCTGTCATCCATGTCCGATCCTCCCCATGAGAAGAACTGCACGAAGGGGGCGCGTGGTCAAGCTTTGGGTCTTGCGCGGAGCGCGCCAGCATGGATGAATGGCGACGAGAGGAGAGATGCCCATGCCCCTGGATCTCTGGTTGGCCTTCGGCGTCGCATCCATGGTCTTGCTGATCATTCCGGGCCCGACGATCCTGCTTGTGATATCCTATTCGCTGAGCCAGGGTCGACGTGTGGCGGTGGCGATGGCCTTGGGTGTGGCCTTGGGCGACCTGGTCGCGATGAGCGCGTCGCTGGCGGGGCTTGGGGCGCTTGTGCTGGCCTCGGCCACGCTGTTTTCCGTTTTGAAATGGGGCGGCGCGCTTTACCTGCTGTATCTTGGCATCAAGCTCTGGCGCAGCCCGCCGGTCCTGCCGCAGGAGGTGAACCCCGCGCAACGCCCGGCGCGGGCGGTCTTTGGCCATGCCGCCGCGGTCACCGCGCTTAATCCGAAATCCATTGCCTTCTTCATTGCGTTCGTGCCGCAATTCCTGAGGCCCGAGGCACCGCTTGGTCTGCAATTCGCGGTACTGATCGGCAGCTTCGTCTCGCTCGCGGCGCTGAACGCGCTGGCCTATGCGCTATTGGCCGATCGCCTGCGGGCACGGATACGTCGCCCCGGCGTTTTGCGAGCCATGAGCCGGGCAGGCGGTGGTGCGCTGATCGGCATGGCAGGGCTTACAGCAAGCACTGCGCGCGGCTGACCGCCGCGCGGGATTTCCCGAAATTCCCATGCCCGGACCGAAATTCCGCCCCAATGACCCGGCAGGAAGATGGCGGGAACAGTCTCAGCTTTCATCGCGTCCAAGGGAACGCTAGAATGGTTGCGCAGGATGGAGAACGCATGAAAGACCAGGCCGGGATCGAAAGGGTGCAGGACAATTGGTATGATTGTCTTGCCGACCTGCCGCAGGGTGCCACGCTGGAGCCTCTTGGCCCGGACTACGCCGCAATCCATGTTGCCGATGACGCGATCCTGCTGGTCACGTTCGAACGGGCCAGGCAGATCCGCGATACCCGCCCCCGCCCCGTGCCACTTGCCGAAACACTGGCCGAAGCTGCGGGCTGGTCGCGCCTGACACTGGTGGCGGCAAACGAAACCTGGTTTCGCGATCCCGCGGTCTATGCCTATTTCGACAGGCTGGTGGATGAAGGGTTCTTCGACGAGTACGACCGCGTGATATTCTATGGCGCGGGCATGTGCGGCTATGCAGCCGCGGCCTTTTCCGTGACTGCGCCCGGCTCGACCGTAATCGCACTGGCCCCGCAGGCCACGCTGGACCCGGAACGGGCGGGATGGGATGGCCGGTATCGCACGGCGCGGCGGCTGGATTTCACCTCGCGCTATGGCTATGGTCCGGCAATGGCCGAGGCCGCGGACCACGTCTATGTGATACATGATCCGTCGGAAACACTCGATGCGATGCATTCGGCCCTGTTCGATGGAACGAACGTCACGCGCCTGCGTGCCCCGCTGACCGGCCCCGCGATCGAGGCCCAACTGATGGAAATGGGCGTTTTGCCCGAACTCATCGATGCCGCGGGCGAGGGACAGTTGACCCCTATGGTCTTTTACCGGCTGTTTCGCGCACGCCGCTGTCACATGCCCTACCTGCGTGCCCTTTCCGCCCGTCTCGAGGCGGACGGGCAGACCTGGCGTGCGGCGCTGGTCTGCCGCCACACCGTTCGCGAAAAGAATGCACCTCGGTTTCGCCGCCGGCTGACGCGACTCGAAGAGGCACTCTCCCAAGAGGGCCGGGCCCTGCCACGCGAACCGTTGGCCTGAGAGAGCTTCCGGCCCGAGCCCTCGGGCCGGAGCGCGGTATCGATCAGGCCACGCGTCGGCCCTGCACCCAGCTTGCCCGCACCACCGGCGCCCCGGCAAGCCGCGCCACGCGGATCAGGTCGGCGCGCGCGCCCTCTTCCAGGCGTCCTCGGTCGCTCAGCCCGACAGCATCGGCCGGTGCGCGGGTCACTGTGGCGATGCCGCGCGCCATGTCCCCCCAAAGATCGCCCAGCCGCACCGCCGCAAGCAAGAGCGCCGAGGGCACGTAATCGGATGACAGGATGTCCAGCAACCCCACCTCGGCCAGATCTCGCGCGGCAACGTTGCCCGAATGCGATCCTCCCCGGATCAGGTTCGGCGCCCCCATCATCACCGCGATCCCGTGGGTATGGCAGGCACGCGCGGCCTCGATGGTGGTGGGAAACTCGGCCAGCCGGATGCCGTGGGCGGCCGAGACCGCCACATGCTCGGCCGAGGTGTCGTCGTGGCTGGCCAGGATCGCGCCATAGCGCCGCGCCTCGGCGACAGCGGCGCGTTCGTGCGCCGCGCCGTGGCGGTCGCGCAGTTCCTGCAAGTTGGCGACATGCTCGATGAACTCGGCCTCGGTGAGGTTGTTCTTGCCCATCACGTAGGCCTTGAGCTTGGACAGGTCGCGAAACTGCCGCTGACCGGGGGTGTGGTCCATCAGGCTGACGATGCCGACCCGATCCTCGGGGCCGAACCCGGCCATCTCGTCGATCAGTGTCTCGGAACAGACCTCGGCGCGCAGGTGCAGGAAATGACTGATCCTCAGCGCCGATCGCGTCCGCAATTCAAGCAATTCGCTCGCCAATTGGCGGGCATAAGGCGCATAGCGGCTCTTGCCCGAGGGGATCGAACCCACACGCATCGCGTCGAATACGGTGGTTATGCCGACGCTGGCCAATTCCGCGTCATGGGCCACGATGGCGCTCGCATGGGGCCAGTCGACACCGGGCCGGGGCTGGATATGGCGTTCCAGGTTATCGGTATGCAACTCGACCAGGCCCGGCATCACCATGTCGCCGCCACAATCCACCGCCCCCCCAGGCAGCGCGGCACCTATCGCGATCCCGGCGATCCGACCCGCGCGGACATGGACCGATCCGGTCACGACTTCGCCGGGCAGCACCAGCCGGGCATTGGCGAGCACGAGGTCAGACATAAGCTACTCCTTGATGCGAGGTACGGATTGCGGCAGGACAGGAACAGCGCCGGGGCGCATGCGGGAGGTAAGGCATCCGATGGAAGGTTACAGGCGTTACGCGATCTATTACGCACCCGAGCCCGGCCCGCTGGCCGATTTCGGCGCGGCTTGGCTGGGTTGGGATGCCGAAACGGGCAAGGCACGGCCCCATCTCGCGATCCAGGGCTTGCCACGCCCCGTTTCGGAACTGACCGAGACGCCGCGCCGCTACGGCTTCCACGGTACACTCAAGGCCCCTTTCCACCTGGCACAAGGCAGTGATATCGGCGTGCTGCACCGGTCTGCCGCGGCGCTGGCGGCACAGTTGCACCCTGTCCTTCTGGACGGTTTGCACCTGTCGCGGCTTGGCGGGTTCCTGGCGCTGACCCCGCGCGGGGACATGACACGGCTGGGCGCGCTGGCAGGAAGCGTGGTCGAGGCGCTGGATGGATTTCGCGCCGCCCCCACCCCCGACGAGATCGCGAAACGCAATCCCGATCGGCTGAGCACAAGGCAACAGCGCCTTCTGGAACGCTGGGGCTACCCCTACGTGATGGAGGAGTTCCGCTTTCACATGACGCTGACAGGCCCGTTGCGCGAAGACGAGGCCGAGGCCACGCGCGGCGTGCTTGCCCCGGTGCTGGCGCCGCTCATCGAAAGCCCCCTGCGGATCGCAAGCCTGTGCCTGTTCGGCGAGGACAAGACCGGGCGTTTCCATAATCTGCATCGTTATACCCTGTCGGGCTGAAACGCGGCGGCGAACGCCTCGACCGCCTGCGCCAACGCTCCGTCATTGGCGATCTCGACGATGCACAGCCCTTCGGGCAATGCGTAATCGGCCCGGGTCAGGCGAGCGGCAATATCCGCCGCGCTTTCGCGTCCGCGCCCCTTCAGGCGACGGGCCAATGTCTCGGGCCGCGCGGTAACATGCACGACGCGCAGTTCGGGATAGCGCGCCGCCGCCGCACCCAGAACCGCGCGCGAGCCGTTGAACACCACGTCCTCCCCACGTGCCAGCCAATCGTCGATCCGGGCCGGGATACCATAGAACAGGCCATGTGCCCGCCAATGCAACGCGAAATCCCCCGCCGCCAGCCGTTGGAAAAAAACCGCCTCGCTGACCGGCTCAAAGCACTCTCCACCTGCCTCCACAGCACGCGTGATCACCCGCCGGACCAGCCGCAGATCGGGCCGACGCGCATGGACCGCCTCCATCAGCGTGTCCTTGCCCGCCCCCGATGGCCCGACAACCGCGAAAAGACGCCCCGCCATCACGCAGCCCGCACCGCGAAGGCGGATACATCCACCTCGCGGTCACAAACCTGCGCGCGCGCCGCCGCATCGTGAAAGATGCCCACGATCGCCGCGCCCCGGGCCTTGGCGCCCTCGATCAGGTCCAGCACCACGGCGCGGTTGACAGGATCCAGGCTTGCAGTTGGCTCGTCCAGCAACAGCGCGGGAAAATCATGGGCAAATCCGCGCGCGATATTCACCCGCTGTTGCTCCCCCCCCGAAAAGGTCGTTGGGCTGAGCCCCCAAAGCGCCTCGGGGATGTTGAGCCGTGCCAGCAGGTCGGCGGCTCGGTCGTGCGCCGCGCGCGCATCCACCCCCACCAAACGCAACGGTTCGGCCACTACCTCGATGGTGGGCACACGCGGCACGACCCGCAAGAACTGGCTGACATGGCCCAACACGTGACGCCGCAACGCGATGATCGTGCGCGGCTCAGCCCCGGTCACGACAACGCCGCCCACGGTGATCCGCCCCTGCGCCGCGCGATAATTGCCATAGATCATCCGCATCAATGTCGACTTGCCCGCCCCCGAACTGCCCGTCAACGCAACGCATTCGCCCGGCGCGACCACCAGGTGGGCGCCCGCCATCACCGGGATTACCGCACCGCCCTGGTTGTGCAGGATGAAACTCTTGCCCACGCCGTCGATTTCGATCATGGCCCTCTCCTTCTTCTTGGTCCAAATACCCACGGCCCCGGCCGTGACACGGGCCCCGCCCTCAGACCTGCAAAACTGAGCTGACCAGAAGCTGGGTATAAGCGTGCTGGGGATCGTCAAGCACCTGGTCGGTCAGCCCGGCCTCGATCACCTGGCCCGACTTCATCACCATCAGCCGGTCGGCCAGCAAGCGCACCACCGCAAGATCATGGGTGACCACGATCGCCGACAGCCCCATTTCCCGCACCAGACCGCGCACCAGGTCCAGCAGCCGCGCCTGCACGCTGACATCCAGCCCACCCGTGGGTTCGTCCATGAACACCAGCCGCGGCCCGGTCACCAGGTTGCGCGCGATCTGCAAGCGTTGCTGCATGCCACCGGAAAAGGCCGAGGGCCTATCGTCCACCCGGTCGGCCGCAATCTCGACCCGGTCCAGCCAATCGATCGCAGAGGCCCGGATTCGACCGTAATGGCGCGCCCCCACAGCCATCAGCCGCTCGCCCACATTGCCACCCGCGCTGACGCCCATGCGCAGCCCGTCGCGGGGGTTCTGGTGGACAAAGGCCCACTCCGTTCGTGCCAGCATGCGACGCTCGGGCTCGCTCATCGCCTGCGTGTCCCTGAGCCCCCCGGCGCGGCTATCGAACAGGATCTCTCCGCGGTCGGGCGTCAAATGCCCAGCCAGGCAATTCAACAGCGTGGACTTTCCAGAGCCGCTCTCGCCGACGATGCCCATCACCTCGCCCGGGTAGAGGTCAAAGCTGACATCTGCGCAACCGACCCGTCCATCGTAGGATTTCGCAACCCCCCGGACGGACAACAGCGGTTTGGCCCGGTGCCAGGACTTTTCGGAAACCTCTTGGCCGACCTCGTCGAAAGACCTCGCCGTGCTCATCTCCGTTCCTCCTGTCCATCGGACGCGGCCATCGCGCCCAGATGCCCCGCGGCCTGCCTTGCGGCACAGTAATCGGTATCCGAACATACAAACATGCGCCCACCGTCATCATCCATGATGACCTCGTCCAGGTAGCTGTCCAACGCCCCGCACAGCGCACAGGGGTGGTCGGCCTTGCTGGCGCAAAAGGGATGATCCTCGAAATCGAGGCTCTCGACCCGGCTGTAGGGCGGCACCGCATAGATACGCTGTTCCCGCCCGGCCCCGAACAACTGTATCGCGGCCATTTCCATCTTGGGGTTGTCGAATTTCGGTATCGGCGAGGGGTCCATGACATAGCGCCCCTCGACCTTCACCGGGTAGGCATAGGCGGTGGCAATTTCGCCGTGCCGCGCGATATCCTCGTAAAGCTTGACATGCATCAGCCCGTACTCCTCCAGCGCATGCATCTTGCGCGTCTCGGTCTCGCGCGGTTCAAGAAAGCGCAGTGGTTCGGGGATCGGCACCTGATAGACGAGGATCTGCCCTTCGCCCAGCGGTTCTTCGGGGATGCGGTGACGGGTCTGGATGACCGTTGCCTCGACCGTATGACCGGTTGTTTCCACGCGCGCCGTCTTTTCAAAAAACTTGCGGATCGAGACCGCGTTCGTGGTGTCATCCGCGCCCTGGTCGATCACCTTCAACCTGTCTTCGGGGGTCAGGACAGCCGCCGAAACCTGCACGCCACCGGTGCCCCAACCATAGGGCATGGGCATTTCGCGGCTGGCAAACGGCACCTGATAGCCGGGGACCGCCAGGGCCTTCAACAAGGCGCGGCGGATCATCCGCTTTGTCTGCTCATCTAGGTAGGCGAAATTGTATTGATCGCTTTGCGTCATTTTTCGGCCCGTTTCTCATGGGATTCCAGAAGCACAAAAGCCGAGGAGAATACCCGATGGCGTGGATCGTCACCGTGACCTTCGACCAGATCGCCCTCAGCCTGCTGACGGTTGGCCTTTTGCGCGCGGGGCTCGTGGCACTGCTGCCCGATGAGGTGGCCGGTCCGGGCGGCTGGCTGGTGGATACCGGACAGGACTGAGACCTTCATCGTGCGGCCTCCGTGTCGGCATGGGCTTCGGCCTCGGCACGGATGCGGCGCACCAGTTCCAGCTCGGACTGGAAATCCACGTAATGCGGCAGCTTGATATGCTCCAGGAAACCCGATGCCTGGATATTGTCGGCGTGGTAAAGCACGAACTCGGCATCCTGCGCCGCCGCGCCAGTATCCTCCTCGCCCAGCTCCTCCCAGCGCAAAGCGCGGTCCACCAACGCCATAGAGATCGCCTTGCGCTCGGTATGGCCAAAACTCAGCCCATAGCCGCGCGTGAATTGAGGCGGCTCTGTCTTGGAGCCATTGAACTGGTTCACGGTCTCGCATTCGGTCAGCTCGATCTCACCGATCTCGCAGGCAAGACCGAGTTCGGGAATATCCATCTCGACCTTGACGCGACCCACGCGCAGCTCGCCCACAAAGGGATGGTTGCGCCCGTATCCACGCTGTGTCGAATAGGCCATTCCCAGCAAGAACCCCTCGTCGCCTCGCGCCAGCGCCTGAAGCCGAAGCGCGCGGTTGGCGGGGAATTCAAGCGGCTCGCGGGTCAGGTCGGGCGGGGCCGCGTCCGATACCGTCTCGGGCTGGATCAACCCGTCACGGTTGAGGAAATCGGTAATGCGCGGCATGGGCTCGGAGGTCGCGGGAGCAGTCCGTGCGCGGGGCGCCGCGCCCTCGGCGGCCAGTTCGAAATCCAGCAAACGGTGTGTATAGTCGAAGGTCGGCCCCAGGACCTGTCCCCCCGGTGCATCCTTGAATGTCGCGGAAATGCGCCGGTCGCAGGCCATCGCCCCGGTATCGACTGGGCGCGATTCCCCCAACCGGGGCAGGGTCGTGCGGTAGGCCCGGATGAGAAAGATCGCCTCGATCAGGTCGCCGCGCGCCTGCTTTATCGCCAGCGCCGCGAGATCGGGATCGTAAAGCGATCCCTCGGCCATCACCCGGTTGACCGCCAGCGCCAATTGCGCGCGGATTTGCGCCACGCCCAGTTCGGGAACAGCTTGATCGCCGCGCCTTTCCTCGGCCAGCCAGGCATGGGCATTGTCGATGGCGCGCTCGCCTCCCTTGACCGCCACATACATCAGGCATCCTCCACGCATGTGGTGCGGGGAAGCGCGGCAAGTCGGCCCCCGGCGGTAAAGATGAAATCAACCCCCAGCGGGAACAGGGCGGCATTGGCACGCAATGCGGATGTCTCGGGCAGGTCGAGGCGGTGCTCGGTCCTGATGCCGGGGCCAGTCAGCCGGGCACCGGTATCGGCCAGCGCATCGAGTTCCACGATCAGCGTGGCGGAACGGTCGGGATAATCCGGCACGCCAATGCGGTAGCTCTCAAGCGGCATCAGTTCCGCCCATCGGCCCACCGCAAAGGCGGCCTCTTCTCGGCGCACGATCGGTGCGCCGGTGTGGAAGGTCAACCACTGGCGAAGCTGTGGCGTATCGCACGCACCCGCCAGGTGAACCGGCGTGGTGCCGTCGGCCAGCACCAGCAAAACCGTTCCTGCCGCCACCGATAACGGCGCGGGCGGACGCACCCCCGTCACCGGGTGAATACGCCCCGGCCGGGCCATGGCGTCGAGAATTGCACGAAAGGCGCGCGCAGCCTCGCACGGGGCATCCTGAAAGCCGCCTGCCAAGGCCTGGTTCGTTACGTCGTCCATACCTCAATCCTCTCCGCGAACCATGGTGAAAAAGGTAACCTTGGTCGCCTCGGCCCGCTCGGCGCGGCCCTGGGCGCGGGCGGCCATCTCTTGGGCCAGCGGCACCAGCAGGCGCGCGCGCAGGTCGGGCCCGCTGGATGTCTGCATCAGCGCATCTATCACTGCGGCCAGCCGCGCCTTGGACTTGTCGCGCCCCTGCACATAGGCGTGGCCGATGACATTGCCCGGCTCCAGGCGGATCGCGCATCGGGTGACAGTCATTTCGCCCAGGTTGAAGGGCGCCCCGGTGCCCCCCATGCGCCCGCGCACCATCACACCGCCGGTTTCCGGCGCCCGCAACCACGCGAAGTCCGGCAAGTCCATACCCAGATTTATCCACAGGCTTTCCAGCCGATCCGCCGGGGCCCGGGCCAGAAGGCCCATCCAGCCCTGCCGCGTGTCGAGTTCCATCATAGACACCTTGCCGATTTGTCCAGATTTATATACAACTAGACAAATCCATACGCCCGGCCCGCGAGTCGCACAAGCCCGACCCTCGTGAAGATTTGATGACATGGGACGCACCGCCCTCTGGATCTCGATCGCCAATGACCTGCGCGCCGATATCGCCGCCGGACGTTACCGCCACGGGGACAAGCTGCCGACCGAGGCGGAGTTTTCCCGCCGTTACGGGGTTAACCGGCACACGGTACGCCGAGCCTTGGCAGACTTGGCCGAGGCCGGGCTGGTACATGCGCGCCGGGGGGCGGGCGCGTTCGTTGCCGCTCGGCCCACCGACTATCCGCTAGGGCGACGCGTCCGGTTTCACCAAAACCTCAAAGCCGCCGGACAGGCGCCTGATAAAAATATACTTTCCATACAAACGCGCAGTGCCGACGCGCGCGAGTCAGAGGCTCTCGCCCTTTCTCCCGGAAAAGCCGTCCATGTCTACGAGGGCGTTTCGCTGGCCGATGGCGCACCGCTGGCCCTTTTCCGAAGCGTGTTCCCCGCCGACCGCTTTGCCGGCCTCCCCCAGGCGCTTTCCGAAACCCGCTCGGTGACCGCCGCGCTGGCTCGCTTCGGTATTGCCGATTATACCCGCGCCTCGACCCGGCTGACGGCGAAACACGCCACCCCGACGCAAGCGCTGCACCTCGCCCTGCGCGAAGGCGCCCCGATCCTGCGCGCCGTCAGCATCAACATCGACCCCGAAGGCCGGCCCGTCGAATATGGTCACACCTGGTTTGCAGGCGATCGCGTCAGCCTGGTCGTGACGCCGGACTGAGTGGATAGTCGCGACACCGGACCTGGTGTCACATCGGCGATACAGAGTCGCGTTATCCACAATGAAAATCAACTTCCGAGCAGCGTGAATGCCCCAGCTCTTGCAGCCCCTGCGCTTTACGGGCGCACAAATCCTTCGTGACGGCGAGATGCAGCGCCGCTCGCTTTCCGTTGCCGAGGGACGCATCACCAAGGGCCCATTGCCCGAGGTGGACCTGTCGGGCTATCTGATATTGCCTGGTATCGTCGACCTGCATGGCGATGCGTTCGAACGGCACGTCTCGCCGCGACCGGGCGCCCTTTTCGACCTGGCCGTCGGCCTGGCCGCCACCGACCGCGAAGCCGCGGCCAACGGCGTGACCACCGCATGGCTGGCCCAAGGTTGGTCATGGGAGGGCGGACATCGCGGCCCCGATCATGCCGAAGCGGTCATGGCCGCACTCGACGATTACCGTCCCCGAATGCTAACCGACCTGCGCCTGCAAATCCGCTGTGAAACCCACATGGTCGAGTCCGGTGCCCGGCTGCTTGACGCGGTACGCCGGCACGCGATCGGCTATGTCGTGTTCAACAATCATCTCGACGAGGTTGCAGAACTTGCCCGCACCCGCCCCGACCTGCTGCATCATTGGGCCCGGCAGGCCGGGCGTAGCCCCGAAGACTACCTCGCGCAAGTGGCCGAGGCGCAGGCCCGCGCCCCGGAAGTCCCCCGCCACCTGTGCCGGCTCGCCGATGCGTTCGACGAAATGGGCGTGTTGTATGGCAGTCATGACGACCCCGATGGCGAGACCCGCGAGCGGTTCTCGATGATCGGTGCGCGGATAGCGGAATTCCCGACCACACGCCGGGCGGCGGCGGCGGCCAAGGCGATGAACGACCCCGTGCTGCTGGGGGCGCCCAACGTGTTGCGCGGCGGATCGCAAGCGGGCAATGCCTGCGCGGCGGACCTGATCGCGCAGGGCCTTTGCGATGCGCTGGTGTCGGATTATTATTATCCCGCCCTGCCCCATGCCGCCTGGACGCTTGTTGATCTCGGGCTGGCCTCGCTGCCGCGGGCCTGGGCGATGATCTCCGAGAAACCGGCGGAAATCCTGCGCCTGCCCGATAGGGGGCGGCTTGATCTCGGACGCCGGGCCGATCTTTGCGTGGTCAACGCCGAAACCCGTGCGGTCGAGATGACGATATCGGGCGGGCGGCTGACCTATCTAGCCGGCGAGGCCGCGCATCGTTTCGCCCATCGCATCCACAGCCTGGACATGGCCGCGGAATGATGCAGGTCGACCTGGCGCCGTGACCCTGCGCGAGGGGTAGTTCGGCCCCCACATGCCGCACACCCGGCACCGCGAGCACTTGACGTTGTTCATCATCCCGCGGATCGCTTGACTGCGGCGCGCCTATTGCGTCAACCGTCGTGCTTTTCAAGAAAGGCCTCGATATCGAGGCTTCGGAAATCTGCAAGCGCGGCGCGCAGGCGGGCATGGTCCCAGTTCCACCATGCCAGCGTGATCAGACGCTCTGCCACCGGCGCGGGAAAGCGCTCTCGCAGGGGCCGGGCCGGCATACCGGCCACGATCATGTAAGGCGGCACGTCGCGGGTGACCACCGCGCCCGCGGCCACGACCGCCCCGTCGCCCACGCACACCTCGGGCCGGATCACCGCGCCATGCCCGATCCATGTGTCATGCCCGATATGGGCGCGGCGGCCGGCGCGATGGGCGAAAAAGGCGCTATCGTCCTCGGCATCATCCCAGTAGTCGGCCGAACGATACAGGAAGTGGTGCAGGCTGGCGCGCTGCATCGGGTGATCGGTGGGCCCGATCCGGGCAAAGCTGGCGATATTGGCGAACTTGCCGACCGTGGTATTGGCAATGTCGGCATAGCGGTCGCAATAGGAATAGTCGCCGATCTCGGAATTGAGCAGGCGCGATCCCTGGCCGATCTCGACATAGCGACCGAACCGGCAATTCGAGACCGTGCAGTCGGGATGCAGAACCGGGGTGTCGGCGTTCAGTCTGGGCATTGGGACGGCTTTCGTTGCGACAAGGATTTCATGCCTCCGGCGGGGGTATTTTCACCAAGAAGAAGGGCACGGCGTCAGCTCCTGCCGCCGCGGATCAGTTGGCGGCGCAACAGGCCCGAAAGCCAGTCCATCAGCATGACCATCAGCAGGATCAGAACGACGTAATAGGTCACTTCTTCCCAATCTTTCTGGGTGATGATGGCCTGGGTCAGAAGCAGGCCGATCCCGCCCCCGGTGATCGCACCGATGATCGTGGCGCTGCGTGTGTTCGATTCCAGGTAATAAAGAACCTGGGACAACAGCACCGGCGTGATCTGCGGGATCACACCGAACCGGTACCGGCTGAGCACCGGCGCGCCGGTGGATTGCACGCCCTCGATCTGTTTGCCGTCGACGTTTTCCAGTGCCTCGGAAAACATCTTGCCGAAGCTCCCGGTATCGGTGGTCAGGATCGCCAGCGCGCCGGTCATCGGGCCGGGGCCGAAAGCGCGCGACAGCACGATCGTCCAGATCAGCCCGTCCACCCCGCGCAGGAAATCGAAAATCCGGCGTATGCCAAAGCGCAGCGTGCCGATCGGCGTGAAGTTCCGGGCCGCGAGGAAGGCCATCGGCAAGGCCACAAGGGCCGCGCCCATCGTGCCAAGGAAGGCCATCAGGATCGTCTCGAAGATTGCCCAGGCGACCTCGGCATGACGCCACATCGGGTTGGCCCAGAAGTCCTGCCAGGCGCCCACGAGGTTGTCACGGTCGGGATCGAGGCGCTGGCCGAAGGCGATCTCGGCAAGGGAATGCCCGTGGTAAGGGCTGTCGAGGGTGAAAAAGAAAAGTTCCCATCCCATGAAGTAGCGGAACACCTCGGTCCGGTTCCGGGTGAGGCTGACGCGGCCGGCATCCGTCGTGATGGCCAAACGGTTTTTCGACAGGCTGATCCAGTCGGGCAGATCGTCGCCCAGGTTGGCCTGAACGCCACGCGCACGGCTGATCGTGGCCTCGATCAGCCCGTATCCGGGCACGGCATAGGTCAGACCGTCGGGCGTATAGGTCACGACATGGCCGTGGCCAAGGTCGATAACGGTCATGTCGCCCTCGCGCGATACCCAGGCGGGCGGCGCATCGGGAGCGTAGGTCCCCTTGCGCTCGCCCTCGATGGCGACGGTGACCTCGCCCGAGCGGTTGTCGCGGCTGACATGGGTCTTATAGCTGTAGCTGTCGGCGACCAGGGTGCGGGCATTGTCGAGGCGGGCCCGTTCGGCAAGACCGGGGACATCGAAGGCGACCGCGATATAGGCGAGATAGGCAAGGATCGCGACAGGCAGGGCAATGGCGAGCATGCGCTTGCGCGAGATCAGCCCCGCAGCCTGTATCTTGAGGGCAGCGGTTTGAGTCACGACACGGGCCTCCCCTGCGTCAGGCGGTTACGGAAATGGCTGGATACCTGGTCGAAAAAGACGATCGCGCCAAAGAGCAGCAAGAAAATTGCGGCAGCCTCGTCGAATTTCCCCTGCCCCCAGGACATGGCATTCTTCAACTCGTAGCCGATGCCGCCCGCGCCGACAAAGCCCAGGATCGCCGAGGCGCGGATGTTGACCTCGAAGCGCAGGAGCGCGTAGCTGAGGTAATTGGGGGCGACCTGCGGCATCACGCCGAGATACATCCTCTGCATCCAGGTGGCGCCAACCGATTCAAGCCCGTCCAGCGGCTTCGTGTCCGCGTTTTCGTTGACCTCGGAAAACAGCTTGCCCAGAGCGCCGCCGGTGTGGAACGCGATGGCGATCATCGCGGGCACCGGGCCACCGCCCAGGATAAAGATCAGGACCAGCGCGATCACGATCTCGGGCACCGCGCGCATGATATCCATGATCCGGCGGAATAACGGGATGAGGAGCGGGAACCGGGCCAGGCCGCGCGTCGACAAAAGCGACAGGATCATCCCAAGCCCCCCGCCCACCAGCGTGGAAACGGCCGCGATGTTGATCGTCTCGACCAGGGAGGGAAAGAAATGCGCCAGGTGGGCAGGCAAGAGCATCAATTTCCCGCTCGTCTCGGCGATCACCATCGCAGGGAAGGCGAAAATATTGTGGATGCCATCCCAGAACCCGCCGGCATTGCGATCGTTGGCTACCACGAAGCCCGAGGCCATCAACGCCACGAACACGATCAGCATCACCCCGGAATAGAGGCGGCGGCGACGCGTCAGCGCCATGTAGTGTTCACGCATGTCAAGGGCGCCGGGCGCACCCTGGGTCACGGTATCTGCCATCTGGGATATCCCCTGGATATGCGCGACGGGCCCGGGGGTAGCGCCCCGGGCCCGTGCGAAAGATCGGCGCCTTAATTCGACTTGGCCTTGCGGGCCTCGACGATCGAGGTATAGGCGTCGTGGCCGATCGGCATGAAGCCCTTGGAGTCACCGGCCGCGACCGCGTAATAGCAGTCGTAATCCATCGACGGCATCGAGGCCATCAGCGCGGTCATCTTTACTTTCACGTCTTCGGGCAGCGCCTTGCGCAGCACAATCGGGCCCTCGGGGATCGGCTTGGATTTCCAGATCTCGACCAGGTCGTTCATGTCGACGAGACCCGCATCAACCGCCTTGCGCAAAGCGCCGGAATTATAACCGTCTTCCCAGGCGCCCAGACCGTCGGCCCAGGTCACGCCGGCATCCACATCGCCGTTATTGACCGCGACGATGGTCTGTTCGTGACCGCCGGTGAAAACCACCTCGCCGAAATAATCACCCGACTCCATGCTTGCGCCGGTGGCTTGCGGGATCTCGATCGACGGGATCAGGTAGCCACTTGTCGAGTTCGGATCGCCGAAGCCGAATTTCTTGCCCTTCATGTCGGCCAGCGAGGTGATGCCGCTATCCTTGCGGGCAAAACCGATCGAGTGATAGCCGTAGCCACCGTCGACATTGACCTTGACCAGCACCGGCTCGACCGCCTCGGGATCTTCGAGATAGGTCTTGGCATAGCCCGACGCACCCAGCCAGGCCATGTCGATGGTGCCGCCCAACAGGCCCTGGATCACGCCGTTGTAATCGGCCGGAGCGAACAGCTTGGTCTCGACGCCCAGCAGGTCTTCGGTCTTTTGGCGCAGGCACTCGTTCGAGTTCAGGCGGTCCTGGGCATTCTCGCCGCCCAGGATGCCGATACGGAATTCCTTGATATCCTGGGCAAGTGCCGGGGCGGCAAGGGCGGTGGTGGCCACGAGGGCCGCAAGCAGGGTTTTCATCGTCTACTCTCCGGTTGGATTGAGCCCCCGGTCAGACGCGAGGGCAGGAAAACTCGTGACGGGTCAGAGAAGCTCGGCCTCTTCCATCATTGCACGGGCATTGGCATCCAGCGCCTCGATGGAGGTAGAGGTCGCGCTTTCGCTGAACGAGGCGTCGGCGCCGTAGATGTCACGCGCCACGCCGGTGGTCAGTTGTCCGGGCGTGCCGTCGAATACGATCCGGCCCGCGCGCATCCCGATTACCCGGTCGCAATAGCGTCGCGCGGTGTCCAGCGTGTGCAGGTTGGCAACGACCATACGACCGTCTTCCTCGTGGATACGGCGCAGTGCATCCATCACCACTTGCGCATTCATCGGGTCGAGGCTGGCGATGGGTTCGTCGGCCAGGATGATCCTGGGATCCTGCATCAGCGCGCGGGCGATGGCGACGCGCTGTTGCTGGCCGCCAGACAGGGCCTCGGCACGTTTCGCGGCCTGTTCGGCAATGCCCAGCCGGTCAAGGATATCGATGGCGCGGTGAATGTCGGCGGTCGGATAGAGGTTGAAGAAGGTCGCGAAAGCCGAATGCCGGTTGAGCGTGCCGTGCAACACGTTCGACACCACGTCCATCCGCGGCACGAGGTTGAACTGCTGAAAGATCATTGCGCAATCCGATTGCCAAGCGCGCTTGGCACTTCCGCCAAGCGACAGCACATCGCGCCCCTCGAAACGGATCGCGCCCGAACTGGCATCGGTCAGACGGTTGACCATGCGCAACAAGGTCGACTTGCCCGCGCCAGAACGGCCGATGATCCCGACAAAGGCAGGCTTTTCGATACTGAAACTGACCGAATCCACGGCCACGTTCCCGCCAAAGACCTTCGATACGTTTTCAACGCTCAGAAGCATGCCACCCCCTTTTCAGACGTGGTGGTGCCTACCGGTGCCCCGCGACGGGTTTGTTAAGGTTGCTTGAACCTTTTATGACGCGGGGAATGGTTGCCGATGGGGCAGTTCTGGCCCATCTTGCCCCCCCGGCGAGGCGGTTGTGCCCGCCCGACGCAAATGCAGGAGATCGAGAGATGGAGCGTTTCATCCCGGGCCCGGACACCGAACGACAATACCGTGATACGCTGGGAGCCTTTGCCACGGGTATCACGGTCGTGACGGTCACCGGCCCAGACGGCCCCGTCGGCATGACCGCGAACAGCTTTGCCTCGGTTTCGCTGAACCCGCCACTGGTGTTATGGTCACCCGCCCGCGCCTCTGGACGTTTTGAAGCGATGACCGGCGCGGACCGGTTCGCAATCCATGTTCTGGGTGCGCAGGACCAGGAACTGGCGACGCGATTTGCCTGTTCGGGGCTGGATTTCACGGGGTTGGAAACCGAGACGACAGAGGGCGCGCCGCCGCTGCTGGCGCAGGGCTGGATCGCGCGCTTTCTTTGCCGCAGGGTCGCGCACCACGACGGCGGCGACCACGCTATAGTGGTCGGTCTGGTCGAAGAGGCGGCCCGCCGTTCAGGCCCGCCCCTGGTTTTCGCATCCGGCAACTATGGCGCATTCACCCCTCAGCAAAAGCGCCGCGCGGACATCTGACCCCGGCCTTTCAGCCGGGGTCGTTTGACATACGCCAACTCAGCCGAAGATATCGGCCGTAATTCCCGCATACCAGCCCAACGATTCCTCGTAGGTCGCCTTGCGCAGGCCCGCATCCTCGCCGGTCTGGCTAACGAAGCCGTCGACCTTGGCGATCTTTTCCTCGGTCGCCTGATAAGAGGCGCCGACCTTGACCCCGTCATCTGTATCGATCAACGACCAGCAGGTATTCGAGAACTTGGCCGGAAACGCGCGGCTACCGGTCAGCGCGGCACGCACCGCCATGGCCGCCACCTTGGCCTGACTATTGGCCGAGAATGCCGACTTGGGCATGTCGCCGGCAATGGTCGCATCGCCCAGGATATGAACGGTCTCGTCGATGCGGCTTTGCATCGTGGCCGGAACGATGGGGCAAAAGCCCGACCCGTCGGTCAGCCCCGCCACCTGTGCGATATGGCCGGCCTTTTGCGCGGGGATCACATTGCAGACATCGACTTTTTCGACGCTGCCATCCACGGTGACGGTCATCGCGTCAGGATCGACCGACACATTCGCGCCGCCGAAATCCGGGCCGATGCGTTCGATCATGCCGGGATAGTGTTTTTCCCAGCCTTCCTCGAACAGGGCCTGTTTCGAGAAACTGCTCTTTGGGTCCAGCACCAGGATCTTGGCGGTCGGGTTCCTGTCGCGCAGGACATGGGCGACCATCGAGATACGCTCGTATGGTCCGGGTGGGCAACGGAACGGGTTGGGCGGTGCCACCATGGCAAAAAGACCGCCCTCGGGCATCGCCTCGATCTGGGCTTTCAAAAGCTGGGTCTGGCTGCCGGCCTTCCAGGAATGGGGCATCCTGTTCTGGGCGGCGGTGCTCCAGCCCGGAACCGACTCATCGACGAAATCGATCCCCGGCGCAACGATCAGCCTGTCATATGCAAAACCATGGCCTGCGGCGGTGCTGACGGTCCGGGCCTCGCGATCAACCCCCGTCACCCAGTCATGCACGACATTCACGCCGTGCGCAGAGGCAAGCGTGCCGTATGTATGGGCGATCGAGTCGAGATCACGGTAACCGCCGATATAAAGGTTCGAAAAGAAACAGGTAAAGTAGCTGCGCGATGGTTCGATCAAGGTGACATCGATCATGCCACCGCTATCCTTGGCGATATAACGCGCGGCGGTCGCCCCGCCCGCGCCGCCGCCGACGATCACCACGCGCGGCCTGGCCTGCCCTATGGCGCGGGGCGCGGACAACGCCGCGCCAAGCGCAAGGCCCGTTCCCAGAAAACTCCGTCTGTTGAGTGTCATGTCTTTTCCTCCCTCGACATGAAAACGCGCGTTTCCCAAAGCGCGGTGGCCCGAATGGCCTAAAGACCAAGCTTGCCGAAATAGGCGGCCAGCGCGGCGATCTCTTCGTCCGACAGGCGGCTGGCCATCATCTGCATGACCGGATGCGGGCGCAATTTCTGCTTGTAAGCATGCATGGCGACAACGAAATCCTCGTCCGGCCAAAGCGTGATCGAAGGGATGCCACGGTCCGATCCGTCACGCTGATGACAGGTCGTGCATTCGCTCGACAAATACTCGCCATAGGCCGGATCGCCCACGATGGCCAAAGTCGCTTCTGACAGAACCGGACGATCCGCCCGCGCGGTGGGCGCGGCCTCGGGAATGTTCGACGGCTTATCCGAGAATTCACGCAGAAAAGCCAGCAAATCGGCGCGTTCAGTAGGGTTTTCCAGTCCGTCGAAACTCATACGCGTTCCAGAGACCAGAACCCTGGGATTCTCGATATAGGCGTCGAGCGTTTCCAACGACCAGACCAGCCCGTCACGCCCCATCCGGGTCATCGAACGGGAATAGGGAAAGCCCTCTATCGAGCCCATGCGCCGGCCGAAAATGCCTGTCAGGGGCGGGCCGATCCCAGCCTCGGCATCGGGTCCGATCTGATGGCAGCCGCTGCAAAAGATCCATACCTCGGCCCCCGCCTCGGGATCGCCGATAGCCTTGGCTGTTTCACCGGCCAGCCCCTGCCCCGCCCCTCCCAAGGCGAGGGCGAGCACGAATGCGATTGCCTCCCTCATACGGGAAAGCATGCAATGGAATACCAAGCCGATCAAGACCTTCCCCGCACCCGGACAAAGAATTCCCCTATCGCCCCGGGGACGGGAAACCCATCTGATATGCCCTCGCAATCGGCTCTTCAGCAACGAAAAAGCGGCTTCCCACAGGGGAAGCCGCGCGCCGGTCCGGGAGGATGGCCAGCGTCAGTTATAATTGCGCAAATAAGCGATTACCGCCTCGCGATCCTCTTCCGAGCGCAAGCCCTGGAACGACATCCGACCCTTGGGGATCACCGCGCGCGGACTTTCAAGATAGGCATCCAGCGTGGCGTGATCCCAGATCATGCCCTCCTCTGCGGCCTTTTTCACACCGGGCGAGTAATTGAAGCCCTCGGCCTGGCCGACCTGTCGCCCCACCACGCCGTTGAGTTGCGGGCCGACGCGATGCACGGCACCCTCGCCGATCTGGTGGCACGACGAACACTGACGAAATACCCGCTCGCCTGCCGCGACCAGGGCGGGGTCGGGCATCGCGATCGGGGCGGTCTGCTGTTTCTCGGCCGCGGCCTTCAGTTCGGCCTTGGCGGTGGCCTCTGCCTCGGATACTTCCTCGGGCGTCACGTCCAGCACCGCGGCGCGCATCGTGATCTCGACCGTGTCCTTGCAGTTTTCCATGCACGGTTCGGCGGTCCAGAAATGCGCCTCGGACTGGTCGCGGTCATCCACGATGAACCCCCCCGCATTGGGCATCTCGACGTCGAGGAAATTCTCGTTGGACAGGACGAAATCATCATCGACGAGATAGTTGGAATAAAGAATATAGGCCGTGATCGCATAGACCTCGTCGGTCGAAAGAGATTGCGCCCCCCCGAACGGCATCGAGCGATGGACGTAATCCCAAACCGTCGAAAGGTAGGGCCAGTAAGAGCCAACGGTCTTTAGCGGATCGTCATGGTCAAGCGTGCCGTCCCCGCCGGCCAGTTTCGGCCAGTTATCGACACCCTCGGCGAATTCGCCATGGCAGACGGCGCAGTTTTCCGAAAACAGCATCTCACCATCCTCGACCGAGCCAGATCCTGCGGGCAGGCCGGTACCGTCAGGCGCAACGTCCATGTCCCAAGCGGCGATTTCCTCGGGCAGCGCGGCCCGGCCGAGGCCGAATTGCTGGGCCAGGGCGGGGGCGGCTGCAAGGGTGGATACAAGCGCGGTTCCAATCACCAGATCACGAAATTTCGACATTCTCCGCCTCCCCGTTCGCGTTGACCCACCAGGTCTGGATGCCGTTATTGTGGTAAATGGAATTCAGTCCACGCACCTCGCGCAGTTGGGTCTTGGTCGGCTGCACATAGCCGGTACTGTCAATGGCCCGCGATTGCAGGAACATCTCGGACCCGTCCCAGTTGATATCGAGGTAGAACCGGCTGAGCGCCTTGTCCTGCCCTTCCTGCGCGAGGCGCGCGATCTGCCAGGTCTTGCCACCGTCGATGGACACGTCGACCCGCGTGATCGCGCCGCGGCCCGACCAGGCCAGCCCGGTGATGACCAGCGGACCGGGACCATGCGTGACCGGCGATTGCGGGCTGGGGCTGGTGATGACGGATTTCGCATCCATCACCCAGGTCCACTTGCGCGAGGTGCCGTCAGCCAGCGTATCGGTGTATTTCGACGTTTCCTCGCGGCTTTCGATCGCCTGGGTCGTCACCTCGACCCGGCGCAGCCATTTCACCCACATGTTGCCTTCCCAGCCGGGGACGACCAGGCGCACCGGGTAGCCATGCTCCTTGCGCAGGGCTTCGCCATTGGCCTTGAAGGCGACCAGCACGTCGTCCATCGCCTTTTCCAGCGGGATCGAGCGGCCGTTCGAGGAGGCATCCGCGCCCTCGACATAGACCCACTTGCCCTCGGGCTTGACGCCGGCCTCTTCCAGCAGGGTGCGCAGCGGCACGCCGGAATATTCCATGTTGTGGATCATGCCATGGGTGAACTGCGCGCCGTTCAGCTGCGCGCCGGCCCATTCCATGCCCGAGTTCGCCGCGCATTCGCAGAAATAGACGCGGTTTTCACGCGGGAAGCGTTCGAGATCGGCATAGGTAAAAATCAGTGGACGATCGACAAGGCCGTTGATCATCAGCCGGTAATCTTCCTTGCGCAGCTCGATCGCGCCGGAATGATGCCGTTCGAACGCGCAGCCCTGCGGCGTGATCGTGCCATCCAGCGCGTGGATCGGCGTGAAGTTGATCGAGCTGATCGTATCGGCGGTCAGCCATTCCACGTTGCGGCGGATCACATCGGATTCATACTCGATCGGCAGACCGTAAGGCGTGGCATCCACGCCGTCGCCAAGGCCTTGGGCCCAAGGCTGGATCTCGGTGATCAGCGGGTCGGGCTCTTGCGCGGCCTGGGCCGCGCCACCGGCCGCAATCGCGCCGCCGGTGGCAAGCCCGGCCTTGAGAAAGCCGCGCCGCGTGGTCGAGGGTTGTGACTGGTCGGTCATGTCTGCAACCTCCTCCTCAGATCGGGGTTTTTCGTCTCAGATACGTTATTCGGACCGCGCGGACGGGGGTTACGCCCCGACCACCTTGACCGACTTGTTGGGATCGACATGCACGGTACCCATGCGCTTGACATAAGTCTCGACCACGTCCCAGATCGGCGGGCCCTCGGTGCCCTCGTTGACACTGGCCCAGCCGGACACGACATAGGTTTTCGACGGATCTATCACCTCGCCGGTCTTCAGCAGGGTCATGTTGGTGATCCGACTGCCCTGCGGTTTCGACACATCGATCTGGTAACCCATGCCACCGACACGAACCATGTCGCCACCCTGCTGGTAATAGGGGTCCGGGTTGAACAGGTTGTCGGCCACGTCCTCAAGAATGACGTGGAGCATCTCGCCGGTCATTTCCGAGCGGTAGGCGTTCGGATAGCTCATGGAGGTGGCGTTGAACACGTCCTCGCGCGTGATCGGGTCGCCGGGCAACAGGCTCGGCCCCCAACGAAAACCGGGGCTCAGCGCGATATCGGCCTCGCGTTCGTCGATCAGCGCGTTGCAGATCAGGTCGTCCCAGGTGCCGTTGAAATTGCCCCGGCGGTAAAGCAGGCTGTCGGTGGTGCCCAACACCTCGTCCAGCTCGGCCTTGTAGGGGGCGCGCTGTTCATCGATGAGGCTGGCCATCTCGGCATCGGGTTCGATCACGTCCGAGAAGACCGGGATCAGCTTGTGGCGGAAGCCCAGAAGCTGGCCGTTCTGCACGTCAAGGTCCAGCCGGGTGACGAACTTGCCGTTGGAACCAGAGGCGATCAACATCGTCTTGCCCACCAGCACCGGCTCGGGCAGCGCGTCATGGGTGTGCCCGGTCAGGATCACGTCGATGCCGGGCACCTGGGCGGCCATCTTGCGGTCGGTATCAAAGCCGTTATGCGACAGCACCACCACCAGGTCGGCGCCCGCGTCGCGCACCTCGGCCACGACCTCGGCCATCCGTTCCTCGCGCACGCCAAAGCTGAGGCCGGGGAACATCCAGCCCGGGTTGGCAATCGGCATGTAAGGGAAGGCCTGACCGATCACCGCGATCTTGGCACCGCCGCGATCGAACATCTTGTAAGGCTCGTAAGCGGGTTCGTCCCATTCGGCGTCGAAGACGTTCGCGCCAAGAAATGGGAAATCCAGCCCCTCGACGATCTCGGTCACCCGGTCGATGCCAAGGGTGAATTCCCAGTGACTGGTCATCGCATCCGGTTTCAGCGCGTTCATCACGTTGACCATGTCTTGCGCTTGCGTCTTGAGGCAGGTGTAAGACCCGTGCCAGGTGTCGCCGCCATCCAGCAGCAGGGCATCGGGGCGGTCGGAACGGATCGCGTTGACCACGCTCGCCACGCGGTCAAGCCCGCCCATCTTGCCATAAGCGCGCGCCAGCGAAACGAAATCGACATGGCTGAGCGCGTAGGCATGCGGCGTGCCAGGCGCCAGGTTGAACATCTTCAGGAAATCCTGCCCCGTGACATGCGGCGGCAAGCCGTTCACGGCGCCCACGCCAAGATTGATTTCAGGTTCGCGGAACCACAAGGGCTTCAACTGACCATGAATGTCCGTGACGTGGATCAGCGTGACATTGCCAAACGTGTCGAAGTTCAGCAACTGGTCCTGGGTCAGCGCCTGCTGCGCGGCAAGCCTGGCCCAGTTGCCAACCCCCGAGGCCCCGTAGACAGCCGAGGCTGCAACCGCCGCCTGAAGGAAATCTCTACGCGAAATCATTGTCTCAGCGTCCCTTTTTATCGATTCTTACATTCTCACATGCGCGAAAATGAATATTTTACAGCGAAGAAACCCCGCGCCAGCCGCCCGGCGCGGGGTCTTCGGATCAGTTGCGGACAGAGGGGCCTTCGACCGACAGGCCGTTACCGCGCGAGGCGACGTAAAGCTCAAGCGCCACGAATTCGGGAGATCCGATACCAAAGGGAACGCCGCGCGTATCGCGGATGCACCCCTTGAAGCGGTCATGCAGCGCGTTCAACTTGGCATTCTTCAGCCGGTATGTGGGGAACCCGTTGACCTGCCCCTGGCTCAGGTGATCGGCCCGGATGTAATTGTCGTAGTTTTCCTCATGACAATTCGCACAAGACAGGTCGAGCTGGCCGAAGCGGGTATAGTAGATTTCCTTGCCCTTTTCCCATGTCTCGGCGGCCGGGCCATCGATGGCCACGTTGACAGGCATGCCTCGCGATACCGAGGCGATCAACGCAACCATCTGGGTCATGTCGAGGCCATGGTATTTCCATTCTTGCGCGCCCATCCGGTCGGTTCGGCATTCGTTGATCATCTGTTCGATGGTCCGGACCTCTCCCGCGGTCTCGTTCCATTTCGGATAGACGGCCTTGACGCCCAGCATACTTTCCTCGGCGGTGCCGTGACAATCTGCACAGGCCTTTCCGGCCGTTCCTTCCGCGGTGTCCCAGACACTCATGGCCTCTTCGACGAACACCATGCCGGGGTTCTCGAAATCATCCATTTCAAGTGCCTGGGTCTCCTCGGTGCGGAACGTCCAGCCCGAGCGGATCTCGTCGAGAACCCCCTCCAGGTGGGCGGGCGCCTCGGTGCGGGTGACGATGCGGATTTCGCCGTTGATGACCAATTCGTCATCCGGCCCCGCGATGGCGGCACCTGCGGCGATCCCCAACGCCGCAGCCATTGCCGTCATTGTCCTGATCGATGCCTTGTTCATGCGTTTCCCTCCCTTGAAACGTCAGCAGCGGCCTAGCCGATCGCGATGGACTTGACGTCCTCGTAGACCGAGCCGTCATCGTCATACCAGGTGAACTTCATGTCACCGGCTTCGGGGATGACCGCCTCGAACTCGAAATAGGGGTTGGTCGATACCGCCGGGGCGATGTCCACGTCGATCACGCTCTGTCCGTTGAATTCGCAGGTGAAACGGTTGATGATCGAACGCGGAATGACGTTGCCGTTACCATCCTTGCGCTGGCCCGACTCCATCGGGTGGCTGATCAGGGTCTTGATGACCACAGACTCGCCTGCTGCCGCCGATTTGGGGGCTTTCACGCGGGCTTTGACGCCTTCTGCCATTTGTCTTTCCTCCTGTTCGCTCAGCCGCCGCAGCCGCCGATGGTAACTTTCACGGTATTCTGGGCCCTCACAAAGGAACCATCGGCCATCTTGGCCACCGCGATCACGTCCTGCGTACCGGCAAGGCGGATGCGGGTAGAGGCGCGCTGGGCACCGGACAGAGGGCCAAAGCCGAAGGTGCACACATCCGGCGTCGGGTTGCCGGCGGCCAGCACCAGGATCGATACGGCGCCGGGCGCGTCGACCTCGATCGGCACGGTATTGCCGTTCTCGGCAATCTCGGGCGAAGTCAGGGTGATCCCGCCCGTGCCCGTGGCCGCACCACCGGTAAACGCGGCGATCTTGTCCTCGGTCGCAGCCATTGCACCGCGCACCGGCAACATAAGAGTCGCGGCAACACCGGCGCCGACCGCAAGAACCCCTCGTCTGGTGAAATCCATCTCTCTCTCCTTTTCCGGAACCGATCCCGCCGGGATCGTCAATCCTTGAGCGTCATCAGGTAGGCGACGACATCCTCGATCTGCTGAGCCGACAAGAGCGGCTCGATCTCGCCTTCGAGCGGCTTAGTGGTGAAACCGTCGGCGATACGATTGAACCCGTCCACCTTGTAATAGGCGGGCATCACAGTGCCTTCGAAGATGTTCTTCGAATTGACGAGGATACCGCGCACCATAGCCTCGGGATAACGGCCCGGCAGCCCGTCAAGCTCGGGGCCGACCTCGCCGTGGAAAGGTACATCCGACGCCATTTCACCTATCACGTGGCAAGAGACGCAGTTGCCCAGGCTCTTGGTCCCGGCGATCTTGCGCCCGTTGACCGGATCGCCCGGCTGATCGGTCAACGGGACCGGAACGAAGCCATACTCGTCCATCTTCACATCGCCGGGCGCGACGGTCCCGGCCGAGGCCGTTCCCGCGGCGACCAACAGGCACAGGGCGCCAAGTGCACCTTTTTTCATTTCGAAGACTCCTCCCAGTGTCTTGTCCCTGCGACAAAAGCTAGCGGAGGTGCACCGCGGTATGCAACAACAAATATAATTTCCTGCATACAAAATATCGCCTCCTTTTCAGACAGTTGCCAATTTCAAAGGTGACTTGTGGATATTGGTTTCAGTCTTCGGCCAAGGTTCGGGCGACATATTTCTGGAAATGCTCGTCGCCCTCGTAGCCCTTTTCCAGCACCCATTGCAGCAGCGAGCGCGTCGTTCCCTTGCCGAACGCGCCGGGCATGGTTGCCACCGCCGCCTGTGCTGCGGTTTTGCCCTCGGGCACCTCTTCGGGCATGAACATCATCGTTGGGGTAAAGAACACGCCCCAGCGCTGTGCCATGGCCTTTTCCGACAGGGTGGTGCCGTCGAAGTCGGTAACCTCGACATCACCGAAAAGGTTCATCTGCACAACGAAGTACTGGTCTTTCAAAAGTGCATCGATGCGCGGGTCGGGAAAGACCTCGGCGTGCATCTTGCTGCAATAGATACAGCCGCGCTGTTCCCAGATGATCATCATGCGCTTGCCCTCGGCATTGGCCTCGGCAAGATCCTCGGCCATGTCCTTGAAGGTGTTTCGCATCCAGTCGGCCTTGTGCAGACCGTCATCGCCCAGTTCGGCGCCCATGGCCGGAACGGCAAGCGCCATGAGACCGGCAGCCAAAAGCGAAGTCAGTTTCATGTTTTCCTCCCTTGTCGATATCATCCGATTTTCGAGAACCAAGGCACGTTCTCGATCATGAACTGTGCGATGTAGGCGACCGAGTTCGTCGCGATCAGTACGGCGAACAGGATCAGCATCACGCCCATCGCCTTTTCCACATGGCCGAGGTATTTCCGGTTGCGCTGCATCCAGCGCAGGAATGGCTTGGCAAAGGCCGCCGCGATCACGAAAGGCAGCGTCATCGCCAGGCCGTAAACCAACAACAGCGCTGCACCACGCATGATGTCACCCATGCCGCTGGCCACCATCAGGATCGCCGCCAGTGCCGGGCCAACGCAGGGCGTCCAGCCAAAACCGAAGGCAAGACCCATCATGTACGCGCCCAGGACAGTGGTGGGTTCCGCCTTGGATTCGATTCGCGCCTCGCGATAAAGAAACGGGATTCGCAACACGCCAAGGAAGTGCAGGCCGAACACGAACAGCAGCGCCGCGGCAATATAGGACAGCTCGTCCTTCCATTCACGGAAACCCTGCCCCAGCGCCGTCGCCCCCATGCCCAGCAGCACGAAGATCGACGTCACGCCAAGGGCAAAGAAAATGGCCGAAATCACAAGCCTGCGCACCGCGCCCGGCGCAATATCATCCTCGCCTCGCAGCTCGTTCATCGAGATGCCGGCCATGTAACACAGGTAGAACGGAACGATGGGCAGGATGCAGGGTGACAGGAATGACAAAATGCCCGCGATGGCTGCACCGCCATATGAAATTTCAAGCATCTAGGCCCTCCCTTGCCGTGGATGCAAAAACAAATTACGTTTTTTCTATGTAACGGGACAGCCTCCAATGAAACGAGTATTTGCGGCATTGCTTTGCGTGGGCGGGGCGCTGGCGGCCTCTGCCGACAGCGCAAGGGCCGATCTTTCATTGGCCATGTTCGAACAATCGGGCTGTGCCTATTGCATCATGTGGGATAACCAGATCGGGCCAATCTACCCCAAGACGACCGAAGGCGCGGTGGCCCCGTTGCGCAAGTTCCAACTGCGCGAAACACTACCCGCTGGCATCGATCTGAAAAGCCCGCCGCAATTCACACCGACCTTCGTGCTGTTGCGTGACGGCGTCGAGGTCGATCGCCTGGAGGGATATCCGGGAGAGGATTTCTTTTGGGGCTTGATCGGCAAGATGCTGAAGCAACAGCCTGAATGGGCGCGATATCTGGATCAAGAGGGAGGACTGGGGAAATGATCAAGACACCGGGATTGGCCGCGGCGCTGGTGCTTGCGGCAACAACGGCAAGCGCACAGGATGCCTTTGTCGAGTTCAAGGCGCTGAAACCCGAACTGGCGGCCAAGGCGGCGATGGCCGCCATGACCCATTGCCGGTCAGAGGGCTACCAGGTGGGCGTGGCGGTCGTGGATCGTTTCGGCACCATGCAGGCTTTCGTGCGCGACCGCTATGCCGGCGCCCATGTCGAGGAAACGGCGCGGCGCAAGGCATGGACCGCGGCGAGTTTCCGCACAGACACGATGGCACTTGGCGATCTGACCGCACCGGGCACCATGTTCTCTGGCATCCGAGACCTCAGTCAGCCGCTGGCACTGGGTGGCGGGGTGCAGATCGAACATGCAGGCGCGCTGGTGGGCGGCATCGGCGTCTCGGGCGCGCCCAGCCCCGAACTCGATGATATCTGCGCACGCGCCGGTATCGCGGCGATCGACGAGGATATGGGCCTATAGGGTCCGGAACCGGCAGATGGCATCAGAGCAGGCACACCCCGCGCGCACCGGCGCCCCCGACCTCGATCACGGGGTTCCGGCCGAGGACATGGTGAACCACGCCGAGACGGCCTCGGGCTTTCTAAAGGCGCTGTCGCACGAAGGGCGGCTGATGATCCTGTGCCATCTGTCCACCGGCGAAAAGACGGTGACGGAACTTGAGACGCTTCTTTCCTCGCGGCAGGCCGCGGTCAGCCAGCAACTGGCGCGCCTTCGGCTGGAGGGGCTGGTGTCGCACCGGCGCGAAGGCAAGGCGATCTATTACTCCTTGGCCGACGAACGGGCACGCCGGATGCTTGACCTGATGTACGACATGTTCTGCAATGCCCAGAACCCGCCGCCCGCGGCGAGCGGCAAGGCCGAATGACGGACCGGGGCGTGCCAGTGCGCCCCGGCCGGGGGGGGGGAGGAAAGATGGACGTAATTCCGGTTGGCGCATGGGCTGCGCTGATTGGCCTTGTCACCGGCACCGTGCTGGGGCTGGCCGCGCGGCTGGGCGATTTCTGTACGTTGGGCGCAATCGAAACCGCCGTTTACGGCGCAGATCAGCGGCGGCTGCGGATGTGGGGGATCATCCTGGGCACCGGAATCGCAGCGACCTACCTGCTGGCGGCGTTTGGCCAGATAGACCTGATCAAGACGCCCTATCACGGGCTCGCCTGGAACCCGCTGGCAAGCATCCTCGGCGGGGCGCTGTTCGGCTATGGCATGGCGCTGGCGGGCAATTGCGGTTTCGGCGCGCTGGCCCGCTTCGGGGGGGGCGATCTGCGGTCGCTGGTAATCGTGGTGGTGATATCGATCTTCGGATTCATCACGCTGTCGGGCCCCCTTTCACCGTTACGCGATTGGGCCTTTCCGCAAATTCCCTCCGATCAGATGCAAGGCTTCGCGCACCTGGTAGAGGCCGTGCTTGGCCTGCCGGTGCTGATCGCTGCGCTGGCAATCGCGGCGGCATTCGTCTTGTGGGGGCTTGCCCACGCGCCCCTACGCGCCGAACGGCGGCTGTTGGGCTGGGGCATCGCGGTCGGGCTGGCGATTGCCGCGGCGCTGTGGGGAATGAGCGCCCTCAACGCGGCCAGCCTCGGGGCAGTCGATGTCGAGGGCCACACGTTCACAGCCCCTCTTGGGCGCACACTCATGTGGCTGATGACCTCTTCGGCGGGCGGGCTGTCGTTTTCCGTGGGATCGGTGCTGGGGGTTCTGCTGGGAGCCTGGATCGGTTCGTTGCGCAAGGGCACTTTCCGCTGGGAGGCCTGCGAGGACCCGCGCGAACTGGGCCGCCAGGTGGGCGGCGCGGCGCTGATGGGAGTTGGGGGCGTCGTCGCGTTGGGTTGCTCTGTCGGACAAGGGGTCACGGCCTTTTCGACGCTGGCCTATTCCGCCCCGGTCACGCTTGCCGCGATCGCGGGCGGCGCGATGATCGGATTGCGTCGCCTGATCGCCGGATTCCAGCCGGATTGAAACGCACCCCCCTCACGGGGCGATGAATCGCACGCCCTGCATGTCCTCGATCTCGTAGAGGTCTTCTTCGTAGCGTTCCGTCATCTCATCGACCAGTTCCGGGGTCCAGCCTGGCAGGTCCAGTTCTTCCTCGACGGCCTCGGGGATGGCGTATTTGTCAAGAAAGGCGGCAATCACCTTGCGCCGCTGCACCGCGTTCACCGGCGGGTTGCTTTCAAGATAGGCCCGCATCCGCTTTAGCCCCGCATCGCTCATCAGCGTGGCGAGAAAATCAAGACTGCCGCGCAGTTCGGTCCCCTCCTGACAACCCGACAGCACCTGTAGCAACTCGGTCCAGATCAGCGGCGTGTCCTCGTTGCACCACACCACCAGTTCCGCATCGGGATTGGCATTGCGGATGCGGCGCACCGTGTCCGACCACAACAGGCGGCGCGGGTCCACGCCGGCGATGAAGGCCGTGAAATCGGCCTCGTTGCTGCGCTGGAACAGTGCCGGGATAAAGGTCGCGGGATTGCGTACCCCCAGGAAGAAGACGCACGGATCATTCGGAAAAAGCTGGGACAGCCAGTTCGATTTCTCGCCGGCCATGGGATACAGCATGTGCTGTTCGAGAACCTTTTGCGGCATGCAGATAAAGGACTCGTTGGAAAAGACCAACCGACGCGCGTCATCCTCGTCCATGACCGCGTCCAACACGATCTGTTGTTGTTCTTCGGTGGCGGCCCTGCCCCGCAGAGACACCAGCATCTCACGCAAGACAGGGCGGTAACGGCTGGGCGCGGGCACCACGATTCCCTCGCGTGACAAGGACCCCTGATTCTTGAGAAGACATTTCAGGAGCCGGTCTTCGTCCGTGCAATGCGCCCCGATGTGATAAACCATCTCCATCGTCGCAACCTCTCTTGCCATCGCGAGCCCCGCAAGGGCCGGTTATACCAGCCATTCTGGACAGGAAAAGCGCTTTCCGGTAAGCGGGGACCGATGATCGATTATTTCACTCAAGTAAAAACCATTCCGCGCCGGCGCCCGCGCCTCGACCCGTGGTCGGTGGGCGCGGTGTTGATCGCGGCACTGGTGCTGATGCCGATCCTGTCGGTGCTCTGGCTTGCCCTGACCCCGGAAGAGAACATCTGGCCGCACCTGATCGCGACCACCCTGCCCCGTTACCTGTCCAATACCGCGATCCTGATGGGAGGTGTGGCGCTTCTGGCGGCGGCGATGGGCACCGGGGCGGCATGGCTGATCTCGATGTATCGTTTTCCCCTGGCCAGGTGGCTTGAATGGCTGCTTTTGCTTCCGCTTGCGATCCCGGCTTATGTGGGGGCCTATGCGCTGGTCGATTTCATGGAGTACGCAGGACCGGTGCAGACCGGACTGAGGGCGGTATTCGGTTGGCAAAGCGCCCGCGATTACTGGTTTCCCGAGATCCGCTCAAGGGGAGCAGCCATCGTGGTGCTGGCCGCAGCGCTTTATCCCTATGTCTACCTGTTGTCGCGCGCCGCGTTCCGAGAACAATCGGGCTGTTCCTACGAGGTCGCCCGCGCCCTCGGCAGCGGCCCGTTCGCGTTGTTCTGGCGGGTCGGGCTGCCGCTGGCACGTCCTGCCATCGCGGCAGGTGCGGCCATTGTCATGATGGAAACCGTCAACGATTTCGGCGTGGTGGAATATTTCGCCGTGCAAACCCTGACCGCGGGCATCTTCAGCGTCTGGCTGGAAAGCGGCAATGCCGGGGGTGCAGCACAGATCGCCACCGTCATCCTGATCCTGATCCTGGTACTGGTGGCGCTGGAAAAGGTCAGCCGCCGCAACCTGCGCTTTCACAATCTGGGTCGCCACCACCGCCCGCTCATCCCGATCCGGTTGACCGGTGCGCGGGCCTGGGCGGCGACGCTGGCCTGCGCATTGCCGGTGGCAGTGGGCTTCGTTCTGCCGGTGGGGGTGATCTCTGCCTATGCGCTGGGCAATCCCGAGGGATGGGCCGCGCCCGGCCTGCTGCGCGCACTTGGCAATACCTTGATGGTCGGCGGGATCGCGGCGCTGGGCACCGTGGCGGCCGGTCTGTTCCTTGTCTATGCGGTACGGCTTACGGGCAAGAGCCTGCCCCGGCTGCTCCTGCCGGTCACGACTATCGGTTACGCGGCGCCAGGGGCCGTTCTGGGCGTGGGATTGCTGATCCCGATGGCGGCCCTCGATAACGCTCTGGCCGACAGCGCCGAACGAATGTTCGGCATCACCATCGGCCTGACCCTGACCGGCTCGGCCTTTGCGATCATCTATGCCTACGGTGTAAGGTTTTTCGCCATAGCACAGGGGGCCGCGGATGCGGCGATGGGGCGGATCGCTCCCAGCCTGCCGATGGCGGCACGCTCGCTGGGCCGGACCGCGCGTGGCACCCTGGCAGAGATATACCTGCCGCTGATCCGGTCCTCTGTTGGCACAGCGCTTTTGCTGGTTTTTGTCGATTGCGTGAAAGAATTGCCTGCCACGCTGCTGTTACGGCCGTTCAATTTCAACACCCTGGCCACGCGGGTTTACGACAAGGCAAGCCTGGAAAACCTCGGTGACGCAGCCCCGGCCGCCCTGTTGGTCAGCGCGGTAGGACTGGCCGCAGTGGCGTTATTGGCTCGCACCAACCGCTAACGGGCCTTGCGCGGCCCGTTTTGCGAGGCTAGATGAGGCGCGTCGCCCCTATAGCTCAGCTGGTAGAGCATCTGATTTGTAATCAGAGGGTCGGGAGTTCGAGTCTCTCTGGGGGCACCAACGCGCGGCTCAGGTCATGCCAAGCGCTTCCTTGTACATCGCGATCACTGCTTCCTGCTCGGCGATATCGTCCTTGTCGCGCTTGCGCAGCGAGATGACCGAGCGCATCGCCTTGGTGTCATAGCCCCGGCCCTTGGCCTCGGCGTAGACCTCCTTGATCTGCTCGGCGATGTCCTTCTTTTCCTGCTCCAAACGCTCGATCCGCTCGATGAACTGGCGCAGTTCGGCCGCGCTGACCTTGTAGGAATCGGGCTGGTAGTTGTCTTCGTCCTGCATCTCGTCCCTCCTGTCCTGCCTCTTTCGGACCTTGTCCCGGTCGCAGGCCGAAACGGCGCCGCCGGGGCCGGTCAGACCTATCCAAGCCCCCGCCCGGCCGCAAGTCCCGGCCTTGCGCAAATGGCCAGGATCGACTAGGCGGCAACACAGCCAGAGAGGGAGAGCACCATGGAAATCTTGGTCTGGGCCGGGGCGGCGGTGTCGATCACCGGGCTGGCATGGCTGGTCCGCTGCATCCTGCGGATGCTGGCCGCGCGGCGCGCGAACCTGCCCGATGACGAGCTGCGCGCGCGCCTGCAACGCATCGTGGCCGAGAACATGGCGGCGCTGGGTCTTTCGGCACTTGGGCTCATGATGGTGGTGATCGGCATCATGCTGGGCTGAGTCGATCGGGCAGGATGCCCGTTCCGGCAACCCCGCTCCTGACATCTGAAAAATGCCGGCCTGTCTTGATAAGGTCGCGTATCAGGGGATCGGGCGTCCACATCTCGTGTCGGCCCGGACGTTCAGCCATCTGCAACAGCGCCCGGCGCAGTACCAGGAGCCCCCCGGCATCGGCCGCGTGCATCGGTCCGCCGCGCCAGCGCACGATTCCCGCGCCCAGCACCATGACCAGATCGATATCGTCCGCCCGCCGAACCACACCGCGACGCAAAAGCCGTGCCCCCGCCTGTGCCATCCCCGCCAACACCTTGAGACAGATTTCCTGCGCGTCGATCGCGCGCGGGCTCAGGCCCAGCACCTCGCGTGCAGAGGCAATGATCGCCGTGACGGCCGGATCAGGCTGCCCGCCAGGCGCGCTGCCGGGATAAAGGTAATAGCCCCGTCCCCCCGTACGGCCCGGACGGCCCTCGGCCACCAGTTGCCCCGGCAACAGGATCGGTCGTCGGACCGGGTCCCCGCCATCGGCCAAGCGCGCGCGCAGAGCAAGAACCGTCTCAAGCCCCAACCGGTCGGCCAGTTGGAACGGACCTGCCGAAAACCCCCAAGCGCGCAATGCCGCATCCACCGCATAAGGCGAGGCACCCTCCTCGACCAGCGTATCGGCGGCCTCCAATGCGCCGACGAGAACGCCCAAGAGCGGGCTTTCATCCTGTGCCGGCAAGGGCAGCCTGTTCATCCTGCGGGCCAGTGCAGCCACGGCGGCAACCGTGTCGGGCGCAGTTGCCGGCGTGATCACCAGTTCCGCGAGACGACCGTCGGCCACCAGCTCGGGCATGTGCAGCCACAATGTCTCGGCCGGGCGACGCGCGGCGCGCACCAGCGCAGGCCCCGAGGCCAGCGGCCCCGTGGCCGCCAGGATCGCCCCCCGCGGCAAGGCCGCCCCCAGCGAGGCAAGATCGCGCGCGCGCGCCGCCCAGGGGCCGGTGCCCGCCTCGAACACCAGTTCGCAATCGCCCAGCGCGCTGATCCCGGTCCCACCCGAGAACCGCGCCCAGAACGCCTCTCGACCGCCCTTGTCAATCCGCCGCGCCCCGAGAGCGGCCTCGAAAAGGCCATCAACCGCCGCAACGCCTTGCTCGAGCATGCCCGCGTCGCGCGCGGCCATGCGCACCGTAGAGCCCGCGGCCAACATCCCCGCCGCCAGCCCGGCCGCAGCCGTTCCCGTGCCCCAGATGCCGACACGGCTCACCTTTCGCGCGCGCACCATCCAGTCATTTGCCTGTTTCTGCGCGCGCCGCTCGGCCAGGAAGGCGTGGCGCATGGCATCGGCGGCCTGCGTACCAAGGCATTCCTCGACCGCCGCGGCCTCGAAGGCAAGGCCCGCCTGATAAGGCAACAGCGCCACCGCCTCGACGCAATCGACAATGCGCGCCGGGGCCAAAACAGGGCTATTTGCCTGCAAGGACGCACGCCGGCGCGCGACCGCCGCGCCGAGAACGGAAAAATCCGGCACCGGCATATCGGAGGCCGGGCGCGGCCCCACCCCGGCGTCAATCAATTCCCCGACAAGACGCAGGCCCGCGCCGGGTAAATCTGCTGTCACGACGGCATCCAGCAAACCTGCCCGCTGCGCCTTGGGGGCAGACAATGACTGCCCCGTAAGCATCAGGTGCAGCGCAGCCTCGGCCCCCACGACGCGCGGCAGGCGCTGGGTCGTTCCCGCCTGGGGTGGCAGGCCCATCATCACATCCGGCAACCCGATCAGCACGTCGTGCAAAGCCACCCGGTAATGCGCCGCGATCGCCAGCTCTGCGCCGCCTCCCATCACCATGCCTTGCAACTCGGCAACCACCGGGACGTTGGCCCCGTCGATCCGGGCACATAGCTCGGCCAACCCCGGCCCCTCGCCGGGCTTTTCGGCCTGCGCGGGGTTCAACCCCATCGAGAAAGAGCCCCCAGTGCCCGCCAGCAGGATCCCACGCAGGTCAGACCGGGCCAGTACCGCGGCCAGGCAGGCATCAAGTTCCCGGCGCATCGGCGCAACCAGAAGATTGGCGGGCGGGCGGGCCATAACCAGCCGCACGATACCTGCGCGGGGCTCTTCCAACTTTACGAACTGCGACATGCCCGGCCTCCCCGCTCATCACGCGCGCGCCGGCCAGACATGAGACGCAACCGGGCACCCTGCGGCGCATTAGGCGTCAGGCATACCGAAAAGGCAAGGTTTCAGGGGGATTGGTAAGTGATGTCGAGGAATCAGACGGGCATGTTGTCGTAAAGATCGTCCGAGTCGTCCTTGCCAAGCTGCTCTTCGAGCCGAACGATATCCTCGGGCACCGACAAGCCCAAGGCCCGAAACTCGGCAATCTTGGCGCGCAACTCTTCCTGGAGGACATGCCGGTCCCCGGGCCGTTTCTCGATCTCTTCAAGGATCAACGCGATCCCCGCCTTGAGCTGTTCAAAGGCCATGTTCTGCTCCTGTCTAGCTGTCACGGGCGGGCCCGCGCAATGCCCTAGTGGGCGTATCGGCCCAGGGGCTGCGCCCCCCGCGCTTGCGGGTCAATCCCCGATTGACCTGGGCGGCCACCGATCCGTTGCTCAGCAACGCCTCGATGCGCGCGCGGATTTCCGCGCGGCCGTCACTGGCTGCCGCCCGGCCGGAACGCATCGAAAAAGAGGATCGGTTCGAATCGATCATGGCGCGCATTCCATTAAAGCAAGACTCAGCCCGCGCAATTGCGGCAAAATGGCGTGGCGGGCAGGATGTCGAGACGGTCCTGCGAAATCTCATCGCCGCAGCGCACGCAAAAACCGTAACTCCCATCCTCGATTCGCGCCAGCGCGGCACGTATCTGCTGCACCTCTGCAAGCCCCGAACTGCCGATCCCCTCGAGCACCTCATCCTCCTCGCGCTCGACAGCCAGCTCGTTCCAATCCTTTGACTGGTGCGCATCGAGTTCGTCCTCGATCCCGTGCAGGCGCCGGTCGAGTTCGGACAACCGCTTCAAAAGCTGTTGCTTTCGTTCCACCAAAGACAACATTTCCATACTCCGTCCGACTTTGGAAAAGACTTGCACCGGGTGCGCCCCGCCTGCCTTGACCCACGTCAAGCGGCGCACTTGTTGCTATTGCAACGTATATTGTTTTTCGCATATGTACGCGAGGTCACAGGGCGCGAACGTCATGTCATCACCAACAGATCCCTTTTCGCCAACAATCCCGGTCGGCACGGGCAGACGCTGCAACACAGCCACCACCGCCGCGGCCGGGACAAAAGATGCGGCATGCCGTCGAAGGCCGCGCAACCGTTCGAACCCTCGGCGACAATAACCGCGCCACGGCGCGGCGAACGCGACGCCCGCCTTCATCTCGCCAGCAAGGATGTTTCATGCCCGCCGACACCACCACCAACCCCGATAAGTCCGCGCCCTCCCTGCCCCCCATGGCCCGCCTCACGGCCAACTATGCAGCGGCGCCGCAACCGTCCGCCGATGACCTGGCCAACCTCGCCGCGGCGGGTTTTCGCACGGTGATCTGCAACCGCCCCGACGAGGAAGTCCCCCCCGGCGAACGCGCTGCCGACATGGCCGCCGCTGCCCGCGCTGCGGGGCTGCATTTTGCAACCGTCTTCGTGCCACACGGCCCCATCACCGACGATATCCTGGCCGCCCAGGTCGATGCGCTGACCACGCTGCCTGGCCCCCATTTCGCCTATTGCGCCGCAGGCGTGCGCGCATCGGTAATCTGGGCCTTCGCCAGCGCCGGGCGCATGCCCACCGACGAGATCATGGCAACCCTGGCACAGGCAGGGCTGCGCATGCCGGGACTGCGCAACCAGATCGCGGCGTTGGCGGCCCGCGACGAGACCGGATAGCCCGCCGGGGGCGGGCTGCCTGCGGCGCGGATATTTTAACCAAAGCAGAACCTTCCGGGTGCATGATGGCGCCACGGTACAGGCGGGGACGCCGATGACCGTCCAAAGCAGGACGCCCCGATCCCATGGCACAAGCCCCCGGGATCGGGGCGTTTTCGCGCCAGCCCGTTCCTGCTTTGGCAAAATATCCCGGGGGGCGCGCACCCGAAGGGGGCGCGGGGGGCAGCGCCCCCTGACCCGGCTTGATCCCCGCACGCGGCTCGGGCAACAAGGGGCATGGCCAGATCCGCACCACAGTTCACCTGCGCCGCCTGCGGCGCCAGCCACAAGAAATGGGCCGGCCGCTGCGAGGCGTGCGGCGCATGGAACAGCATCCACGAGGAGGCACCCCTTTCCGCGGGCCCCTCGTCCAGGACATTGGGGGCGGCGCGCGGCCGTGCGGTTCCCCTGGCAGATCTCGCGACGATAGAGCCCGAGCCATCCCGCGCGGCCTCTGGCCTGGCCGAATTCGACCGTGTGCTGGGTGGCGGGCTGGTGCCGGCATCCGCCATTCTGGTGGGCGGGGATCCCGGGATCGGCAAGTCCACGCTGTTGTTGCAGGCCACCGCGAGTTTCGCCAATAACGGTTTGAAATGCGTGTATATATCCGGAGAAGAGGCCAGTGCGCAGGTACGGATGCGGGCACGTCGGCTGGGCCTGACAGAGGCCCCGGTGAAACTGGCCACCGAGACCAACCTGCGCGACATCCTGACCACGCTGGAGTCAGAGCGCCCCGACCTGGTGATCATCGATTCCATCCAGACCATGTGGGCCGACATGGTCGACAGCGCCCCAGGTTCGGTCAGCCAGGTCCGTGCCGCCGCGCACGAGTTGACCACCTTTGCCAAGCGCCGCGGATCGGCGGTGATACTGGTCGGACATGTCACCAAGGAAGGCCAGATCGCGGGGCCGCGTGTGGTCGAGCACATGGTTGATACCGTTCTTTATTTCGAAGGCGAGCGCGGGCACCAGTTCCGCATCCTGCGCGCCGTCAAGAACCGCTTTGGCCCCGCCGACGAGATCGGGGTATTCGAGATGACGGGGAAAGGACTGTCAGAGGTCGCCAACCCCTCTGCCCTGTTCCTGTCCGAACGCGGTCAGCCCGCGCCGGGTGCGGCGGTCTTTGCCGGGATAGAGGGCACCCGGCCCGTGCTGACCGAGATCCAGGCACTGGTTGCGCCCTCGCCTCTGGGCACGCCGCGTCGCACGGTTGTTGGCCTGGATTCGGGGCGCCTGGCGACCACCCTGGCGGTGCTCGAGGCGCGCTGCGGCATCCCCTTTGCCGGGCTCGATGTCTTTCTCAACGTTGCGGGCGGCCTCAAGATCAGCGAACCGGCCGCCGACCTGGCCGTGGCCGCCGCGCTGCTGAGCGCGCGCGAAGATGCCGCGCTCCCGCCCGATTGCGTGCTTTTCGGAGAAATTTCGCTGTCGGGGGCACTCAGACCCGTGGGTCAGGCGGAAAACCGGTTGAAAGAGGCGCGGAAACTTGGTTTTTCGACGGCGATCGTACCCGCGCGCAGCAAGCCGGGCGCGCCGGCGGGCATGAAGGTCCGGCAGATCGCCGATTTGACCGCCTTTGTCGGAGAGATGTTCGGCGCGGGTTAGACTGCGGGGGGGCGTGGACATGGACGCATTTACAGCCATCGACGGAATCGTAGCCGCCATAATCGTGGTTTCGGGTCTTCTTGCCTATTCGCGGGGCTTCGTACGCGAAGCGATGGCGATCGCGGGCTGGATCATCGCCGCGGCCGTCGGCTTCATGTTCGCCGCCCAGGCCGAGCCGCTGATGCGCGAGGTTCCGGTGGTCGGCGACTTTCTCGGGGAGTCGTGCGAATTGTCGATCATCGCCGCCTTTGCCGCGGTCTTTGCCCTTGCACTGGTGGTCGTTTCGATCTTTACGCCGTTATTGTCCTCGATGATCCAGAGTTCCATCCTGGGCCGGATCGACCAGGGGCTTGGTTTTCTTTTCGGTGTGCTGCGGGGGATCGTGCTGGTGGCGCTGGCCTTCTTCGTCTACGCCACGGTCGTCACAGGCCAGGACATTGCGATGATCGATGGATCGCAATCGGCGGCCGTTTTCGGCCGGCTGACCGACAGGATCGCGGCGCAGGATCCCGATCAGGCGTTGGGCTGGCTGACATCGCAATACGACGAGCTGGTAGGCTATTGCGACGCGCCGCGCTGAGGCGCGCGCCATTTCATGATCCTTTCGTGACACTGCCGCCGCGAGCCACTAGAGAGGGGCCGACCCCGCCCAAACGGATTCGGAGCCCTGGCCGATGCCCCAGTTGCCCCTCGCCCACCCCTTTGACGACGACAAGCTGCGCGAGGAATGCGGCGTCTACGGCGTGATCGGCGTCGCGGATGCTGCCAATTTCGTGGCGCTGGGGCTGCATGCCTTGCAGCATCGCGGCCAAGAGGCTGGCGGCATCGTCAGCCATGATCCCGTGACCGGGTTCCAGTCGGTTCGCCGATTCGGCTATGTGCGAGACAATTTCACCAAGGCCAGCCTGATGGAAACCTTGCCCGGCCAACTGGCCATTGGGCATGTGCGCTATTCGACCGCCGGTTCAAAGGGACAGACCGCGATCCGCGACGTGCAGCCGTTTTTCGGCGAGTTCTCGATGGGCGGCGCGGCGCTTGCGCATAACGGCAACATCACCAACGCGCTGGCACTGCGGCGCGAACTGATCGAGCACGGCTCGATCTTCCAAAGCTCCTCCGACAGCGAATGCATCATTCACCTGATGGCGCGATCCTTCCAGAAGACGATCCCGGAGCGGATGAAGGACGCCCTGCGCCGGGTCGAGGGGGCGTTCTCGGTGGTGGCCATGACCCGGACGAAACTGATCGGCGTGCGCGATCCCCTGGGCGTGCGCCCGCTGGTGCTGGGCCGCGTGGGCGAGGGATGGGTCCTGAGTTCGGAAACCTGCGCGCTGGACATCATCGGAGCGGAATTCGTGCGCGATGTCGATCCCGGCGAGATGGTGGTGATCTCGGCCGATGGCGGTGTCGAAAGCTTTCGGCCTTTCCGGCCGGCTTCGCCACGGTTCTGCATTTTCGAGCATGTCTATTTTTCGCGCCCCGATTCCATCCTGGGCGGTCGATCGGTCTATGAAACCCGCCGTCAGATCGGCGTGGAACTGGCCCGAGAAGCGCCGGTTGAGGCCGATCTGGTCTGTCCGGTGCCCGATAGCGGCACGCCTGCGGCAATCGGCTTTTCCCACGAAAGCGGCATTCCCTATGGCATGGGGATCATTCGTAACCAGTATATGGGCCGCACCTTCATCGAGCCGACAGAACAGATCCGCAACATGGGCGTGCGGCTGAAACTGAACGTCAACCGCGCACTGATCGCAGGCAAGCGGGTTATCCTGGTCGACGACTCGGTGGTGCGCGGAACGACCAGCCGCAAGATCAAGGAAATGATCCTGGATGCGGGCGCACGCGAGGTGCATTTCCGCATCGCCAGCCCGCCAACCGCGTGGCCCTGTTTCTACGGCGTGGACACGCCAGAGCGCGAAAAGCTGCTCGCCAGCCGCATGAACGAGGATGAGATGCGCGCGCATCTGGGCGTGGACAGCCTGAAATTCATCTCGCTCGAAGGGCTGTACCGCGCGGTCGGCGCAAGCGAGGGGCGAAACGCGGCCTGCCCGCAATATTGCGATGCCTGCTTTTCGGGGGAATACCCGGTGGCGCCCAGCGACATGATCGACAAGGGTTTCCGGACCAAGGCCGCCGAATAGCGCGGCCTGCCGCCCCGGTTCAGGCGTCGGCACGGGTGCGGCGGGGTGGCAGAACGCCCATTCGCAGGCCTATTGCGATGATCACCATGCACGGCGACCGGCCTGCATCAATCTGATCTCTGCGCGAGGCCTTGACCTCGCCCGTGATTAGGCGCAAATGCGGCTCATGACCGATCAGAAAATCGCCCTTGTCACCGGGGCCTCGCGCGGATTTGGTGCCGCCGTGGCCGAGGAACTCGCCCGCCGCGGATATCATGTCGTGGCCGTCGCCCGCACCCAAGGCGGCCTGGAAGAGCTGGACGACCGTATCCGTGCGGCCGGCGGCAATACCACGCTCGCCCCGATGGACATTGCCGAGACCGACGCAATGCGTCAGCTATGCCGGGGTATTTTTGACCGGTGGGGCAAGGTCGATCTGTGGGTGCATAGCGCGATCCAGACCGCCCCTTTCAGCCCGACTGAACAGTTCGATCTGTCCTTCTGGGACAAGGCAGTGTCTGTAAATGTTCACGCGACGGGTGTGCTGATCAACTTCGTTGCGCCGCTGTTGCGCGCGGCCGAGGGTGGCGGGCATGCGATCCTTGTCGATGACACCATGACCGGGCCGTTCCTGGGGGGTTATTCCGCCTGCAAGGCGGCGCAGCGCACGCTGTTCGAGGCCTGGCAGGCCGAACAGGCGCGCCTGCAGGATGTTCACGTTCAGTGCTTTGTCCCCGCGCCGATGCCCACCGCGCATCGCAATCGGCTTTATCCGGGCGAAAAGACCGAAACGCTCGCACACCCCGCGGACGAGGCCAAACGCATGCTGGATAGCCTGTTTCCGGCCTGATCCGTCCGCTTTCCCCCGTGCCTGCGCCGATACGCTTTACGCCTTGCCGGTGCTCCACTATTGAGGGGCAAACAGCGGGGGGCGGCAGGTCAACATGCGCATTCTCATCACCAATGATGACGGGATCAACGCACCGGGTCTGAAGGTGCTCGAGGCTATCGCGGCAGAGGTTGCGGGCGAGGACGGCGAAATCTGGGTCGTCGCCCCTGCCTTTGAACAATCGGGCGTGGCACACAAGATTTCCTATACCCATCCGATGATGATCGCGGAACTGGGCCCGCGCCGCTTTGCCACCGAGGGCTCGCCCGCCGATTGCGTCCTGGCCGGGCTTTATGACGTGATGACGGATACGAAACCCGATCTCGTGCTTTCGGGCGTGAACCGGGGCAACAACGCCGCCGAGAACACGCTGTATTCCGGGACCATCGGCGGCGCGATGGAGGCTGCCCTGCAAGGACTGCCCGCGATCGCGCTGTCGCAATACCTGGGCCCGCTGAATTTCGACGAACCGCTGCAATTCGAGGCCGCCCGCGCCCATGGGGCGGCAACGGTGCGCACCCTGCTGGAACGGGGCCATTGGGACAGCGCCGATTACCGCCTCTTTTACAACGTCAATTTCCCCCCCCTGCCCGCCGACAAGGTCAAGGGATTGCGCGTCGGGGCGCAGGGATACCGTCGCGATGCAAGTTTCGGGGTCGAACCGCACCGCTCGCCCTCGGGGCGCAAATTCCTGTGGATCAAGGGCGGCGCGCAGAACATCCCCACCGCGCCAGGAACTGACGCGGCGCTGAATCTCGACGGCTATATCGCGGTGACGCCGATGCGGGCGGACCTGACCGCCCATGATCGACTGGACGAATTGAAGGCGAGGCTGGAATGACCGACACCGCCGCCGAACGGAAGATGCAATTCCTCTTTGCCCTGCGTTCGAAGGGGGTGACGGACAACCGCGTGCTGCACGCCATGGAAGAGATCGACCGGGGCGCTTTTGTCACCGGGCATTTCGCGCCGCGCGCCTACGAGGACATGCCGCTGCCCATCGCGTGCGGACAGACCATCAGCCAACCCTCGGTGGTCGGCATCATGACCCAGGCGCTGGCCCCCCAGCCCCGCGACAAGGTTCTGGAAATCGGCACCGGATCGGGCTACCAGGCCGCGATCCTGAGCCGACTGTCGCGCAGGGTCTATACCGTGGAACGTCACCGGCGCCTGGTCGCGGAGGCGCAGAAACGGTTCGAGGCGCTGGCCCTTACCAACGTGACCGCGATCGCAGTCGACGGATCGCACGGCTTGCCGGACCAGGCTCCTTTCGATCGCATCCTGGTGACAGCGGCGGCCGAAGATCCGCCCGGGCCGCTCTTGGCGCAATTGCGCGCAGGCGGTATCATGGTCGTGCCCGTCGGGCAGTCGGACGCCGTGCAAAGCCTGATCAAGGTTACCCGAACCGAAAGCGGGTTCGACTACGAGGAGTTGCGCCAGGTGCGCTTTGTGCCCTTGGTCGAGGGACTCGGACAGGAATGAACCCGAGGGGCCGCCAAACCGCCCCCAGAGCGATGAGGTATCGAGCCATGCCAACCCCGCATCCAAGCCTTCGACTGCCCGCCCGCACCCTGGCACTGGGAGTTTCGCTGAGCCTCTTGGCGGGCTGCGAAAGTGGATGGGACTACGATTTCCGCAATCTTGACCATGATGCGGGGCCCGCTGCGACACGCGTCGAGACCGCCCCGCGGCCAACGCCGGACAATCGGGGCGTGATTTCCTACCCGAATTACCAGGTCGCGGTCGCGCGATCCGGCGATACGGTGGGCAACGTTGCCGCGCGGGTCGGCCTGCCGCCTGCGGAACTCGCGCGCTACAACGGTCTGCCCGAGGATGCCCGGCTGCGCCCGGGCGAAATCATAGCCCTTCCCCGCCGCGTTTCCGAACCTTCGCCGGCCACGGGCGTCGAAACAACAGGACCGATCAGGCCCGCAGGCGAGATCGACATCGCGCGGCTGGCAGGTGATGCGATCGAACGGGCAGAACCTGCGGCCGCCCCGGCGCGCGCCACGCCGGATACCACCATGGGCACAGAGCCTGTGCGCCACAAGGTCGAACGCGGCGAGACAGCCTATTCCATCGCCCGGCTTTACAACGTCACCGTGCGCGCGCTGGCCGACTGGAACGGACTTGGCCCAGAATTGAGCGTGCGCGAGGGGCAATACCTGCTGATCCCGGTCCCCGCGCGCGAGGCCGTCGCGGTGCCCAGGCCGGTCGCCGCCTCTGCCCCCGGCCAGGGCACCGCCGCCCCTGCCCCGCCAAGTGCGGCAAAGCCATTGCCCAAGGAAGAGACTGCAAAACCCGCCCCGACCCCGCCTTCGCCCAAGATGGCCGACGAGGGCACCGCCAAGTCGCGCTTTGCCATGCCGGTTTCCGGCAGCATCATCCGGGGCTACCAGAAGGGCAAGAATGACGGCATAGACATTTCAGGCAGCGCCGGCAGCCCGGTGGTCGCGGCCGCCGACGGCACCGTGGCCGCGATTACCCGCGACACCGAGCAGGTACCCATCCTGGTGCTGCGCCATGATGACAACATGCTGTCGGTCTATGCCAATATCGACAATATTGCAGTGGAGAAGGGCCAGCGCGTCACGCGCGGCCAGAGAGTCGCGGGTCTGCGCGCAGGCGATCCGCCATTCCTGCATTTCGAGCTGCGCAAGGGGTTCGAAAGCGTCGACCCAATGCCCTACCTTACCCCCTGAGGGGACAAGGGGAACCATCTAGGGACGAAAAAGCCTGATCCGGATTTTTCGAGGGGCGCGTACCGCGCCAGGTTGGGTATTTCGGCCAAGAAGAAGAACGGGCCGCGTTCAGAGCTGCACGCCGCGGCGCGCTGCAAGATCGGTGAAGAATTGCCACGCAACGCGGCCTGAGCGGGCGCCGCGTGTGGCCTGCCACTCGATCGCCTCGGCACGCAGGCTGGCCTTGTCGATGATGATGCCCCAGGCTGCGCAATAGCCCTCGATCATCGCGAGATAGTCATCCTGGCTACAAGGATGAAAGCCGAGCCAGAGGCCGAACCGGTCGCTGAGCGAGACCTTTTCCTCGACCGCCTCGGAGGGGTTGATCGCAGAGCCCCGCTCGTTCTCGATCATGTCGCGCGGCATCAGGTGACGCCGGTTGGACGTGGCGTAGAACACCACGTTCTCGGGCCGGCCCTCTATCCCGCCGTCCAGCACGGCCTTGAGCGACTTGTAGTGCTGGTCGTCATGGGAAAACGACAGGTCGTCGCAGAACAGCACGAAACGCTGCGGCGCGGCGCGGAGCAGGGTCAGCAGGCGGCCAATCGAGGGCAGGTCCTCGCGCTGGACCTCGACGATCTTGAGCGCGTGCCCTTCGGCCACGATCGCGGCGTGGATCGCCTTGACAAGGCTCGACTTGCCCATGCCGCGCGCGCCCCACAAAAGCGCGTTGTTGGCTGGCAAGCCGCGGGCGAAATGGCGGGTGTTTTCCAGCAGCGTGTCACGGGCGCGGTCGATGCCGTGCAAAAGCCCCAGGTCGACGCGGTTCACCCGCGGCACCGGGGCCAGCCGATCTGGTGCGACATGCCAGACGAAGGCATCGGCGCCCTCGAAATCAGGGGCATCGGCCGGGGCGGGCTGTATCCGTTCGAGCGCCTCGGCGATACGCCTGAGCGCCTTTGACCCTGCGCTCACGGCCGCTGTTCCTCATTCTTGTCGAATTCTCGCATCAAGGGATCGTCTTGTTCGGTCTCATCGAACCAGAGGCCCTGTTCGCGCAACGCGGCCTCTCGTTTACGTTCCACCCGCCGCACCAGGAGGATGGAGATTTCGTAAAGACCGTAGACCACCGTGAAGAGAATGACTTGAGTGATGACGTCGGGCGGCGTCACCAACGCGGCCAGCAGCAGGATGCCCACCACGGCATATTTTCGCATCTCTGCCAGCCCCTTTGCCGAGACGAGCCCGGCCTTTCCCATCAAGGTCAGAAGCACGGGCAACTGGAAGCAGAGCCCGAAGGCAACGACGAACTTGATGGTGAGCGACAGGTATTCCTGTACGGAGCCGTGGAAGGTGATGCCCGCGGTCCGACTGGAGGTCTCGGCCCCCTCGGCCGCGATGGCGCCGACCTGCTGAAAGCCGAGGAAGAAGTTGAATGCCAGCGGGGTAACCACGTAAAAGGCAAAAGCCGCGCCCAAGAAGAACATGAACGGCGAGGCGAGCAGGAATGGCAGGAAGGCGCCTTTCTCGGAGCGGTAGAGCCCCGGCGCCACGAAACGCCACATCTGGTAGGCAATGAAAGGAAAGGCCAAGGCGAGGCCACCCACCAGCGATATCTGGATCGCGACGAAGAAACCCTCTTGCAGCTTGATCAGGTAGAGACCGCAATCCTGTCCTCGCTCGGCCAGCGCACCGCAAATCGGGTTTGTCAGGAAGTTGAAGATAGGGTTCCAGACCGTGAAACATATCACCATGGCCGCCACGAAGGCAGCCACCGAGTAGATCAGCCGGGTACGCAACTCGGCCAGATGTTCGATCAGGGGGGCGGTGCTGTCGTCGATTTCGTCGCGCGTCATGCGTCGCTCTTGGGTTCGGGCGCGGAGGGCGTGGCCCGGCCCGCGGCCTCGGCGCGGCGCTGAGCCGCCTTTTCCTCGACCGCCCGGCGCAGGGCCTCGGCCTGGGCGGCGCGTTCCTCGGTCATTTCTGCCGTGGCCGGACTGGCACCTTCGCCTGTCGCATCCCGCCCGCGCGAAGGATCCCATTTCTCGAAGCTGTCAGCGGCATCTTTGAGCGCATCGAGCCCCATCTTGCGCGGGTTGGCCACATCGCGCAGCTCGTTCACGGTGTCCTTCATGCCTGCCTGGTCGGCCGCATCGTCCATGGCACGCTGAAACTCGCGCGCCATGTTGCGGGCCTTGGCGGTGAAGCGGCCGAGCGTGCGGAACATGCCGGGCAGGTCCTTGGGGCCCACCACGATCAGCGCCACGATGCCGATCAGCAGAAGTTCGGTCCAACCGAGATCAAACATGTACGATGCGCCCCCGAGACCTGGTCAAGGCGATTACACCTTGTCCTTTTCTTCCTCGGGCGTCACGTCGCGCGCGGTTTCGAGGCTTTTGGTGGCCTCCTCGGTTTCTTCCTTCACGCCCTTCTTGAAGGCGGTGATCCCCTTGCCGACCTCGCCCATCAGCGAGGAAATCTTGCCGCGCCCGAAAAGCACAAGAACGACGACGGCGATGAGCAGGAGGCCGGGAAGGCCGATATTGTTCAGCATGGTCTTCTCCCTTGGGGCCGGTTCGCAGGTGGGCCGGCTGCGTGGTCTGACTGAAACATCTATTGGGTCTTGAGGGCAGATCAAAGCCCCATTCAACCGCCAGGGGGCGATAATTTGCCGATACCACCCGCCATGCGCCCCCTTGCGGTGTCATGCCGCTTTCACCCAAACTCGTCACGAATGAAACGAGTATCGGGCAAGGAAGGAAAGTCCCATGCATACCGAGGATATCGACGGCAAGGTGCTGGAACATTGGGACAGCGACGACCTGCAACAGGGGATGAAGGCCGGCAAAGTGGTCCTGATCGACGTGCGCACGCCACAGGAGTACATGTTCGAGTATATTCATGGTGCGTTGCTGTTCCCGCTGGCCGGATTCGAAACCGGGTTCCTGCCCGAGGAGGGCGACAAGCGGATCGTGTTCCATTGCGGATCGGGGGTGCGTTCGCGCAAGGTGGCAGAGGCCTACCTGGCGGCGGGCCATGGGCGCGCGGCACATCTTCAGGGGGGATTTGCAGCATGGAAAACGGCACATAAGCCTTATATCGGCACCGACATGGCAACGGGCGGGCCGATCGAGGTTCATAACGCCTGATCGCGCGCCCGGGCGGGCGCCGGCAAGCAGGGGTATTTTCGCCAAGAAGAAGGTAAGGCCGACATGCCGGGCAACCGCGGCGCCCTAACCCCGGCGTTCTTGTCCCGATGCGGGAAAGACGAAACAGCGATCGCGGCGGATCATTAGCCACATCGGTGTGCCGGACCTGGGCAGGAAGACCGCGGGAACCGTGGCCTTGAGTACAGAACCGTCGTGATCCATGCGGAACTCGACCAAGCTTTCGGCGCCCATGAAGCGGGCACGCTCGACCACGGCGCGGGCGGGCACCCCGTCCTCGGGGGTGGGATGCGGACCGCGCCCGTTTCGGTCGAGGTCTATCTTGACGTGCTGGGGGCGAATGATGATGTCGACCTCGGAACCGTCAGGCATTGCAGGCGTCAGGAAGCGGCCAAAGGGCGTGTCGGTCAAAAAATTCTGAACCTTACCCCGAATCACGTTGATATCGCTGAAAAACGCCGCAGCGTCCCGGTCCACTGGTGCGTTGTAGACATTGTAGGGCGCGCCCTGCTGAACGATTCGGCCCGCGCGCATCAGCGCGATCTCATCGGCCATGCGCATTGCCTCGTCGGGTTCATGCGTCACCAGCAAGACGGCTGCGCCCTCGTCCTTTAGTACGCCTAGCGTCTCATCCCGGATCTCGTCGCGCAGGCGGTTGTCGAGCCCGGAAAAGGGTTCATCCATCAGCATGATCTTGGGGCGCGGCGCCAGCGCGCGCGCCAAGGCAACACGCTGTTGTTCGCCGCCCGACAACTGGTGCGGATAATCGTCGATATGGCGCACGAGATCCACACGATGCAGCAATTCCTCGACCCGTGTGCGCTTGGCCAGCTTGGACCCGGACAGGCCAAAGGCCACGTTCTGCGCCACCGTCAGATGCGGAAACAGCGCGAAATCCTGGAACATGAGCCCGACCGAGCGCCGTTCGGGCGGCACCCGATAGAGCGTGTCGCAGACCAGCCTGCCATCGATATGAATTTCGCCAGCATCCTGCATGTCGACGCCGGCAATGATTCGAAGCGTGGTGGACTTGCCACAGCCCGATGGCCCCAGCAGGCAGGTAACCTGTCCGGGCAGCACCGACAGTGAAACATCGTCCACCACCCGGCGCCCCTCGAAAATGCGAGAGATGTTGCGGATTTCCAGCCGGGGTGTGGTCAAGGGCGGCCTCGCGCGTGGAGTCCGATCAAAACAATCGGGTATTGGCGTGACATAGCAACGCACCTGCCCCGCTGCAAGCATCCCCCTCAGAGGGTCGCGTTCACCGCGCCGCCATCGAGCAGGATGTTCTGCCCCACGACGAAGCCCGCATGCTGCGAGCACAGGAATGCGCACATCGCGCCGAATTCCCGCGCGGTGCCGTAGCGCCGGGCGGGGATGGTGGCCGCGCGGCGGGCGCGCGCCTCGTCAAGGGAGATACCCTCGGCCTCGACGACGCCCCTGTCCAGCGCATCGGCGCGGTCGGTCGCATGGATGCCAGGAAGAAGGTTGTTGATCGTCACGCCATGGGGGGCGACCTGCCGCGCGGTGCCCGCGACATAGCCCGTCAGCCCTGCCCGCGCCGAGTTCGACAGCCCCAGCACGGCGATCGGTGCCTTGACGGATTGGCTGGTGATATTGATCACCCGTCCCCAGCCACGCGCGATCATCCCGGGCAGGGCGGCCTTCATCAGTGCGATCGGCGTCAGCATGTTGGCATCCAACGCCTCGATGAAATCGTCACGGTCCCAGTCCGACCAAAGGCCCGGCGGCGGCCCGCCCGCATTCGTCACGAGGATGTCGATATCGCCGGCCGCCGCCAGAACCTCGGCCCGGCCCGAGGGGGCGGTGATATCGGCGGCAACGGCGGTGACACGCACGCCATGAGCCTCACGAATTGCCGCGGCGGCCGCCTCCAACATGTCGGCGCCGCGGGCATTCATCACCAGGTCAACCCCGGCCTCTGCCAATGCCTCGGCACAGCCGCGCCCAAGCCCCCTGGAGGACGCGCAGACAAGCGCACGCTTTCCCCTGATCCCGAGATCCATGATGTCCCTCCCTGTTCGCGATTTCCCGGACGACGGTTAACAGCCCTGCGCGGGAACGGAAAGTCCCGCACGAAGTGCCGTGCCGTTCTGCAACGGGCGACAATCGAGGCCGATCGTTTACCAAACGCCCCGCGACCATGATTGACCGATGGCACGGCCGGGCGTAGGCTTGTGATCATAGCTGCGAAGGTCGGAGACGGGGGTTGATCGTCCTTTCGCACCAGCGTGAGAGACAGTTGCCATGACCGTTGCTTCCCCCGATGAATGTCCCGACACGGCCAGTTACGGGTGCCATGTCTTCCCCGCGACCGACCTGGCGGTGGTCTCCGGCGCCAACCTGGGTGACGGGCTGGGGTGTCTGGACGACTTGTGCCCCGGCGATATCTACACGCTGCGTCCCGGCGCCGAGGCGTTGCACCTGGCGATTCGCGATACGGGCGGGCGCTGCGGCGAATTCCTGGGGGCAGGCCCTATCGCCCCAAGCGTTGCGGCAGGCACAGAATATGGCCGTCCCGGTGCGACCCTGACGCTTGAGGGGCGGCTGACCTTCATGGGGGCGGATGGCGCGCAGGTGGCCATCCTTCTGATCTCGGTGGAGGGCGAGCGGGACCGCCCCGTCTTTCTGCCGCTGGACCCGATCGAACCAAAGGTGAGCTATGCGCTGATCCGGGTCGAAACCGAACCGGGTCCGGTCCGGCTGGCCGATATCACCGCGGTTGCCTTCACCCGCGGCACGATGATCGCGCTGGCCGGTGGCGCGCCCCGCGCGGTCGAGGATCTGCGCCCCGGCGACCGGGTGCTGACACGCGACCATGGTCCACAACCGTTGCGCTGGGTGGGTCAGCGAACAGTGAGGGCGGTGGGGTCATGTGCCCCGGTGGTCATTTCCAAGGGCACGCTGGGCAATGATGCGGATCTGATCGTCAGTCAGCATCAGAGGGTGTTTCTCTACCGGCGCGGCGCTGAGCGCCTGGCCAGAACACCCGAGGTTCTGCTCAAGGCACTGCACCTTGTCGAGGATGACAGGGTGTTCATCCGCAGAGGAGGCTTTGTCGATTACTTTAACCTTGTATTCGACAATCACGAGATCATCTATGCCGAGGGCGTCCCGACCGAGAGTCTGCTGGTGAATGAGGCGATGCTGGGCAGACTGCCTGACGACCTGGCAAAGGAGGTCAGCCACCGCTTTCCCCAGATGACCCAGCGCCCCCATTACGGCAGCGAAGCCGATGTCGCGCTGTTGCGCCTGCGCGGCCCCGAGGCGTTGCATCGGGCACCCCGGCGGGCCTGACTCCCGTCGCCCTTGTCCCCTCAGCCGAGCAGCGCCGACAAGAGTGGCGTCCATTGCGCCCGCATCGGCGCATAGAGCTTTTGCGGCCGATCAAAGATCGTCAGCCCAACCTCGGCGAGATCGGCATAGGCCACGCGTTCAGCCAGCTCTGCGATGGGCCTCTGGCCTATCTTTTCGGCGAACGCGGCAAGCCGGGCCTCGTCGCGGCGGCGCGGGCGCACGCGGTTGGCAACGAATTCGACATCGACCTTGCCCTTGCGGATACGTTTGATCTCGGCCACTTCCTTGAGAAAGCGCCGCGTCGCGTCGGCATCGAAGAACGACGGCAGCACCGGAACGACCAGCGCCTTCGCCTCGGCCACCAGTTCGCGCGTGGCATCTTCGTAAAGCGAGCCGGGCGCATCCACGATGATCCAATCGACCGCCTTGGACGTCTTGCCAAAGCCCCCCGGTAACGTCCAGTCCAGCGCCTCGATCCGGGCCGCATCGACGGGTCGGCGTCTCAGCCAGCGCCAGGCCGATTTCTGCGGGTCCGCGTCGGCAAGGGCCACTTTCCACCCCCCGTCAGCCAACGCCGCGGCCAGTGTCACGGCGATGGTTGTCTTTCCACACCCCCCCTTGCGGTTGGCGATCAGCACGGTCCTTGCCATGGCGTGTCCTCACTGGTGTCGGCATTGCGGGTCGCAACCGTAATACCGGCCTGAAGATGTCCTCGACAGCTATAAAGGGATCCATCCCATCGCGCCACAAGGCCCGTTGTGGCGCAACGACGATTGCACCTTTGCGCGCCCGTCGCTATATCCCCGGCCATGTTGGATGCCACCCCGAACCGCCCCCAATTGCCACCGGAAATCGCCCGGCGGCGTACCTTTGCCATCATCTCGCATCCCGATGCGGGCAAGACCACGCTGACCGAGAAGTTCCTGCTTTACGGCGGCGCGATCCAGATGGCGGGCCAGGTGCGTGCAAAGGGCGAGGCGCGGCGGACACGGTCGGATTTCATGCAGATGGAAAAGGACCGGGGCATTTCCGTGTCGGCCTCGGCGATGTCTTTCGATTTCGGCCGATACCGGTTCAACCTAGTCGACACGCCCGGCCATAGCGACTTTTCCGAGGACACCTATCGCACGCTGACCGCGGTCGATGCGGCCATCATGGTCATCGACGGCGCCAAGGGCGTGGAAAGCCAGACGCAAAAGCTCTTCGAGGTGTGCCGGCTGCGCGACCTTCCGATCCTGACTTTCTGCAACAAGATGGACCGCGAAAGCCGCGACACTTTCGAAATCATCGACGAGATCCAGGAGATGCTGGCCATCGACGTGACCCCGGCAAGCTGGCCGATCGGGATGGGGCGCGATTTCCTGGGCTGTTACGACATGCTCAACAACCGGCTGGAGCTGATGGACCGCGCAGATCGCAACCGCGTCGCCGAATCCATCCGGATCGAGGGGCTGGACGATCCCAGGCTGGCACAGCACGTCCCCGACGACCTGCGCGAGAAACTGATCGAAGAGGTCGAGATGGCGCGCGAACTCTTGCCCGCACTCGATCCGCAATCTGTACTTGAGGGGCACATGACCCCGATCTGGTTCGGCTCGGCGATCAATTCCTTCGGCGTAAAGGAGTTGATGGATGGCATCGGCGCCTATGCGCCAGAGCCGCAGGTTCAGGCCGCCGAACCGCGCCAGATCGCCCCCGAAGAGGACAAGGTCGCGGGTTTCGTGTTCAAGGTGCAGGCCAACATGGACCCGAAACACCGCGACCGCGTGGCCTTTGTTCGCTTGGCCTCGGGGCATTTCAAGCGCGGGATGAAACTGACCCATGTCCGCACGAAAAAACCGATGGCCGTGTCCAACCCGGTGCTGTTCCTGGCCGCCGACCGCGAACTGGCCGAAGAGGCCTGGGCCGGCGACATCATCGGCATCCCCAACCACGGGCAATTGCGCATTGGCGACACCCTCACCGAGGGCGAGGCGATCCGCGTCACAGGCATCCCCAGCTTTGCGCCTGAATTGCTGAAGATCTGCCGCGCGGGCGACCCGATGAAGGCCAAGCATCTGGACAAGGCGCTGATGCAATTCGCCGAGGAGGGTGCCGCCAAGGTGTTCAAGCCGATGATGGGCGCGGGCTTTATCGTGGGCGTGGTGGGCGCGCTGCAATTCGAGGTGCTGGCCAGCCGGATCGAGCTGGAATACGGCCTGCCCGTCCGGTTCGAACCCTCGCAATTCACCTCTGCCCGCTGGGTGCATGGCGAAAAGGCCGCGGTCGATGCCTTTACCCAGAAAAACAAACAACACATGGCCACCGACAACGATGGCGACGTGGTCTACATGACCCGCCTGCAATGGGACATTGACCGCGTGGCGCGCGACCACCCCGAACTGAGCCTGAGCGCAACCAAGGAAATGCAGGTCTAACCCTCTGACGGCATCCGCCTGTTGCGCTGCGTTTCCCCTGCCCTCCCGCGGGCGGAAAATGGGATATGAAAGACAATCTCGACGTGCAGCGCGCCCGCAGCCGCCGGATGCAACTTGAATGCGGGCGCGGCGCGTTCGCGCGGCTTTTCTGCTAACAGCCCGGCGGCGTGACCGATCCCATCTCGCTGATCTCACCCAGGCCGGGCTCGCATTCCGCCAGCTGCTGCCCGGCGCAAGCCGCAACCAGCGTCGAAAGCCCAAGAGCCAGCGCAAGGCCCGTCAAGATCCTCATGCGTTCCGTCATTTTCATCTCCCTTGGTTCGGCGGATTCCGACATCCGCAAATCTGAACTATACCGTTCAGTAAAGACACACCTTGATCCCGGTCAAATCCGCCAATCTCGCGGTCAGTCAAGCGTCCTGAGAACCTCGGATAGCGTTTCCACGATCCGATCGATTTCGGCCTTGCCTATGATCAGCGGCGGGGACAGCGCGATGATGTCGCCAGTCGTTCGGATCATCAGGTTCTTTTCATAGGCCGCAAGAAAGGCACCAAAGGCGCGTCTGGTAGGATCGCCCGCGATCGGCTCCAGCTCGATGGCGCCGACAAGGCCCATGTTGCGGATGTCGATCACATGCGGCTGATCCTTGAGACTGTGCAGCGCGTCCTCCCAATAGGAGGCAAGGCTGGCGGCATTCTCGAAAAGGCCCTCCTCGCGATAGGTTTCCAGCGTGGCAAGCCCCGCCGCGGCGGCGATCGGGTTGCCGGAATAGGTATAGCCGTGGAACAGTTCAATCACGTGTTCGGGGCCCTGCATGAACGCATCATGAATCGCCGGCGTCGTCAGCACCGCGCCCATCGGAATGACCCCGTTGGTCAGACCCTTTGCCACGGTCATCATGTCGGGCATCACATCGAAATGATCCGCGGCAAAGGCCGAACCCAGCCGCCCGAAACCGGTGATGACCTCGTCGAAGATCAGCAGAATGCCGTGCTTCGTGCAGATCTCGCGCAGCCGTTCCAGGTAGCCCTTGGGCGGCATCAGCACACCGGTCGATCCCGCCATCGGTTCGACGATCACGGCCGCGATGGTTTCCGCCCCGTGCAGGGCCACGATGCGTTCGAGGTCGTCGGCCAGATGCGCGCCATGCTCGGGCTGGCCGCGGGTGAACGCATTCTGGTCCGGCAGATGGGTGTGCGGCAGGTGGTCGACACCGCCCAGCAGGGTGCCGAACATCTTGCGGTTGTTGACGATACCGCCCACGGAAATGCCGCCGAAATTCACCCCGTGATAACCGCGTTCGCGCCCGATCAGCCGCGTGCGCGCACCCTCGCCGCGGGCACGGTGATAGGCGATGGCGATCTTCAACGCGGTTTCCACCGACTCGGAACCCGAATTGGTGAAGAAAACATGCTCCATCCCCTCGGGCGCCATATCGCGCAGGGCAGATGCCAGTTCGAACGCCTTGGGGTGACCCATCTGGAAGGCGGGGGCATAGTCCAGTTCCGCCGCCTGTTCCTGTATCGCCTGGGTAATCCTGGGCCGGCAATGGCCCGCGTTGCAGCACCACAGCCCCGCGGTGCCGTCCAGCACCTCGCGCCCGTCGGCGGTGTGATAAAACATCCCACTTGCCCCCACCAACATGCGCGGGGCCTTCTTGAACTGGCGGTTCGCGGTGAACGGCATCCAGAACGCGGACAGGTCGTTGGGAACGGGCTTGCGGTCGAGCGCCATGGGTCACTCCGGGAAAAGGGCCGTCCGTAAGTGGACGGGGGTTTCGGACGCACCCGATGATGGGACTTTGTTTCTGAAATGGAAAGGGAAATCCCTGACTGCAAAGGGTGTTGGGCGCCTCTTGCCGCAGTCTCACGCGTGAAAAAGCGCGCGCTTCGCCTTTCCATGGGTTTTCCCCTCGCGTATAAGCGGCCCAATTTCAATGCAGGATGCGGGCGCCGGGCGCGAGTGGCGAACGCGCAACCGATCGAGGACTGGCATGACGAAAACTTCCCACGAGGCGGATGTGGCTTTCATTCAGGCGCTTGCGGAACTCCTGCGCGAGCACGACCTGACCGAACTTCAGGTCAAGCGCGAATATGGCGAGGACGACTCTCTGGATGTCCGGGTGTCGCGCAGCGCCCCCGCCCCGGTCGCCGCGGCCACGCCAATGATGGCCGCAGCCCCGGTCGCGGCCCCGGCCCCCACAACCGCCGCCACGGACTCCCCGGCCGAAGATCCCGCACTGCATCCCGGCGCGGTAACTTCGCCCATGGTCGGCACCGCCTACCTTCAGGCCGAACCGGGCTCTGAACCGTTCGTCAAGCTGGGCAGCACCGTCACCGAGGGTCAGACACTACTGATCGTCGAGGCGATGAAGACCATGAACCATATCCCCGCGCCCCGCTCTGGCACCGTGAAACGCATTCTGGTCGAGGATGGCGCGCCGGTCGAATTCGGCGCCCCCCTTATGATCATCGAATAAGGCGCCCGCCCCATGTTCGAAAAAATCCTCATCGCCAATCGGGGGGAAATCGCGCTGCGCGTCATCCGCGCCTGTCGCGAAATGGGCATCCGTTCGGTCGCGGTGCATTCCACCGCCGATGCCGACGCGATGCATGTGCGCATGGCCGACGAAAGTGTTTGTATCGGTCCCCCGCCGGGCACTGACAGCTATCTTTCAATCCCGGCCATCATCTCTGCCTGCGAGATCACCGGCGCCCAGGCGATCCATCCGGGCTATGGCTTCCTGTCGGAAAACGCCCGCTTCGTGCAGATCGTCGAGGATCACGGCCTGACCTTCATCGGCCCCTCGGCGGAACATATCCGCATGATGGGCGACAAGATCACCGCCAAGGAAACCATGAAGGCGCTCGGCGTGCCCTGCGTGCCGGGATCGGACGGGGGCGTGCCGGACCTTGAAACCGCGCGCCGCGTGGCCGCCGAAATCGGGTATCCGGTCATCATCAAGGCCACCGCCGGCGGCGGCGGGCGCGGCATGAAACTGGCGAAAACCGCCGACGAGCTGGACCATGCCTTTCAGACCGCCCGTGCAGAGGCGAAGTCAGCCTTTGGCAATGACGAGGTCTATATCGAGAAATATCTCGGCAAGCCTCGGCATATCGAGATCCAGGTCTTCGGCGACGGCAAGGGCCACGCGGTTCACCTGGGCGAACGGGACTGTTCGTTGCAGCGACGTCACCAAAAGGTTTTGGAAGAGGCCCCCGGCCCGGTGATCGATGCCGACACCCGCGCACGGATCGGCCAGATCTGTGCCGAGGCTGTCGCCAATATCAACTATATCGGCGCGGGCACGATCGAATTCCTCTACGAGAACGGCGAGTTCTACTTCATCGAGATGAATACCCGCCTGCAAGTGGAACACCCCGTAACCGAGGCGATCTTTGGCGTCGATCTTGTACGCGAACAGATTCGGGTCGCAGAGGGACAGCCGCTATCGTTTACGCAGGACGAACTGCAACTCAACGGCCATGCGATCGAGGTTCGGATCAACGCTGAGCGGCTGCCGAATTTCGCCCCCTGCCCCGGCCGGATCACCGCCTATCACGCGCCCGGCGGCCTGGGCGTGCGGATGGATTCGGCGCTTTACGACGGCTATTCGATCCCGCCCTATTACGACAGCCTGATCGGCAAGCTGATCGTGCATGGCCGCGACCGCGGAGAGGCTTTGGCGCGCCTCAACCGGGCGCTGGGCGAACTGATCGTGGACGGGGTCGAAACCACCGTTCCGCTTTTCCGTGCGCTTTTGTGCGAACCGGATATCCTGGGCGGCAACTACGATATCCACTGGCTGGAACGCTGGTTGGAGTCCGGGGCCGAGCTGTGAGTCAACGCCCCGATTGTTGGGGCTGAGACGGTGCAAGGCCCCGCCCTCACTCCCGAACTTCTGCTGAATGCCTACGCGGCAGGTGTTTTCCCGATGGCCGAATCGCGCGATGACCCCGAGGTGTTCTGGGTCGATCCGCAGCGTCGGGGGATCATGCCGTTGAATGGCTTTCACATCTCGCGCAGCCTGCGGCGCACGATCCGGCGTGCCGTGTTCACGATCCGCACAGATACAGATTTCGCAGGGGTGGTGCGCGGCTGTGCCGATCGCGACGAGACCTGGATCAATGACAGCATCTTTCGCCTTTATAACGAGTTACACGAAATGGGCCATGCTCACTCGCTAGAGGTCTGGCAGGATGGCGCGTTGATCGGCGGGGTTTATGGCGTGACGCTGCGTGGCGCATTTTTCGGCGAAAGCATGTTTTCACGGCGGACTGACGCCTCGAAGGTGGCGTTGGCCTACCTGGTCGACCGGCTGCGCGCGGGCGGGTTCCGGCTGTTTGACACCCAGTTCCTGACCGACCACCTGGCGCGGTTGGGCGGCATCGAGATAAGCCGTGAGGATTATCGCGTGAAACTTGCCACGGCGCTTCGGTCTGAGGCGGATTTCGATCGACAGGGCGCGATCCCGTCGCCTCAGGACTTGTTACAGCGCAGCACCCAGATATCGTAGCGTGGATGGTCGAGCGCGTTCAACGCCGGGCTGGAGGCAAGCATCCAGCCCGAAAACAGGGGCCTGTCCTGCCCTTCCTCGTGGATCGTGAGAAAAGCAAAGGCGTCCGACGCCGGGTTGTCCGCCGGATATCGGCATTCGCCCAGAACCACGCTCAGCCGACCCACCCGCCCGACCTGACCGGGAGAAAGCGACAGATCAACAGTCTCACCAGACACCCTGTCCAACCAGCGCAGCACCGCACCAGATGCGGCCACCTCGGTCACCAGGTCGGGCGTCGCCATCGGCTCGGTATCAAAACCGATCCCGTCCGGGATGGGCGTGTCGTACATTTCCAGAACCGGGCCACCCTCCAGCGGGGCGGGAACGATCTCTATCGCGCCCGGATCCATGTCAAGCGTGGGTGCATCTTCCAGCGGGAGAACAGCCCAGCCCTCCGAGGGCCAGCCCTGTTGAGAGGACTGCTCTTGGGCGGAAAGCGGCGCGGCCACCACCGTCAGCGCAAGCGCCGCGAGACGGATATTCATGTGGCATCGTCCCCGGACGCAGTAAAGAACTTCATCAAGAGGTTGATCAGGCTGACCGCGCCCTGTGTGTCCAGCATCTCGTCGCCCGCGGCAAGATTGAAAGGTGAACCACCCGGCATGATCTCTATGAACGTTCCGCCCAACAGCCCCTCCGAGGACACCAGAACCGTACTGTCATCGGGAAGCTCGATCCCCTCTTTCACGGTGAAACGGGTATCTGCGCGAAAGGTTTCAGAGTTCAGGTCGAGGGCGGTAACGGTTCCCACCTTGACCCCGGCCAGGCGCACATCGGTGCCCACCGAGACCCCCTCGACCGAGCGAAAACTGGCCGTCAGTTCGTAATGGCCCGACTTGCCCCCGCCCAGATCGGCGATATTGGCGGCATAGACGAAAAAGCCAAGCGCCAGCGCAAGCACCGCACCGCCGGCCATGATCTCTGAAGAGCTGTTCTCGGCCATCTGTTATTCCGGCTGCCATGCCTCGTAATCGCGCCGCTCTGCGGGCTGCGCACGGCGCAATGACCCCGAAGGCGCATAGGCGAAAGGCGTACCGGTCAGGTTCGCGGAATGGGGTTTTTGCCACGACTTTTTCGGCAGGGGCGCCTCGGTCGGCGGCGTGTCATAGGTATGGTGCAGCCAGCCATGCCAGTCAGGCGACACACGACTGGCCTCGACCTCGCCATCGTAGATAACCCAACGCCGCTTTCCGTCACGGGACTGGTAAAAGACATTTCCCTGCTCGTCCTCACCGACCTTCTGGCCGTTGCGCGCGGTAAAGAGCCGGGTGCCAACAGTTTCGTTGTTCCACCAGGTCACGAGTTTCAAAACGCTGTCGATCACGCCCATGCAGTCCTCCCGATCATTTGCCAAGATATGGCGCAAGCGCGTGGCAAGGTCCAGCGTCATGGCCGCGCGGAGCGGCTCGCGACCTGTTACAGCGACGGAGCGGGCGCCCCTCAGCGCTCCGCAGGACAAAGGCGCGATCAGCTCACCCGGCGCTCGCGCCTTCCTTCTTGTGGTCGGCATAGATCATCAGCGGTGCCGCCTCGGCGGAAACGGCCTCTTCGTTGACCACGACCTCTTCGACACCCTCCATGCCGGGAAGGTCGAACATGGTATCCAATAGGATGTCTTCCATGATCGAACGCAAACCGCGCGCGCCAGTCTTGCGGGCGATCGCCCGCTTGGCAATCGCGCTCAGCGCATCGTCGGTAAAGGTCAGCTTGACATCCTCAAGCTCGAACAGGCGCTGATACTGCTTGACCAGTGCGTTCTTCGGCTCTGTAAGGATCTGCACCAGGGCATCCTCGTCGAGGTCTTGCAACGTGGCGATCACCGGAAGGCGGCCGACGAACTCGGGGATCAGGCCGAACTTCAGCAGATCCTCGGGTTCGAGTTCCTTGAACATCTCGCCTACGCCACGCGAATCGTTCTCTTTCACATCGGCGCCGAAACCGATTGCCGAGCCCTTGCCGCGCTGGGCGATGATCTTTTCCAGCCCCGCAAAGGCGCCGCCGCAGATGAACAGGATGTTGGTGGTATCCACCTGCAGGAATTCCTGCTGCGGATGCTTGCGCCCACCCTGCGGCGGCACGCTGGCCACCGTGCCCTCCATGATTTTCAATAGCGCCTGTTGAACGCCCTCGCCCGACACGTCGCGGGTGATCGAGGGATTGTCGGACTTGCGCGTGATCTTGTCGACCTCGTCGATATAGACGATGCCGCGCTGGGCGCGTTCGACGTTGTACTCGCTGGCCTGAAGCAGTTTCAGGATGATGTTTTCCACGTCCTCGCCGACATAACCCGCCTCGGTCAGCGTGGTGGCGTCGGCCATGGTAAAGGGCACATCCAGGATGCGCGCCAGCGTCTGCGCAAGCAACGTCTTGCCGCAGCCGGTCGGGCCGATCAGCATGATGTTGGATTTCGCAAGCTCGATCTCGGATTTACCCGCGTGGTTGAGACGCTTGTAATGGTTGTGAACCGCGACCGACAGCACCCGCTTGGCATGGGCCTGACCGATCACGTAATCGTCCAGAACGTCGCAAATATCCTTGGGCGTGGGAACACCGTCGGCGGATTTCAGGCCGGTGGCCTTGGTTTCCTCGCGAATGATGTCCATGCAAAGCTCGACACATTCGTCGCAGATGAACACGGTCGGCCCGGCGATCAGCTTGCGCACCTCGTGCTGGCTCTTGCCGCAGAACGAGCAGTAGAGCGTGTTTTTCGAGTCGCTGCCGGAACTATTCGCCATGTCGGTCCTCTAGGCTTTCTCTATGGCCCGCCATCGCGACGGACGCGCCCCCTTGCGGGACAAGCACCCCATCAGGGTAGGGCAGGTCAGTGTGAGGCACAACGCCAAAATAGGCCGCGCCAAGAGCGGGTTCCGAGGCGCGTATCGCTGCGCGCCCCGATGTCGGGATCAGCTTTCGCCGCCCCCTGCGCCAACGCGGCTTTCGACGATCTCGTCGATCAGGCCCCAAGCCTTGGCCGCCTCGGGATCCATGAAGTTGTCTCGCTCCAGCGCGTCGACGACTGCCTGGAATTCCTGGCCGGTATGCTTCACATAGATGTGGTTAAGCCGGTCCTTGAGTTTCTGCGTCTCTTGGGCGTGGATCATGATATCCGTTGCCTGCCCCTGGTAACCGCCCGAGGGCTGATGCACCATGATCCGCGAATTAGGCAACGAGAAACGCATGCCCGGCGCGCCGGCCGCCAGCAAGAGCGACCCCATCGATGCCGCTTGCCCGACTACCAGCGTGGACACTTTCGGCTTGATGTATTGCATCGTGTCATAGATCGACAGGCCGGACGTCACCACTCCGCCGGGGCTGTTGATATACATCGATATGTCCTTGGACGGGTTTTCCGCCTCAAGATGCAAAAGCTGCGCCACGATCAGGCTGGCCATCCCGTCATGGACGGGGCCGGTGACGAAAATGATCCGCTCTTTCAGCAGGCGCGAGAAGATGTCGTAGGCGCGTTCGCCGCGCGATGTCTGCTCGACCACCATGGGCACGAGGTTTTGCATGTAGTGCTCGATCGGATCGGTCATGTAGGCCTGCCTTCGATGTTCAAGGGGACAGGATGTGCCCCGGATACCAAACGGAGTCTTAGTGGCGCGCCCGCAGCCCTGCAAGGGCAAGCGGGACGTTTGTGCCAGGATGGTTGAACCGGCGCGATCGCGAGATATCTGGCGGGCACTCCGCCGGCAAAAGAGGCAGATCATGACCACCCGCTTTCCTCCCACCAGAGATGCCGCGCTGGACCGACTGGCCCGTTTCGTGCCGCGCGCGGGCCGCGACTATGCCGCGCGGCGCAATTTCGACCTCGGCCCCGGACAGCACCTGCATGTCTCTTGCCTTTCGCCATGGTTGCGCCACCGCGCGCTGACCGAAGAGGAAGTGCTGCGCGCCGTTCTGGCCCGCCACACGCCGGTGCAGGCAGAAAAGTTCATACAAGAAGTGTTCTGGCGAACCTATTGGAAAGGCTGGATGGAACAACGTCCCGATAGCTGGGTGCAATACCGTGCCGGGCTGAATCGCGCCCGCGACCGGATCGCAACCGAGGACGGGCTGCGCGCGCGCTGGGCCTCTGCCTGCCAGGGCACGACCGGGATCGACGCGTTCGACGCCTGGGCACGGGAACTGGTACAGACCGGATACCTTCACAACCACGCGCGCATGTGGTTCGCCTCGATCTGGATCTTTACCCTGCGCCTGCCCTGGGAACTGGGCGCCGATTTCTTTCTGCGGCACCTGCTGGATGGTGACCCTGCGTCGAACACGCTTGGCTGGCGCTGGGTTGCGGGTCTGCAAACGCGCGGCAAGCATTATCTCGCCCGCGCTGACAATATCGTGACCTATACCGGGGGACGGTTCCATCCCCGCGGGCTGGTGGCCGAGGCCGCCCCCCTAGAGGGCCCGCCACCGCCCTCGCCTGCCCCACTGCCCAGCGCCACCCGCCTGCCGTCCGGGAGGGTCGGGCTGTTGCTGACCGAGGAAGATCTTTCGCCGGGATGGCTGATCGAGGCCGGGATCAGACCCGTGACAATGGCCGCCCTTTTGTCCCATGCGCGCCGTTCGCCGCTGGCCGTTTCGGCAGGCGTGACGGAATTTACCCGCGCGCTGGCGGCCGACGCGCTGGCCCGCATATGCGATGACGGCCCGATCCACGAGACACCGGAGGCCATCGCAGACTGGGCCGCGGAACACGATCTGGCGGTGGTTGCGACGGCCCATGCCCCGACCGGACCTGCCGCAGAAGCGCTGGCCACGCTTGAAGCGGCCCTTGCCGATCGGGCCATCGCGCTGACCCGTCATCCCCGCCCCTACGACCTGCGCGCATGGCCGCATGCGACCCGGGGCTTTTTCCGTTTCAGGCAACACATCCCCGACCTGCTGGCCGCGATCGGGGCAGGCAAGGCAACGGCGAACGCAACAGGCGCACCCGCCCCCTGACCACGCTCAGCCCGCAGGCGTGTTACGCTTTATGTCGCCCAGGTCCAGCACCGGGGCCACATCCATGTTGCCCGCATCCAGCAGCCCCGCCACACGTTCGAGCGCGGCGACGATCATCGCCTGTTCCCAGTCAGGCAGAGCGTCGAAGGCATGCACATAGCGATCATGCAACGGATCGGGCGCCCGCGCGATCGCCTCGCGCCCCGCATCAGTGATAAAGATATTCATCTGCCGTCGATCGGCATCAGATCGGCGTCGGTCGACCAGCCCCTTGGCGACCAGCCGGTCGATCAGGGTGGTCATCGTGGCCTGCGACACGCCCATGCGCGCGGCAATTGCCTTGGGCGTGCTGCGTCCGGTCTCTGCCACGATCTGAAGCACGCGAATCTGCACTGCTGTCAGGCCGGCGGCCTTGGCCAGTTCCCGGCCGTAAAGCTCGGTCGCGCGCAGGATGCGCCGTAGCGCAACCAGACTGACATCGGATCGTTTCACCACACCACCCCCGGATAACGCCGCCCGGCCGGTTTTCCACCAACTGCACGCGGGCGCAAGTGCCACAAATTCGTCACACGAAGGATAATACCGCCCGCACACACAAAATACTTCGCAAAAGATAATCATCAAACCCGATCAAAGAAGACAAAAACAGATAAAATAAGGGAATTTTCGAGCATACCCTTAGTCTATTGAAATTTATGATGACTAACTATATACAACGGAGCAACAGAACGAGGACTGAACGACATGGGCCAAGCCAGCACCGACACCCCGCCTGCCGAAACAGGACAAATCACTTTTCGCATGCCGCGCGACGAGGATGGCGCGGCCGTGTGGGCACTGATCCGGGCCAGCAGGCCGCTCGACGAGAACTCGCTTTACTGCAACCTGTTGCAATGCGACCATTTCCGCGACACCTGTATCGTTGCCGAGACGGAAGGTGACATCGTGGGCTGGATTTCCGCCTACGTTCTGCCGAAAGATCCCGAAACGCTGTTCATCTGGCAGGTCGCCGTGTCGGAAAAGGCACGCGGACGCGGCCTGGGGCGCAAGATGCTGTTCGAGCTCGTTGAACGCGAGGCCTGCGCAGAGGTGATGCGGCTTCAGACCACGATCACGCCGGACAACACCGCATCATGGGGACTGTTCCGCAGTTTTGCCCGCAGCCTTGGCGCGCGGCTCGAAGACGAACCCTATTTCAAGCGTGACCGCCATTTCGAGGGCAAGCACGCGACCGAATACATGGTCACGATTTCCCTCGCCGAGGAGCTGCGGCAGGCCGCCTGAGCCCCGCCGCGCCACCCAATCCAGAAAACCCGAGAGGTATTTTCGATGTCGACTGCCAAGACAGCCGAGCCCACCATTTACGAGCGCCGCGAATCCGAGGCGCGCAGCTATTGCCGCAGCTTTCCGGTCAGCTTTGCCCGCGCACAGGGCGCGACGCTGACCGATGCCGACGGCAATTGCTACATCGACTTCCTGTCCGGGTGTTCGTCACTGAATTACGGCCATAACGACCCCGATATGAAGGCTGCGCTGATCGAGCATGTCTCGACCGACGGGCTCGCCCATGCCTTGGACCTGCACACGGATGAAAAAGCGGCCTTTCTGGAAACGATCGAAACGCTGATCCTGCGCCCTCGCGGGATGGACCACAAGGTGATGATGACCGGCCCCACCGGCACCAACGCGGTCGAGGCCGCGATCAAGCTGGCGCGCAAGGTCACCGGCCGCAAGAACGTGATCTCTTTCACCAACGGCTTTCACGGCATGACGCTGGGCGCGCTGGCGCTGACCGGCAACCAGGGCAAACGCGCCGGCGCCGGTGGCGTCACGCTGCCCGACGTTACACGCATGCCCTTCGAAGGCGCGCTAGGAGAGGATGTCGATACCCTTGCGGTGATCGAGACGATGCTGTCGAACCCCTCGTCGGGGATCGAGCCCGCGGCCGCCTTCGTGGTTGAGCTGGTGCAAGGTGAGGGCGGGCTTAACGCCGCCTCGACCGAATGGGTGCAAGGTATCGCGCGGATCGCCAGGGCGCATGGCGCCCTCTTGATCGTCGACGACATCCAGGCCGGCATGGGTCGCACCGGCAGCTTCTTCAGCTTCGACCACATGGGGGTGGAACCCGACATGGTGACGCTGGCGAAATCGTTGTCGGGCTTTGGCCTGCCCTTTGCCTGCGTGCTGGTGCGCCCGGAACATGACATCTGGAAACCGGCCGAACATAACGGCACCTTCCGCGGCAACACCCATGCCTTTGTCACCGCCCGCGTGGCGCTGGAAAAGTTCTGGGCCGATGACCGGCTACGCAACCAGATCGCGTTGAAATCCCAGGTGCTGGAGGAACGGTTGCACGGCATTGCCGCGCGTATCGACGGCGCCCGGATCAAGGGCCGCGGCATGATGCGCGGGATCGATGTCGGCAGTGGCGAACTGGCCGGGCGCATCTGCGCAGAAGCGTTCCGCCGCGGCCTGATCATCGAAACTTCGGGGGCCCATGACGAGGTGGTCAAGGTGCTGGCACCGCTGACCATTCCGATGGAACAGTTCAAGCAGGGGCTAGATGTCCTGGAGGCGGCCGTCGATACCCTTGTCCCTTTCCCCATGGCGGCGGAGTAAGCCCATGATCGTTCGAGATTTCAACAAGCTGAAAGATACCAACCGCGCGGTTTCGGACGCGCAATGGACCTCTGTTCGAATGCTGCTGGCCGATGACGGGATGGGCTTTTCATTCCACATCACGACGCTTTACGCCGGAAGCGAACATACGTTTCATTACAAGCACCATTTCGAGAGCGTCTACTGTATCTCGGGGCGTGGCGCGATCACCGATCTGGCCACGGGCGAAACCTTCGAGATCCGGCCCGGCGTGATGTACGCGCTGGATCAGCATGACAAGCACACCCTGCGGGCCGACGAAGACCTGGTCATGGCCTGCTGTTTCAACCCGCCCGTCACCGGCAACGAGGTCCACCGTGAGGACGGCTCTTATGCGCCGCCCGCGAGCGCGGCGGAATAAATTCATTTCAAAGGGGCGCGCGCAGGGCCAACCCGCGCGCGGAACATGAGAGTGACCAAGCAAAAGCATACCGTCGAAAAGATTGGCGGCACGTCGATGAGCCGCGTCCATGAACTGGCCGACACCCTGTTCATCGGCAGCAGGACGGGCGACGAACTGTATAACCGCATCTTCGTGGTCTCGGCCTTTGGCGGCATTACCAATCTTCTGCTGGAACACAAGAAATCCGGCGAACCGGGGGTCTATGCGCTGTTTTCCAACGCCGATAACGACCAGGGTTGGTCAGATGCGCTGAATACCGTCGCCGAGGCGATGCGCAGGGCCCATGACACCGTTCTGGATCACCCCGCCGACCTTGCCGCCGCCGATGATTTCGTGCGCGAACGGATCGAAGGGGCGCGCTCCTGCCTGATCGACCTGCAAAGGCTGTGTTCCTACGGGCATTTCCGGCTGGCCAGCCACATGGCGGTGATCCGGGAATTGCTGTCGGGACTGGGCGAGGCGCATTCGGCATTCGCCACCGCGCTCATGCTGCGCCGTCACGGCTTGGACGCCCGCTTCGTCGATCTGTCGGGCTGGCGCGATGAGGGGCATTACACGCTGGACGAACGCATCGCCCAAGGGCTGTCGGACGTGGACCTCGCCCGCGAGATGCCTATCGTAACGGGCTATGCGCAATGCGCCGAGGGCCTCATGGCGGAATTCGATCGCGGCTATTCCGAAGTGACCTTTTCCCGCATCGCCGCACGCACCGGTGCGGCAGAGGCAATCATCCACAAGGAATTCCACCTTTCCTCGGCCGATCCGAAACTGGTAGGGCCGGAAAACGTGGTCAAGCTGGGTCATACCAATTACGACGTGGCAGACCAACTGTCGAACATGGGAATGGAGGCGGTGCATCCCAAGGCCGCCAAGATGCTGCGCCAGGCAGGTATCCCGCTGCGCGTGACCAACGCTTTCGAACCCGAAGATCCCGGAACCCTGATCGACGAGGCCGAGGCAGGATCGCGGCGCGTTGAAATGGTAACGGGCCTGGGCGTGTATGCGCTGGAACTGTTCGAACAGGATATGGTGGGCGTGAAAGGTTATGACAGCGCGATCCTGGACGTGCTGACCCGTCATAACGTGCGGATCGTGGCCAAGACCTCGAACGCCAACACGATCACACATTACCTGGATGCGCCATTGAAATCCGTGCGCCGGGTCGAGCACGATCTCGAAACGCTTTACCCCGGCGCCACGCTGAAAGCGCGCAACCTGGGCGTGGTTTCGGCCATCGGGCGAGACCTGTCGGGGCTCAGGGTACTGTCACGCGGGCTGGACGCGCTGGAGGGCGCGGGAATCCAAGCGGTGGCCGTCCAACAAACCACCCGAGACGTCGACGCGCAATTCGTGGTGCCGCGCGACCGGATGGACGAGGCGATCCGAGCCCTGCACGCGATGCTGGTCGAACGCGATTGCAAACGCCCGCAACTGGCGGCCTGAGGCGCGCGGCCCGGCAGGTAAGTGCGGGGCCTGTCTTTTGCACGGGCCACCAAAACGAGCCTCGACGGGCCGTTCGGTTGCGGCAGGCCAGGGCCGGGCCTCGCGCGCCCGTGCCGGGCGCGTGTCTCCGGCGGGGTATTTTTCGCCAAGAAGAACGAGGCGATCACGCTGTTTTTTTCCCTTTGCGTTTCCTAAGGACGCCATCCCTTGGCATAAGGGGGCCAGGAAAATGGAGTGAGCCCCAGCCATGACGATCCTCGCCCGCCTATACGCGCTTGCCGCACTTGTCACGACACCCGCCTGGGCCGATCCCGATCCCGCCGACTGGCAGGGCGTGCTGGAGCAGGCGCGCGGTCAGACGGTCTATTGGAACGCATGGGGAGGCGCCACGGCAACGAATGCCTTCATCCGCTGGGCGGGCGACAGGGTCGAGGCGCGCAACGGCGTGAGGGTCGTACATGTCAAGCTGTCGGACACGGCCGATGCGGTCAGCCGGGTCCTGGCCGAGCGGGCCGCGGGCAAGCATAGCGGCGGGGCGGTCGACCTGATCTGGATCAACGGGGCCAATTTCGCCGCGATGAAGGAGGCGGGCCTGTTATTCGGGCCCTGGGCCGAAGCACTGCCGAACTGGCGCCTGGTCGATGTGGCAGGCAAGCCCGCGCTGCGTTCGGATTTCACGGTGCCAACCGAGGGGCTGGAAGCACCCTGGGCCATGGCGCAGGTGGTCTTTTACCACGATACCGCGCGCCTGCCGGACCCACCACAGAGCATGCCCGCGCTGCTGGACTGGGCCAAGGGCAATCCGGGCCGCTTTACCTATCCCCAACCACCCGATTTCCTGGGCAGCACCTTTCTGAAGCAGGCTCTTTACGAGTTGGTTTCCGACCCGTCGCTGTTGCAAGGCCCCATCGAGGCGGTGGATTACGCAGAGGTGAGCGCCCCGCTCTGGGCCTTTCTCGACGAGCTGACCCCGCATCTGTGGCGCCAGGGTCGCGCCTATCCGCAGAGCGGGCCGCGCCAGATCCAGTTGATGGCCGATGGCGAGATCGACCTCGCGATTTCCTTCAGCCCCGGCGAGGCCTCTACCGCCATCGCGAACGGGCAGTTGCCCGACACGGTACGGACTTTCGTGCTGGAAGGCGGGACCATCGGCAATGCCAGCTTTGTCGCGATCCCTTACAATGCGACGGCAAAAGCGGGCGCGATGGTGCTGGCCGATTTCCTGTTATCCCCCGAAGCGCAGGCGCGCGCGCAGGATCCGGACGTTCTGGGCTATGGCACGGTCCTGGCGATGGACAAGCTGGCACAAGTGGATCGCGCGCGGTTCGCGGAGCTGGACATGGGCATTGCGACGCTGAGCCCCGAAGAGCTGGGCCCCGCCCTGCCAGAGCCACATCCGAGCTGGATGCGGCAGCTCGAGGCCGACTGGATGGCCCGATACGGCTTGGGCGACTGAGCGATGCGCCCGCTGCGCGCGGCCCCGGCGGTGACGCTGGCCCTGATGCTTGGGCCCGTGGCGGCCGGGCTGGCGGGCACGCTGGCCCCGGCGCTGGGGATATTGCCCGCCCTGGGCGGAGAACGCCCGGCAATAGCGCCCTTTGAAGCGCTTTTCGACTGGCCGGGCCTAGAGCGCGCGGTGGCGCTGTCGCTGGGCACGGGACTGACGGCGACGGCGGTCTCGCTGATGGTGGTCGTTCTGTTCGTGGCGGGCTGGCAGGGCAGCAGGACGATGCGCGGGCTGGAGCGGGTGCTGGCGCCGCTGTTGTCGGTTCCCCATGCCGCCGCAGCCCTTGGCATTGTTTTCCTGATCGCACCCTCGGGCTGGATCGCACGGGCGCTGTCGCCTTGGGCGACAGGCTGGGAAAACCCGCCGGACCTGTTGATCGTCCAAGACCCCTGGGGGGCGGCAATGGTGGCCGGGCTGGTGGCGAAAGAGGTGCCTTTTCTCATGTTGATGACGCTGGCCGCCCTGCCCCAGGCCGGCGCCCCATCCAGAATGGAGGTCGCACGCGCCCTGGGGTACGGGCCGGTCACCGGCTGGATGAAGGTCGTTTTTCCCGCGGTCTATCCCCAGATCCGCCTGCCGGTCTACGCGGTGCTGGCCTACTCGATGTCGGTTGTCGATGTCGCGATCATCCTCGGGCCAAACACCCCGCCCCCCCTGGCGGTGCAGGTGGTGCGCTGGATGGCCGACCCGGACCTGTCCATGCGCTTCATCGCATCGGCCGGCGCGATGCTGCAACTTGGGCTGGTGCTCGGGGCGATGGCCCTGTGGCACCTTTGCGAGCATGTCCTTGGACAGGCCGGGCGTCGCTGGGCCGAGAGCGGCGGGCGCGGCCATGGCGAAGGGGTGCTCAGGATGCTCGGGCTGGTCACGGTATTGCTGGCCGGCGGTGCCGTGGTGGCCGGGCTTGCAGGGCTCGCCACGTGGTCGGTGGCAGGGTTCTGGCGCTTTCCCGAGCCTTGGCCGGAGGGTATCACGCTGCGGTACTGGGCAACCCAGGCGCCTGCGCTGGCCGGGACTTTGGGGCGCACGGTCTGGATCGGAACCGTTGCCACGGCACTGGCACTGGTGCTGGTGCTGGCCTGCCTGGAGGCCGAGTATCGTTTCGGATCGATGCGCGGCGCACGCGTCAGCGGCGGTCTTTGGCTGTTATACCTGCCGTTGCTGGTGCCGCAGGTGGCGTTTCTGCCGGGGATGCAGAGCCTTGCGCTTGTCGCGGGTATGACAGCCGGGATGGGCGTCGTGGTGATCGGCCATCTCGTCTTTGTGCTGCCTTATGTTCTATTGTCCATGGCCGCCCCCTGGAGGGCATGGGATGCACGTCATGCGACGGTAGCCGCCACGCTGGGCGCGGGGCCTTGGCGCATTTTCTGGAGCGTGCGCCTGCCAATGCTGATCGCGCCGGTGCTGACAGCGACGGCGGTGGGATTCGCCGTTTCGGTCGGGCAATACCTGCCCAGCCTGCTGATCGGCGGCGGGCGGGTGCAGACATTGACGACCGAGGCGGTGGCGCTGGCCTCGGGCGGGGATCGGCGGGTGATCGGTGTCACGGCGCTGATGCAGACCGGACTGGTCATGCTCGGCTTTGCGCTGGCGCTGGCCCTGCCCCGGATCGTTACCCGGAACCGCCGGGGATTGAGAACGGCATGAGCGCGGCGTTACGGCTGGAGGATCTGCGGATCACGCGCGGGGGGCGGCCACTGCTGGAAGTCGAAGCCACCGTGCGGCCCGGCGAAGTCCTCAGCGTGATGGGGCCCTCGGGGATCGGCAAATCCACGCTTCTGGCCGCGATCATGGGCACGCTGCCAGCCGGCTTTGCCATGACGGGGCGGATCTGGTTGGACGGGCGCGAGATCACCGGCCTGCCGCCGGAGGCCCGTGGGGTCGGCATACTTTTCCAGGACAGCTTGCTGTTCCCGCATCTGAGCGTCGCGGGCAACCTGGCCTTTGCCCTGCCGCGCCATGTGCGGGGGCGTGCCGAGCGACAGGCGCGAGTCCAGCGCGCCTTGGAAGAGATCGGCCTGTCCGGCTTTGGCACGCGCGATCCTGCCACGTTATCAGGGGGGCAGAAGGCGCGGGTGGCGCTGATGCGGATGTTGCTGGCCGAGCCGCGCGCACTCTTGCTGGACGAGCCTTTCTCGCGACTGGATGCGCAATTGCGCGGACAGATCCGGCAGATGGTTCTCGGGCGGGCACGGGCCGGAGGGCTACCGGTCATTCTGGTGACCCACGATGCCGAGGATGCGCAAGCCGCCGGGGGGGCGAGGATAGATCTGGATTGACGCGCCCGTGCCGGGCGCGTGCCTCCGGCGGGGTATTTGAACCAAGAAGAAGGCCCTAGCGTTCGTCCACCACGCCGCGCACCTGCTCGGACCGGACACGGCGCAGGGCCTCGACCAGAACCGCGGTGTACAGCCCTATATTCAGCAGTCCATTCGCGGCGGCCATGCCGCCGAGAATGCGCCACTCGACCGGCAGGAGGATGTCGCCGAAGCCCAGCGTGGTAAAGGAAACGAGTGAGAAATACGCGGCCGGCTCAATCGTTTCGAAGACCTGCAACCCCACGAAGGCGAGCGCCCAGATCCAGACCGAGGCGGTCATCATTCCCAAAACCAGCACTACGGAGACGACCAGCACAAGCGCCAGTTTGGGCGGGTGCGGACGACGGATAAGCCAGGCGTTGAAGACGCTCACCAACGCCTCGCCCAGCCAGAAGCCTGCCGCGGCGATCAGGATCGTGGCAAGGATCAGCCCCGTGCCGATGGAGATCTGAAGCAACATGACAAAGATGTCGCCGGATTCTTGACCTCGGTCCAGCCCTCTCAGCGCTCGGCCTCCGCGACGTTGCGCTTGACGGCGAGAAAGCTGTCGGGCGTGACCGAGATCGTGTCGATGCCGTAGCCGACCAGCAGGCGCGCGAAACCGGGATCGTTCGAAGGCGCCTGTCCGCAAAAGCCGACCTTGCACCCGACCGCGTGGGCACGTTCGATCACGGACCGGATCATCCACTGAACGGCGGCGTTGCGTTCGTCGAACAGCGTGGCCAACGCCTCGGAATCCCGGTCCACCCCCAGCGTCAGCTGCGTCAGGTCGTTAGACCCGATCGAGAACCCGTCGAAGCGGCGCGCGAATTCCTCGGCGAGGATCACATTCGACGGCACCTCGCACATCACGTAGACCTTCAAGCCATTTTCACCGCGTTTCAAACCGTTTGCAGCCATGACTTCAAGCACGCGGTCGGCCTCTTCGGGGGTTCGACAGAACGGGATCATGACGATCACGTTGTCGAAGCCCATCTCATCGCGCAGCCGTCGGATCGCCTGGCATTCCAGCGCGAAGCCCGGTGCATAAGCATCTGAATAGTAACGAGATGCGCCGCGAAAGCCGATCATCGGGTTCTCTTCCCTGGGCTCGAAACCCCGCCCGCCCAGCAGCTCGGCGTATTCGTTTGTCTTGAAATCACTCATCCGCACGATGACCGGCTCGGGATAGACGGGGGCCGCGATGCGCGACAACCCCATCGAAAGTTTTTCCAAGAAAAACTGTATTTTATCTTGGAAACCTGATGTGAGTCTTTCGATTTCCTCACGCGTCGGCTCATCCAGTCGCTCAGGGTGGATCAACGCCATCGGGTGCGCCTTGATCGCATTGTTGATGACGAATTCCATCCGGGCCAGGCCCACGCCCGCCGAGGGCAGCCGCCACCAGCGGATCGCGGCCGATGGGTTCGCCATGTTCAGCATCACCCGCGTCTTTGTCTCGCGCACGTCCGACAGCGCGATATCCTCGACGGAATATTCCGCCATCCCCTCGTATACATAGCCGGTCTCGCCCTCGGCGCAGGATACCGTCACCTCCTGCTGGTCATGCAGGATGTGGGTGGCGTCGCCCGTGCCGACGATGGCGGGCAGGCCCAGTTCGCGGCTGACGATGGCGGCATGGCTGGTGCGCCCGCCATGATCGGTGACGATCGCGGCGGCGCGCTTCATGATCGGCACCCAGTCGGGGTCGGTGATCGAGGTGACGAGGATCGCGCCATCGACAAAGCGGTCGATGTCCTTGGCGCTTTCGATCACGCAGACATGGCCGCTGGCAAGGCCCGCGCCGACGGAAAGGCCGGTCAGAAGCGTCCTGCCCTTGTCGTGGACTGTATAGCTGCGGAAGCCCGCGGCATCCGCGCGCGACTGTACGGTCTCGGGGCGGGCCTGCACGATGAAAAGCTCGCCCGTCTCGCCGTCGCGGGCCCATTCCATGTCCATCGGCATGCCGTAATGGCGTTCGATCGTGACGGCCATGCGGGCGAGGTCGAGGATCTCGGCGTCCGACAGCACGAACTGCCCGCGCTCCGCCCTGGATGTTGGCACGTTCCGGGTCGATTGCCCGTCGCGGCCGTAGATCATCTTCTTTTCCTTGGCACCCAGCCCCTTTTCCAGGATCGGCACCAGGCCTGGCCGGTCGAGGAAGGGCTTGTAGACCTGGTATTCGTCGGGGGTGACAGCGCCCTGAACGACGTTCTCGCCCAGCCCCCAGGCGGCGTTGATCAGCACGAGATCGGGATAGCCCGTCTCGGTATCGAGAGAGAACATAACGCCCGAGCCGCCGATATCCGAGCGCACCATCCGCTGCACCCCGATCGACAGCGCGACCTTGTCGTGATCGAACCCCTTGATCCGGCGATAGGTGATCGCCCGGTCGGTGAACAGCGACGCGAAACAGCGCCGGCAGGCCGCCAGCAGGTCGTCGGGGCCACGCACGTTGAGATAGGTTTCCTGCTGGCCGGCGAAACTGGCATCGGGTAGGTCCTCGGCGGTTGCGGAACTGCGCACGGCGACCGGCACCGCGTCAACGCCCGACCGGCGCGACAGTTCGGCATAGGCGTCACGGATCTCGGCGCGGATGTTGTCGGGCCAGTGGCCCTCGCGGATCATCCGGCGGATCGTCGTGCCCGCCTCGTGCAACTCGGTCCGGTGAGCGTCGAGTGCCGCCAGCGACGCCGTGATCCGGGCCTCCAGGTCGTTATGCGCAAGAAACGCGCGATAAGCATCAGCCGTGGTGGCAAAGCCGGCGGGCACCTTGATGCCTTGCCCGGCCAGTGCGGCCACCATTTCGCCCAGCGAGGCATTCTTGCCCCCGACCGTTGCGACGTCACCACGCCGTAGGGACTCGAACCACCGGATATGGGCACCCATCTGACATCCTCCCGCAGATTGGAACGGCCTTGCCAGAGACTAGGCATGCAGAACGAAACCTTGCGTTGATCCGCATCAAGGCAAACAAATCTGGCCCATGTAGAGTTGCACCATTCCAACCCGAGCGGCACATGACGCCCGACCGATCCCTAGGACTGACACAGGCCGAGGCCTGCATCCGGCTGGCGCGGGTCGGGGCGAACCGCCTCGCCGAGGGGCCGCGCGTTTCGCCCGCCGTGATATTCTTGCGCCAGTTCGCCGGGCTTCTCGTGGTGATCCTGATCGTCGCCGCCGCGATTGCGCTGGCATTGGGCGAACGGACCGACGCACTGGCGATCATGGTCGTGGTGATCTTGAACGGCGTGTTGGGCTTTGTGCAGGAATGGCGGGCCGAAACCGCCCTTGCCGCGCTTGGCCGCATGGTCGCCTCGGTCGCACGGGTGCGTCGCGACGGTGAGGAACGGCAATTGCCCGCCCAAGAGATCGTGCCCGGCGACGTGGTGATCGTCGAGACTGGCGACCGGGTTCCGGCCGATATGGACCTGTTGCTCGCGGTGCAGATAAAAGCCGATGAAAGCGCCCTGACCGGGGAATCCGTACCCGTTACCAAGGAAGCGGGCGATCCCCTGTTCATGGGCACCATAGTGGTGGCGGGCCGGGCCGAAGGCATGGTTACCGCCACCGGCACGCGTAGCCGGTTCGGCAAGATCGCGATACTGACCGGATCGGTCGGCCCCAAGCGCACCCCCCTGCAACGACAACTTGGCCGGCTGGCCCGGCAGATGGGCCTGGCCGCGCTTTGCGTTGCGGCGCTGATCGGCATGTTGGGGGTGAGCGTCGGCAAGCCCTTGACAGAGATGTTCATGACCGCGCTGTCCCTGGCGGTTGCCATCGTGCCCGAGGGCCTGCCGGTGGTGGTCACCATCACGCTTGCGCTGGGGGCACAAGCGATGGTGCGCCAAAAGGCGCTGGCCCGCAGGTTGCAGGCGGTGGAAACGCTGGGCGCGGCATCTGTTATCTGCACCGACAAGACGGGCACGCTGACCGAGGACAGGATGACAGCCGTGCAGGTGGTCATGGCGGCGGGCCGTTATGACGTGACCGGCACCGGCTACGACCCGACCGGCCATATCGCGCGGGCAGGTCGCCGGGTGCGGGCTGATTGCGACACGGCGCTTGGCGCGCTTTTGGAAACAGCGCTGGTTTGCAACCATGCACGGCTGCGCCGGGCGGGCGATGATTGGCAGATGCTGGGCGAGCCAACCGAGGGGGCCTTGGTGACACTGGCCTACAAGGGCTGGGCGCCGCTGCCCGGTCGCAACGCGGCGCTTGCCGAATTGCCGTTTTCATCCGAGCGCAAGCGGATGAGCGTTCTTGCTCTTGGCCCGGAGGGGTACGTGCTGCATACCAAGGGTGCGCCCGAGCCGGTGCTGGCGCGCTGCACCCATGTCATGGGCGTGTCGGGGCCAGAGCCTCTGGAAGGGGCCGTGCGGGCTGGACTTCAAGCCGAGTATGAACGGATGGCCTCGAACGGTCTGAGGGTCATCGCGCTGGCCCGCAGGCGACAACAGGACATGCGCCTGCCAGAGGACGAGGCAGGCCTTACCTTTCTGGGGTTCGTCGGACTGATCGACCCGCCGCGCGCAGAGGTGGGTCCGGCGATCCGCGCAGCGAAATCCGCCGGCATTCGCGTGATCCTGATTACCGGAGACGCCGCCCTGACCGCACGAGCCATTGCCAGGCAGGTGGGCCTGAGGCCAAGCCGGGTAATCGACGGCGACGCCTTGGCGGCGATGGACGATGCGGCCCTGCGCGCCGCCCTGCGCGAGGATGTGCTTTTCGCGCGCACCGCGCCCGCGCAGAAACTGCGCATCGTCACCGCACTGCAACAAACCGGGCAGGTCGTCGCCATGACCGGCGACGGGGTGAATGACGCCCCCGCCCTTAAAAAGGCAGATATCGGTGTTGCCATGGGCGCACGCGGGACCGATGTCGCCCGCGATGCCGCCGACCTGGTGCTGCTGGATGACAATTTCGCCACGATCCTGCATGCGATCCGCGAGGGGCGGCGACAATATGAAAACGTGCGCAAGTTCGTCCGCTACCTGTTGTCCTCGAACGCGGGCGAGGTGGTGGCGCTGGTCGTGAACCTGATCTTGGGCGGGCCGCTGATCTTTCTGGCGACGCAGATCCTGTGGATGAACCTCGTGACCGATGGGATGACGGCGGTGGCGCTGGGGCTGGAAAAGTCTTCCCCCGGCCAAATGGATCGCCCCCCGCGCCCCAAGACACAGCCCATCCTGGGCAAAGGCGGAGTTCTGGCCATCCTGGGCTTTGGCGCCTATACGGGCACGGCAAGCCTGTGGATTTTCTATTCCCTGCTGCCCATGGGCGAGGATCTGGCCCGCAGCGCCGCCTTTACCGCGATGGTGGTGTTCGAGAAACTCTCGGTCTTTGCATTTCGTTCGCTGCACCTGCCCTGTACCCGGATCGGCTGGTTTTCAAACCCGTTGCTCTTGGTGGCGCTGACCATAACACTGGCTGCGCAGATGGCCGCGATCTATTGGACGCCGCTACAGGTACTGTTACAGACACAGGCCCTGGGCTGGGCCGAGTGGCGGCTGATCGCAGCTCTCGCGCTTCCCCTGGTGGTCGTACCGGAACTGGCCAAGGCCGTCGCCGCGCGCCATGTTCAAACACGCAATTCCAAGGTCCGCAGGCCCTAGCCGCGCCGGGCCAGCATGTCGCGCACCGCGCGCGCGATGACGATTTCCTCGTCGGTGGGAATTACCAGCACGCGAATGCGGGACAGGTCCGTGCTGACGACGGTCTCGCCGCGCATGTTACGCGCCTCGTCCAGTTCCAGCCCGATCCAGCCCATGCCTTCGCAGACCTTCTGGCGGACATGCACGGAATGTTCGCCGATACCGCCGCAGAAGACCAGCGCATCAATCCCGCCAAGCGCCGCGGCAAGCCCCCCCAGTTCGCGGCGGACACGGAACACGAAATAGGCAATCGCCTCGCGCGCGGCGTCGGTGCCGGCCTCTTCCAGCTTGCGCATGTCGTTGGACAGCCCCGACAACCCCAAAAGCCCCGACCGCTTGTACAGCAGGTCGGCGATCTCGTCGGCGCCCATGCCCTCCTGGCTCATGAGGTAGAGAACGACGCCGGGGTCCAGTTGCCCCGAGCGCGTGCCCATCGGCAACCCGTCCAGCGCCGAAAAGCCCATCGACGAGGCGATCGAGCGACCGCCGATCATCCCGCACATCGAGGCCCCGTTGCCGAGATGTGCCACAACCACCCGCCCGGCATGCAGGTGCGGCGCGATCTCGGCCAGCCGACCAGAGATGTAGTCATAGCTCAGCCCGTGGAAACCGTAGCGCCGCACGCCCTTGTCGTAATAGCCGCGCGGCAAGGCGAACGTGTCGTTCACCCAGGGGTGGTGCCGGTGAAAGGCGGTATCGAAACAGGCCACCTGGACCGCCTCGGGAAAGGCCGCGAGGGCCGCACGCACACCCGACAGGTTATGCGGCTGATGCAGCGGTGCCAGAGGTTCTAGTGCGCGCAACTTTTCAAGGGCCTCGGCATTCAGCACGATCGGCACGGCATGGTCGGGGCCACCATGCACCACGCGGTGCCCCACTCCGACGACCCGTGCATCGGGCCGCTCCTGTCCGATCAGGTCCAGCGCGCGGCCCAGCGCCGTCTCGTGATCGGCGGCCTCTTCGGGCGGCAGGGGCGCGTCGGAAATCGTCGTGCCATCGGCGCGCTGGGCCCGCATGTGAGACGATCCGCCGATCCGTTCGATCAGGCCGGTGATGCGGACTGCGGGCGCACCGGACAAATCGCCCAGTTCGAACAGCGCGAATTTCAGAGAGGACGATCCGGCATTCAGCGTCAGCGCGTGGGGCATGGATCTATTCCGCCGCCCTGGGCGCCGCAATCCGCCCCGAGATCCGGGCCTCGTGCAGGGCGGCGACGGCGCAAGAGGCAAGCCGCGCCTTGTCGTCATCCGAGCGCGAATTCAGGATGATCGGCACTTTCGCCCCCATCACCACGCCAGCCCCCTCGGCATGGCTGATATAGGCAAGCTGCTTTGCCAGCATGTTGCCCGCATCGAGGTTGGGAACGACCAGCACCTCGGCCCGGCCCGCCACCTGGCCGGTGAGGCCCTTGGTGCGCGCGGCGGAAAGATCCACCGCATTGTCCATCGCCAGCGGCCCGTCGACCAGCCCTCCGAAGATCTGGCCGCGTTCGGCCATCTTTGACAACAGCGCCGCGTCCAGCGAACTGGGAATATCCGGGTTCACGGTTTCGACCGCCGAAAGAACGCCCACCTTGGGCAACTCTATCCCAAGAGAAATGGCCAGATCTATGGCGTTCTGGCAGATATCCATCTTGGTGCGCAGGTCCGGAGCGATGTTTATCGCGGCATCGGTCACAAGCAGCGGATGCGGCACACCCGGCACATCCATGACGAAGACATGGGTCAGGCGACGCCCCGTGCGCAGACCGTTTTCCTTGCGTAGCACCGCCTTGAGCATCACGTCGGTATGCAGATGCCCCTTCATAACGGCCTGTGCGCGACCCTCGCAGACAAGATCGACCGCGATATTCGCTGCGCGGGCGTGATCGGGGGCGTCGATCACCTCGACTCCGTCCAGCGACTCACCGATCTCGGCGGCGACAGCGGTAATCAGCGCGGCATTCCCGACCAGGATCGGTGTGATGATCGTATGCCGCGCGCCCAGCAACGCACCGCCCAGAGATTTCGGTTCTTCGGGTGCGATCACCGCGGTAGGCAGCGGCGGCAAGGGTTCGGCCCGCGCAATCAGCGCATCGAAATGGCGATGCCTCTCGATCAGAAGGCCGGGGATTTCAAGATCCTCGAATACCATCTTGCGGGCAGGTGTCTGCACCCTGGCCTCGCCGCTCAGGATCACCGCCCCGTCGGATTTGCGCGTGACATCGGTGGCCATCACCAACCCATCGGGCGGGTGCTTTTCGGTTACCGTGACCCGCGCGACCAGTTCATCGCCCGCATGGGCACGCTCATGGAATACGAAACTTTGCGCCCGGTAGAGCGCCCCCGCCCCCGGCAACACGTTGCCGATCGCCGCCGAAACCAGCGAGCCCACCCAGAGCGCGGGCGCGATCGCCTCTTCGGCACCGTCCCCGTCGCCATCGTGACGGGCCAGGTGCATCGGGTTGTGATTGCCCGAGGCAGTGGCAAAGATATAGAAATCGTCTTCTGTGCAGACCCGGACAACCTGGGCCGCGTCACCCACCGAAATTTCCTCGAAGGTTCGGTTTTCCTCGATCTTCATTCCTGTCATCGTCCTTTCATTCGCCCCGGCGGTGGCCCGTCGGATCGCTGGCGCGCCTTGGCTCTAGCATGGGCCAACGACGGACATGTAACAACGGGCGGTTTCCCGCAGGACCGGCGCACCACCTTGCACCAGGGGAAAACTGTTGCCGCAGCGGGCCGGGCGCGGCTAGGCTGACCGGCAAGGGCGTTCGGCCTGTCGCGGCGCCCGCCCTGAAATTATTGGTTCGGTGTCCTGTTTCAATGACCTGCCTGTTCCGCAAGGCATCCCATAGCACGGCACGATGGGCAGCCTCGGCCCTGGTCGTGGCCCTGTCGTTTGCCAGCGCGACCATGACCGCGGGCGCGGCCAAGGCGATCGAAAGGCCCGGTGCGGTCCAGTTGGCCCAGCAAAACGCGGCCGCCCGCGAGGTTCGCCGCAAATCCATGCTGGAGCTTCAGGTTTTTCGTAACGCCCAGACGGCACGAATGGCCGACGGCACGGCGTTGCGGCTGACATCGATCAAGCCTTCAAGCAATGCATGGTTCCTGCTCGAGGTGACGCGGCCGGGCCGCGACACCCAGACATACCACCTGGAAAACACCGCACCGCATCGGCGCCAAGTTGACCTTGGCAAAGGGCCGGGTCCCGCGCTGGTTCTGACCGAAGGCGGACAGGAAAACCTGTGCCGTCCCTGGGCCGGGCAGGATGCGCTTTCGGCAGCACAGGCCGATGGCCTCCCGTTCGTGCCGATTTGTGACGGCGCATTCTACCTGCGCAACCCGGTCAGGGGCGCACGCACCAATCTGGAACGCAGCGCAGAGTTCCTGCGCGACAACCTGGCCTTCGGCGAAAGCGTCGTCGGATTCGTGAAAAGTACGCTCTACAAGGACAAGTATCTCGAAAGCGGCGAGTTGATCGAGGGCGTCGATCGAGGACGCACGGCATCAAGCCTGGGACAGGCCGCCCTGCGCGAACACCCGGTGATGTATACCACAATGACCTTTAACCTGCGCGGCGGCAGCACCGAGCGAATGGAAATGGGCAGTTGGTATGCGATAGAGGGCGCGCCGGGAATATATGCAAGCGCCCTGCAACCACGGATGATCCATCCCGACCTCCTGAACCGCAAGGGCGAAGCAAACTGGCTGGATGCGATCGAGGGGCGGGCCGATGTCTATCTCGTCGGCTTTGACATGGGCCGGTTCGACATCGGTTTCGAACTGGGCACCGAGCATCCGCGTCTCGACTGGTCCTCGCGGCCCTCGGGCGCGGGACGCAACCCTTCCATCCCGGGCCCCGATGGCGTGGCCAGCCCCGCACCGCTGGCCATGAGCGGAATGATCAACCCCACCCAGGCCCAGCGCGTCGCGGCGACCTTCACCGGCGGGTTCAAGCGAGATCACGGTGCCTTTCGCTTTGGCCCCAAGGCGAATTACAATCACGGACATCACTATGGATTCATCGTACACGGCGCGGTGCTGAGCACACTGCAACCCGACTTGGCGACGTTTTACGTTCTGGACGATGGCCGCATCGGCATGAAGACATGGGATGAAACCGACAACGCCATGCTGGGCGATATTCGTTTTGCCCGCCAGAATGGCGTTGCCCTGATCGAGAACGGCATACCCGGCCCGCTGGTGACGAGCTGGGGGGGCGGCAATTGGTCGGGCTCGGCAAAGGCCGAGCTGCGCACGCTGCGCGCCGGTGCCTGCCTGAAACCGGGTGACGACAACCCCTTGCTGATCTATGCGTGGTTCTCGACGGCAACACCCTCTGCCATGGCGCGCACGTTCCAGGCCTATGGGTGCGACTACGCGATGCTGCTGGACATGAACGCCCTCGAACACACCTACATGGCGCTTTACACCCCGTCGGACGAGGGCGGGATCAACACGCGCCACCTGGTGTCGGGAATGGCCAATGTCGATGCGCGGCGCCGCGATGGCAGCCGTGTCCCGCGTTTCGTAGGCTATCCGGACAATCGGGATTTCTTTTATCTCTTGCGCAAGGAAGGGAGGCAGGCCGAATGAGACAGACCCTCAGGGGGCTGATCGCGGTGCTTGTCTTGCCGCTTTGGCTGCAAGGCCCAGCCGCGGCCCAAGGGCTTGCAGAGGCAAACGCCCGCCTTTTCATGGAACTTGAGGCCATTCGCGGGGTCAACGGGGCACAGCTTGAGCGGATCAAGGCGATCTTTGCCGGATCGGGCGTAATCGGCCAGGGCAATCCCGCGATCACCCGTCATGCGATGAGCCGCGCCGATTGTCATGCGCGCGCGGGTGGCGACGCGGTCGCGGCCTATTCGAACCGTCGGTTCGACCGAATCTGCGGCGCGAAATTCATGGCACCGCTGTACGATCCGGCAACCCAGCGACCAGAGGACGCCACGGCCTGCATCGACCAGTTCGAATATCCCAACATCCCCTGCTCGTACCCCGTCGTCTGGGTCAAGGCAAAAGAGGCCGCCGAAATATGTGCAGCCGAGGGCAAGCGGCTATGTGATGCGCATGAATGGGAAGGTGCCTGCGCAGGCGCGCTGACCGCCCCAGATTACCGTTTCGACCTGGCGCGCGGGCTCTCGGCCTCGGCGGCGGTGAACCGGATGCGCGCGGCGCATAACACGAAATACGCGACCACCAAGACCTGGAGCTATGGCCAGGTTTTCCGCCGCGGGATCTGCGCGCAAGACAGCGAGAAAAGTCCCACATGCCCCGGCGGGGGATGGCGCAATTGTGGGTCCAACACCTATCCGAGCGGCGCGTTTTCGGGCTGTACCAGCCCTCTTTTTGTCTACGATATCAACGGCAACGCGGCCGAACACATGAATTTGCCACTCGCGCCAGACCAGATGTCCAGCCGCGGTTCCAGCACCCTGGGCGTCACCGAGATGAAAGGGTCTTGGTTCATCTGGGACAAGTACCAGGCCCATCCCGACTGGTGCCGCTGGCGTGCGCCTTACTGGCATGGCAGCCGGGTGCTTAGCCCGGCCAGCCACGAAAACTATCACCTGGGCTTTCGCTGCTGCAAGACACTGGACTGAGCCGCAAAACAGGCGCGAAAGTCAATGAACTTCCGCGCCGGATCTTGATATGACGCTTGATCCTTGTGGGGTTGCGCCCACTCGACGCTGCCTTGTGACAGATCGCCGGACGTTTTCCCCGACCCGGTCCGCTGTGCTAGCGATAAAGCGACGCGATCAACCGCTCTGGTGCGGGGATCGGTCCCTCGTCCGACAAAATCGCACCATAGGCCGGATCGGCCAGCAACGCCCCCAGCGACACGGCGCGGCCATCAACGAAGGCCGTATCGCTTACCAGCCGCACGCCGTGGCTGTAATCGGCGTAAAGCGCACCATGCACGGTCGAAAGCGGTTGAATCGGTCGCCCGTTCGGACGATGCCAGCCATAGATCGCCACCCGCCCGGGAGTGCGGCGCAACCGATTGGTCAGCACCAGGTCCTTTTTCTGGCCGGCGACAAGTTGGCCCGCGCGCCCGCCGGTCTGCCCCTCGACGGTTTGGTGATGCTGCCAGAAATAACTGGTCGAGGTCATCTGCGCGCCCGGGGTCATCGGGCGAGGGTCAAGCCGCAGACCGGCCTGCGCGTAGATGGCGTCGACCATACGCGTGGTGGGCAGCAGGAAACCGAACCGGTCGGCAATCTGCGCGGCGGCGGGCAGACCCATCGGCACGCGCAGGAAATCCGTATCCCGGCCAAGTGCCAGGTAATCGGGGGTGACGCAGATCGTGACATTGGCCCCGCGGCCATCGGGCATGCGGCCCGACACGGTCACGGGTGTCAAATTGCGCAGGAAACCAGGCATGTTGCCCGACAACAACTCTTGCGCGATCAGCCGGTCACGGTCGACGCCTTGCAGGGACCGCATCCGCTCGGCAAGGGCACTGCCGCCGGCAGCCCCGCGCGGGCGTTGCGGAATACCGCGGGCCAGCCGGACCGAACATGCCGCCGCGGTCTTGCCGCGCGGTGCCGCATCGGTGGGGTGCCCCGCGACAGGACCGCGAGGCATGGCGGCCATCGCGACACGCTGAACCGCGATCTCGGGCCGGGCATTGGGCCGGATCGCGGCGGCAGGCCGCGACATTGCCGAGGCGGCGTGACTAGGCACTGACATCACGGTCGCGGTCATACCCTCGGGACGCGCAGTGGGGCGCGGCGGCTTGGTAACCGGCAACGCGAGCGCGACGTAATCCAGAGGCCGCGCAGCGGGACGCAATACGTCGGCCGGGGTTTCGATACGGCTTGGCGCCACGGCGCCAGGCCGTGCCTGTGGACGCAGGCGCGCCACCGCGTTATTCTCGGGGCGAGGCGGCGGGACGGCGGCCGGTCGACCAGTGATCAGCCGCAGGCCATGGGGCATGAACGAGCGGTCCACGTCGTAGCGATAGAGAGCCGTCAACTGCGGCGCGGCGCCCGGCGCCTCGGCACGGGGCAATTGCGATCGCGCGACCGGGTCCTCTGCGCCGATCCGGTAGGTCCCCGGCAACGGCTGTGGCGCATTGGCAAAGCCGCCCGCGGGCGAGAGGTCGACAATGGCGACGGGGGCAAGTTCAGCGCCCGTGTTCACGGGTGACAGCACCGACACCCCCGCCACGCCAAGCGCCGCGATCGCGAGCGCCGCCAATCCCGACGGATGCGATGCCCGGCGCAGGCACGATGCCGCGATACCACGCACCAAGGATAGCCGGCGCACCGGATGGGCCGCACGCGGCCAGAAACGTTTATTTTCATTGATCATGGCCGTGTCCCTTAGCTGCATCGTCCTGATCCGGCAAGCTGCGGCAAACTCCTTGCCATCCCGTGAACGCCCGCACTGGCGGAAAGTCGCGCATCCCCCCGCCGGATCGGCGGCTACGCGCCCACCCGCGCGGGGCTTGCGCTGAGCGGGCGCGCCGCTACTGTGCCGCGCACGCGCCACCACCGACAGGAGACGGCATGAAACGCGCCTTCATCACGGGGACTGCCGGGTTCATCGGCTTTCACCTTGCCGAGCTTTTGCTGCGCGAGGGCTGGGAGGTGCATGGCTATGACGGGATGACGGATTATTACGACATCCGCCTAAAACAACGCCGCCATGCGCATTTGGCCAGGTCGTCGCGCTTTGTCGCGACCGAGGCGCGGCTTGAGACGGCAGAAACACTGGCCAGCGCTGTTGATCGCGCCCGGCCCGACGTCATTGTCCACCTCGCCGCGCAGGCCGGCGTGCGCTATTCGATCGAGAACCCGCGCGCCTATGTCGATGCCAATATCGTTGGCACCTTCAACCTGATGGAGGCGGCGCTGGCCGCCCGCCCGGCGCATCTGCTGCTGGCGTCGACCAGTTCGGTTTACGGCGCCAATACCGAGATGCCCTATGCCGAGACGCACAAGGCCGACACGCAGATGTCGTTCTATGCCGCCACCAAGAAGGCGAACGAGGCGATGGGCCATGCCTGGGCGCATATCCACGGCCTGCCCACCACCATGTTCCGGTTCTTTACCGTCTACGGCCCCTGGGGACGGCCGGACATGGCGCTGTTCAAGTTCACGGCCGCAATCCTGGAGGGTCGACCCATAGACGTCTACAATCACGGACAGATGTGGCGTGATTTCACCTATGTCACCGACCTGGTGCGCGGCATCCGCCTGCTGATCGACGCTGTGCCGGGCGGGCCGGAGACGGGCGTTGAGGGCGACAGCCTGTCACCCGTTGCACCCTTTCGCATCGTCAATATCGGCAATTCCACCAAGATCCGGCTGGAGGATTTCATCGACGCGATCGAGGCCGCCACCGGGCGGGCCGCGATCCGCAACTACATGGACATGCAGCAAGGCGACGTGCCCGCGACCTGGGCCGATTGCACGCTGTTGCAGCGCCTGACCGGCTATCGTCCAGAAACCGATCTGAAAGATGGCGTGGCGCGGTTCGTGGACTGGTACCGGGCCGAATATGCGGACGCACCCGCCTGATCGCTCGGGGCCCTGTTGGCGGCCCCGCATCGAAAGGCTATAGGGCACCGGCCCAACGAACCCAAAAGGAGGCCCAAGTGCCCGAACTGACCCCCGAGAAAGGTGAACCCGTCATCCGCACCATCGCCATGCCCGCCGATACCAATCCTGCGGGCGATATATTTGGTGGCTGGCTGATGTCGCAGATGGACCTTGCCGCGGGCAACGTGGCGGCGCGCGTCTCGCGTGGCCGGGCGGCAACCATCGCCGTGGACGAAATGGAATTTCACAAGCCCGTCCAGGTCGGCGACGAAGTTTCGCTTTATGCCAGGGTTCTGAAAATAGGCCGCAGTTCAATGCGTATCGAGGTGCGCGCCTGGCACCGCCCACGTTGCCAGGAATGGACCGAGCAGGTCACGCGCGGCGTGTTCACCTTCGTGGCCATCGATGAAAACGGCAAACCGCGCCCGGTTCCCCGCCAAGACGAGGCCTAGGATAAAGACGACGGATGCGCATGCCAGGCGTTCGGGTCATCCGGCCTGCGCAGCGCGCCCTCGTCAGTATTCAGTTCTCAGCAGAACGCCCTGAATGTCAGTGTCGTCAGCGACCGTTCGATCCCGGGTATGTCCAGGAGACAATCGTTGATGTACTTTCCGATATCCTGATCCTCGGGGATATACAGCTTGAGCAAGAGGTCGAATTCGCCACTGGTCGAGTAAAGCTCTGAATGGATCTCGCGCAGGACGATATCCTCGGCCACCTCGTAGGTCTTGCCCGGGCGGCAGCGCAGTTGCACGAAGACGCAGGTGGTCATTGGACAGCTCCTCTTGTGGGTCGCGCCAAACCTAGGCGCCCGGCCCGCCCCCGGCAAGCCGCAAAACCCCGCTTGGAGCGCGCCGCCCATGGGTGTAAGGACGCAAGGCATCACTGACAGGAGGCCCCCATGCGGACGACGAAGATCGCGCGCAAGACGGCAGAGACCGACATCTCGGTCGAGTTGAACCTCGATGGCACCGGCGCCTACGAGATGGCCACCGGCGTTGGCTTTTTCGACCACATGCTGGACCAGTTGGCGCGCCATTCGCTGATCGACATGAATATCCGCTGCGCGGGCGATACCCATATCGACGACCACCACAGCGTCGAGGATGTCGGCATCGCGCTGGGCCAGGCACTGGCGCAGGCGCTGGGCGACAAGCGCGGCATCCGCCGTTACGGGGCATGCCTGTTGCCAATGGACGACGCACTTTTACGCTGTGCGCTGGACCTGTCGGGGCGGCCCTACCTGGTGTGGAACGTGGATTTCCCGACGGCAAAGATCGGCAGCTTTGACACCGAGCTGGTGCGCGAGTTCTTCCAGGCGCTGGCGACCCATGGCGGCATCACCTTGCATGTCGATTGCCTGCACGGCGTCAACAGCCACCATATCGCCGAGGCTGCGTTCAAGGCCGTCGCAAGGTCACTGCGCGAGGCAGTGGAAACCGACCCGCGAAAGGCCGATGCAATCCCATCGACCAAGGGGGCGTTGTAGTATCATGCTGACCGCGATCGTCGATTACGAATCCGGCAACCTGCACTCGGCCCAAAAGGCGTTTGAACGCGTCGCACGCGAACAGGGCGCGGGCGAGGTGATCGTCACCGCCGACCCCGATACCGTGCGCCGCTGCGACCGTGTCGTTCTGCCGGGCGACGGGGCCTTTCCGGCCTGCCGCCGGGCGCTGTTCGATCACTCCGGCCTGTTCGAGGCGATCGAGGAAACGGTGATCGGGCAGGGCCGACCCTTCATGGGGATCTGCATAGGGATGCAGATGATGGCCTCGCGCGGGCTGGAATACGAACAGACGCCGGGATTCGACTGGATCGGGGGCGAAGTTGTGCGCATTGCCCCCGCCGACACCTCGCTGAAGGTGCCCCACATGGGCTGGAACGATCTGGTAATCGACGGTCCACACCCGGTGCTGGAGGGCATCTCCACGGGCGATCACGCCTATTTCGTACATTCCTATCACTTCCGCGTGGCCGATTCCGCGCATCTGTTGGCCCATTGCGACTATGGCGGGCCGGTCACCGCGATCGTGGGGCGCGACAACATGCTCGGCACCCAGTTTCACCCCGAAAAGAGCCAGGCTACCGGGCTGCGCCTGATCGCCAATTTCCTAACCTGGCGACCCTGAGCCCCCCCCGAGGCCAGGCCCGGTTACAGGCCGGCGGGCCCGCCGATGACATGCGGGCCAAGGGGGAACGGGGCTGCGCGCCTCAGAAGGGCATGGGATGGGCGCGGTGAACGGCCGCAATATCGGCCATAACCTCGTCGGACAATAAAAGCCCCCCTGCACCCAGAACCGTGGCAAGTTGCGCCGTCGAGGTTGCCCCGATAATCGGGATCACCGGGAATGGCCGCTGCGCGACGAAGGCAATCGCCATCTGAACCGGGTCAAGCCCATGCCGGTTTGCCACCCCCATATAGCCCGAAACCGCTTCCCAGACATGGGGTGAGATCCTTCCGTTGAGGTCGGGCTGACGCGTGCGCCGCGTGCCCTCGGGCGTGACATCGCCCGCGTATTTTCCCGATAACAGGCCCGCGGCCAGTGGCGACCAGGCCAGAAGGGTCACGCCCTCGTTTACCCCAAGTTCGGCAAGGTCCAAGTCGTAAAGTCGGCACAAAAGCGAATATTCGTTCTGGATCGACTGGGCACGCGGCAGGCCCTGTTCCTCGGCCAGGCGCAGCCATTGCGCCATACCCCATGCGGTTTCATTCGAAAGGCCGAAATGGCAGATCTTGCCCTCTTGCACGAGCGCCTGAAGGGTTTCGAGACATTCGGCCATATGGGCCAGGGTCTGGGCACGGTTCTGCCCCGAGGGATCATAGCTCCACTGTTTGCGGAAATGGTAGGAACCACGATTGGGCCAATGGAACTGGTAAAGATCGATATAGTCGGTGTTCAGTCTCCGCAGCGACGCCTCGACCGCGGCGCGGATCGACGCCGGGTGAATACCATCCCCACCGCGCACGAAACCGCCATTCTCGCCGGTGATCTTGGTCGCCAGTATCCAATCGGCCCGCTTGCCGGTCCTGGCAAACCATTGGCCGATGATTTCCTCCGTGCGGCCCACGGTTTCAGCCGTGACCGGGGCGACCGGATACATTTCGGCCGTATCCATGAAATTGACGCCATGATCGAGCGCCATGTCGATCTGCGCATGGCCTTCCTCGGCTGTGTTCTGACTGCCCCAGGTCATCGTGCCAAGGCACAGCATCGAAACTTCGAGGCCGCTCTGGCCCAGCGTGACTTTGCGCATTCTCTTTCCCCGAATTCCTGATCCCGTAGCAGAGTTAAAGGCTGTGGCGTTCAGGGCAACCCCGGAATGCGACAGGTCCGACGGACCAACGCGACAGGCCCGCATGAAATCCGGCACAGGGCCGGTGCCCCGATCCTTCCACGCGGGCGCGAAAGGGGCTATCCTCACGCTGAAACGGCCGCCGGATAGCTCGCCCATACCGGGACAAACGAAATGATGCCCACACGCCCCCTTCTCGGGCTTGTCATTCTCTGGCTGGCCGCCTGCCAAGCCGGCACCGGCCCGATGCGTTTCGAGACGATGCCGGACAAGGACGTGACCCCCGCCCCCCCTGGCGCCCCGCCGGGCAGTTGCTGGGCGCGTGACATAACCCCGGCGGTTCTGGAAACCGTGACCGAACAGATCATGCTGCAACCACCACAGATCGGCAGCGACGGCAGCGTGCGCAGCCCCGCAATCTACAAGACCGAAACCCAGCAGCGTATCATCCGCGAGCGGCGCGAACTGTGGTTCGAAACCCCCTGCCCGGCGGATATGGACCAAGAGTTCTTGGCGGCATTGCAACGCGCGCTGAAGGTTCGGGGCCTGCATCGCGGGCCGGTGACCGGCCGGATGGACCGCGCCACCCGAAGCGCGATCCGCCGCTACCAGGCCCCCCAGGGGCTGGACAGCGCCACGCTGTCAATGGCTGCCGCGCGCAAACTGGGCCTCGTAGCCTACGCGCGAGAGGGCGACTAGAACGCCCTGGACCCTTTGATTACCCCTCTTCCCAGCACGCAAAGGCGCGACGCGGTCCAAAAGGCGTGGGCGCCAGGAATGACAAGGGCGCCCTCCAGGGGCGCCCTTCACCCGGTACCATCCCCCTAACCGTCCACCGACAGCGCGACGAAGCGCGGTTCGCCTTGGCGGCGCACAAGAAGCAGCAAAGAGCGCCGACCGGCCTCGCGGGCCTCTTCGATCCGCTCATCAAGCTCGGCAATGGTGGTCACCTTGCGTTGGCCCGCCTCGGTAATCAGATCGCCCGCGCGCAGCCCCTTGTCATAGGCCTCTGCGGTTTCGTCGATCTCCGTAACCACCAGCCCCTCGGCACCGGCATCAAGATCGAGCTGGGAACGTAGTTCATCGCTCAGCGGAGCCAGCGTCATACCCATCATCTCGCGCGTTTGCGGGGCCGTATCGGGGCGCGCAGCGGCAGGCACCGCGGCCTCGGCGGTTTCACGGCGGCCCAAGGTCACATTCAGCGTCCGGGTCTTACCGTCGCGGAACACGACCACGGGCACCGATTTGCCGACCGCGGTATTGCCAACCTGGCGCACCAGGCCGCGGGTATCCTCGACATCGCGCCCGTCGAATGTCATGATCACGTCGCCGGTTTCCATCCCTGCCTCGCGGGCAGGGCCGTTGGGCACGTCACTGACCATAGCGCCGCGCGCAACCTCCAGGCCCAGGGCCTCGGCCATCTCGTCACTGACATCCTGTATACGCACCCCCAACCAGCCGCGCCGGGTCTCGCCGAATTGCTTGAGCTGATCCACCACGCTGGTCACCACGGTGGACGACATTGCGAATCCGATCCCGATAGAGCCGCCATTTGGCGACAGGATGGCGGTATTCACGCCGACGACTTGCCCCTCCATGTTGAACAGAGGCCCACCTGAATTACCACGATTGATCGCGGCATCGGTCTGGATGTAGTCGTCGTAACTACCCGAAAGCGCGCGGCCACGGGCCGAAACGATCCCGGCCGAAACCGAGAATCCCTGCCCCAAGGGATTGCCCATCGCCATCACCCAGTCGCCCACCCGCATCAGGTCGGAATCGCCGAACGGGACAAAGGCCAGTGGCGCGTCGCTGGTCACCTTCAAAAGCGCAATATCGGTGGTGGGATCGGTGCCGACCACCTCGGCCTCTAGCGTTTCTCCAGAGAAGAGTTCGACCTCGATCTCGTCTGCCTTTTCGATGACATGGTTGTTCGTGACGATGTAGCCATCGGACGAAATCACGAAACCCGAGCCCAGCGCCTGGCTGCGGCGTGGCGGGCGCTCGCCCTCTGGTGCCATGAAGTCGCGAAAGAAATCTTCGAAGGGCGATCCCTCAGGAACCATCGGGTTGATGCCTGTATGGCCTTCGATGGTGGTCGAGGTGGTGATGTTAACCACCGCCGGGCTGACTTTTTCGGCAAGCTCGGCAAAGCTTTCGGGGGCTGAGCGCGCCAATGCAAGGCTCGCCTGCGCCATCATCAGCACGATCCCCAGCATGAGCGCCAAGACCGGGCGCAATCGTGAACGCCCGTCGTGGGCGGCGATCGAAACAGCCTGGAGTGTCACGGGTCAGATCCTCCTGCTTGGATTTTACTTCGGGCCCGGCGGGCCCGGATTTGCCACGATATGGGGGTGGCACATACCGGTTTGCAACTCAACGTGCGTCGCGGCGCGTCAAGACCGCGTGAAGCCCCGAAGCGGCTTTTCAGGCGCCAAGACTGCGGGCGAGCCAGACCAGCATGGTCCCGAGGGCCACGGCCGTCAGCCCGAGCAGGCGACGGGTATCGGGCGGGATCTGGCGGATCATCTCGACAATGTCATCCAGACGGGAAGGGGCCAGTGCGAACACCAGCCCCTCGACCACCAGAACCAGCCCAAAGGCCAGGATCACATAGGACACAAGCAACCTATTGTGCCGCCGCCGGGCCGTCGGCCTGCTTGAGATAGTCGAAAAATTCGCTGTCAGGCGTCATCACCATCGAGGAATTTCCAGTCATCAGCGCCGCCTCATAGGCCCGAAGCGAGCGATAGAAAGCAAAGAATTCGGGATCGGCACCAAAGGCTTCTGCAAAGACGCGGTTACGTTCTGCATCGGCTTCACCCTGCGTGATCTGTGACTCGCGTTGCGCGTCAGAGACCAGTTCGACCACGGTCCGGTCGGCCAGCGCGCGCACCCGCTGCGCGGCCTCGTTACCGCGGGCGATCTCGTCAGCGGCCTCGCGTTCACGCTCTGCCCGCATCCGGGCAAAGGTCGCCTCGAGGTTCTGCGCGGGCAGGTTGGTCTGTTTCAGTCGAACGTCAACGACATCCAGACCCAGGCTGCGCGCCAGTTCGCGCGACTGGTCGCGGATGCGCGTCATCAGGATGCGCCTATCCTCGGACAAAATGGTATCGGATGTCACCTGGTCGGCGCCCAGCACCTCGCGGATCTGGGCGTTCAGGATCGAGGAAAGACGATCCTCGGCCGCACGCAGCCCCCCGACGCCAACGGCCTGACGGAACTGAACAACGTCGGCGATGCGGAAACGCGCAAAGGCATCGACCACGAGACGGCGATCATCCGACGGGGTGACCTCGATCACGTCGGTATCCAGCGACAGGATGCGGTCGTCATATTTCACGACCTCCTGAATCAGCGGGACCTTGAAGGCGAGCCCCGGCTCTTCCTTGACGGCCTTGATCTGGCCGAATTGCAGCACCAGCGCCTTTTCGCGCTCGTCCACGACAAAGACCGAAGACAGAACGACGATCAGCGCCACGAAGAGGATCGGCAGCAAAAACATAGCCTTGCGCATCATCAGTTCTCCCCTGCCCCGGTCGTTCGCCGCAGCTCGTTCAGCGGCAGGTAAGGCACGACGCCCTGCCCGCCCTCGCCACCGATGATCGTGTTGTCGAGAATGGTCTTGTCCACCTCGCCCATCACCTTTTCCATGGTTTCCAGATAGAGACGCTTGCGCGTGACCTCCGGGGCCTTCTGGTATTCGGCCAAGACCGCACCGAACCGGCTGGCCTCACCAAGGGCCTCGTTCACGACCTGGGCTCGATATCCCTCTGCCTGTTCGATGATCTGCGCGGCCTCGCCTCGGGCCTGGGCCACGACGCGGTTGGCATAGGCATCGGCCTGACGTTGCAAGCGGTCGCGCTCCTGTTCGGCGGCCTGCACCTCACGGAAGCTGTCGATCACCTCGGCAGGCGGGTCGGCCTTGTCGAGGTTGACGCGAACGACGGTAATACCGCTTTCGTATTCGTCCAGCGTCGCCTGGATGCTTTCGCGCGCGGTATCTGCGATGAGGCCGCGGTCGCGGTTGAGGATCGGCGCCAGCGTCGAGGCGGCGATGATCTCGCGCATCACCGATTCCGACACGGCCTGCACTGTCAATTGCGGGTCACGGATGTTGAACAGCACCTTGGCCGGATCGTTGATGTTCCAGACCACCTGGAAATCGATATCGACGATATTGGCGTCCGTGGTCAGCATCAGGCCTCCCTCGATGCTGCCGCGGCGCACGCCGATATTCTCGGTCCGTTCACTGGTGACGTTGATGACCTCGGCGGTGATCACGGGCCAGGGGGCAAAGTTCAGACCCGGCTGGCCCGTGGCGTGATACTTGCCCAGGAACAGTTCGACCGACTGTTCCTCTGGCTTGACCGTGTAGAAGGACGAGAACAGCCAAAGCCCCGAAACCGCAAGCAGACCCAGGGCAATCCCTCCCTTTGTCAGCTTGGGGCCGTTGCCGCCACCGCGACCGCCCTTGCCTCCCATCAGCACGCGAAGCTGTTCCTGCCCGCGGCGCACAAGTTCATCGATCTCGGGGATCTGGGGCGGTTCCTCGCCGGGGCCGCGGCCGCCATTGCCGCCCCCCCGGTTACCACCGCCGCCCTGGCCTCCGCCCCCCCAAGGGCCGCCACTGTTTCCAGCCATCCAGGTCTTACCTCTCGTTGCGTCTGTTTTTCGTTTCAGTTTCGATGTCGTACAACTAACTGGTTGCACGGCGCGGAAATTCAACCCGTGCGCACCGGCGCTTTCATCGTCACCAGTTCCTCGGCCATGGTCGGGTGCACAGCAACCGTGCGGTCGAAATCTTCCTTGGTGGCACCCATCTTGATCGCGATCCCGGCCAGTTGGATCATCTCGCCTGCGCCATCTGCCACGATGTGACAGCCCAGCACCCGGCGGGTTTCGGCGCAAACCACGAGTTTCATCAGCACACGGTCCTCGCGCCCGGCAAAGCCTGTCTGCATCGGACGGAAGGATGCGGCGTAAACTTCGATCGGGCCCTGTTCGCGCGCTGCTTCCTCGCTCAGGCCCACGGTGCCGAATTCCGGTTGGGTAAAGACCGCGCCCGGCACAAGTTCATGATCAGGCTTGGTGGGGTTGCCCTTGAATACCGTCTCGACAAAGGCCGCGCCCTCGCGGATCGCCACAGGGGTCAGGTTGATGCGGTCGGTCACATCGCCCACGGCATAGATCGAGGGAATCGTGGTCTGGGAATAGTCATCCACCAAGACCGCACCGTTGCCGTTCAGCGGCACGCCAAGTTCGGCAAGGCCCAGCCCCTCCGTGTTGGGCACCCGGCCGGTCGCGTAGAGGACCGCATCATAAACCGCGTCATGTCCATCGGTGGAGGTAACCCAAAGCCCTGCCTCGGTCTTTTCGATGCGCTGCACGTTGGTGCCCAGCCGCAGGTCGATACCGTTATCGCACATTGCCCCCGCTATATGGCCCCGCGCCTCTTCATCAAAGCCGCGCAGAATCTGCGCGCCGCGGTAATATTGCGTCACCTCCACGCCCAGACCGTTGAGAATGCAGGCAAACTCGCACGCGATATAGCCGCCGCCCACGATCAGGATCTTGCCGGGCAGCGCGTCCAGCTTGAAGATCTCGTTGGAGGTGATGACATGTTCGGCGCCGGGAAATTCGGGCACGAAGGGCCGCCCGCCGGTCGCCACCAGGATATGTTTCGCCGTCTTCTCGGTTCCGTCCGCCAGGCGCACCGTATGCGGGTCGGCCAGCGTGGCGCGGGCATCGAACAGCTCTACCCCCGCCTTTTGCAGGTTGCTGCGATAGATGCCCTCCAGCCGGGACAGCTCGGCCTCCAGCTTGGCGCGGAACCGGGGCCAGTCGAAACCGCCGGCCGTCACGTCCCAGCCATAGGCGCGCGCATCGTCCATGGCGCCGGAAAAGCCCGAGGCGAAGACCATCAGCTTTTTCGGGACGCAACCGCGGATCACGCAGGTGCCGCCCATCCGGTATTCTTCTGCAAGGCCCACGCGGGCCCCGGTCTCGGCGGCAAGCCGCGCGGCGCGCACGCCGCCCGAGCCGCCGCCGATCACGAACAGATCATAGTCGAAGGACATTACATTCCCTTGCGCTCAAAGATCGGTGAACAGGTTGTCGCTTTCGAGAAAGTCGATCTTTTCCTCCTCGACGGTGCCCGCGTTGATGTCGCGCACCTCGACCCGGCCATCGCCATGACCGACGACGACCACATCGCAGATATCGATGAACAGCCCGTTTTCAACCACGCCGGGGATCTGGTTGATGACCAGCGACAACTGGCGCGGGTTTCCGATCCGTTTCAGATGCAGATCGAGGATATGGTTGCCCTCATCGGTGACGAAGGCCGCATCGCCGTTCATCCGCAGCGTAACGTCGCGGCCCATCACGTCGAGATTGATCAGCGCCTCTTCGATCAGCGCGCGCGAGGTCTGCCAGCCGAACGGAATCACCTCTACGGGCAGCGGAAACGCCCCAAGCGTTCCAACCTCTTTCGCGGTGTCGGCGATCACGATCATCTGGTCGGATGCGGTCGCCACGATCTTTTCCTGCAACAATGCGCCGCCGCCACCCTTGATCAGGTTGAGATCGGCATCGAACTCGTCCGCGCCATCAATGGTCAGGTCCAGCCACTTGGCCTCGTCCAGCGAGATCACCTCGATCCCCACCTGTCGGGCCAGTTCGGCGGTGCGCACCGAGGTCGGCACGCCCTTTATCCTGATACCGTCCTCGCGGACCATCTCGCCCAGGCAGCGCACCATCCAGGCTGCGGTGGAACCGGTCCCAAGACCGACGCGCATACCGTCCTCGACGAAATCCACGGCCCGCTTGGCTGCGGCGAACTTGGCCTTGTCAATTGGGGAAAGCTCTCCGGTCATCGCCCTGTCTCCTCTCTGCGTCCCCGCTTTTATAGGGAAAGAGACACGGGGCTGCGAGGGGCAATTGGCCAGCATCGCCCTCGCCCTGCCCTTCCCATCGCCCAAGCGCCGCAAAGCGTCGCAATCGGGCTGGACAGCGGTCGCAGGCGTGACAAGTTCAGCCCCGAGGAGTCACAACATGTTCCTGTCTGTCTTTGACATCTTCAAGATCGGCATCGGGCCGTCTTCGTCGCACACGATGGGGCCGATGATCGCCGCGGCACGGTTTCTCGACCTGTTGCGCGGCTCGCCCTTCCATGCACACGGGGCGCGCGCCTCGCTGCACGGCTCGCTCGCCTTCACCGGGGTCGGACATGCCACCGACCGGGCGGTGATCCTGGGCCTCGACGGCACCCGGCCCGAGAGCTACGAGGCCGAGGCGGCCGAGGCCGCGCTGGCCCGTATCAGGGCCGAGTGTCAGGTGCGGCCCGAGGGGCTGGGACCGCTTGTCTTCGACCCCACGCGCGATCTGGTCTTCGATTATGACACCCCCCTGCCCGGCCATCCCAATGGCATGACGCTCAGCGCCACCGACGCGCAGGGCGACGTCATCCTGAGCGAGAGCTATTATTCCATCGGGGGCGGTTTCGTGCGCACCGAGGCGGAACTGGCCGCAGGTGACACCCGCACCGAGGCCGGCGCACCGGTCCCCTACCCGTTCCACAGCGCCGCCGAAATGCTGGACATGGCCGCCAGGAACGGCAAGAGCATCGCCCAGTTGAAGCGCGCGAACGAGTTGACCCTGATGGGGCCGGCCGAGCTGGACGCGGGGCTGGCGCGGATCTGGGCCACGATGTCCGATTGCATCGAACGGGGCCTGTCCACCGACGGCATCCTGCCCGGCGGGTTGAACATCCGTCGCCGGGCGCACGCGATCCACGAGGCATTGAAGGCCGAGCGCGGGCTGAACCTGACCGCCCCGCACACGATCAACGATTGGATGAGTGTCTATGCCATGGCGGTGAACGAGGAAAACGCCGCCGGCGGGCGCGTGGTCACCGCGCCCACCAACGGGGCGGCCGGGGTGGTGCCCGCCACGATCCGGTACTGGCTGGACCACGTGCCGGGCGCGGCGCCGTCACGGGTGGGCGAATTCCTGTTGACCGCGGCAGCCATCGGCGGGCTGATCAAGGCCAATGCCTCGATCTCGGGCGCCGAATGCGGCTGTCAGGCCGAGGTCGGATCGGCCGCGGCCATGGCAGCGGCGGGACTGGCCGCGGTGCTGGGCGGCACGCCGGAACAGGTGGAAAACGCCGCCGAGATCGCGCTGGAACACCATCTTGGCATGACCTGCGACCCGGTGAAGGGGCTGGTGCAGGTTCCCTGCATCGAGCGCAACGGGTTGGGCGCGATCAAGGCGGTCTCGGCCGCGTCGCTGTCGCTGCGCGGGGACGGCAAACACTTCATGCCGCTCGACAACTGCATCGAGGCGATGCGCCAGACCGGCGCGGACATGAGCGAGAAATACAAGGAGACCGCACTCGGCGGGCTGGCGGTCAACGTGCCCAATTGCTGAAGCGCCGGGCACGCAACCGCGAAGATGCAAGATCGGATGTCATACCTTGCGTCGTGCTTTCCATCGCACTGGAGCGCCGGGGGCCCTGCCCCCGGACCCCCGGGGTATTGGGGCCAAGAAGAAGGGAACCGCGTGACAATCCTGCCCCGCGCGGGACTTGGGCCTCATGTCCGCGATGCGGCGCCCGGACCCCCGCGGATCTGAATGACACGCAAGGGCATGCGCCGGACAGATCCGGGGGAACGAACGCCATGGGGGCGCGTCACGCGACACGCCCCCGTGAAAAGACCAAGCAGGTCGCGGCCTATTTGCCGTCGAGCGCCCCGATCCGGGCCTTCAGCGCCTCGTTTTCCTCGCGCGCCTTCTGGGCCATTGCACGCACGGCCTCGAATTCCTCGCGGGTCACGAAGTCACGATCGGCCAGCCAGCGGTCCAGCATGCTGCGCATCGCCGTCTCGGCCTCCTCCTTGGCGCCTTGGGCCACGCCCATCGCGTTGGTCATCAGCTTGGACATGTCGTCGAGAAATTTGTTCCGGGTCTGCATCAAGAGCCTCTGGCGTTACATTCCCCCCCTATATGGCCCGCATCAGGCGCAACCTCAAGGTTGACTTCGCCACGTCACAGCGCAGAGAAGGGGTGTATCATGCAGGCTGTTCTGACCTTTCCCGACCTCAGCCCCGAGGTTTTCTCGATCTCGGTGCTTGGCACCGAGCTTGCGCTGCGCTGGTATGCGCTGGCCTACATCGCCGGCCTGCTGCTGGGATGGCGCCTGGTGGTCTTGCTGGTCAAGACCGAGCGGCTGTGGCACGGCGCCCGCCCACCGATGACGCCGGCGCAGGTAGAAGAATTGCTGACCTGGATCGTGCTGGGCGTGATCCTGGGCGGGCGGCTGGGGTTCGTCCTGTTTTACAAACCGGGCCATTATCTTGATCATCCCTGGGAAATCCCGATGTTATGGAAGGGTGGCATGGCATTCCATGGCGGACTTTTGGGGGTGATGATGGCGCTGGTGCTGTTTGCCCGGCGGCATGGAATAGCACTTTTGTCGGCGGCCGATGCGCTGGCGGTGGCCGCACCGATGGGGCTTTTTTTCGGCCGGGTGGCGAATTTCATCAATGCAGAGCTTTGGGGGCGCCCATCCGATTTGCCATGGGCGGTCGTGTTTCCGGGTGAAGTGGCGCAATTCTGCCCCGGCTGGGCGCATGTGCCATGTGCCCGCCATCCCTCGCAGCTTTACGAGGCGCTTCTCGAGGGGTTGGTACTTGGTGCGCTAGTGCTGTGGCTGGCATGGCGGCGGGGCGGGCTGAGGCGGCCGGGGCGGCTGACCGGTGTGTTTTTCACCGGCTACGGGCTTTCCCGCATTCTGGTCGAGTTTTTCCGGCAACCCGATTACCAGTTCATCACGCCGCAAAATCCACTTGGCCTGGCGGTGCACTGGCAAGGTATCGGGCTGACGATGGGGCAGTTGCTGTCGTTGCCGATGGTGGCGCTAGGGCTGGTCTTGCTGGCGGGTTCCGCGATCAAGGCTGGCAAGCGGGCATGACGCCGCTGGCTGCACAGCTTGCCCGCCGGATTGCCGCGGCGGGGCCGATCAGCGTGGCAGAGTTCATGGCAGAGTGCCTGCTCGATCCCGAGTATGGGTATTACACCTGCGAAGAGCCGTTCGGGACGGCTGGCGATTTCACCACCGCGCCCGAGATCAGCCAGATGTTCGGCGAGCTCCTGGGGCTGTGGCTGGCGCAGGTCTGGCTGGACCAAGGTACGCCGTTACCCTTCACCCTGGCCGAGCTCGGGCCTGGCCGAGGCACGCTGATGGCCGATATGCTGAGGGCGACGGGCGGCGTGCCGGGATTTCACGAGGGCGCGGATATTCACCTGGTCGAGATGTCGCCCCGTCTGCGCGCCGCGCAGCGCGACGCACTCGAGGGCCTTGCCGTTACCTGGCACGACCAGCCCGACACCCTGCCGGAGGCACCGCTTTTCGTGATCGCGAATGAGTTCTTCGACGCCCTGCCGGTTCGCCAGTTCCAGCGCGACATTTCCGGGTGGCGCGAGCGCCAGATCGGGCTGGTCGAGGGCGCGCTGTCTTTTGGGCTGTCCGCGCCCGCACCGCTGGGCGCGCTGGCCCATCGCCTGGCCGATACCACCCCCGGCGAAATCGTCGAGACCTGTCAGGGCGCCGCCCCTGTCGTTGCGGCACTGGCCGCGCGCATCCAGAACCATGGCGGCGCGGCGCTGATCTGCGATTACGGCGGCTGGCGTTCACGCGGGGATACGCTTCAGGCCTTGTATCGTCATGCCTTCGATCCGCCGCTGGCCCATCCCGGCCAGGCCGACCTGACCGCCCATGTCGATTTCGAGGCGCTGACCAGGGCCGCGCGGGGCGTGCGGGTCAGCGCGATGACGCCACAGGGGGTATTTCTCGAACGGCTGGGCATCACGGCGCGGGCACAGGCATTGGCGCGCGGGCTGACCGGCGCGGCGCTGGAAAACCACATCGCCGCACATCGCCGCTTGACCCACCCGCAGGAAATGGGAACGCTCTTCAAGATCATCGCGCTCACCCCTCAGACCGCCGCCGCGCCCCCAGGACTGGACCCATGACACTGGAAATCCTCACCTCCGATGCCCTGGCGCCCCTGCGTCACGGGTTCTTTACGCGGCGCGGTGGGGCGTCCTCGGGGATATTCGCGGGGCTCAATTGCGGCGGTGGGTCAACCGACCTGTCCGAAGTGGTCTCGATCAACCGTGGAAGGGTGGCAGGCGCGATGGGTGTGGAGCCCGATCACCTGGTCACGCTGAACCAGGTTCATTCCGCCGAGGCCGTCGTGCTGCACGGACCACCGCGCGACCGGCACGAAGCCGATGCGCTGGTCACCGATTGCCCCGGCCTGGCATTGGCGGTGCTGACCGCCGATTGCCAGCCGGTGCTGTTTGCCGATGCGGCCGCCGGCGTTGTCGGCGCGGCCCATGCCGGGTGGCGCGGGGCAATGAACGGCATCCTGGAGGCAACGCTGGATGCAATGGAATCGCTGGGCGCAACCCGTGCGGGTACGGTGGCGGTCATCGGACCGACGATCAGCCAGAGGGCCTATGAGGTCGGACCCGAGTTCCTGGCCGACTTCATCACGGACGATCCGGCGAATGCTCGCTTTTTCGCCACGGGAAGTGGCGATCGAATGCAGTTCGATCTGCCCGGCTATTCGCTCGCGCGGCTGCGTGACAATGGCGTGGGCCAGGCGGTGTGGACACGGCATTGCACCTATTCCGACCCAGAGCGGTTCTTTTCATACCGCCGCAGCGTCCACGGCGGCGAGGCCGATTACGGGCGCATGATCTCTGCCATCCGGCTTTAGGCGGAAGGGCAAGAAATTGCCCCATTCTGCACGCCCCCCTGCCCTAGACCCGCCCCAAAGCTCGGCCATTCTCTGAGGTGAAGGGGCGGGTCGAGCAGGAAAAAGCCCCCCTAGGCCAGAGCAGAACAAGGAGCGTGACAATGAAAAAGAACAGCCGCTGGATGACCTGGATCATCGCCGAAAGCGCCAAGCCGATGCCCGCCATGCCGTGGGAACGCCGTGCCCGCGGCCGCGGTTACCGCATCCGCGCCGCCGGCTAGGTCGCGGCCCACCCCGCGGGACCGGGCATCCGACCCCACGCCCATACTCACGCGAACACAGCCCCGCCCCGGCGGGGCTTTTGCATACGGGCGCGACCGTAACCGGCAGGGTCACAGCCATGATTCGTATCATCATGAACGGGAAATAAGGCGCGATTGAACCAGGCCACCGAAACAATCCCGAACCGAACCGGGCGATTGCCGGGCGGCCAGCGGCAAAAGCGCGGCGAATTTTGACACACCGCGGCAAGTACGGCACTGTGGAGTCGTCTCTCTGCAATCGGTGGGGGCCACCGCAGATGTGACAGACCGCAAGGACTGATCGCATGGAAACCCTCGACCGACACGCCACCGGCCTGGCGGTGCAGAACATGGCCCCCGCGGCCAGTATGACGTGGACCGCTCGACCGGAACGGCGACCTCGGCGCAACCTGCCTCTGATGCGCAAATACGAGGTCGCCGGCCTGACGGCCACCGGGACCGTCGTCACCCTCACCCATATCGCACCGGCCATGCCGCATCTTGACGAGGTCGTTTCCGCCTTTGCCCATGGCACGCTGATCGAAACACCCTCGGGGCCAATAGCCATCGAGGACCTGAGACCCGGACAGATGCTGCGCACATCGGATGCAGGGGCGCAGCGGTTGCTCTGGGTAGGGTCCACGGTGCTGGCAGCCGCCCCCGAATCGGAGGCCGCGCCGCCGGTCACCCGTATAACCGCAGATTGTCTCGGCCCGGGACGGCCGATATCCGACCTGGTACTGGGGCCACGCGCGCGGCTCGTGGTCCGTCATCCCGGCTGCCGCGCGCTTTGCGGCAGCGATGCCGCCCTCGTTCCGGCCAGCGCCCTGACCGACGGGACGACCCTGATCGCGCTCCGCCCGACCTGGCCGGTGCGGCTCTATCATCTAGGACTTGCTCGCCAGTACATCTTGCTGGCCAACGGGGTAGAAGTCGAAAGCTATCACCCCGGCGAGAACGCGCTGGAACTGCTGGAACCGGGCACTCGCCAAGCATTCCTAGCCCTCTTCCCGCACCTGCGGGGAAGGGCCGCCTTCGGAGAAGCGGCCTTGCCACGCTTGACCACGTTCGAGTTCGAAACGCTTAGCTCTGCCTGAAACTCAGGCCAGGCGGCCCAACCGTTCCTCGAGAACATCGAAGGGGACGCCCGGTTCATCCTTGGCGCAACGGATGACCAGCGAGGTCTTGACGCTGGCCACGTTCTCAACCGCGGTCAGTTCCTCGGTCAGGAAACTCTGAAAGGTGGACAGGTCTGGGGCCACGCATTTGAGGATGAAGTCGACCTCGCCATTCAGCATGTGACACTCGCGCACCAACGGCCAGGCACGACAACGCGCCTCGAAAGCCTTGAGATCCGCCTCGGCCTGGCTTTGCAAACCGACCATGGCAAAGACCTGAACCTCGAAACCCAGTTCGCGGACATCGACATCGGCATGGTAACCGCGGATATATCCCGCATCTTCCAGCGTGCGCACACGACGCAGGCAGGGCGGCGCCGAGATACCGACGCGGCGGGCCAGTTCGACATTTGTCATCCGGCCATCCGTCTGCAACTCGGCCAGAATCTTGCGGTCGATGGCATCAAGTCTGCTGCCCGACATCCCTGCTCCTTGTCGATTTTTCGGGATCATATGCCCGCCATCCCCACTGCGCAATATTGTTTCACGGCCACGCAAGATATTTAAACGGCCACGCACAAGCGGGCCGCGACGAAACGGCACGCGAGGGGTTACGCACGCGCCTACCGCCCTCTATATCGGGCGCAAGAATTTCCCAAGGAGGCACAGATGAGCGAGACTCGGCATTGCAAGGTTCTGATCATCGGCTCGGGTCCGGCGGGCTATACCGCCGCCGTCTACGCCAGCCGTGCGATGCTGGAACCGGTGCTGATCCAGGGCTTGCAGCCCGGCGGGCAACTGACCATCACCACCGAGGTCGAGAATTGGCCAGGCGAGGCTGAAATCCAGGGCCCCGAGCTGATGCAGAAGATGGAGGCCCATGCCCGCGCAATGGGCGCCGAGATCGTGTCGGACTACATCGCACGGCTGGACCTGTCCAAACGTCCCTTTACCGCCGAGGCCGATAGCGGCACGACCTATACTTGCGATGCGCTGATCCTGGCGACCGGCGCCCAGGCCAAATGGCTCGGCCTGCCCTCCGAAGAAAAATTCAAGGGCTTCGGCGTTTCGGCCTGCGCCACCTGCGACGGGTTCTTCTATCGCGGCCAAGAGGTCGTGGTGGTCGGCGGCGGCAATGCTGCGGTCGAAGAGGCGCTGTTCCTGACCAATTTCGCCTCCAAGGTGACGCTGATCCACCGTCGCGACCAATTGCGTGCCGAAAAGGTACTGCAGCAGCGGCTGTTCAAGAACCCCAAGGTAGAAATCGTCTGGAACCACGCCATCGACGAAATCCTCGGCACCGAAAACCCGCCGGGAGTAGAAGCCGTGCGCATCGCGCATGTCGAAAGCGGAAAAACGCGGGAGATCCCCTGCAAGGGCTTTTTCGTCGCCATCGGTCACGCGCCGGCCTCTGAACTGGTTCGCGACCAGCTTGAAACGCATATGGGCGGCTACGTCGTGACACAGCCCGATTCCACCGCCACAACGATTGCGGGTGTCTTTGCCGCGGGCGACCTGACCGACCACAAGTACCGCCAGGCTGTCACCTCGGCGGGCATGGGCTGCATGGCCGCGCTCGAGGCCGAGCGGTTCCTCGCCGAACAAGGGGCCTGATGCCAAGAGGCCATGCGTCTTTTTCGTCGCAGCTAAAAAAAGACCTCGGCGCCGTCTTGAAACCGGCGGTTGTTCGGCGCTAGGCCGCGCGCGAGCACGCAGGTCCATTATACAGCATCCCCGCAGGAAAGAGTAACGCCCATGTCCACGCCCATGTCCAACCTCGCTCCGATCCCCGAACTCTACGTATCGGCCGAGAGCGCACAGAAACTGAAAGTCGAGGCTGGCGAGCTTCCGAGCTGGGATCTGACCCCGCGCCAGATCTGCGACCTTGAACTGTTGATGAATGGCGGATTCTATCCGCTCAAGGGCTTCCTCGGACAAGAGGATTACGACGGTGTGGTCGACAACATGCGGCTGGCCGACGGGACGCTCTGGCCGATGCCGATCACCCTGGACGTGTCCGAGGAATTCGCCGAGTCGCTGGAACTGGGCCAGGACATCGCGCTGCGCGACCAGGAAGGCGTGATCCTCGCCATCCTCAGCGTCACCGACCGCTGGGCGCCCGACAAGTCGCGGGAGGCCGAAAAGGTGTTCGGCGCCGACGACCTGGCGCACCCGGCCGTGAACTACCTGCACCACACCGCCGGAAAGGTGTATCTCGGCGGTCCGATCACCGGCATTCAACAGCCGGTGCATTACGATTTCCGCGCCCGCCGCGATACGCCCAACGAGTTGCGCGCCTATTTCCGAAAGCTGGGCTGGCGCCGGATCGTGGCCTTCCAGACCCGCAACCCGCTGCACCGCGCGCATCAGGAACTGACATTCCGCGCCGCGCGCGAGGCGCAGGCGAACCTGCTGATCCACCCGGTCGTCGGCATGACCAAACCGGGCGATGTAGATCACTTCACCCGCGTGCGCTGCTACGAGGCGGTGCTTGACAAGTACCCGCAATCGACCACCACGATGAGTCTCTTGAACTTGGCCATGCGCATGGCCGGCCCGCGCGAGGCGGTCTGGCACGGGCTGATCCGGCGCAACCATGGCTGCACCCATTTCATCGTTGGCCGCGACCATGCCGGGCCCGGCAAGAACTCGGCGGGCGAGGATTTCTATGGCCCCTATGACGCGCAGGACCTGTTCCGCCAGTACGAGGCGGAAATCGGCCTCGAAATGGTCGACTTCAAGCACATGGTCTACGTACAGGAACGCGCCCAGTACGAACCCGCCGACGAGATCGAAGAGGGCGTGACAGTGCTCAACATTTCGGGCACGGAACTGCGCCGCCGCCTCTCCGAAGGTCTGGAAATCCCCGAGTGGTTCTCTTTCCCCGAGGTTGTCAAGGAACTGCGCCGCACTCGCCCGCCGCGCGCCCGGCAGGGTTTTACGGTGTTCTTCACCGGGCTGTCGGGGTCGGGCAAGTCCACCATCGCCAACGCGCTCATGGTCAAGCTGATGGAGATGGGCGGCCGTCCCGTGACCCTTCTGGACGGCGACGTGGTGCGCAAACACCTCTCCTCGGAACTGGGCTTTTCCAAGGAACACCGCGACATCAACATCCGCCGCATCGGTTACGTTGCCAGCGAGATCACCAAGAACGGTGGCATCGCAATCTGCGCCCCGATCGCGCCCTACACCGCGACGCGGCGCGCGGTGCGCGAGATGATCGAGGCCTATGGCGCCTTTTGCGAAGTGCACGTCGCCACGCCCATCGAGGAATGCGAGCGTCGCGATCGCAAGGGGCTTTACAAGCTCGCACGCGAGGGCAAGATCAAGGAGTTTACGGGAATTTCAGACCCTTACGAAGCTCCCGAAACCCCCGAACTGCGGGTGGACACGACCGGCATCGATGTCGATAACTGCGCCCACCAAGTGATCCTGAAGCTCGAACAGATGGGGCTGATCGCGGGCAATTGATCCCTTTTCAAGATCCGGCCGGGTTCCGGGTTCCGGGTTATCCGCGCTCGGACCTTCTTCTTGGCTCAAATACCCCCGCCGGAGGCACGCGCGGCCCACGGCCGCGCGTCACGCCAGGCTTCCGGCAAGCGGGGCGGGGCACATGACCGCGCCGGCCAGCTGCGGGCGCGCCCCGCCCGCCCGGCTCAGTGCACGTTGACCGGCGCCAGATCGTTCTGGCGGGCGATAATGAACGCAACCCTGCGGTCACGCACCAGCGCCAGGCGTTCCCCGCTGGCATCGTGCAGCGCGTAAAGCTCGTCAAGCCCGGCCACTTCGCCGCGCAGATCCTCGGGCAGATCCGCCACCTTGACCGGACGCACATAGACGATCCGTTGCGCCGATTCGGGCAGGATGTCGTATTTCGTCTTCATTCCCCCTGCCCTCCTCTCAAGCGGTCTGGATGCGAATTGTCTGCACGACATTCTCGGGCTCAGAGCGCATCAGGTCGACATGCAACAGGCCGTTTTCCATTGTCGCGCCAGAAACCTCGACCCCATCGGCCAGCACGAAACTGCGCTGGAACTGGCGTGCGGCGATACCACGATGCAGGAATACGCGCTCGCCCTCATCCTCGGCCTGTCGACCACGGATCACCAGCTGCCTGTCCTCGACGGTGATCGCCAGGTCGGCCTCGCGAAAGCCCGCCACGGCCAAGGTGATGCGATAGCCACGCTGAGAGGTCTGCTCGATATTGAAGGGAGGATACCCCTCGTTACCGGACTTGGCGGTCCGTTCCACGAGGCGTTCGAGTTGCTCGAATCCCAGAAGAAACGGATGCGAGCCAAGTGTCAGTTTCGTCATTTCTGCAAGTCCTTGAACAAGCGACCTGAATTTATCCGGACCCCGCATGTGCGGCGATCCCGGTACGAATATGGGCACAGGCGCGCGGCCCCGCAAGACCGGCTTCCCGCCGCGAATGAAAAACGGTATGTTAACGACCTGATCTCCGAACCGAGTGTTGGGAACCGATGAATATCGCCAGCGAAATGAACGCCGAAGAGATACTGCGCGCCCGTCTCGAGGTTCTCCGCCACGAGCATCGCGATCTCGACGACGCGATCCGCGCCCTTCAGGAAAAGGGCACGGGCGACCAGTTCACGCTGATGCGGCTCAAGCGCCAGAAACTCGCCCTCAAGGACAAGATCGCCCAGATCGAGGATGAACTTACCCCCGATATCATTGCGTAGAGCCAGCACGCGGCTATAGTGCGCGCTCGCAACACGAAGGGGGCGCGGCATGGCAGACGTGAAAGTGGGCATCATCATGGGCAGCCAATCGGACTGGCCGACCATGAAAGAGGCCGCGGTGATCCTCGACGCGCTCGATCTGCCTTACGAAACCCGCATCGTGTCTGCCCACCGCACACCCGACCGGCTGTGGGATTACGGCAAGACCGCGGTCTCACGCGGCTTGCAGGTGATCATCGCAGGCGCGGGGGGCGCGGCGCATTTGCCGGGCATGATGGCCTCGAAGACACGGGTTCCGGTGATCGGCGTACCTGTGCAAACGCGTGCCCTGTCGGGCGTCGACAGTCTTTATTCGATCGTGCAGATGCCGCGCGGCTACCCGGTGGCGACCATGGCGATCGGGGCGGCGGGGGCGGCAAATGCCGGGTTGATGGCCGCGGGCATCCTCGCGTTGAACGACACAGCACTTGCCGATCGACTTGATCATTGGCGCGCGGCGCTTTCGGATTCGATCCCGCAGGAGCCGCAGGATGACTGAGATGCTCGTTCCCGGCGCGGCCATAGGCATCCTGGGCGGCGGACAACTGGGCCGGATGTTGTCGGTTGCAGCTGCCCGGCTGGGGTTCAGGTGCCATGTTTTCGATCCCGGCGGCGAACCGCCTGCGGCAGATGTCGCGCATAGCGTCACGACTGCCCGCTACGACGATGCCGCCGCGCTGGCCGCCTTCGCGGCATCGGTCGATGTGGTCACCTACGAATTCGAGAACATCCCCACCGCGGCGCTGGACGCGATCGAGGCGAGCCGCCCGATCCGTCCCGGCCGCCGGGCGCTTGCCGTCAGCCAGGACCGGCTGATCGAAAAGGCGTTCCTGTCCGAACTGGGACTGATAACCGCGCCCTTTGCCGCCGTGGACGACGCGGTCGATCTGGCCGAAGCACTTGGGGAAATCGGCACGCCCGCCATCTTGAAAACCCGCCGTCTCGGCTATGACGGCAAGGGGCAGGCGCGGATCCTCTCTCCAGAGGACGCGCCGGCGGCCTTGGCCGCAATGGCCGGCGCGCCCGCGATCCTGGAGGGTTTCGTCGAATTCACCGCCGAGATCTCGGTCATCGCCGCGCGCGGCCTCTCGGGCGAGGTTACCTGTTACGACCCCGGCACGAATGTCCACCGCGATGGCATTTTGCGTACCACCACCGTGCCTGCACAGCTGACAACCGCCCAACGCACCGATGCCGTGATCCTGGCCGGACGCATTCTGAACGCCCTGGATTACGTCGGCGTGATGGGGGTGGAACTCTTCGTGACAGACGGCGGGCTGGTCGTGAACGAGATCGCGCCGCGTGTGCATAATTCCGGCCACTGGACACAGGATGGCTGCATCATCGACCAGTTCGAACAGCATGTTCGCGCCATCGCGGGCTGGCCGCTTGGCGATGGGGTGCGTCATTCGGATATCGTGATGGAAAACCTGATCGGCGAGGACATGGACAGGGTGCCGGAACTGGCCCGCGATCCGGCCGTAGCGCTGCATCTTTACGGCAAGTCACAGGTCAAACCGGGCCGAAAGATGGGCCATGCCAATCGCTGGCTGCGGGCCGCGGGCTGATCTTGTGAGCGTGGGCTGCCCGCGTCTGGCGGTGCGTGCGCTGATCTTGCACGAGAACCGGCTGTTGCTGGTCAATGCGATGCCGACCACGATCAGCGACCTGTGGTGCGCGCCAGGCGGCGGGGTAGAGCCGGGCCAATCCCTGCCCGACAACCTGGCACGCGAGGTTCACGAGGAAACCGGCCTGAGAATCGAGATCGGCGCCCCCTGTATGGTGAACGAGTTCCACGAACCTGGCCGCCCGTTCCACCAGGTCGATATTTATTTCCACTGTCGCCTGACAGGCGGACGACTTGACAAGGGCTGGACCGACCCGGCCGGCGTCGTGACACAGCGCCGGTTTTTCACCCGGCAGGACATGGACACGATCAGGTTCAAACCCGACAGCCTGCCGCGTGCCGCCTGGGATGGGGGCGCGGGGATCTACGATCCCCTTGAGCCGCTGATCCGCTAGGATCACCCTGCCCCTTGCCAAAAGGCATCCGCACAGAGCTGTCGCAAGGCCGACGGACCGCTCGAAAGATCCAGGTCCAAGGGGATTGTATGTTCCTGCCCCCAGAGAGATCAGCCGCGCCTCGTCGGGGCCGCCAAAGACGGCAGCGCGACGGTCGGACATCGCGCCGTGATCGAAGGTGGTCGAAGGTGGTCGAAGGCCCGATCCCCCTGACAGGGCCCCAACATAAAGAAAGGGGCCCGACAGGGCCCCTTTCGTCATCATGTTGCGCAAGGCAGATTACATCATGCCGCCCATGCCGCCCATGTCGGGCATACCGCCGCCGGCACTTTCTTTCGGCTGCGGCTTGTCGGCAATCATCGCCTCGGTGGTGATCAGCAGGCCAGCGACAGAGGCTGCGTCTTCCAGCGCGGTGCGCGTCACCTTGGCAGGGTCGATCACGCCGAACTTGAACATGTCGCCATATTCTTCGGTCTGCGCGTTGAAACCGAAATGCTTGTCGTCGCTTTCGCGGACCTTGCCGGCCACAACCGCGCCGTCGACGCCGGCATTCTCGGCGATCTGGCGCAGCGGGGCCTCCAGGGCGCGGCGCAGCATGGCAATACCGGCGTTCTGGTCCTCGTTGTCGCCCGTCAGACCTTCGAGGGTCTTGGCGGCCTGCACCAGGGCGACACCGCCGCCCACGACGATGCCTTCCTGAACGGCCGCGCGGGTCGCGTTCAGCGCGTCATCGACACGGTCCTTGCGCTCTTTCACTTCGACCTCGGTCATGCCACCGACGCGGATGACGGCAACGCCACCGGCCAGTTTCGCGACACGTTCCTGAAGCTTTTCACGGTCGTAATCGGAGGAGGTTTCCTCGATCTGCTGACGGATCTGGGCAACGCGCGCCTCGATCTCGACCTTGTCGCCCGCGCCATCGACGATGGTGGTCTCATCCTTGGAGATCGACACTTTCTTGGCCGAACCCAGCATGTCCATCGTGACGTTCTCCAGCTTCATCCCGAGATCCTCGGAAATCACCTGGCCACCCGTCAGGATCGCGATGTCTTGCAGCATGGCCTTGCGACGATCGCCAAAGCCCGGCGCCTTGACCGCGGCGATCTTCAGGCCACCGCGCAGCTTGTTGACCACCAGGGTCGCCAGCGCCTCGCCCTCGACATCCTCGGCGATGATGAGGAGCGGTTTCTGCGACTGGATGACCGATTCCAGCAGCGGAACCATCGGTTGCAGCGACGAGAGTTTCTTCTCGTGCAGCAGGATCATGCAGTCTTCCAGATCGGCGACCATCTTCTCGGGATTGGTCACGAAATAGGGCGACAGGTAACCGCGGTCGAACTGCATGCCTTCGACGACCTCGACCTCGGTCTCCATGCCCTTGTTCTCTTCGACGGTGATCACGCCGTCATTGCCGACTTTCTGCATCGCGTCGGCGATGAACCGGCCGATATTGGCCTCGCCGTTCGCCGAGATGGTGCCGACCTGGGCGACCTCGTCAGAGTCCTTGACTTCGCGGGCCATGGACTTGATCTCGCCAACCACCTTGTCGGTTGCCAGGACGATACCGCGCTTGAGATCCATCGGGTTCATGCCGGCGGCAACAGCCTTCATGCCTTCCTTGACGATGGCCTGAGCCAGAACAGTGGCGGTGGTGGTGCCGTCGCCGGCCTCGTCATTGGTGCGCGAGGCGACTTCTTTCACCATCTGCGCGCCCATGTTCTCGAACTTGTCTTCCAGTTCGATTTCCTTGGCAACGGTTACGCCGTCCTTGGTGATGCGGGGGGCACCGAAGGATTTGTCGATGACAACGTTGCGGCCCTTGGGGCCCAGCGTCACCTTCACGGCATCGGCGAGGATGTTGACACCCTTCAGCATACGGTTGCGGGCATCGGTGTCGAACTTGACGTCCTTAGCAGCCATTTTCGCTTGCTCCTAGATATGTTTAATTTCGGGAGGCAGGGGTCAGGAAATGATCCCGAGGATGTCGCTTTCCTTCATGATCAACAGCTCTTCGCCGTCGATCGTGACCTCGGTGCCCGACCATTTGCCAAAGAGGATGCGGTCGCCTTCCTTGACGCCCATCTCGATCAGTTCGCCCGAGTCCTTGCGCGCGCCCTCGCCGCAAGCGATCACTTCGCCCTCGGCCGGTTTTTCTTTCGCGCTGTCGGGGATGATCAGACCGCCCTTGGTCTTTTCATCGCTTTCGACGCGGCGGACCAGAACCCGGTCATGGAGAGGTTTGAATGCCATCTTCGAACGCTCCTTCGTTCAAGGTGTTGAGTGTGTTGTCACTCGCACTCGGTGAGTGCTAACGAGGCCGAGATAGGCAAGCCCCGAAAACCTGTCAAGCGCTGCCCGGCGAAAAAAATGCGCGGCGCAGACGACTTCCAGGCATCGTCCAGACGTTGCAAACCCGCCCCGTGACAACCGCCCGCCCCGGACCTATAAGGCGACCGACAAATCCACCTGGCAAACGGACGCTCACATGACCATCAAGGTTTTCGGCCACAAATCCCCCGACACCGATTCAACCGGTTCGCCCCTGATCTGGGCATGGTACCTTTCCCAGGTGAAAGGCATCGCCGCAGAGGCCAAACTGCTGGGCGAGCCCAATACCGAGGCGAAATTCGTGCTGGAACGCTGGGGCTTCGACCAGCCCGAGATCATCGCCGACGTGGCCGAGGGGGACGACGTGGTCGTCGTCGATACGAACAACGTTGCCGAACTGCCCGAGCATATCAACGACGCCAACGTGGTTGCCGTGATCGACCACCACCTGCTGCAAGGCGGCCTGAAAACCAAGTCACCGATCGAGATCACCGTGCGCCCCGTGGCCTGCACCGCCACCATCATGCACGACCTGATGGGCGACGATGCGGCCAAGATGCCCGAAAACATCAAAGGCGCGATGCTGTCCTGCATCCTGTCCGACACACTGGAATTCCGCTCGCCCACCACGACCGAGACCGACAAGGCCCTGGCCGAGAAGCTGGCCGCCGATCTGGGTGTCGCGATCCCCGATTACGCGGCCGAGATGTTCGCGGCCAAATCCGATGTCTCGGCCTTTTCGGACGCGGAACTGCTGCGCATGGATTCGAAGGAATACGAGGTCGGGGGCAAGAAATTCCGCGTCAGCGTACTGGAGACCACCGCGCCGGCCGTCGTGCTGGACCGCAAGGCCAGCCTGATGGACAGCATGACCACCGTCGCAGCCGAAGACGGGGTCGACCAGGTTTTGCTGTTCGTGGTCGACATCCTGAACGAAGAGGCCACCCTGCTGGTTCCGAACGACCTGGTCAGGACCGTCGCCGAGAAAAGCTTTGGCGCGACGGTCACGGGCGACACGGTGGTTCTGCCCGGTATCATGAGCCGGAAAAAACAGATCATCCCGAACCTCACGCTCTGATCCAGCATGGATGACGCTAGGGGGCGCCCGCGCGGTGCCCCCGTTGATGTCGCACCCACGGATTTGCCCCATGACCCAGATCATCGAAAGCCTCGACGAGATTTCCGCGCGCTACAAGGCGCTATTCGTGGATCTGTGGGGTTGCGTGCATGACGGTCACGCCCCCTTTGCCGAGGCGGTGGCCGCGCTACAACGCTATCGCGCCTCGGGCGGCATCGTTGTTCTGGTGACCAATGCGCCGCGTCACCGCAAGGCGGTCGAGGGACAACTTGCCCACATAGGTGTGGCCCGTGACGCCTGGGATACGATTGCGACCTCTGGCGACAGTGCCCGCGCAGCGATGTTTTCCGGCGCGGTCGGCGAACAGGTCTATTTCATGGGAACGGATGAAGATGTGTCATTTTTTGATCCGATCCGCATCGTCGAGACCCCCGTCGATATCCGGCGGGTTCCGCTGGAACAGGCTGAGGGCATCGTCTGTACCGGCCCTTTCGACGCCCATGCCGACCCGGCCAAGCTGCGACCGCAATTGCTGTATGCCAAGCAAAAGGGGCTGAAACTCTTGTGCGCCAATCCCGATATCGTGGTGGATCGCGGCGAGACGCGCGAATGGTGCGCAGGCGCGGTGGCGCAGCTTTATACCGAGATGGGCGGCGAAAGCCTCTATTTCGGCAAACCCCACCCGCCGATCTACGATCTTGCCCGCCGCCGGCTGGCGCAGATCGCCGAAGTCCCTGACCAGTCGATTCTGTGCGTCGGCGACGGCATAAAGACCGATATCGCTGGGGCAATGGGCGAAGACCTGGATGCGCTGTTCATAACTGGCGGCCTGGCCGCGGCCGAGACGAGAACCGACCGCCAACCCGATCCTCAGGCCCTGGCGGCGTTCCTGAGGTCCGAGATGACAAGCCCGGCCTTTACCATCGGTTACCTGCGTTAGATTCGCGGGATCGCCGCGCGAGACCGCCGCGCAACAAAGTTGCGACGCTCGACCGCCCGGCGAAGATATGTTGCGTTCTGCGATTGCGTCCAGCCGCCGGTTTCGCTATGCTGCGCTGCAACATCGCTTTTGGGGATCGGGGTCTTGGGAATGCTCGACAACATGCCACGCGGGACCATTTGCATCGAAGATATCGAGATCGGCATGTGCCGGCACCTGCGCAAGGAGGTGACGGATCGTGATATCGAGTTGTTCGCCGAGGTATCCACGGACCGCAACCCCGTTCATCTCGACGACGACTATGCGATGGACACGATTTTCGAGGGCCGCATCGCCCATGGCATGCTAACCGCGGGCCTGATTTCCGCCGTGATCGGCGAACAGCTTCCGGGTCATGGCACGATCTACATGGGCCAGACGCTGAAGTTCCTGGCCCCCGTGCGTCCCGGCGACATCGTCACCGCCGAGGTCGAGGTCACGAATATCGACTATTCCAAACGACGGGTAACCCTTGATTGCCGTTGCCTCGTAAAGGATAAGCCGGTTCTCAAGGGTGAGGCCGTAGTGCTTGCGCCCACCAAGAAATTCGATTGACGGCACCGGGTCCCCGGTGCAATCGGGGACCGATGCAGACGTTCACCACATGGACAGGCCCGGCCGAGGGCGCGCGCGGCGCGGTCGCGGCGATCGGTAATTTCGACGGCGTCCACCTGGGCCACCGCGCCGTGATCGATGTCGCCCGCGCAGAGGCGCGTCGGCGCAGCGCGCATCTCGGGGTGCTGACCTTCGAGCCGCACCCGCGCGAATTCTTTACCCCCGAGGCCGCCCCCTTTCGCCTGATGAACGCCGAGGCCCGCGCCAACCGGCTGGCCAAGCTTGGGGTGGACCATCTCTACCAGCTGCCCTTTGACGCCACGCTGGCCGCACTGACGCCCGAGGCTTTCGCGCACCAGATCATCGCCCGGGGCCTGGGTCTGTCCCATGTGGTCGTGGGGGCCGATTTCTGCTTTGGCAAGGCGCGCGAGGGCAATGTAGATGCCTTGAAACGCCTGGGCGATGCAATGGGATTCGGCGTCAGCGTGGTCGAGATCATGTCAAACGAGATCGGTGAGGTCTCGTCGACCGCGATCCGCGAGGCGCTGACCGATGGCCGCCCGCACGACGCGGCCAGGATGCTGGGCCACTGGCACCGGATCGAGGGCGCGGTGCTGCATGGCGATGCGCGTGGCCGTGCCTTGGGCTATCCGACGGCGAACATGTCGATTCACGGGCTGCACCGGCCCCGCTTTGGCGTCTATGCGGTCCGGGTCGACGTGCTTTCGGGGCGGCATGAGGGCACCTATGACGGCGCGGCCTCGATCGGTGTGCGGCCGATGTTCGGCGAGAACGTGCCCAATTGCGAAACCTTCCTGCTCGATTTCGCAGGCGATCTTTACGGCACGCACCTTTCGGTCGCGCTGGTGGAATTCCTGCGCGACGAAATGCGATTCGACAGCCTGAACGCGCTGGTCGACCAGATGGCGCGCGACTGCGGCCGCGCCCGTGATATCCTTGCCGGCGTACCCGCCCTTCCCTTTCGGCCCTGACCGACCTGGATTGATGGCCATGTCCCACCCTGTCGACCGCACCGATCTGCGCCCCCGGTTCTGGATGCGCTTTCCGCTCGACCGTCTCAGCGACCGCGAATGGGAAGCGTTGTGTGACGGCTGCGGCAAATGTTGCCTCAACAAGCTGGAAGACGAGGATACCGCCGAGGTCGTGTTCACGCGCATTGCCTGCCGCCTTCTGGACGGTGAAACCTGCCGCTGCGGCAATTACCATTGCCGCAAGGCCATCGTGCCCGAATGCGTGGTTCTGACCCCCGGCACGATCGCCGATGTCGCCTACTGGATGCCGGCCACCTGTGCCTATCGCCTGCTTTGGGAGGGCAAGCCGCTGCCAGACTGGCACCCGCTGATCACGGGCGACGCCGAAAGCGTTCACGCGGCCGGCATGTCGGTCAGGGGCTGGACCTTGCCCGAATTCGAAGTGCCCATAGAGGATTGGGAAGATTACATAATCCAAGAGGAGCTTTAGGCCAATGCAGTTCGCCTCGGACAACACCTCGCCCGTGCCGCCCCAAGTCCTGGAAGCTCTGATCGAGGCCAATCACGGCTATGCCATGCCCTATGGCGCCGAAGCCGCGATGACGGATCTGCGCGACGATATCCGCAATATGTTCGAGGCCCCCGAGGCGCAGGTCTATCTCGTGGCTACGGGCACGGCGGCCAACGCACTGGCACTGGCCTGTCTCTGTCCCCCCTGGGCGACCGTCTACTGCCACCCCAATGCCCATGTAGAGGAGGATGAATGCGGCGCACCCGAATTCTATACTGGCGGCGCCAAATTGACCCTGGTCGAGGGGCCCCATGCAAAGATGGACCCCGCCGCGCTGGAGCGTGCCATCGGCTTTACTGCGCGGGCGGGAGTTCACAACGTGCAGGCCGGTGCGATCTCGATCACCAACGCCACCGAGGCAGGCACCGTTTATACCCCCGACGAGGTCGCCGCCCTGGCCGGGATCGCGCGCGCCCATGACCTGCCCGTTCACATGGACGGAGCACGTTTTGCCAACGCGCTGGTTGCAGCCGGGTGCAGCCCGGCCGAGATGACATGGAAGGCCGGCGTCGACGTGCTTTGCCTTGGTGGCACCAAGAACGGGCTGATGGGGGTCGAGGCGGTCGTGCTGTTCGACCCCGCCCGGGCCTGGGAGTTCGAATTGCGCCGCAAACGTGGCGGGCATCTTTTTTCCAAACACCGCTACCTGTCGGCCCAGATGGGCGCCTATCTCAGGGATGGGCTCTGGCTGAAACTGGCAGAGCGGGCGAATGCAGCCGCATCCCGGCTGTCGCGCGGGATCACTGCCCTGCCCGGCAGCACGCTTTTGCATCCCACGCAGGCCAACGCCGTTTTTGCCGCATGGCCGCGCGCAGGTCACAGGCAGGCGCAGGCTGCGGGTGCGCAATATTACCTCTGGCCCATGGACCAGACCCTGGACGGCCTCGGGCACGAAACCGTATCGGCGCGGCTGGTCTGTTCCTGGTGCACCACCGAAGAGGATGTCGACCATTTCCTCGCCACGATCGGTCCAGCCTCGGGACACGACCGTTGATCCGCCGACAGACCACTGGTTCAGAGCCCGACCAAAGCCTCGCCACCGGCAGGCACAGCGCCCAAATCCCGGGCATTCGCCCGCGCCAGAGCCAGTTCACCGTTGCATTCCCTCCCGCTTTGCGTCCTACTGCGGGACCGCAAGACAAAGAAAACGGCCCCGCGTGACGACACGACCCGCCCCCGTCCTGGAAATACGCGATCTCCACAAGAGCTATGGCGCGCTTGAGGTGCTGCGCGGTGTCAGCATCACCGCGCACAAAGGCAACGTGGTCTCGTTGATCGGTTCGTCCGGTTCAGGCAAGTCCACACTCTTGCGCTGTGCCAACCTGTTGGAGGACAGCCAGCAAGGCGATATCCTGTTCGAAGGCGAGCCGGTGAAATGGAAAGGCACGGGCGCCGCCCGCCGACCCGCCGACCGCAATCAGGTGCTACGCATCCGCACCAACCTGTCGATGGTGTTTCAACAGTTCAACCTGTGGGCCCACATGTCCATCCTGCAAAACGTGATGGAGGCCCCGGTGACCGTGCTGGGCGAAGATCGCGCCGAGGTCGAGACCCGCGCCCGCGACCTGCTTGAAAAGGTGGGTATCGGCGACAAGTGCGATGCCTTTCCAGCACAGCTTTCGGGAGGCCAGCAGCAACGCGCGGCCATCGCGCGCGCGCTAGCGATGCAGCCGCGCGCATTGCTGTTCGACGAACCCACCTCGGCGCTGGACCCCGAACTGCAACAAGAGGTCGTGCGCGTGATCAAGGACCTGGCTGCCGAACACCGGACAATGATCCTGGTCACACACGACATGCGGCTGGCCGCGGATGTATCCGATCACGTGGTCTTTCTGCATCAGGGGCTGATAGAGGAACAGGGTCCGCCCGAAGCCATCTTCGGCACGCCTCGTTCGGAACGACTGAGACAATTCCTCAGCGCCACCCTCGTGGCGTGAGAGCATGCGCAATCATACCCGCCGGGGATGCCCGGCATGGCAACATGGGAGTAGACGATGAAGAAACTGATCCTTGGCACCGCCGCGCTTGCACTTTCGGCCGGAATGGGCCTGGCCCAGGACGTGGTCCGAATGGGCACCGAAGGGGCCTATCCTCCGTTCAATTTCATCAATGACAACGGCCAGGTCGACGGCTTCGAGCGCGAGCTCGGCGACAAGCTGTGCGAAATTGCCCAGCTCGACTGCCAGTGGGTCACCAACGAGTGGGACTCGATCATCCCCAACCTCGTTTCGGGCAATTACGACACGATCATCGCCGGCATGAGCATCACCGCCGAACGTGACGAGGTCATCGACTTTACCCAGGCTTATTTCCCGCCGGACCCGTCGATCTATGTCGGCATGTCCGCCGATATCGACGTCAACAGTGTCGTGGTGGCCGCCCAGACCGGCACGATCCAGGCCAGCCACGTGGCCTCGACGGGTGCGACGCTTGTTGAATTTCCGACCCCTGACGAAACCATCGCCGCGATACGCAACGGCGAGGCTGACGCGGCCTTGGCCGACAAGGGTTTCCTGGAGCCCATCGTGACCGAATCCGGTGGCGAACTGGTCATCATCGGCGATGACGTCATGCTGGGCGATGGCATCGGTATCGGCGTGCGTGAATCCGATGGCGCGTTGAAGGCCCGTTTCGATGCAGCGATCCAGACCGTCAAGGAAGACGGCACCCTGAACGGGCTGATCGCCAAGTGGTTCGACGGCATGCAGCCCAAGTTCTGAGTCTCGGACGGCGGCGCGCGACCGGTCTGGTCGCGCGCCGCCTTGCACGCAGATGTTTCCCTCTTGCTCTGATCCCTCCGCGCTGGAAGGCGCCGCCTGGCTGGCCTGTTACCTCACGACCGGCAAGCACATGGCGTTTTATGCCTCTTTCGGCACGGTGTTGGCCTTGCTGGCGATCACCGCGCCCGCCGCATTGCTGTTCGGCTTTGGCGGGGCAATGGCGGCGCGGGCACGCATGTGGCCGGTGCGGCTGGTTGGACGGACCTATAGCGCGATGGTGCGCGGGATTCCCGACATCATCTTTTTCCTGTTCGTGCCGATCGCGCTGGACCAGGCATTCGAATGGCTGCGCCACAAGGCGAAATGTCCCGACTGGAACGAACCGGTCCGGCAGGGCACCGATTTCGTGGTCTGCGCCGAGGCCAAGCTGCCGCTATCCAGCAGCCCGCAATGGGTTCATGAAACCTATGGATTCCTTCTCGCGGTTCTGGCCTTTGCCATCGTCTTTGGCGCCTTTGCCGCAAACGTTCTGTTCGGGGCCATGAGGGCGGTGCCGCGCGCGCAGATGGAAACCGCCGAGGCCTACGGGATGAGCGAAAGGCAGACCTTCCGGCGAATCCTCGTGCCACAAATGTGGATCTACGCGCTACCAGGGCTTGGCAATCTGTGGATGATCCTGATCAAGGCCACGCCGCTTTTGTTCCTGCTCGGCGTCGAGGATATCGTCTACTGGGCGCGCGAATTGGGTGGGTCGAAGACCTCGATCTATGCCTATCCGCATCCCGATTGGCGGATCTATTATTTCCTGGGGCTTCTGGTCTTTTACCTCGGCCTGACCAAGGTTTCAGAGATCGTTCTTGACCGGGTGGCGATGCGCCTGTCGCGCGGACAGGCGACCATGGCGGGCGAAGCCCTGCGAAAGGACGGCGCATGAGTTGCGCCCAGACCATCCAGGATTATGGCCTTCGTGCGCTGGGTATTGGCGAGCGTCTGTTGCCGAGGGCCAACATCACGTTGTGCGAACAGATCACGCTGATCGGCTCTGGCATGATCTGGAACATCTATTTCGGCGCGCTGGCGCTTGTCTCCGGGTTCTTCCTGGCCACGGGCTTGGCGTTGGCCAAGAATAGCGGCGCATGGGCGCTCCGCAAACCGGCCGAGTGGTTCATCTTCGTCTTTCGCGGCTCGCCGCTCTTCATTCAGTTCTTCCTTGCCTACGAAACCTTCGTCCTGTTGCCCAAGATGGGCATCGAGTTGAACCTGCTCGTCACCGAAATCACCGCCCAGACACGTTGGCTGACGCGGGCCTGGGCGGGCGCCTTGATCGTGCTGTTTCTCAATACCGCAGCCTATTCGGCCGAGATATTCCACGGCGCGCTGCGCTCGGTTCCCAAGGGCGACCTAGAGGCGGCAGAAGCCTATGGCATGACCGGCTGGGCAAAGTTCCGCCGCGTGGTCTGGCCAACCATGCTGCGGCTGGCCTGGCCCGCCTATACCAACGAGGCGATCTTTCTGTTCCACGCCACGACGCTGGTCTATTTCTCGGGCTTCCCGGCCTGGCAACAGCGGGGCGACGCGCTTTATTATGCCAGCTACTTTGCCGACAAGACCTTCAATCCCTTCATCCCCTATCCCATCGTGGCGGGGTATTTCATCGCGCTGACCTTGTGCATCATCGCGGTTTTCGGCCTGGTCAACCGCCGCCTGAACCGCCATCTCGCCCCGGCGTCACGTCCGCGCCTGCGCATTCGACCGCAGATCATCCGCTGAGCCGCTGCGAGGGCTTGCCCGTTCGCGCGGCCCTGATTACGGTGAACAGGACAAGGCAGGACCCCATGCAAATCGGACTCCTCGAAGCCGGCCATGCGGCCGAGATCATACGTGCGGAACATGGCGATTATCGCGATATGTTCACGCGAATTTTAGAACCACACGGGCTGAGCTTTCGCGCCTGGGACGTGGAGGGGATGCAATTCCCCGAAAGCGTCCATGACGCCGAGGGCTGGCTGATCAGCGGCTCGCGCCACGGGGTCTACGAAGATCATCCTTTCATTCCCCCGCTCGAGGAATTTATCCGTGCCGCCTATGATGCGGGTATTCCGCTGGTCGGCATCTGTTTCGGCCACCAGATTGTGGCCCAGGCCCTGGGGGGCCGCGTCGAGAAATTCGCGGGCGGCTGGTCGGTGGGCTCGACCGCCTACACGATCGAGGGAAGGCCCATCACGCTGAACGCCTGGCACCAGGACCAGGTGCTTATCCCGCCCGAGACGGCGCAAACAGTCGGCTGCAGCCCGTTTTGCGCCCATGCCGCGCTGATCTACAACGACCGGATTCTCACACTGCAACCCCATCCCGAATTCGATCGCGGTATTATCGCGGACATGATCGCGCACCGCGGCAGCGGTATCGTTCCCGATCCGATCCTCGTCGATGCCACCGCACGCCTCGACAGGCCGACCGATGGGCCCGACATGGCCGCACGCATCGCCCGCTTCTTCAAGGAAAGGCGTTAGAGATGGCCGACTTGACCGATCAATTGCCCGAGGCCGCGCGCGACTATCTTGCAGGGCGCCGCCTGGACGAGGTGGAATGCATCGTTGCCGACCTCGCAGGCGTGGCCCGCGGCAAGGCCATGCCCGCGGCGAAATTCGCCAAGCAGACGCATTTCTACCTGCCCAACTCGATTTTCCTGCAAACCATCACCGGCGACTGGACCGATATCGAGGGTCAGGCCTTTACCGAGCCTGACATGATCCTGACCCCGGATTTCACCACCGCCACGGCCGCACCCTGGACCGCTGACCTCACGCTTCAGGTGATCCACGATATCACCGACCAGTCGGGCAACCCGGTGCCGATCGCCCCCCGCAACGTTCTGAAACGGGTGGTGGATCTCTATAATGCACGCGGCTGGACCCCCATCGTCGCCCCCGAGATGGAGTTCTTTCTCGTCGCGCGCAATACCAACCCCGCCGAGCCGGTAGAGCCGCCCATGGGCCGGTCAGGCCGCAAGGCCGCCGCTCGACAGGCCTATTCGATGAGCGCGGTCGACGAATACGGCCCCGTCATCGACGACATCTACGATTTCGCCGAGGCGCAGGGGCTGGAAATCGACGGCATCCTGCAAGAGGGCGGCGCGGGCCAGATCGAGTTGAACCTGCGCCATGGCGACCCGGTCAAGCTGGCCGACGAAATCTTTTTCTTCAAGCGACTGATCCGCGAGGCCGCGCTGCGCCACGACTGCTATGCCACCTTCATGGCCAAGCCGATCGAGGAAGAGCCCGGTTCGGCCATGCACATCCACCATTCCGTTGTCGATACCGAGACGGGCCGCAATATCTTTTCAGAACCCGATGGCACCGAAAGCCATGCCTTCCTGCATTTCATTGCCGGGCTTCAGACACATATGCCCTCGGTCATCGCCCTGCTGGCGCCATATGTGAACAGCTATCGCCGCTACGTTCCCGATTTCGCCGCGCCGATCAATCTTGAATGGGGCCGGGACAACCGCACGACCGGCCTGCGCGTGCCGGTCTCTGGGCCAGAGGCCCGGCGTATCGAGAACCGGCTGGCGGGCATGGATTGCAATCCCTACCTTGGTATCGCGGCCTCGCTGGCCTGTGGCCTGCTGGGACTCAACGAAGGGCGGTATCCCCGCGACGAGTTCAAGGGCGACGCCTATGCCAGCGACGAGGACATTCCCCGTAACGTGGCCGAGGCACTGGACATCTTCACCGCGTCCCCTGCAATGCGCGACATCCTGGGCGGGGAGTTCTGCACCGTCTATGCCGCCGTCAAGGCACTGGAGTACAAAGAATTTCTTCAAGTCATCAGTCCTTGGGAACGTGAGCACCTGTTGTTGAACGTATGAACCTTCTGTTTTCCAACGATCGGCCCGGCGCCTATCCCGCAAGCTGGTATGCCGCGGTCACGCCGCCCCTGCCACCATTCGCACCCGCGCGCGGCGAGATCCGCGCCGATATCTGCGTCGTGGGGGGCGGCTATACCGGGCTCTCAGCCGCTCTGCACCTGGCCCAAGCCGGTGCCGACGTCGTCCTAGTCGAGGCGCATCGGATGGGTTTTGGCGCCTCGGGACGCAACGGCGGGCAAGTTGGCACCGGCCAAAGGTTGCACCAGGACGAACTCGAGCAAAGGCTGGGCGATGCACATGCCGCACGGCTCTGGCACCTGGCCGAAGACGCCAAGGCGCTGGTGGCGCGCCTGATCGCCGATCACGCCATCGCCTGCGACTACCGGCCCGGTATCGTCGAGGCCGAGTGGACAGCATCGGGTGTCTCGCATGCCCATGCCTATGCCGAAAAGCTATTGCGCGATTATGAATACGACCTGATCGAACCGCTGGGATGCAACGAGATCGCGGCTTTGATCGGCTCGCCCGTCTACAAGGGTGGCGTGGTGGACTGGGGGGCGGGGCACCTCAACCCGCTGGCCTTTGCGCTGGGGCTGGCGCGGGCGGCGGCGGCGGCGGGCGCCCATCTGCACGAAAACTCGGTCGTGACAGCGATCGAACCGGGCGCGCGCCCGGTTGTTCTGACCGATAAGGCCAGGATCACCGCCGACAAGGTGATCGTGGCGGCCAATGGATATCTCGGCAACCTCGTGCCGCAGGTCGCGGCCCATGTCATGCCGATCAACAATTTCGTCGTGGCAACCGCGCCGCTGGATGCCGGCACCGGCAAAGGCACCGTGCTGGCCCGCGAGGTCGCGGTCGCCGACAGCAAGTTCGTGATCAACTATTTCCGTCCCACGCCCGACGGCCGGCTGTTGTTTGGCGGGGGCGAGAGTTACGGCTACCGTTTTCCGCGAGATATCCGGGCGGTGGTGCGCAAGCCCCTGGCACAGGTCTTTCCGCAACTGGCAGATGTCGAGCTGACACATGCCTGGGGTGGAACACTGGCCATCACCCGCACCCGCCTGCCGCATCTGGCCGCCCCCGCACCGGGGCTTTTGTCGGCCTCCGGCTATTCCGGGCACGGCGTTGCGCTGGCGACCCTGGCCGGGCGACTGCTGGCCGAGGCAAGCCGTGGCTCGGCAGCCGATTTCGAGACCATGACGAACCTGCCCTGCCCCCGCTTTCCCGGCGGCAGCGCGCTGCGCCAACCGCTTCTGGTGCTGGCGATGAGCTGGTTCGCACTACGCGACCGGCTGGGCCTGTGACGGGCACGCCCGGAAAAGGTTTGGCCGGGTCTGCCAAATCGGCTACAGGTTTGCTGAAAGTCAGTTTCAGGAAAGGCAAAGGCCATGGCGCTTGCCCCCAATGTCTATGACGCCGAACCCATCCCAGAAGCGGCCCGCACCGAGATAGAGCGATTGCTGCAATCGGGCGACCTGTTCCGCTACACTGCCCCCAAGGATGCGCCCGTCAGCCTGTTGGAAAGGGAATTCGCCGATTTCATGGGATCGAAATACGCGGTGGCCGTGTCTTCATGTTCGGCCGCGCTGTTTCTCTCGCTCAAGGCTCTGGACCTGCCGCCGGGCGCGCGGGTTCTGATCCCGGCTTTTACCTTTGCCGCCGTGCCCTCTGCAATCATCCATGCCGATTGCCAGCCGGTGCTAGCCGAAGTGGGCAAAAACTATCGGCTGGATATGGGCGATTTCGCCGCCAAACTGAATGACGACATCGCCGCGGTCATCGTCAGCCACATGCGCGGTCACACGTCGGACATGGATGCGATCATGGCGCTGTGTGCAGCACGCGATATCCCCGTGATCGAGGACGCGGCCCATTCCCTGGGCACGCTGTGGCACGGGCAAAAGATCGGCACGATCGGCAAGATCGGCTGTTTCTCGTTCCAGTCCTACAAACTGTTGAACGCGGGCGAAGGCGGCATCCTGATCACCGACGATGCAGACCTTGCCGCCCGCGCGATCATCATGTCGGGCGCCTATGAACATAACTGGAAAAAGCATCACGGCCTGCAAAACAGCTTTGCTCGCTGGCAGAACAAGCTGCCGCTTTACAATCTGCGCCTACAAAACCTCTCGGCCGCGGTGATCCGCCCGCAACTGGCCGAAATAGAGCGGCGCGTGACCGACGGTCGCGCAAATCATGATTACGTTGCAGGACAACTCAACTGTTCGCCTTGGCTGGACGTTCCGCACGCGCTTGGGCCTGAAACCCGCGCGCCGGATTCGATCCAGTTCAACCTCGTGGATTTTGACACCGACGACGAGGCAATCGCCTTTCAGCAAGAGGCCGCGGCACGCGGCGTGGCAGTTCAGGTCTTTGGCCTATCCCAGGATAATGCCCGCGCATTCTGGAACTGGCAGTTCATCCCCGGCCCAATGCCCGACCTGCCCAAGACCCGCCAGATGCTGATGCGGGCCTGCGACACCCGCCTGCCCGCCCGCCTGACCCGACCCGACCTTGATTTCATAGCCGGTGTTCTGATCGAGGCGGCCCAAGCCGTAAAAGACGAACCCCGCGCCTACGGCACCTGACGCGCTGGTACCCGCGGCCGGACTTGAACCGGCACGGCCGAAGCCTAGGGATTTTAAGTCCCCTGTGTCTACCATTCCACCACGCGGGCGCGGCGCGGACCATAGCGCCGCCGCGCGCCAATGAAAAGCGTCAGCGCCGCGCCGTAATGACCGGAATCTCCCCCGCCATCAGCAGCAGCGCGCCGTTGGGGGCGATATCAAAGCCCATGACCTCGTCCAGCGCATCGAAAAATCGGCGTTCCTGCCGCATCAATGCCTCCGGGCATGCCATCATCGTGGCCGCCACTGGGCCGATCGACAGCCCCTCGCCCCCCAGGCTGAACGAACCAGAATAGCGGTTGCACCCGCCCGTTCCCGCCAGTCGCCCTGCACGGGAAAACCGCAGGCTGAGCATGCTTGAATCGATCACCCCGCCCCCGGCAATATCCTCGACGCGCCACGGGTGGGCGATCAACAACTCCAGCGGATCGCCGCCACAGCCGCGCAACAGCCTGCCGCCAGTCGTGATCTCGGCGCGGTCGGGATAGGGCATTCCCGTCATGTCGTCATGGCACAGTGCCGCCTCAAGCCTCAGCACGATGTCCACATCCGTTGGGTCGTAAACACGCGCGCCGGCCTCGATCCTCGGCTCGGGCAAGGGGGTGGTGATCACGGTCGCACCGTAATCGCCGACATAGTGCATCTGCCCGTTGCCGATTTGAACGGACCACCCCGGTTCGTTACCGCGCGCGACATAGCGCGACTCTGGCAACATTTCGCGGCATTCGGGCAGCGCGGCGCCATTCAGGCTGAGCGTGGCCGCATCGCCATGGGTCCAGATCCATGTGCCAGGATCGGTGAGGGCGGTGAATTTCGACCCCGAAGCGGTGCGATCGGGCACTAGATCCCAATAACTGCCCCCGACCCTGAGTCGCGCCCCCGCGCCGACGAAGCCGAGTTCGGCCGTCAGTTCGCCGCAACTCAACATCGTGGCAAACCCCATCGGGCGGTGCGGGCGCATCACGACCTCGCCCAGATCGACCGGGTCAGGCCCCGCATCGATCGCCACGGGCGGGCTCAACCAGCGGATCGCGCCCTCCGACCGCAACGCGGCCCGCAACACCAGCGCGACATCATCCGGTCCCTCTATGACAAAGGGCAGCGGCACCTGCGCCCCGCCGCCGGGCCTGCGCAGGGTTGCCAGCACCGTTCCGGCCTCATCGCGCAACTCGACCATCAACTCGGTTTCGGGCGCCAGCGCGATGCGTTCGCGGTAGATCAGGCTGCCCGAGATCACGCGCATTTCTGCGGCCGCAACCGATAACGTCGGCAGTAGGAAAAGGAAAAAGGCGACGGCGAGGCGCATCGGGAAACTCCCTTCCTGAATTGCCCGAGCATAGCACGACCACGCCACGCGCGCCTATATCGTCGGCGCAAAGGCGCTGTCCCTGACCGCCTCCATCACGACATAGGTCGACGAATTGGCAACATGGGGCAGCGCCGAGATCCGTTCGGCCATCACCTCGCGATAGGCGGCCATGTCAGCGGTGCGCACCTTCAGCAGGTAATCGAATCCCCCGGCGATCATGTGGCATTCCTCGATCTCGGGGATCGCCCGCACCGCGTCGTTGAACGCCTTCAACGCCGCCTCGCGGGTGTCGTTCAGGCGTAGCTCGACAAAGGCGACATGGGCCAGGCCCAGCCGGATCGGGTTCACCATCGCCCGGTAGCCGGTGATGATCCCCTCCGCCTCCAGCCGCCGCAGACGGGCCTGTGTGGGGGTCTTGGACAACCCGATCCGGCGGGCCAGTTCGGCAACGGATAGGCGGCCCTCGCTGCCCAGAACCTGCAGAATCGCACGGTCGTGCCGGTCAAGGGATAGGCGGTCGTCTGGCATGCATGTCTCCGTAAAATAGATCCATTTGCCCTGCGATTTCGACAATCATGGACGAAAAGGCTAGGTATATGGCGGTATACTGGATCAAATCCAGAGGACATACCATGACCGACACGCTTGCCGCGCTGCGCGCCCGCATCGACCAGTCCACCTATTCGTCCGAAGGCCCGTTGCTGGCCGGGCTGTTGGCCGATTGCGCGTTGTCCCAAGAGGACCGCGCCGCGATCAGTGCCGAGGCCGCGGCCCTGGTCCGCGCGATCCGCGACAAGGACCGGCCCGGGCTGATGGAGGTGTTCCTGGCCGAATACGGGCTGTCGACCGAGGAGGGCATCGCCCTGATGTGCCTGGCCGAGGCGCTGCTGCGGGTGCCCGATGCCGAAACCATGGATGCCCTGATCGAGGACAAGATCGCCCCCAGCGACTGGGGCCGGCATCTGGGCAAGTCGGCCTCGCCGCTGGTCAATGCCTCCACCTGGGCGCTGATGCTGACCGGCCGGGTCCTGGACAGGCCCGAGCCGGGTCTGGCGGCCACCCTGCGCGGCGCGGTGAAACGGCTGGGCGAGCCGGTGATCCGCACCGCCGTGGGCCGCGCGATGCGCGAGATGGGCCGGCAATTCGTGCTGGGCGAAGACATCGGCGCCGCGATGGACCGCGCCGCGGGGATGGAGGCCAAAGGCTACACGTATTCCTACGACATGCTGGGCGAGGCCGCGCGCACCGATGCGGATGCGCGCCGCTATCTGGACGCCTACAGCCGCGCGATCGGGCGGATCGCCGGGACCGCCACCTCGGGCGATGTGCGCGCCAATCCGGGCATCTCGGTCAAGCTGTCGGCGCTGCACCCCCGCTACGAGGTCGCCCAGCGCGACCGGGTGATGGCGGAACTGGCCCCGCGCCTGCTGCAACTGGCGCTGCAGGCGCGCGAGGCGCATATGGGGCTGAACATCGACGCCGAAGAGGCCGACCGCCTGGCCCTGTCGCTGGACGTGATCGAGACGGTGCTGGCCGATCCCCGACTGGCGGGCTGGGACGGCTTCGGCGTGGTGGTGCAGGCCTATGGGCAGCGCGCCGGGCTGGTGCTGGACTGGCTGCACGCGCTGGCGGAACAACACGACCGGCGGCTGATGGTGCGGCTGGTCAAGGGCGCCTATTGGGACACCGAGATCAAGCGCGCCCAGGTCGCCGGTATCGACGGCTTCCCGGTCTTTACCCGCAAGGCGGCGACCGACGTCAGCTATATCGCCAATGCGCGCAAGATGCTGGGGATGACCGACCGGATCTATCCGCAATTTGCCACCCACAATGCGCATACGGTCGCGGCAATCCTGGCGATGGGCGCCGACCGCGATGCCTTTGAATTCCAGCGCCTGCACGGGATGGGCGAGTCGCTGTACGATCTGGTGATGGACCGCCACGCGGGCAGCCGCTGCCGGATCTATGCGCCGGTGGGGGCGCATCGCGACCTGCTGGCCTATCTGGTGCGGCGGCTACTGGAAAACGGCGCCAACTCGTCCTTCGTCAACCAGATCGTGGATGAAAGCGTCGCGCCCGAGACCGTCGCCGCCGATCCCCTGTCGCAGGTGGAGGCGCATCTCGACACCCCCGAACACCCGGCCATCGCCCGCGCGCCCGCCCTGTTTGGCCCGGACCGGCGCAATTCCCGCGGCTGGGATCTGGCCCACGCCCCCGATCTGGCCGAGATCGAGGCCGCCCGCGCCCCCCATCGCCAGGCCCGCTGGGCGGCCGGGCCGCTGATCGCGGGCACGCCCGCGCCCGGCCCCGCCTGCGACGTGATCAATCCCGCCGATCCGGCGGACATCGTGGGCACGCTCCGCCCGGCCTCGGCGGCCGATGTCGACACGGCCCTGGCCGCCGCGGCGGCATGGGACGCCCCGGCCAAAGAGCGTGCCGCGGTGCTGCGCCGCGCCGCCGACCTCTACGAGGAAAACTTCGGCGAGATCTTCGCGCTGCTGGCACGCGAGGCTGGCAAGGGCCTGCCCGACGCGGTGGGCGAATTGCGCGAGGCGGTGGATTTCCTGCGCTTCTACGCCAATGAGGGCGAAGGTGCGGAGGCCCCCCCGCGCGGCCTGTTCACCTGCATTTCCCCCTGGAACTTCCCGCTGGCGATCTTCACCGGCCAGATCGCGGCCGCGCTGGCCGCTGGCAACGGTGTGCTGGCCAAACCGGCCGAGCAGACCCCGCTGATCGCGCATCTGGCGGTGAGCCTGCTGCACCGGGCGGGTGTGCCGCGCGACTGCCTGCAATTGCTGCCCGGTGACGGCGCGACGGTGGGGGCGCAGCTGACCTCGGACGCGCGGGTGGGCGGCGTAGCCTTCACCGGCTCGACCGAGACCGCGCGGCTGATCCGCGCGGCAATGGCCGAGCATATGGCGCCCGGCACCCCGCTGATCGCAGAGACCGGCGGGCTGAACGCCATGATCGTGGATTCCACCGCCCTGCCCGAACAGGCGGTGGCCGACATTCTGACCTCCAGCTTCCAGTCCGCCGGGCAACGCTGTTCGGCGCTGCGCTGCCTCTACGTGCAGGAGGACATCGCCGGGCCGTTCCTGACGATGCTGCAAGGCGCGATGGCCGAGCTGCGGATGGGCGATCCATGGGAGTTGTCCACCGATGTCGGTCCACTGATCGAGGCCGCGGCGCAAAAGGATTTCACCGCCTATATCGCCCGGGCCCGCGCCGAGGGGCGCGTTCTGTGGCAGGCCGATGCGCCGGCGCCGGGCCATTTCCTGTCCCCCACCCTGATCCGCGTGGACAGCATCGCGGACCTGGAGCGCGAGATTTTCGGCCCGGTGCTGCATGTCGCCACCTTCCGCGCCGAAGAGATCGACGCGGTGACCGACGCGATCAATGCCAGCGGCTACGGCCTGACCTTCGGGCTGCACAGCCGGATCGACGACCGGGTACAGCACTTGGCCGAGCGGCTGCAGGTCGGCAATCTCTATGTCAACCGCAACCAGATCGGCGCCATCGTGGGCAGCCAGCCCTTCGGCGGCGAGGGTCTGTCGGGCACCGGCCCCAAGGCGGGCGGGCCGCACTACCTGGCCCGCTTCACCGCGCGCCCCGCCGCACCGGTGAACGAAGGGCCAGAGGGCACGGCAACCGCTGCGGGGCTGACCCTGGCGCTGGCCGCGGCCACGCCCGCCCGCGGGCCGGAGACGCAGGCGTTGCCCGGTCCCACGGGCGAATCCAACCGGCTGACCACCCTGCCCCGCCCGCCGATCCTGTGCCTTGGCCCCGGTGCGGGGGCTGCTGCGGCGCAGGCGCACGCGGTTCGCGCCCAGGGCGGGGCGGCGGTAGAGGCCGGCGGCGCGCTGGAGCCTGAGGCGCTGGAAACGCTGCGCCCCCTGGGCGGGGTTCTGTGGTGGGGCGACGCGGACAGGGCCCGGGCCTATGAGCGGGCGCTGGCCCGGCGGCCGGGGCCGATCCTTCCGCTGATCACCGGCCAGCCCGACACCGCCCATGTCCGGGCCGAGCGGCACCTGTGCATCGACACAACCGCCTCGGGCGGGAATGCGGCGCTGCTGGCAGCGGTCGGTTCCGCTTGACCAAGGGCGGGGACCGGCTAGCGTTGAGGCCATGTTTCCGCTACGCGATCACAACCCCTCGAACCGGACACCTTACGTTACCTATGCGCTAATCGCGATCAACGTGGCGGTGTTCTTGTCCTATTGGCCGCTCTTTTCCGACCCGCAAGAAGTAGATCTCTTTTTCACGCGCTGGGGGCTGGTGCCCGCGGCGATCACGGAGGGCTATCAGGCGGGGGGCGTCGTGACCTCGATGTTCCTGCATGGGGGGCTGTTGCACCTGGGCGGAAACATGCTGTTCTTATGGATCTTTGGCGACAATCTCGAAGACGAGATGGGCCATGCGGGTTTTGCGCTGTTCTACCTGGCATGCGGGATTGCCGCGGGCCTTGGCCAATACCTCGCTGACCCGCTGTCGATGGTTCCCATGGTCGGGGCCTCGGGTGCGATCGCCGGCGTGATGGGGGGGTATCTCTTGATGTTCCCCAAGGCGCGAGTCGATATCCTGTTCGTCTTCCTTGTATTCTTCAAGGTGATCCCGATACCCGCCTGGCTCATGCTGGGTGCATGGTTCGGGCTGCAACTCCTGGCGGGGGCCGGCACGACCGGGGCCGAGGACGGCATCGCCTACTGGGCGCATTCGGGCGGGTTCGCCGCGGGGCTGCTTCTGGCACTGCCGCTCTGGCGACGGCGGGGCGGAGCGGCCTATTGGGCGCGCACCCATGGTCAGCCGCCCCATCCAGAGGTCAGCTATCGCACGACCACGATCCCAACTGTCCGCAGGCGCCGATGACCCGTCGCCTGACCTGCCATTGCGGTGCCATCGAGATCGAAGTGGACCTGCCCGAGGGGGCGCTGGAAAACGCGCGCCGCTGTGACTGTTCGTTTTGCCGGCGGCGCGGCGCTGTCATGGCTGGCGTACCGCTAGACGCGCTGCGGATCGTCAAAGGGGCGGATCGCGTCGCACTTTACCAATTCGGCACGATGACCGCCGAACACCATTTCTGTCCGATCTGCGGCATCTACACCCACCACCGCCGCCGCACCGATCCGAACGAATATGCCATCAACCTAGGCGCGCTGGAGGGCGTCAACCCCCGTGAACTGGACTCGGTGCCATGGTCAGACGGGGTCAATCACCCCTGCGACCGCCACTAATACTCACTCCTTGCGGAGGATGCGGACGAACTCGTCATGGATGGTGGCGTTGGCGGCCAGAACATCGCCATGGTCAAGCGGCTGGTGCCCCTCGCGCACTGGGCCAACGAAACCGCCAGCCTCGCGCACGAGGATCAGGCCCGCGGCGATATCCCACGCATTCAGTTCCCGTTCCCAGTAACCATCGTAGCGGCCCGCCGCGACATAAGCCAGATCAAGGGCCGCCGACCCCCAGCGCCGCACGCCCGCACAGACCGGCATGAGACGTGCAAGATCCTGCATCGTGGCGGGCAGTGTCTTTTTATGGCCGAAGGGCACCCCGGTAGCAAAGATGCATTCGATCATGCGGCCGCGACCCGAAACGCGCAGGCGACTTTCGTTCATCCACGCGCCCGCGCCTTTTTCGGCGTAGAACATCTCGTCCTTGGCCGCGTCGAAGATCACGCCCGCGACGACCTCGCCCTTGTGTTCCAGCGCGATCGACACCGCCCAGTGCGGCAGACCGTGCAGGAAATTGGTGGTGCCATCCAGCGGATCGACGATCCAGCGGCGCGTCGGATCTTCGCCCGCCTCTTCGCCGGTTTCCTCGCCCAGCCAACCATAGGTCGGGCGGGCTGTGCGCAATTCCTCGCGGATGATCTTTTCGGCGGCCATATCGGCGCGACTGACGAAATCGCCCGCCCCCTTCATCGAGACCTGAAGGTTTTCGACCTCGCGGAAATCCTTTACCAGGCTCCGCCCCGCCTTGCGCGCGGCCTTGATCATGATGTTGAGATTGGCGCTGCCTTGCATCCGGGTTCTCCTTGGCTTGGGGGCGCCATACACGGGGTAGACCGCGCTGCCAAGAGGTAGGCGCAGGCCACGAGGCTTTTCTGGGCGGTGCCGGCACGAATCCGGCGCGGAAATGCCACTCAGCCGGTTCGCTGCAATTTGACCGGCTCGCTTCGCGCGAGGCGGATGAAATGGGCCATGTAGGGCTTGGCCGCATCCTCTTCGCGGGTGGCGGCATGGATGCGGCGGGTCAGCCCGCGCTCGGTCAGCGGACGGATTGCAAGATCGCCACCCGCGCGCACCTCGCGCACAACCCAGTCGGGCAGCACCGTTACCCCACGCCCCGAGGCCACCAGCATCAGGATCACCGCGGTCAGTTCAACCGGACGAACCGCCAGCGGCTCGACGCGCGCAGGGCCCAGCAGGCCCGTAAAAACGTCAAGCCGCGCTCGCTCCACCGGGTAGGCGATCAGCGTCTCGCCCCGAAAATCCTCGGCCTCGACAAAGGTTTTTTCGGCCAGCGGGTGACCCGCCGCGCAGACAAAGACCGGGGCATAGTCGAACAGCGGGGCAAAGCCGATACCGGGAATGTCCTCGGGATCGGAGGAGATGACCAGGTCGACCTCCTCGCGCGCAAGCGCGGGCAGCGCCTCGAAGGACAGGCCGGGGCGGATATCGACATCGACCTCGGGCCATGCCTTGCGAAACAGCTCCAGCACCGGCAAGAGCCAGTCGAAACAGGCGTGGCATTCCAGCGCGATATGCAGCCGACCCGACTTGCCCGATTTCAGACCCTCGAACTCCTCTTGCAGCATGGCGATCTCGGGCAGCACCCTCTCGGCAACGCGCAGCAGCCTTAGCCCGGCGGGCGATAATCGCAGCGGCTTGGTCCGGCGCACGAACAGTTCCATCCCGACCTGGTCTTCGAGGCCTTTCACCTGGTGCGACAGCGCCGATTGGGTGATGTTCAACCGATCCGCAGCGCGGGCCAGCCCGCCCGCATCATGTATGGCCTTGATCGTGCGAAGGTGGCGCAGTTCCAGATGCATATTGTCGCGATCTTCATATTCATCTTGAGAATTATGAATTTGTTTCACAGATTGCACCATGCGACAAGCATCGAAATGCCGTGTCTGATCGGAGCGCCCGCCATGTCCGCCCCCCGCGTCTCTTTCGAGTTCTTCCCGCCGCAATCTCTTGAGGCCAGTTTCCGCCTTTGGGAAACAGTCCAGGCGCTTGCGCCCCTGAAACCGGGTTTCGTGTCGGTAACCTATGGCGCCGGCGGGACCACGCGGCAACTGACCCACGAGGCGGTAGAAACGATTCACACGCATTACGGCCTTAACGTGGCCGCGCACCTGACCTGCGTTGCGGCAAGCCGGGACGAAACGATGGAAATCGCCGCCGCCTATGCCAAGGCGGGCGTGACAGAGATCGTGGCGCTCAGGGGCGATCCGCCCAAGGGCCAGGGACAGTTCACCCCCCATCCCGACGGGTTTGCCAATTCTTGCGAACTGGTGGCTGCGCTGGCTGAGACAGGTAAGTTCAAGCTCCGCGTCGGCGCCTATCCCGACCCGCACCCCGAGGCGAAAGCGCCCGGCGCCGATGTGCGATGGCTGAAACGCAAATTCGAGGCCGGCGCATCCTCGGCGATCACGCAGTTCTTTTTCGAGGCCGATACCTTTTTCCGCTTTCGCGACGAGTGCGAGGCCGAGGGGATCGACGGCTCGAAGATCATACCCGGCATCCTGCCGATCGAAAAATGGGGCGGCGTGCGCCGCTTTGCCGAACGTTGCGGCGCGCATATCCCGGGCTGGGTCGATCAAGCCTTTGAAACGGCACGCCGCGACGGGCGCGAGGAGATGTTGGGCCAGGCGATGGCGACGGAACTGTGCAGCCAATTGATGGAGGGCGGTGTGCGCGATTTCCATTTCTACACGCTGAACAAGCCGCACCTGACCCGCGATATTTGTCACGCGCTGGGCGTGCAGCCTGACGGGCATCTCGAAAAAGTCGCCTGATCCGCCCGCGGACGCCACCAGCGCCGCGGATAAAAACAAGGCAATATCAACCCCATCTTGTATCCCGGCCGACGAACACCCGTCGACCGGGGCCGTTGCCTGCTACGAAGCGGGGCTTCGGTCGGAAAAAAACGCCGTTATCGCCCATACCGCCCCACCTTTGCCGGATCGAGGTTTTCAAGACCGAAACCGGGTGATAAGCGCTGTCATCGTCACAGCCCCGTTACGAATCCGCCGCTCCCGGGAACATCTGCCATGCACAATATCCATGAACCGAAGCTCATTTCGGGCAACGCGAACCGTCCGCTTGCCAATGCCATCGCGCGACGGATGTCGATGCATCGCGGCGTCGCGGTCAAGCTGGTCGATGCGCGTGTCGAACGGTTCAACGACCAGGAAATCTTTGTCGAGGTTTTCGAAAACGTGCGCGGCGAGGACATGTTCGTGATCCAGCCGACCTCGAACCCGGCCAATGACAACTTGATGGAACTCATGATCATGGCCGACGCGCTGCGCCGGTCATCGGCGGCCCGCATCACGGCCGTCATTCCCTATTTCGGCTATGCACGCCAAGACCGCCGTTCCAAGGCACGCACGCCGATCAGCGCCAAGCTGGTCGCGAACCTGCTGACCGAGGCCGGAATCGAGAGGGTGCTGACGATGGACCTGCACGCCGCCCAGATCCAGGGTTTTTTCGATATCCCCGTGGACAACCTTTATGCAGCCCCCATTTTTGCCCTCGATATCGAACATAATTTCAAGGGCCGCATGGACCAGATCACCGTCATCTCGCCCGATGTCGGCGGCGTGGCCCGTGCGCGCGAACTGGCGCAGCGCATCGAATCCGGGCTGGCCATCGTCGACAAACGCAGGGTCCGGCCCGGCGAAGTTGCCGAGATGACCGTGATCGGCGATGTCGAGGACCAGATCTGCCTGATCGTGGACGATCTATGCGATACCGCCGGCACCCTGTGCAAGGCCGCCGACAAGCTGATGGAAAAGGGCGCGCGCGAGGTGCATGCCTATATCAGTCACGGTGTATTCTCTGGCCCGGCGGTCGAGCGGATCACCAATTCGCAACTGAAAACCGTGGTGGTCACGGATTCGATACATGCCAGCCCCGATGTGCAGGCCGCGCAGAATATCCGCATCGTTCCGACCGCCCCTCTATTCGCGCAGGCGATCATGAATATCTGGCAGGGAACCTCGGTGTCATCGTTGTTCGAACATGCGACGCTTGCCCCGATTTACGAGGGTCTCTACGCACCGGCGTGATCCATCAGTAAAGTTGCCAGTCATCGGGGCCGGTCACCGGCCCCATCGCTATCCAGTCTGCCCGGATGCGTGCAACACGCGTATCGGCCCAGGTCCGAAACACAAGTTCGAACCCCTCGCAGGTGATCCGTTCGGCCTGTATATCGGCGCGTTGATTGGTTTTCTGATCGAGATCCCACATCGATATACCGACCCAGACCGCGGGCGGCACGCCATAGGCCTCGCTGAATGCAATTTTCCGGCGGCTTACACGTGGGCCTGTACCGGTCCACATGATCCCGCCAGTTTCAAAATCCGAGAACATCAGCACGCTGCCTTGGTCAATTCCAAGCAGCCTGCCCTCGATTTTCTTCATCGCTACGCCCCTTTCCGGCCCTTGGGTGCCAGATAATCCCGGCGAAATTACGGCAACGTTAAAACAGCGAGGGGCCCCGCGCAGCGCGAGGCCCCTCTGGTCCGGTTTGGCGTGTTGCGCGATCAGCCCTGCGGCTCGAACCCGACATGTGTACCCATCGCCACCATGTCGGCCAGCATCTTGGCCGAGGCGTCGACAACATCGGGATGCGCGATTTCATGGGCCTTGCGGGCCTCGGCCACCATCTCGTCGATCATGGCTTGCGTTACTTCCTCGACGGGGTGCGAACGCTCGGCCAGAACCGTGGCACTATCGGCAGTGATCTCGGCAAAGCCGCCGGTAACGATATATTTCTGGCTACCCTTCGCGGTGAACACTTCCAGCACACCGGGTCGCAGGGTGGTGATCAGAGGGGCGTGATCGGGCATGGCGGTGAGATCACCCTCGAAGCCCGGAATGACGACCTGTGTCGCCTGTTCCGAGGCAACGCGGCGCTCTGGCGCCACCAGGTCGAATTGCATCGTGTCGGCCATAATGCCTCCTTGGAACGGGGGGCGCCGGGCGGAACCCGTCCGGCGCCGTCAGCCTGATCAGGCAGCCTCGGCCGCCATTTTCTCGGCCTTGGCGATCACTTCCTCGATGTCGCCAACCATGTAGAAGGCGGCCTCGGGCAGGTGATCGTATTCGCCGGCGACCACGGCCTTGAACGAGGCGATGGTCTTTTCAAGCGGCACCTGGATGCCGTCCGAACCGGTGAACACCTTGGCCACGTCGAAGGGCTGCGACAGGAAGCGCTGGATCTTGCGGGCGCGCGACACGGTCAGCTTGTCCTCCTCGCTCAGTTCATCCATGCCGAGGATCGCGATGATGTCCTGAAGCGACTTGTAGCGTTGCAGGATGCCCTGCACGTCGCGGGCAACCTGGTAATGCTCTTCGCCGACGATCGCGGGATCGAGAATCCGGGACGACGAGTCGAGCGGGTCCACGGCCGGGTAGATACCCAGTTCCGAGATCGCGCGCGACAACACGGTCGTTGCATCGAGGTGGGCAAAGGTGGTCGCGGGTGCGGGGTCGGTCAGGTCGTCCGCGGGCACGTAAACAGCCTGGATCGAGGTGATCGAGCCCTGCTTGGTCGAGGTGATGCGTTCCTGCATCGCGCCCATGTCGGTGGCCAGCGTCGGCTGGTAGCCCACGGCCGAAGGAATACGACCCAGAAGCGCCGACACCTCGGAACCCGCCTGGGTAAAGCGGAAGATGTTGTCGACAAAGAACAGAACGTCGGTGCCGGACTGGTCACGGAACTGTTCTGCAAGCGTCAGGCCGGTCAGGGCGACGCGCGCACGGGCCCCCGGAGGCTCGTTCATCTGGCCGTAGACCAAGGCCACTTGGCTTTCGCCAAGGTTATCGGGCTTGATGACGTTCGACTCGATCATCTCGTGGTAGAGGTCGTTGCCCTCGCGGGTACGTTCACCCACGCCGGCAAACACCGAATAGCCAGAGTGAACCTTGGCGATGTTGTTGATCAGCTCCATGATCAGAACCGTCTTGCCCACGCCGGCGCCACCGAACAGGCCGATCTTGCCGCCCTTGGAATAGGGAGCCAGAAGGTCGATGACCTTGATGCCGGTGACCAGGATTTCGGACTCGGTCGCCTGCGCCGCGAAATCGGGGGCGGGCTGGTGAATCGCGCGGGTTTCGGTCGCCGAGACCGGACCCTTTTCGTCGATCGGCTCGCCGATCACGTTCATGATGCGCCCAAGCGTGGCATCGCCAACCGGAACCGAGATCGGGCGGCCCGTATCCGTCACCTTGGCGCCGCGCACAAGACCCTCGGTGGCGTCCATGGCGATGGTGCGAACGGTGGACTCGCCCAGGTGCTGAGCGACCTCAAGCACGAGGCGCTTGCCGTTATTCTCGGTTTCCAGGGCGTTCAGGATCTCGGGCAGTTGATCGTCGAACTGAACGTCGACGACGGCGCCGATCACCTGAGTGATTTTGCCTACAGCATTTGCCATGTCGTTTCTCCGGTTCCTCTAGAGCGCCTCGGCGCCCGAAATGATTTCGATGAGTTCCTTGGTGATCGCGGCCTGCCGCGAACGGTTATACTCGATCGTCAGCCTGTTGATCATGTCGCCGGCATTGCGGGTCGCGCTATCCATCGCGGACATGCGCGCGCCCTGCTCGGAGGCGCCATTTTCAAGGAGCGCGGTAAAGATCTGGGTCGCAACACCGCGGGGAAGCAGTTCGGCCAGGATCTCGCCCTCGGTGGGCTCGTAATCGTATAGCGCGCCCGCTTCCTCGGCCTTGCTTTCGTCAAAGACGGCGGGGATGATCTGCTGTGCGGTCGGGATCTGGCTGATCACCGTCTGGAAGCGGCTGTAAAAGATCGTCGCGACATCGTACTCGCCCGCATCAAAACGGCCAATGATGTCCCGCGATATCTCTTGCGCGTTGGAATAGCCAAGCCGCTTGACCTCGCTCAGATCCACATGACCGATGAACAGATCGCCGAATTCGCGCTTGAGCTGCTCGCGGCCCTTCTTGCCAACGGTCAGGATCTTGATCGTCTTGCCCGCGGCCCTGAGCTCGTTGATGCGGGTGCGCGCCAGCTTGACGATCGACGAGTTGAAGCCGCCGCAAAGCCCCCGCTCGGCGGTCATCACGACCAGCAGGTGCACCTTGTCCGAGCCCGAGCCGATCAACAGCCTGGGCGCGTTCGCCGCGCCGGTGGCCGAGGCGGCGAGCCCCGACATCACCTTTTCCATACGCTCGGCATAGGGCCGGGCATTTTCAGCAGCTTCCTGGGCACGGCGGAGCTTGGCCGCCGCGACCATCTGCATGGCCTTCGTGATCTTTCGCGTGTTCTTGACGCTTCCGATCCGGGTTTTGAGGTCCTTGAGGCTTGGCATCTATCCGATCCCGCTTCCGGCTCAGGCGAAGTTCTTGGAGAATTCGTCAAGCGCGGCGCGGATCTTTTCCTCCAGCTCGCCCTTCACCTTGCGGTCGTTGTTGGTGATATCGTCCAGCAAGTCCTGCTTTTGCGTGCGCAGGAAGGTCAAAAGATCAGCCTCGTAGCGGGTGACATCCTTGACCGCGACCTTGTCGAGATAACCTTGCGTGCCGGCAAAGATGACGCAGACGATTTCCGCGTTGGTCAGCGGCGAATATTGCGGCTGCTTCATCAGTTCGGTCAGGCGCGCGCCACGGTTCAGAAGTTTCTGCGTCGCCGCGTCGAGGTCGGAGCCGAACTGCGCAAAGGCCGCCATCTCGCGATACTGCGCCAGTTCCAGCTTGACCTTGCCGGCCACCGATTTCATCGCGTCGGTCTGCGCCGCAGAGCCCACGCGCGACACCGAAAGGCCGGTATTCACGGCCGGGCGGATGCCCTGGTAGAACAGGTCGGTTTCAAGGAAGATCTGCCCGTCTGTGATCGAGATCACGTTGGTCGGAATATAGGCCGACACGTCACCAGCCTGGGTCTCGATGATCGGCAGGGCAGTCAGCGACCCGGCGCCGTGATCCTCGTTCATCTTGGCCGAACGTTCCAGCAGACGGGAATGCAGGTAGAACACGTCGCCCGGGTAGGCCTCGCGCCCCGGCGGGCGGCGCAGAAGCAGCGACATCTGGCGATAGGCGACGGCCTGCTTGGACAGGTCATCGTAGATGATCAGTGCATGGCGGCCGTTGTCGCGGAAGTATTCGGCCATGGCCGTCGCCGAATAGGGGGCCAGGAACTGCATCGGCGCGGGGTCCGACGCGGTGGCGGCGACCACGATCGAATAGGCCATCGCGCCGGTCTCTTCCAGCTTCTTCACAAGCTGGGCGACGGTCGAACGTTTCTGCCCCACCGCAACGTAGATGCAGTAAAGTTTCTTGCTTTCGTCGTCGCCAGCGGCCTCGTTATAGACTTTCTGGTTCAGGATGGTGTCCAGCGCGACGGCGGTCTTGCCGGTCTGACGGTCACCGATAACCAGTTCGCGCTGACCACGGCCGATCGGGATCATGGCGTCGACGGACTTGATGCCGGTGGCCATCGGTTCATGCACCGATTTGCGCGGGATGATGCCCGGCGCCTTGACGTCCGCAACCCGGCGCTCGGTCGTGGCGATCGGGCCCTTGTTGTCCAGCGGGTTGCCAAGGCCGTCGACCACGCGACCAAGCAGCGCCTCGCCACATGGAACGTCCACGATCGAGTTCGTGCGCTTGACGGTGTCGCCTTCCTTGATGTCCCGGTCAGAGCCGAAGATCACGATACCGACGTTGTCGATTTCCAGGTTCAGCGCCATACCCATGATACCGCCCGGGAATTCGACCATCTCGCCGGCCTGCACGTTGTCGAGGCCGTGAACACGGGCGATACCGTCACCGACCGACAGGACGCGGCCCACCTCTGCAACCTCGGCCTCCTGGCCGAAGTTCTTGATCTGCTCCTTGAGGATCGCAGAGATCTCAGCTGCTTGGATACCCATTTATCCGACCTCTTTCATGGTGTTCTGGAGTGCATTGAGCCGCGCGCGGATCGAGGTGTCGATCATCTTCGAGCCCAGTTTGACAATCAGGCCGCCGATCAGGCTTTCGTCCACGGCGGCGTTGATCTTGACATCCTTGCCGGCGCTGACCTTCAGCGCGGCGGCAAGTTTCTGTTTCTGGGCCTCGCTCAGGGGGCTGGCAGAAACGACCTCGGCGGTGATCTCGCCCTTTTCCTCGGCGATCAGCATACGCAGCGCGGCGACAAGCTGAGGAAGCACGAAGAGGCGGCGCTTGGTAGCCATGAGGCCCAGCGTGTTCGCCGTCGTCGCGCCAAGGCCGATCCTTGGTGCAAGCGAGGTAATCGCCTTGCCCTGCGCCTCGCGCGAATAGACCGGCGACGAGATGAGAACACGAAAATCCTCGCTTTCGGCGAGCGCGGCGTCGAGCAAGGCAACGTCGTTCTCAAGCGCGGCGAGGGCTTTGGCTTCCTTGGCAATCTCGAACAAGGCGGTGGCATAGCGCTGGGCGATGCCGGACGAAATCGATGCTGGTTCGGACACGTCAACCCTTCCGATGTCTGAAGCCCCGACAAAAAAACGGGGCAGATCAAGCGGCGCACCCGGACGGGCACGCTCCGAAATCGGCGTGGGTGTAGCAGAGCAAGGGGCACCTCGCAACCGCCTAGAACACCATTCTGCGAGCTAGTGTGACACGGGCTGCACCGGTCCGGCGAGGCGACGCCACGACGCGTCGGCGCCGAACCGCGGCCCGGCCGTCAAAAGGGCGGATCAAACCCTTGCCAGCGTGGGTCTCAGGCGGGTTCGGCCCCTGGCTGCGGCAGTGCGTCCAACACCCGCAACGGACGCGGCATCCCATCGCGAACCACCACACCCGTGGGGCGATAGGGCCGCTTGGTTGCCTCGACCAGCAGCACACCGCCCGCGAAATGGGCAGACATGCGCCGACCCGCGTTTTCCCACATCCCCGCGCTGCGCAACCAGAATCGCCTGTCGGTCGGCGGTGCGAACAGCGCGGCCAGGTTTCTCTGGGGCTCGAAACCATGCGCACGCAACTGTGCCTCAAGCTGACCGGGGCTGTAGGGGCGCCCGAAGCCGAAAGGAGTCCCGTCCCGCCGCGCCCATAGCCCCGACCGGTTCGGCACGATGAACAGCGCCCGTCCCCCCGGCCCCAGCACGCGCGCCGATTCCGCCAGCACGGCCGAGGGATTCTCGCTGGTCTCGAGCCCGTGCAGCAAAACCAGCTTGTCCACGAAGCCGTCTTGCAGCGGCCACGACGTTTCCTCACACAAAACCGAGACATTGGCCTGCCCCGCGGGCCAGGGCATGACCCCCTGTTGCCCCGGCATCAGTCCGATCACGCGCCGGGCATCGGCAAGAAAGGGTCGCAACAGCGGAACCGCGAACCCGAACCCCACCACAGTCTGGCCCTTGGCCTCGGGCCACAGGTCAACCACGCGATCGCGAATTGCCCGCTGCGCCACGCGCCCCAGATTGGTACGGTAGTAGAAGTTTCTCAAGTCGAGAACATCGAGATGCATTGTCGCGCGCCTTGCCCCGGGCCAAGGTTTCCGCGCCCGAGGATACGAAGACAAAAGCGAGAAAGCCATGCCCCTTGAACTCGTCACCCTGCCATGTCGCGCCGATAATTACGCCTACTTGCTGCATGACGCCCAAAGCGGCGCAACGGCGGTGATCGACGCCCCAGAGGCCGCGCCGATCCTGGCCGCGCTAACCGCGCGCGGATGGCACCTTAGCGATATCCTGCTGACCCATCACCATCATGATCACGTCGAGGGCGTCGAGACACTGCGCGAGGCCCATGGCGCGCGGGTCGTTGGCGCAGCCGCCGATGCGCACCGGCTGCCACCCTTGGACCTGGCGGTGGCCGAGGGCGACAAGGTGCAGATCGACGGTGAAACGGCCACCGTGATCGAAGTGCCCGGCCATACCCTGGGCCATGTCGCCTATCACTTTGCCTCAAGCGGCGCGGTCTTTACCGGCGACAGCCTGATGGGCCTGGGCTGCGGGCGGCTGTTCGAGGGCGATGCCGCCGCGATGTGGAACAGTCTTTCCAGGCTCGCCACCCTGCCGCCCGAGACGCTGGTCTGTTCGGGCCACGAATACAGCCTTTCCAACGCTCGTTTCGCGATGACCATCGACCCCGACAATCCCGCCCTGCAATCCCGCGCAGGCCGGATCGAAGCAGCCCGTGCCGAGGGACACCCCACCGTGCCGGTACGCCTGTCCGAGGAACTGGCGACCAATCCCTTCCTGCGCGCGGGACTGCCCGAGATAAAGGCCGCGCTCGGCATGCTCGACAGCCCCGATTGGGCGGTCTTTGCAGAGATCCGCGCCCGCAAGGACAGGTTCTGAGCCCCGCGCCAATGCCGAAAAACGAGGCAGTTTCAAAAGCCCCGGAAGATTTGAACAGAAAAAACTTGAAGCGGCGCGACAAACACCAAAACTTAAACTCAAAGGACCATGCTCGGAACGCGCCACCGTTATCGGGCTAAGGAGGAAAGGAGCACGCAAGGTGCCGTCGTTTTCGAACACTCTCGAGCAAGCCATTCACGCGGCTCTCGCGCTGGCCAATTCCCGCCGGCACGAACTGGCCACTCTCGAACACCTGCTCCTCGCGCTGATCGACGAGCCTGACGCCGCCAAAGTCATGCGCGCCTGTTCGGTCGACCTGGAACAGTTGCGCCAGACCCTGACCGATTTCATCGAGGAGGAACTCTCGACACTCGTGACCGATATCGATGGGTCAGAGGCCGCACCGACCGCCGCCTTTCAGCGCGTGATCCAGCGCGCGGCGATCCATGTCCAAAGTTCCGGCCGCACCGAGGTGACCGGCGCCAACGTCCTGGTCGCGATCTTCGCCGAAAGGGAATCGAACGCGGCCTATTTCCTCCAGGAACAGGACATGACCCGCTATGACGCGGTGAACTTCATCGCCCATGGCGTCGCCAAGGATCCCTCTTTCGGGGAACATCGTCCGGTCACCGGCGCTCCCGAATTCGACGAAGAAGCCCAAGGCAATCCGCAGGTGGAAGAGGATACCCGCGAATCCGCACTCGGGAAATATTGCGTCGATCTCAATGCCAAGGCGACCAAGGGCGATGTCGACCCCCTGATCGGGCGCGCGCAAGAGGTCGAACGCTGTATCCAGGTGCTGTGCCGGCGGCGCAAGAACAACCCGCTCCTTGTCGGGGATCCCGGTGTCGGCAAGACCGCCATTGCCGAGGGGCTGGCGCGCAAGATCGTGCAGGGCGAAACCCCAGAGGTGCTGTCAAAGACCACGATCTTTTCGCTCGACATGGGGGCACTTCTGGCCGGAACGCGCTATCGCGGCGATTTCGAGGAGCGACTCAAGGCGGTTGTGACCGAACTTGAGGATCACCCCGACGCGATCCTGTTCATCGACGAAATCCACACCGTGATCGGTGCCGGGGCGACCTCGGGGGGCGCGATGGACGCCTCCAACCTGCTGAAACCTGCGCTTCAGGGCGGCAAGCTGCGCTGCATGGGATCGACGACCTACAAGGAATTCCGCCAGCATTTCGAAAAGGATCGCGCCCTGTCGCGGCGGTTCCAGAAAATCGACGTGACCGAGCCGACTGTCGAGGATTCCATCAAGATCCTCGAAGGGCTCAAGCCCTATTTCGAAAAGCATCACAGCGTCAGTTACACATCCGACGCGATCAGATCCGCGGTGGAACTGTCAGCACGCTATATCCATGACCGCAAACTGCCAGACAAGGCCATCGACGTGATCGACGAGGCCGGCGCGGCCCAGCACCTGCTGGCAGAGCAGGACCGCACCCGGACCATTGACACCGACCAGATCGAGGGCGTGGTCGCAAAGATCGCGCGCATTCCTCCGAAAAATGTCTCGAAAGACGATGCACAGGTGCTCCGGGATCTCGAAACTTCGCTCAAGCGCGTGGTCTTTGGCCAGGACAAGGCAATCGAGGCGCTGGCCTCGGCGATCAAGCTGGCCCGCGCGGGCCTGCGCGAGCCCGAGAAACCCATCGGCAACTACCTGTTCGCCGGCCCCACCGGCGTGGGCAAGACCGAGGTGGCAAAACAACTGGCCTCCACGCTTGGCGTCGAACTGCTGCGCTTCGACATGTCCGAATACATGGAAAAGCACGCGGTTTCCCGCCTGATCGGCGCCCCGCCCGGTTACGTCGGCTTTGACCAGGGGGGCCTGTTGACCGACGGCGTGGATCAGCACCCCCATTGCGTGCTGCTCCTGGACGAGATCGAAAAGGCGCACCCGGATGTCTACAACATCCTGTTGCAGGTCATGGATCACGGGAAACTGACCGACCATAACGGCCGGACGGTGGATTTCCGCAACGTGATCCTGATCATGACCTCGAACGCGGGCGCCGCCGAACAGGCCAAGGCCGCCGTCGGTTTCGGCCGCGAGCGGCGCGAGGGCGAGGATACCGCCGCGATCGAACGCACCTTCACGCCCGAGTTCCGCAACAGGCTGGATGCCGTCATCTCGTTTGCGCCGCTCCCCAAAGAGGTCATCCTCCAGGTGGTCGAGAAATTCGTCCTCCAGCTTGAGGCACAGCTCATGGATCGGCAGGTCAGCATCGAACTGACCCGTCCCGCCGCAGAATGGCTGGCCGACAAGGGCTATGACGACCGGATGGGCGCCCGTCCGCTGGGCCGCGTCATCCAGGAGCACATCAAGAAGCCGCTGGCCGAGGAACTGCTCTTTGGCAAGCTTGCGGGCGGCGGACTGGTCAAGGTCGGGGTCAGGGACGGCAAGATCGACCTGCGCATTTCCGAGCCCGAAAAGCCGCGCCTCGGGACGAAAAAGCCGCCGCTTCTGACCGCGGAATGAAACTGCGGGCCGCGGCCCTCTTGATATCCCTCGCGGCCGCGCCGGCCGGGGGGGATATCTTGTTGGGTCTGCCCATCGACTGCATTCCCGGCGATACCTGCTTCATCCAGAATTACGTTGACCGCGATCCCGGCCCGGGGGCTGCCGATTTCACCTGTGGCGCGCTCAGCTATGACGGGCACAAGGGCACCGATTTCGCGCTGGCGACAGAGGCCGAGATGATGCGCGGGGTGGCGGTGCTGGCCGCGGCCCCGGGCACGGTGCGCGCGATCCGCGACGGGATGCCGGATAACGGCCCGCGCACCGCACCGCCCGAGGGCATGGACTGTGGCAATGGCGTGGTGATCGACCATGGCGCCGGCTGGCAGACCCAGTATTGCCACCTCGCCGAGGGCAGCGTCGCGGTGCAGCCCGGCCAGCGCGTTGCAAAGGGCACCGTACTGGGCCGGGTCGGGCTGAGCGGGCGCACCGCCTTTCCCCATGTGCACCTGTCGGTCCGGCAGGACGGCAATGTCATCGACCCGTTCCAACCCGGGGCACCCGTGACATGCACCACGCCCTCCGCCCCCGACGAAACACTTTGGCAAAATCCGCCCGATTATCGCGCCAGCGGGCTGATCGGCGCGGGCCTGACAACCGAGGTGCCCAGTTTCGACGCGGTCAAGGCCGGGCCGGCCATGCCTGACGCGCTGCCCTCCGGGGCCACCGCGCTGGTCGCCTGGGTTCACCTTTTCGGCGCGCAGGCCGGCGACAGGATTGAATTCACGCTGACCGGGCCCGAGGGCCGGTTCGCCGAGCATGCGCAGACGATTGACCGCACCCAGGCCCGGATTTACCGCGCCTTTGGCAAGCGCCATCCGCCAGGCGGATGGCCAAAAGGCGCCTACGAGGCCAAGATCGCACTGATCCGCGCGGGACAGACCATCGACACGATCACCGTGGCTGTAACGGTCCGCTGATCAGCGCTCGGTCAGTTTCAGTTCGATCCGGCGGTTCTGTGCGCGTGCCTGCGCATTGTCGCCCGCAACCACCGGCTGAAACTCGCCAAACCCGGCCGCCGCAAGCCGCCGGGGCGAGAACCCCATCTCATCGACCATGAAGCGCACCACCGACAGCGCTCGCGCCTGGCTAAGTTCCCAGTTATCAGCATAATCCGCCCCGGCGGCGAGCGGCACGTTGTCGGTATGCCCGTCCACCCGCAAGATCCAGTCTATCTCGGGCGGGATGTCATCGGCCACGTCGCGCAGGATGGCGACCACGTTGGCGATCTGTGCCTCGCCCTCACGGGCAAGCTCGGCACTCCCCGGTTCGAACAGAACTTCCGAGGAAAAGACAAAACGGTCGCCGACCACCCTAACCCCCTGGCGCCCGGCCAGAAGGCGACGCAATTCTCCGAAGAATTCGGAACGATAGGTCTCTAGCTTGCGGGCCTCCTCGGCGAGCCGACGCGCCTCTTCTTCCAGACGTTTGCGCTCTGCCTCTTCCAGTTGGGCGCGGGCGCGCTGCTCGGCAGCCACGCGCGCCAGCGCGGCGTTCAACTGCTGGCCAAGCGACTCGATCTGCACTGTCGCCTTGGCATCGCGGGCGGCCGCCTCGTCCAAGAGCGCCTGAAGACCGCCCAGTTCCGTGCGCAACGCGGCAAGCTGCTGGTTCAAGAGCGCGAGTTTGCGCTGGCTCTCTGCCGACTTCGCCTCTTGGCGTTCCAGTACCGCGTTGGACTGGGCCAAAAGGGCCGCGCGTTCCTCGGCACGGGTCAGGGCCGCCTCTTGCGCACTCTGCGCCGCGGCAAGCCTTTGGTCCAGATCGTCGCGCGCTGCCTCGGCGGCAGCCAGCATGGTCAATGTCTCTTCGGCCCGCTTGCGCTGATTTTCCAGCGACAAGGTCATCGCGGTCAACTCGTCCTCCGCCCCTTTCAGCCTGTCGCGCAACGCCTGTGCCGCGGCGGCTTCGGCGAGGCGCGCGACCTCTGCCTCGGACAACGCCGATCTCAGCGCCTCGACCTCGCCTGTCAGCGCCGCAAGTGTGGCCGCGCCCTCGTCATTTCGCGCGCGCAGATCGGCCACCAGCGCCTCAAGCGCCTCGCGCCGGGCAGCGGCAAGGCGGGCGGCCTCGGTCTGCGTATCGATTTCCTCGCGCACCAAGGCAAGCGCGGCCTGTAACTGGTCTTGTTCGGACAAGAGCGCCGCGCGCGCTTGTTGCAGCGCCGTGACCTCCTGTTCCAAGGCCGCGCCCTGACGGCGCGCCGCATCGCGCTCGGCCAGAAGTCGGCCGACCTGCGCCTCGAACTCGGTGATCGTGGCGCGCGCGGCGTCCAGATCGCCCGCCTGCGCCGCAACCCGAGACTGCAACGACCCGATCAGCGCCTCGCGTTCTTCGGCGCGGGCGCGCGCCTCGGTCAGGGCGCTGTCCAGGGTGCCGATCTCGGCCGTCAGCTCCGCACTGCGGCGGCGTTCCATTCCAAGCGCATCGGCCAGCGCGGCAAGTTCCGCGTTGAGTTGCGACAGTTCGGTTTCCTGCCCGGTAATGGTGTCCCGCAACATGACCTGCACGATCATGAAGATCGACAGCACGAACATCAGCACCAGCAACAATGCCGTCATCGCATCGACGAATCCCGGCCAGATCGAGGCCTGGAGCCGCTGCCCGCTTCGACGGCTCAGGGCCATGGGTTAGACCCCACGCCCGTCTGGCGGGGCCAGTCGCGCCAACACTCGGCCCAGGTCGACCAGGTCACCGCGCAGATCGGTCACGGTTTCCTGCCGCCCAGCAGAGATTTCCTCGAGGATGCGCAAGAGTTGCACGTCGATCGATCGCAGGCGCATCCGCGCCTCGGCATCGGCCAACGCGCCCTCGTCACCCATGCGCGCCTCGATCGCCATGGCCGCGCGTTCCTGGCCCTGTGCGACCCGACTCAGGGCCTCGGTCATCGCATGGGAATCGCCAAGTTGCGCCTCCATCGCCGCGCCAAGTGTTTCAACAGCATCGGCCAGCGCGCCGACGCGCTGTGCAAGGGCATGACGTTCGGCGTCAGACTTGGAAAACAATGCGTGAAGACCCTGCATCTGGTCGGCCAACTGGTCCAGCGTGGCCGCAAGAAGCCCCGCCTCGGCGCCGGCTTCGCCTTCGCCCTCTCCGGTCGAAAAGCTGAGCCGGGTGATCGAGGACAACCATTCCTCCAGCTCCTGGTAAAACCGGTTCTGCCCGTGGCCTGCAAACAGTTCCAGAAGCCCCACCACCAACGACCCTGCCAGTCCCAATAGCGACGAAGCAAAGGCGGTCCCCATGCCGCCCAGTTGCGCCTCCAGACCGCTCATCAGCCGACCAAAGACCTGCACCCCGCCCTCACCCTCTTGCGGAGCAAGCGATCGGATGGTTTCGACCACCGCCGGAACCGTTGTGGCCAGCCCGTAAAAGGTGCCCAGAAGGCCCAAGAAAATCAAAAGGCTGGTTATATAGCGCGTGATATCGCGCGCCTCTTCGATACGGGTGGCAACCGAGTCCAGGATCGACCGCGCCGAGGCGGTGCCGATCTGCATCCGTTTGCCGCGCTTGCGTAAAAGGGCCGCTAGGGGGGCCAGCAGGCGCGGCGCGCGGCTAGGCGCCTGCCCCCCGAGATCGGCGGTAAATTCCTCGATCCAGCGCACCGAGGCGATGAGTTGCACCACCTGAAGAAAGCAGGCCGCAACCCCAACCACGAAAACGAAGACGATGACGCCGTTCAGATAAGGGTTGGCGAGAAAGACCGGCGCCACCTGGGGATAGGCCATGTAGGCCCCCGCCGCGAACAGCGCCACGGCCAGAAGCATCAGCACCACCTGGCGCAAGGGCTGGGAAAATTGCGGCGCGGCCTCGCGGTCGGTCATGTCCATTGGTCGGGTCCTGACGCGCTTGTTCCTGGTCGTGACACTAGGCCAAGGCCACCAGGCGGACAACATTCAATCCCGTGACAGTGCGCGCACCCGCGCGGCCAGCCATTCAAGGTCGGGATCGGCGATGCCAAGCTCGGCCAGGTGCGCGGCGGTGTTGTAGAGATAGGCATCGTTCGGCCCCATCCCGCCGTGGGCACGGGCGATGATACGCGCCTGTTCCTCGAGCGGCAGACCACCGCAATACTGTCCGTGTTCGGGGTCGATGACATAGGCCAGAACGGATAGCGGGCCTAGGCCTTGGGCCTCTACCTCAAGCTCGGTTTCGAGATATGCCGAGGAAACCAGTTCGCGCTCGCGCAGATAGGCAATCGTCGGCTTTTCGCTGCCCGCTGCGACCCGCAGTGCAAGCCCATGACACGCCGCCCCCGCCATTGCATCGAGCGCCAGCACCAGCCCCGGCTCTTGCTCGGTTCCTCGATGATGGATCGATCGCATGCAGAAACTGCGGTGCCAGCCGTCAAGCCGCGCAAGCCGCCGATCCGCCACCGGAAAGCCGGGATTCCACAACAGCGATCCGTATCCAAAGACCCAAAGCCCGTCGCGCATCCGTCTGGTCCTTTTTCAGCCGTCCGCTGTAAACTCCAACGGCACGCAAAGTGAAAGGGCGCGTCATGCGCCCGGCATCTCGATGCCTAGCGGCAATAGGGTCCGGCGCGGTAACGCGCGGTATCGAGATGGAAATGGTCCCGGTGATAGCCGTCGGAATCCGGCCCCAGAACGGTGCCGAACGGACCGCAGGCCGAGGCGTGCATCCGGCGCAACAGCTTGCCCTGCACCGGGTCGGACCAGCCGTTCAGCACGCTGAGCGATACGCCATTGCGCAGATCGATCGCAGCGACGTCTACCGCGCGCCCCGCGGCATGTTCCGACAGCTTGGCGCCGGGCTTGTTGTTACGCGGCCGACAGGCATAGCCGGCCACGATCCGCAACGAGGCGACCCCGCCGCCAAGCCGACCGATCACTGGCTTGACGCCCGCATTCACCCAATCCCGCAGGGCGCGCGCGGTGTCGCACTCCATCGTGGCAGGCTGGGCCAGGACGACACCGTCCACCGATGAGACACGTACCGGACGGGCCACACCACAGCCCGCTATCCGGCCCTCGATGGGCGGCAATGCCTCGCCCTGGATGGCGGGATCGCCGCAGATCGTGCCGCTTGATCCATGCGCCATGATGGCAGGCCGGGTTTGCACCAGGGTCGGTACGGGCGTGGCCGACATGACATGCGGGCGCGCCACCGGTCGAGCCGAGCGCGCCAGCCCCGCACCCGTCTGAATTTCCAGCACCCGGCCGGGCAACGGCGGGCGCAGCGGCCGGGGGGCGGGCCGGATCGCCGCCGAGTAATGCACCGGCACCAACAGGATCAGCCCCGCTCCGGTTCCTGGCCCCGATCCCGGACGCGGTGCGGGCCGGATCGTGGCGTTGTAATGGACAGGGGCAAGCGGAACACGTGGCAACATCTCGGCCCGCGCGTAAGCCCCCGCCAAGGGGCGCGGCACCGGCCGCGGCCCCTCTTGATCGAGGGATGCCAAAGCCGGCGCAACGGCAATCGCAGAAAACAGCGCGAATGCCAGCGGCGCGATCATGACCGCGCCTTGCCGCGCCCGAAATCGGGCGCGTCTGTATCCTGACCTGCCTCGATAATCCCGCGGCGTATGGCGCGGGTATGGGTGAAATAGTCGAAAAGCTGTTCTCCCTGCCCGGTGCGGATCGCCCGTTGCAGGGCGAAGAGTTCCTCGGTGAACCGGCCAAGGATTTCCAGCGTTGCTTCCTTGTTGGTCAGGAAAACATCGCGCCACATCGTGGGGTCCGAGGCCGCGATGCGTGTGAAATCGCGAAACCCCGCAGCGGAATACTTGATCACCTCGCTATCGGTCACCCGGCGCAGATCATCGGCCACACCCACCATCGTATAGGCGATCAGGTGCGGCACATGGCTGGTCACCGCCAGCACGAGGTCGTGGTGGTCGGCATCCATTTCTTCGACATGGGCGCCCATACCTTCCCAAAGCGTCCGCAGCCGGGCGGTGGCAGCCGGGTCAGTGCCCTCGACCGGCACCAGAAGGCACCAGCGGTTGTCGAACAGTTCGGCAAAGCCCGCGCGCGGGCCGGAATGCTCGGTCCCGGCAAGGGGATGGCCGGGGATGAAATGTACACCTGCGGGCAGCTTTGGGCCCACGGCCTCGATCACCGCGCGCTTGACCGAGCCGACATCGGTCACCGTCACGCCCGGTTCAAGATGCGGCCCGATCTCGGCGGCAATCTGGTCCATTGCTCCGACCGGGACGGCCAGAACCACCAGGTCTGCGCCTCGCACGGCCTCGGCAGCGGTTTCGGCCACCCGGTCTACCAGGCCGATCTCGGCGGCAATGCGGCGCGTTTCTGCCGAGCGTGCGGTACCGACGATTTCACCGGCCAACCCGCCACGGCGCATCGCCAGCGCCATGGACCCTGCGATCAGCCCCATCCCGATCAACGCGACACGCTTGTAGACCAAGCTCATTCCTCGCCCTCTAGGAACTGGCCGATGGCATGAACCACCCGCCGGCAGGACGGTTCGTCACCCACCGTGATCCGCAGCGCCTGCGGCAGCTTGTAACCTGCGACCTTGCGCACGATCAGCCCCTGCGTCTGAAGATAGGCCTCGCACGCCTCTGCCTGCGCCTGCCCGGCAAACCGGGCCAACACGAAATTGGCGAAAGAGGCATCGGTCGCAACGCCGAGCCTGTTCAGCGCCTCGACCATCCAGGCTCGCAGCCGCGCGTTTTCCGACCGGCACCGTTCTGCATAGTCGGTGTCGCGCACGGCGGCCTCGGCGGTCTCAAGCTGGGTCTGGCTGAGGTTGAACGGCCCGCGGATGCGATTGAGAACATCGATCACCGGCGCCGGGCCATAGCCCCACCCGATACGCAGCCCGCCCAAGCCGTAAAGCTTGGAAAAAGTGCGCGTCATCACAACGTTGTCGCGCGACTCTACCAGGCGTGCGCCGCCATCGAAACCCTCGGCATATTCAGCATAGGCCCCGTCCAGAACCAGCAGCACCTGGCCCGGAAGCGACGCGGCAAGACGCTCGATATCGTGCATGGGAACCATCGTGCCGGTCGGGTTGCCAGGATTGGCGATGAATACAAGCCGGGTACGGTCGGTACAGGCGGAAAGAATCGCATCAACATCGACGACGCGCGCCTTTTCCGGCACCTCGACCGGGGTCGCGCCCGCACCCAGCGCCGAGATGCGATACATCGAAAACCCGTGCTCGGTGTGGATCACCTCGGTTCCCGGCCCCGCATAGGCATAGCACAGGAACGAAATGATCTCGTCCGAACCGACACCGCAAATCACACGGGCCGGGTCCACGCGATGAACCTCGCCGATCGCGGCGCGCAATTCGGCATGGTCGGTCGAGGGATAACGGTGCAGCGTGTGAACCGTGCGCGCAAAGGCGGCGCGCGCCTTGTCAGAGGGGCCGAACGGGTTCTCGTTGGACGAGAGTTTCACCACCTCGGCCATGCCCTCGATCCTGGACTGACCACCCACATAGGGCGCGATTTCCAGGATTCCGGGTTGGGGAATGATGCGGGCCATCAACGTCTCCTTCGCCGCATACCTAGCCGTGCCCCCCAAGCAAGGCCAGCGGGAAACGAAAGGCCCGCAACCTGTGGGATGGGCAGTGTTGCGCAAATAACCGACGGGGGGCCAAAGCCCCTGCAGAGCATGAAAAAGGCCCGCCCCTTTGCCGGGACGGGCCACTATTCCCAGCCTTTGGCGCAGGCTTAGTTCTGCGCGTAGAATTCGATGACGAGGTTGGGTTCCATGTGCACCGGGTAAGGCACATCGGCCAAGCCCGGCGTACGCACGAATTTCGCGGTCATCTTGGAATGATCGGCCTCGATGTAATCGGGAACGTCACGCTCAGTCAGTTGCACGGCCTCCAGCAAGACCGCCATCTGCTTGGATCGGTCACGCACTTCGATCACGTCACCTTCCTGCACGCGGTAAGAGGGGATGTTCACACGCTTGCCGTTCACGGTAACATGACCATGGTTCACGAACTGGCGCGCGGCAAAGATCGTCGGTACGAACTTGGCACGGTAAACGACCGCATCAAGGCGCCGCTCCAGCAGGCCGATGAGGATTTCGCCGGTATCGCCACGGACGCGTTCGGCCTCGGCATAGATGCGGCGGAACTGTTTCTCGGTCAGATCACCGTAATAACCCTTCAGCTTTTGCTTGGCGCGCAGTTGCAGGCCGAAATCGGACATCTTGCCCTTGCGGCGCTGGCCATGCTGACCGGGGCCGTATTCACGGCGAATGACGGGGGATTTAGCGCGGCCCCAGATGTTTTCACCCATCCGGCGGTCGATCTTGTACTTGGCAGACGTGCGTTTGGTCACGGCTGATCTCCTTCTTTAGGCGCCGCGCGCCGCGCGGCCATGAAGGGCGTTGTCCTTTGGCATTCCGCTTGCGCGTCATCCCGACAGGCATCCCCTTGCGGGGGCCACCAACACCAATGAAAACCCCGACCACAAAGGCCGGGGACGATGTGCTTATACGGATGCGCGCGGCGGTGTCAATGCCCCAGCCCGCCCTCGTGGGCCAAGATCGCGGCCTCTGATCCCGTCAGGCTTCGACGGGCAAAGGCGCCATAGCTGTGGGGATCATCGCCAATCGCCGGAAAGAGATCCAGCAACGCCCTGCGCTGATCTTCCTGGACCGCATCAAGCGCGGTATTGGCGGGATGAAAGCTCTCGGTTTCGACCCCGTTGGCCCAGAGAACCTGGTGCCGTTCCAGCATCAGGTGGATATAGGTAACCTCGCGCAGACCGTGATCGTAGGTGATCGAACGGTCGTTCAAAAGATCTTCTGCCGCGATCAGAACCTCGGACGCATTGAACAGCAGCTCTGCCTTTCTGCCGCGCAGCAAGACGCGGTGTTGCGGCGACACCAGCAAATCGTCCTCGGGCCGCCCGCTGGCCAATGCACCAGCCCGGATGCGCACCGGCCGCAGGTGCGGCATGGCGTAAAGCCGCGCACCGGTCATCCTTCGCCGACCAACCCAAAGAATTTCCTGGGGCCCGTCATCCAGTGTATCGACACGGTCCCCCGGACGCAGAGCCTCGACCGGTAGCGCGCCACGTGGCGTCGCGATCCGGGTGCCTTGCACGAAACAGATCACACCGCGTTCCATGTCGCCGATGCGGTTGGTGACCGGGCCTTCGGCAATCCGCCGCACCACCCACAAGTCGCAGTTCGGCGGCGGCATGTCATTGACAAACATAAGCAACGGGGCGCCGCCCTGTCCGGTGTCGATTTCGGTCACGGTAAAGCTTGTCACACCGTCGGTCACCACGAACCCGCGGTCCGGCATCTGGTCCTCTGCCGGCGCAAGAGGCGACACCGCGCGATCCAGTGCCGCGCCCACCAGCCGACGCACCGATTGTGCTGCGCGGCGGCGCAGATCGCCCTCTTCCCGGACGCCGTCCAGAACCATGATACCCTTGGGCCCGTCCACCCGAACGGCCTCGCCGATCCAGCGCCAGGACGCGCCAACGGCCAAAGCCTCGGGCGCAGCGCCCCGTACCCCATCCAGTTCCGTCTGTGCCCAGGAAATGACGAACGCGCCGCGAAAGCACGTTTTCATACCTGTAGCCTGCCTCAGTTCATTATTATTAGCAGGACGTTAGCATCAACTTTTAACCTTTGGAAGTATAATGATTTACCACATGTGGGTATACAGTGACGCTTTTTCGAAAAGCGATGCGAAAACGCAACGGTCCCGGAACACCCTCACCTGCGCGAGGCAAAGAAATGATCAGTCGGTCCGTGCCCGCGCCCCACGGTCAGCGCCGACGCGCCGGCGATCGCGCCGGCGGTGTATGCCTTTGCCGCAAGGGCCGCCGCCAGAGGGTCGCCGGTCAGGGCCAGATGGGTGGCGAGCGTGGCCGACAACGTACACCCCGTGCCATGCGTATTGACCGTGCGCAGGCGTGGCCCCTCAAGCCACTCGCTGCGCGCGGGCGCATGCAAAAGGTCCGGGCTATCATCTTCCGCAAGGTGCCCGCCTTTCAACAGCACCGCACCGCAGCCCAGCGCCAGCAGCGTCTGGGCCTGCGTGCGCATGTCATCGCGGGTGGTGGCCTCGGCACAGCCCAGCAGGTCGGCGGCCTCGGGCAGGTTGGGGGTGATGACTGTGGCCAGCGGCACCAACCTGTCGCGCAGCGCGGCAACGGCGTCACCGGCCAACAGCCGATCGCCCCCCTTGGCCACCATCACCGGGTCCAGAACGACCGGCACATCGCGGCCGGCCAGCACCTGCGCCACGGCCTCGACGATCGCTGCATCGCCCAGCATTCCGATCTTGACCGCATCCACGCGGATATCATCGAAAACCGCGGCTACCTGCTCGGCGACAAAGCTTGGATTCATCAGGCTGGCCGCCCGCACCCCAAGGGTATTTTGCACGGTCAACGCGGTGATCGCGGCCATCGCGTAGCCGCCATTGGCCGAGATCGCCTTTATATCGGCCTGTATCCCGGCCCCGCCCGAGGGGTCGGAACCGGCTATCGCGAGGATGTTGGGGATGGTCGGGATCATGCTATCCTCCATGCATCGACAAGGGACCGGGTGGCGGCCTGGGGATCGGCGGCGGCGGAAATGGCCGAAACGACCGCGATGCCGGCGCAGCCATTGCGCTTGATATCGGGGATATCGGCGGCGGTAACACCGCCGATGGCAACGCACGGCACCGGGGCGGCGGCGGTAACCAGGCGGGCAAGCCCGTCCAACCCGATGGGCGCGGCGTGGTCTGGCTTGGTCGCGGTTGCACGAACCGGGCCGACGCCCAGGTAGTCAACGATGCCATGGGGGATCGCCGCGACATGCGCCGCCTGCTCGACCGAAAGCCCCAATAGCAAGTCGGGGCCGATCGCGGCGCGCGCCACGCGCGGATCGCCGTCGCCCTGCCCGATATGCAGCCCCGCCGCCCCAGCCGCACGGGCGACCTCGATCCGGTCATTCACGATTAACGCCACGCCCGCCTCGGCAAGCCGGGGTATCAGCCGGCGCGCCTGAGCCATCATCTCGGCGTCGGTTGCCGTCTTGTCACGCAACTGGATCGCCGTCGCCCCGCCTTTCAGCGCGGCCAGAACCAGCGCATCGTCAGCCCCGTCCGGCGTAACGAAATAAACCGAAAGGTTCATGCCGGCGTCACCCTTGCCATCTGCGACAGCTCGTCCGGCGTCAACGCGGCCAGCGCATCGAGAAAGTCCACCGCGAAACTGCCGGGCCCAGAGGCGCACTTGCCCGCGCGCTCGCCCGCGACCCCATAACAGGCCAACGCGGCCGTCGCGGCCTCAAGCGTGGGCTGGCCAACCAGGAACGCACCGACCACACCTGTCAACGAACAACCCAGGGCCGTGACGCGCGGCATCAACGGATGACCATTTGCCACGCTGAACGCCCGGCATCCGTCGGTGACGTAATCCACCGCCCCGGTCACGGCCACCACGGCACCCGTCCGACTCGCCAACGCGCGGGCCGCCGCCGCGGCCTCGGTCACGCCATCGGTGGCATCGACCCCCTTGCCGCCCGCCCCCTGCCCGGCGAGCACGAGGATTTCAGAGGCATTCCCGCGAATGACCGCTGGCCCCATCTCGATCAATCGCGCCGCAGTTTGCTTTCGCAGGGTGCTGACGCCAACCGCCACCGGATCGAGCACCCATGGGATGCCTTGCCCGCGCGCGGTTTCGACGGCACGGAATATCCCGCGCATCCAGCCCGCATCGGCAGTACCGAAATTGATCGTCAAGGCATCCGACAGCGCCGTGATCTCGGCGATTTCTTCCTCTGCATGGGCCATCGCCGGGGATGCCCCCGTGGCCAAAAGAACATTTGCCATGACATTCATGGCCACGAAGTTGGTGATGTTCAACACCAGCGGCGCAGTGCTGCGCATGGTGGAAAGGTGGCTGCCCCAGTCGGCCATTCATCGCTCCTTCCGAGGCGGCAGGAATGACGGCCATCGCCCGTTTGGGGCCAAGGGTCCGCGACTCCCTCCGCCAGCATGATCTGGTTCAGGTTCAAAGGGTGCTTCTCAGCCCGGATGCCCGGACGCCCCTGTCGGCAAAACGGATTTACACCATCGCCCGCCCCGAGAAAAGCCCCGCGCATGTCCCTGATCTGGTCGTGAGTTGGCCGCGTCGACGCGGCGCGCTATCATCACGCCATGGTCACCGACTACCCCTCCTATACCCGCGCCGAGCGGTTGAGTGACGCCGTCGTCCATGTGACCGGCCTGGCCGGGGTGGCAGTCGGTGTGCCGGTGCTGATCGCGCTGGGGGTTGCCCTGCATGGCGGCGGCGCGGCACTCGCCGGAATTTCGGTCTATGCCGTGGCACTGGCCGCGATGATCGGCTTTTCAGCACTTTATCACATGGTCCGGCATCCCGGCTGGACGCCGATCTTTCGCAGGCTCGACCACTCGGCGATCTACTGGAAAATCGCGGGCACCTATACGCCCTTTACCGTGCTGTCGGGCGGACAGGGCGCCGCGCTGGTGACCGGGCTTTGGGCGGCGGCACTGGCGGGAACGGGGCTGAGGGTGCTAGCACCGCACCGCTTTCGTGTTGTCAACCTGGCGCTCTACCCGGCGATGGGCTGGGCCGGGCTGGTCGCGGGCTGGGGCCTGTTTGCAACGCTCAGCCCCGTGGTGCTGGGCCTGATCGTCGCGGGCGGTGTGATTTATACGGTCGGCATGACCTTTTATCTCTGGCGCGGCCTGCCCTATCACAACACGATCTGGCACCTGTTCGTACTGGTTGCCAGCGGGATTTTCTTTGCCGCGGTCACGCTGCACCTTGTCCAGACCGCGTGATCCGGGCAGAGAGCTTTGAATTTTGCCGCGACCGTGGCATAGTGGTCTGCATCAATATAACCGGGCCGCCAGAACGGGCAAACCGTCACGGCCAAGGAATGAGGCAGATCGATGAAACCCGTTTTGACCGCGGCGTTTTTCGCCATGTGTGCGACCCCCCTTGCCGCAGGCCCCATCGAAAGGGCCTGCCTGGGGTCTGACCGGCCCGGCGTCAATCGCGGGCTGTGCGCCTGTATCCAGCAGGCCGCCGACCTGACATTGACCAAAAGCGATCAGCGCCGCGCGACCCGTTTCTTTTCGGAACCCCACGAGGCCCAGGTCGTGCGCCAGTCGGACCGCCCCAGCGATGAGGATTTCTGGCAACGCTACCAACGCTTTGGCGCCACGGCAGAGGCCTATTGCGGCTAGCGGCCGGGCATCGCGGCGCCGGGGCGCACGTTCCTGCCCCGCCTATTCCCAGCTTGTATACCGCCCCGTCGGCGCTTTCGCGATCTCGGTCAAAACTCCGCGCGCGGCTTGTTCGACCAAGTCCAGGACAAGGTTGAATCCTCCATCGTAATACGGGTCGGGCACTTCTTCATAAGTGCTGTCGGCATAATCCAGAAACAACCGCACGGGCGTCGCATTGCCCGCGGGACGCATCTGTTCAAGCGCGGCCATGTTGGACCGGTCCATCGCGAGGATGAGATCAAAGCGCTCGAAATCCTCGGGCAGGACCTGGCGAGCGCGCAGTCCGCCGAGGTCGTAACCGCGCGCCATCGCGGCGGCCTGGGCGCGGGCATCGGGCGAATCGCCCACATGCCAACCGCCCGTGCCCGCGCTGTCGATCTCGACCGCCGCACCCGCCCGCGCGGCCAGCGCCGCGAACACGCCTTCGGCGGTTGGGGAACGACAGATATTGCCAAGACAGACGAACAGGATACGGGTAGTCATGGGTATCTCCTTTGCGCCACACTGATAACGAAGGAGGGCGCGATGACCAAGATCGTGATTCTGACCGGGGCGGGTATCTCTGCCGAAAGCGGGCTGGGCACCTTTCGCGACATTGACGGACTCTGGTCGCGCTACGACTTGGACGAGGTCGCCACGCCCGAGGGTTTCGCGCGCAACCCGGCGTTGGTGCATGAGTTTTACAACGCGCGGCGGCGCAACGCCGCCGAGGCGATCCCCAATGCCGCCCATGCCGCCCTTGCCCGGCTAGAGGCCGCCCGCCCCGGCGAGGTGCTCATCATCACCCAGAATATCGACGACCTGCATGAACGCGCCGGCAGCAGAAACGTCCTGCACATGCATGGACAACTCACCCGCGCCTGTTGTGCGGCCTGCGGCCATGGCTGGTCCGCCCCGGCAGAGCTCCATGCCGATACCCCCTGCCCGGCCTGCGCTGCACAAGCCACGCGGCCCGATATCGTCTGGTTCGGTGAATTCCCCTATCACATGGAAGAGATCTGGGCTGCGATCCGCGCAGCCGAGTTGTTCGTGGCGATCGGCACCTCGGGCAGCGTCTATCCCGCCGCGGCCTTCGTGCAGGATGCGCGGCGGGCGGGGGCCCACACGCTGGAACTCAACCTGGAACCTTCGCAGACAGTGTCGGACTTCACCGAGGCAAGACATGGACGCGCCTCGGCTATCGTCCCGGCTTGGGTCGCCGAACTCCTGGGGGCATGAGCCGCTATACGCCTCACTCGCCCATTTTCATCTGGCCGCCCATCGCACCCGCAGCGCCGCGTTCCAGGTCGACAGGCACCTCGATCACCATCTCGCCCGCCTTTTCGAAATGCAGCGTGACCGACACGGTGTCGCCATGGGCCAGCGGCCGGGTCAAACCCAGGAACATGACGTGATCGCCACCACGGCGCAGCACATGCTGTCCGCCCGCGGGAATGGCAAAACCTTGCTCGACCTCGATCATGCGCATCACGCCATTGGCGTCCTCGGCGTGAGTGTGCAGTTCCACCTTGGCGGCCACGTCCGAGGCCGCCCGAACCAACCGGTCGTCTTGTAAGCCCCCATTCCCGATCACCATGAAGGCCGCGCCGGATTGCGACATCATCGTCGAGGCACGCGCATAAGCGTCAGAGACCATGATATCCTGGGCCCAGACAGGCAACGCCCCGCACAGGACCAACGCCCCAGCAAAAAGACCACCTTTCGGCCGCATCGTCCCCTCCTCCGCTTGTTGGTCCGTTCTTTCTAGGCACCCCGGCGTCAAACGCCAAGCCATGATCGCCGTCATTCCTGTGTCAGGCCCCGCATCAAAACCAAGTTCCCGCGCGACGGCGGCATGTCCTGGCTTTTGCCGTGCAAGGCTGGTTTTCCATGCCGGTTCAGGGCATCAAGGCCCAAACTGCAAGCGCGAGGACTTCACCAATGCGTCTTTTCGTCGGGCTGGGCAATCCCGGGGCAAAATACGGCGGGAACCGCCACAATATCGGTTTCATGGCTGTGGACCGGATCGCAGCGGATCACGGGTTTAGCCCTTGGCGGACCAAGTTCCAGGGACAGGTGGCCGAGGGACGGCTTGGGCGGGAAAAAGTCGTTCTGCTCAAGCCCGAAACCTACATGAATCGCTCTGGCGACGCGGTGGCTGCGGCGGTGCAATTCTTCAAGCTGACCCCCGACGACGTAGTGGTCTTTCACGACGAACTGGATCTGGCGCCGGGCAAATGCCGTGTCAAACAGGGGGGCGGACATGCCGGCCATAACGGTCTGCGGTCGATCCATTCGCATCTGGGCGCCGACTATGGTCGCGTGCGGCTTGGCATCGGGCATCCGGGGCACAAGGACCAGGTTGCCGCCTATGTCCTGAGTGATTTCGCCAAGGCCGATGGCGCCTGGCTGGACGACCTCATGCGCGGGATTTCCGACGGGGCGGTGGCACTGGCAGAGCGGGACACTACCGGTTTTCTGAACAAACTGGCCCTGCGCATGGCACCGCCGCGCAAATCCGCAAGCGCCGCCGTGACCCCGACGCCGGCCCCGACATCCCCCCAGACCGCGACCGACAACCGCACGCCGCTGCAAAAACTGGCCGACCGTTTCCGATAGCCGACCATGCGGTCAAGAGGTCATGCGCCGTTCATATCGTGCCCCAGGTGCCGGGCAACGGTAAAGATATCCTTGTCGCCGCGGCCACACATATTCATGCAGATCAGGTGATCGGCAGGCAGGTCCGGCGCAATCTTGGCCACATGGGCCAGCGCATGGCTGGGCTCCAGCGCGGGAATGATGCCCTCGGTTTCGCAAGACAACTGGAATGCGCCAAGCGCCTCATCGTCGGTGATCGCGACATATTCTGCCCGGCCCGTGTCATGCAGCCACGCATGTTCCGGTCCGATACCGGGGTAATCCAGCCCCGCAGAAATCGAGTGCCCCTCAAGGATCTGCCCGTCCTCGTCCTGCAACAGGTAGGTCCGGTTGCCGTGCAGCACGCCAGGCCGCCCACCGGTCAACGAGGCGCAATGTTCCATTTTCTCGTTCACGCCGCGTCCGCCGGCCTCCACCCCGATAATCCGCACGTCCTTGTCGTCGAGAAACGGGTAAAACAGCCCCATCGCGTTCGACCCTCCGCCGATCGCGGCGACCAGCGTGTCGGGCAACCGGCCCTCGGCCGCCAGCATCTGTTCCTTGGTCTCCTTGCCGATGATCGCCTGGAAATCGCGCACCATCGCGGGGTAAGGATGCGGCCCGGCCACCGTGCCGATGCAGTAGAAGGTATCGCGGACATTGGTCACCCAGTCGCGCAGCGCGTCGTTCATCGCATCCTTTAGCGTGCCGCGACCCGAGGTGACCGGAACCACCTCCGCCCCCAGAAGCCGCATCCGAAAGACGTTGGGCTTTTGGCGTTCGACGTCATGCGCCCCCATGTAGACCACGCATTTCAACCCGAACTTGGCACAGACCGTGGCAGTGGCCACCCCGTGCTGTCCGGCGCCGGTTTCGGCGATGATCCGGGTCTTGCCCATCCGCCGCGCCAGCAAGAGCTGGCCTAGCACATTGTTGATCTTGTGGGCGCCGGTATGGTTCAACTCGTCACGCTTGAGATAGATCTTGGCCCCGCCCAGCCGCTCGGTCAGGCGTTCGGCAAAATAAAGCGGCGAGGGACGGCCAACGTAATGGGTCCAGAGATGGTTCATCTCGTCCCAGAAACTCTGATCGGTCTTGGCGTGCTCGTATTGCGCCTCAAGCTCCAGGATCAGCGGCATCAGCGTTTCCGACACGAACCGCCCGCCGAAATCGCCGAACCTGCCCTTGTCGTTCGGGCCGGTCATGAAGGAATTGAAAAGATCGTCGGCCATGCTGCCCTCCCGCCAGTTTCCGCCTTGCCTAGCCGGGCGGGCGCGGCGCGGCAAGGGGTCAGGGACGGGTGCAGACGATCTTTGTGAACAGGCCCAGGCAGGTGGCCGGTTCCCCGCCGGCGGTCTCGACCGTCACCCGGGAATAGAGCACCCGGTCTTCGTATGTCACCGATAGCATCGAACGCAGGACCTGAACGCACTGGCCGCGCCCCAGCTTGCACGCGGCCAACAGAACCGCCCGCGGGGGATCGGTCTCTTCGTCGATCCGGGCCGCATCGATCTGCGTCAGCAGGCGTGCCTCTATCTCGGCCACGGCATCGGGCCGGGTTGCTTGGTAAAAGCCGCGGCAAGCGCCAGCCCCCCTAGCAGAAGGACCAGGCTCAACAGCATTCTCATGCGTCCGTTTCCCCCCGCGCAGCAGCCACGAACCGGGCCATCTTGTCGGCATCCTTGATCCCCGGCGCCGATTCGACCCCCGAGGAAACATCAACCTGCCGCGCCCCGGTCAACCGGATCGCCGCCGCGACGTTTTCGGGCGTGAGACCACCGGCAAGCATCCAGGGCACCGCCCATCTGCGCTTCGCAATCAGTTGCCAGTCAAAGGCAAGCCCGTTGCCGCCGGGCAGATCGGCGCCCTTTGGCGGCTTGGCATCGACGAGGATCTGGTCGGCCACGCGTGCATAGGCATCAAGAGCGGGCAGGTCCTCTGCCCCGGCAACGCCCACCGCCTTCATCACCGGCAAACCGAACCGGGCGCGAACCTCTGCAACCCTCCCCGGCGTTTCAGCGCCGTGCAGTTGCAGCATGTCTATCGGCACGCGGTTCAGGATTGCCTCGATCGCGGCATCCTCGGCATTGACCGTCAGCGCGACCTTGGCCATCCCCGGCGGCGTATCCAGCGCCAGCGCGCGAGCCTCTTCGATATCGAGGTGGCGGGGGGATTTGGGAAAAAAGACAAGGCCGATATAGGCAACGCCCAGGCTTGCCGCCTGGGCGATGGCGGCCCGTGTGTGCAGGCCGCAGATCTTTATGCGGATATCCGTGCCCATGGCGCGGGATGGTACAGCGCGCCTATTTCTCGACGAGGGCCAGAACCTCGTCGCGGCCTTCGTTGCGGTGTTTCTCGGCGTTGACCTTGTCAAGCTCGCGCTTGAGCTTGGCATTCTCGCGTTTCTGGCGGGACGCGGTCGAGCGGTATTTACTCTCGCGCATCCATTCCCAGATGAAACCGACCAGCAGACCCACCAGCACCCCGCCAAAGCCAACGACGTATAGCGGCAGGTCAATCGACTGTGACACGCCCGAGAAGGTCGCAAGCTCCTGCGGCAAGAGCGTCAGCGTGACCATGACATTATTGGCCATCGCGACCACGACCAGGCACAGCGCGAGAACAAGCAGGAAAAGTAGGCGAATGTAACGCATGTTGGCTCTGTCTCTTTTATTTTCCGTTCAGCCGGTCCCGAAGGAGCTTGCCGGTCTTGAAGAAGGGCACGTGCTTTTCATCGACCTCGACCGATTCCCCCGTGCGCGGATTGCGCCCGGTGCGCGCGTCGCGCCTCTTGACCGAGAACGCGCCAAAGCCCCGCAATTCGACCCTGTCACCACGGGCCATTGCCGCGATGATCTCTTCAAAGATGGTATTCACGATCTTTTCGACATCACGCTGATAGAGATGCGGGTTCTCGTCGGCAATCTTCTGTATCAATTCGGAGCGGATCATGCGGCCCTGTCCCTGTTCAACACCAATAAACCCCTCGGAGAAGCTGTCGAGACTATAGCCACGAATTGCACCACGAAGAAACAGAAAGCCTTGAAAAGGCGGAAAAAACATGGGCACGCCAGCCTTTTATGCGCTGTTTCGGCGCGCTTTTTGTTCTTGACCGCGGGAATCGCCATAAGGTTCACCTCCGCACGCAGCCCGGGGCATCCATGATTCGCTGACACGAAAACGGCCCCGCCGAGCTGGCGGGGCCGTTCTGTTTCAGACCTCGAACGGTCTGTTACTTGTCGTCGCCCTTGAGGGCGGCGCCCAGGATGTCGCCCAGCGACGCGCCCGAGTCAGAGCTGCCATACTGTTCGACGGCCTCTTTCTCTTCGGCAATCTCGCGGGCCTTGATCGACAGGCCCAGGCGGCGCGACTTGCTGTCGATATTGGTCACGCGCACATCGACATGATCGCCGACCTGGAACCGCTCGGGGCGCTGTTCGGCACGGTCGCGGCTGAGGTCGGAGCGGCGGATGAAGGACTTCATACCCTCGTATTCCACCTCGATCCCGCCTTCCTCGATCGCGGTCACGGTCACGGTGATGATCGAACCGCGCTTGACGCCGCCGACAGCCTCGGCAAAGGGATCGCCTTCCAGGGCCTTGACGGACAGCGAGATACGCTCTTTCTCGACATCCACCTCGGTGACGACGGCCTTGACCATGTCGCCCTTGCGATAGTCCTGGATCGCATCCTCGCCACGCTGGTCCCAGCTGAGATCAGAGAGGTGCACCATGCCATCGATGTCGTTATCCAGACCGATGAACAGACCGAACTCGGTGATGTTCTTGACCTCGCCCTCGACCTCGGTGCCGACCGGGTGGGTCTCGGCGAAGACTTCCCACGGGTTGCGCATGGTCTGTTTCAGACCCAGCGACACGCGGCGCTTGGCGGTGTCGATCTCCAGCACCATGACATCGACCTCTTGCGAGGTGGACACGATCTTGCCGGGATGGACGTTCTTCTTGGTCCAGGACATTTCGCTGACATGGACCAGACCCTCGACGCCCGGCTCCAGCTCCACGAATGCACCGTAATCGGTGATGTTGGTCACGCGGCCCTTGTGGACGGTGCCCATCGGGAACTTGGCTTCGACCGCATCCCACGGATCGGCCTGAAGCTGTTTCATGCCCAGGCTGATACGATGGGTTTCCTTGTTGATCTTGATGACCTGAACCTTGACGGTCTCGCCGATCGACAGGATTTCCGACGGGTGGTTGACGCGGCGCCAGGCCATGTCTGTGACGTGCAGCAGGCCGTCCACACCGCCCAGGTCCACGAAGGCACCGTATTCAGTGATGTTCTTGACGACACCATCCACCGCGTCGCCTTCGGTCAGCTTGGCGATGATCTCGGCGCGCTGCTCGGCACGGGATTCTTCCAGGATGGCGCGGCGCGAGACCACTATATTGCCGCGGCGGCGATCCATCTTGAGAATCTGGAAGGGCTGTTTCAGACCCATCAGCGGGCCGGCATCGCGCACGGGGCGCACATCGACCTGGCTGCCGGGCAGGAAGGCCACGGCGCCGCCCAGATCGACGGTAAAGCCACCCTTGACGCGGCCAAAGATTGCACCCTCGACGCGCGCATCCTCGGCATAGGCCTTTTCCAGGCGATCCCACGCTTCTTCGCGGCGGGCCTTGTCACGGCTGATGACGGCCTCGCCGCGGGCGTTTTCCACACGATCGAGGAACACCTCGACCTCGTCGCCGATCTCGATCTCGGCGGCCTCACCCGGATTGGCGAATTCTTTCAGATCGACGCGGCCTTCCATCTTGTAGCCGACATCGATGATGGCCTGGCCCGCCTCGATGGCGATGACCTTGCCCCTGACGACGCTGCCCTCTTCGGGCGTGTCGATCTCGAAGCTTTCTTTCAGGAGGGCTTCGAATTCCTCCATGGATGCGATCTGAGCCATGTGGTCTCGTGTTTCCTTTACAAGTCGTTTTTTCCGGCCGGGCGGTTGTCTCCGCCGGTCTTGGGTTGGTCTGCGTGGCGCGTAGCAACAAGGAAAAAAACAAGAAGGGCCGGTGCTTGCCCGACCCTGCCCGGAGTCCCTGTGGCTCTTTCGGCCTTTCGACGGGTGCCCTATACAGGCTGACGCGCCATCCCGCAAGGGGGCGCACGGCCAACCGGCCCGTCAGCGCTGCCTTTCGCCGATCGCCGAGATGGCAGCCGCCACGGCCTCGTCGATCGACATCCGCGACGTGTCCAGAACAAAGGCATCTTCGGCAGGGCGCAAGGGTGCGGTGGCGCGCGCACTATCACGGCGATCACGTTCGCGAATCTCGGCCAGCACATCGGCCGGGGTGGTGTCGACACCGCCGGCCGCCAATTCACGCCAGCGCCGTTCGGCGCGCACCTCGTCAGATGCGGTCACGAACAGCTTAACCTCGGCCTCGGGGCAGATCACGGTGCCGATATCGCGCCCGTCCAGAACCGCCCCGCCCGCCCGCGCACCAAAGGCGCGCTGAAAATCCACGAGCGCGGCGCGCACCTCGGCAATGGCGGCCACCTTGCTGGCGGCCTGGCTGACGGCGGGACTACGCAGATCGCCCCGCTCAAGATGGGCCGGGTCCAGCCCCTGCGCCGCAACGACCGGGTCAAACCCGTCCAGCATACGCGCCGCCACCGCGCGATACAAAAGCCCGGTATCAAGATGGGCAAAGCCGAAATGCGCTGCAACCGCGCGGCTGATGGTGCCCTTGCCCGCAGCGGCGGGGCCATCGATAGCAACGGTGAAACTCATGTCTCGGCCCGCTCGAACTGCGCGCCAAGCCCTTCCATCAAGGGGTCGAACACCGGGAAAGAGGTCGAAATCGGCCCGACATCATCCACCGTAACCGGCGCCACCGCCGCAAGCCCCGCGCACAGGAAGGACATCGCGATCCGATGGTCGAGGTGGGTGGCGCAGATAGCCCCGCCCGGCATCCCGCCCGCGCCCATCCCGTGCACGATCATCCAGTCCTCGCCGGTTTCGACCCGCACGCCACAGGCCGTCAGACCGTCGGCCATCGCGGCGATGCGGTCGCTTTCCTTGACCCGCAATTCGCGAATGCCGCGCATCACGGTCGGCCCCTCGGCAAAGGCCGCGACCACGGCCAGGATCGGGTATTCGTCGATCATGGCGGGCGCGCGCTCGGGCGGGACCTCGATGCCCTTCATGTCGGGCGAGAAACGGGCGCGCAGGTCGGCAACCGGCTCGCCGCCCTCTTCGCGCTCGTTTTCATAGGTCAGGTCGGCCCCCATCTCGCGCAGCGTCGTGAACAGCCCCGCGCGGGTGGGGTTCAGCCCGATGCCCGGCACCAGCACGTCCGAGCCCTCGACGATCAGCGCCGCGCAGACCGGGAAGGCGGCCGAACTTGGATCGCGTGGCACGGCGATGGCCTGGGGTTTCAACTCGGGCTGGCCGATGAGCGTGATGACCCGGCCCTCGGCCGCTTCTTCCACCCGCAGGGCCGCGCCGAACCCGGCAAGCATCCGCTCGGTATGATCGCGCGTCGCCTCGCGCTCGATCACCACGGTTTCGCCGGGTGCGTTGAGGCCCGCCAGCAGCACCGCGGATTTCACCTGCGCCGAGGGCACCGGCACCGCATAGCGCACCGGCACCGGGTCTGCCGCGCCGACGATCGTCATCGGCAACCGCCCGCCCCCGCGCCCATGGGCCCGCGCGCCGAACAGCGCCAGCGGGTCGGTGACGCGCCCCATCGGCCGGCTGCGCAACGAGGCATCGCCGGTAAAGGTCGCCGTGATCGGGCAGGTCGCCATCGCCCCCATGATCAGCCGCACCCCGGTTCCCGAATTGCCGCAATCGATCACGTCCTCGGGTTCGGCAAAACCGCACGTGCCGACACCGTTAACGACCCATTCGCCGGGGGCCAGATGCGCGACTTCGGCACCGAAGGCCCGCATCGCGCGGGCGGTGTCCAGAACGTCCTGCCCCTCCAGAAGGCCGGTGATCCGGGTTTCGCCCACGCTCAGCGCGCCCAGGATCAGCGCGCGGTGGCTGATCGACTTGTCGCCCGGCACATGGGCAGTGCCACGCAACGGGCCGGCGCAGCGGGCGGTCATCGGGATCGGGTCGCCATGGGCGGACATCGGGCGCCTCCTTGCAGGGTTCCGGCAGCCGGGGCCTAGCGCATGTGCGCGGCCCGGTCCAGCACCAAGCCAGCGTAGGAATGGCGCGCCACAACGAAAACGGGGCCCCGATTGGGGCCCCGCTCCGATTGCCAGGTCAGGGCAGGCCTCAGGCCTCGCCGCCCTCCTCGCCTTCGCCATCCTCATCGCCCGCGGCGCGCAGCCCCGACGGTGCCGAGATGTTGGCGATCACGAAGTTCCGGTCGGTGATCGTCGGTGTCGCGCCTTCGGGCAGTACGACATCGTTGATATGGACGATGTCGTTGATGTCGAGGCCCGACAAGTCGACGGTGATCTTTTCGGGAATGTCGCCTGCGGTCACGACCAGTTCCACCTCGGGGCGCACCACGGTCAGCACGCCACCCTTCTTGAGGCCAGGCGACTTTTCCTCGCCAACGAACTCAACGGGAATGAACAGGTTGATCCGCGAGATACGGCGCAGGCGCATGAGGTCGACATGGATCGGCAGATCCTTGACAACGTCGCGTTGCACGCCGCGACAGATCACGCGCACGTCCTCCTGGCCTTCGACCTTGAGGTTGAAAAGCGTCGACAGGAACCGGCCTGCCTTGAGACGCTTGATAAGTTCATTATACTTGATGTCGATCGGGAGCGGATCTGCCCCGCCACCATAGACGATGCCCGGAACGAGTTGATCGCGGCGCGACTGACGAGCGGCCCCCTTGCCTGTCCTCGTCCGTTCCGTGGCGTGAAGATCGGGAATCTCACCAGCCATGTTGTTCGGTCTCCTGGGTTATGGGCATCCTCCAAGGGTGTATGCCCGGATGAAGCCGTGCCCTTAGCCGAGCACGGAACAAATGGAAAGGGACAAAAAGGCCGCTCAGGCCCATTTCCCCTCGAAATCCTGCGGAACCAGCAGGATGTCGCGGTCCAGCCCCGCGATCGACTTGCGCCCGCACAGCGCCATGGTGGTGTCCAGCTCCTTGTGGATCACCTCCAGCGCGCGGGTCACGCCCGCCTCGCCCATCGCGCCCAACCCATAAATGTAGGATCGGCCGATATAGGTGCCCTTTGCCCCCAGAGCGATTGCCTTGAGCACGTCCTGCCCGGACCGGATGCCGCTGTCGAAATGCACCTCGACCCGGTCGCCCACCGCGCGCACGATCCCCGGCAATGCCCGGATCGCCGAAATCGCCCCGTCCAGTTGCCGACCGCCGTGGTTCGACACCACGATCGCATCGGCCCCCACATCGGCGGCGCGGCGGGCGTCCTCGGCATCCAGGATGCCCTTGAGGATCAGCTTGCCGCCCCACATGTCCTTGAGCTTTCGCACCTTGTCCCAGTCGAGCCGGGGATCGAACTGTTCCGCCGTCCATGTCATCAGGCTTGAGGCATCCGTGACGCCGCGCGCATGCCCGACGATATTGCCGAAAAACCGCCGTTTCGTGCCCAGCATCCCCGCCCCCCAACGCCACTTGGTGGCGAGGTTCACCATCGTGGGCAGCGTCAGTTTCGGCGGGGCAGACAACCCGTTCTTGAGGTCCTTGTGGCGCTGGCCCAGGATCTGAAGGTCTAGCGTCAGCACCAGCGCCGAGCATCCCGCGTTGCGCGCGCGATCAAGGATGTTTTCGACGAATTCCTGGTCGCGCATCACGTAAAGCTGGAACCAGAAGGGTTTTTCGGTATGCGCCGCCACGTCCTCGATCGAACAGATCGACATCGTGGACAGCGTGAAGGGCACGCCGAACCTCTCGGCGGCGCGGGCCGCCTTTATCTCGCCATCGGCGGTGTTCATGCCCGTCAGGCCGACGGGCGCCAGCGCCACCGGCATTGCCACCTGCTGCCCGATCATGCGTGACGCGGTGCTGCGTCCCTCCATGTCCACGGCGACGCGCTGGCGCAGGCGGATATCGGCGAAATCAGAGCTGTTCTCGCGGAATGTCTGTTCCGTCCAGCTGCCCGTTTCGCAATAGTCGTAAAACATCCTCGGCACGCGGCGTTCATAGAGGCGTCGCAAGTCTTCGATACTGGTGATCACGGGCATGGCTGGGATCCTTGCGTTGGTCAGGTTCCCTTACCAATCCCGAAAGGATGCCGCAACGGTGCTTGCCCCGCAACGGTGCTTGCCTATTGCTCGGGACGCGTCCATCGGTCATTCAGGCGCCATGAGCATTCTCGCCCTTGGCCTCATCGCCTCGCTTGCCGCCGGCCTGATGACCGGCGTCGGGGCTCTTCCGGTTTTGTTCGGTCGCACGGTCTCGCGCAGGTCCAATGACACGATGCTCGGCTTTGCGGCCGGGGTGATGCTGTCGGCCTCGTTCTTCTCGCTGATCCTGCCGGGGATCGATGCCGCCCGCGACCTTTACAACAGCGTGCTGCTGGCCGCGCTGATCGCGGGCACGGGAATCGCGCTGGGCGCAGTGGCGGTCGCCGCGCTGAACGAACACGTGCCCCACGAACATTTCATTGCCGGCCGCGAAGGCGCCGAGGCCGCCGCACTTGCAAAGATATGGCTTTTCGTCTTCGCCATCACGATCCACAACTTCCCCGAAGGCATGGCCGTTGGCGTCGGCTTTGGCGGCGGAAACGTGGCCAACGGGCTGTCACTGGCCGCCGGAATCGGATTGCAGAACGCCCCCGAAGGACTTGCGGTGGCCGTCGCGCTGCGCGGGCAAGGCTATCGGCGCAAGAGCGCCTTCCTCATCGCGCTGGCCACCGGCCTGATCGAACCGGTGGGCGGTGTGCTGGGCGCGGCGGCGGTCTCGGTCTCGGAACACCTGCTGCCCTGGGGGCTGGCCTTTGCGGCGGGGGCGATGATCTATATCATCAGTCACGAGATCATCCCCGAAACCCATCGCCACGGCCATCAGAACCGCGCGACCACGGGCCTGACCGCAGGGCTGATCCTGATGATGATCCTCGACGTGACGCTGGGCTAAACCCGCGATCACACTGGACAAGCGCCCCGGTCCCGGTTAAGGCACAGCGTCATGAAACACGGGTTTCACATTCGCGCACTGCGACGTCCCCGCCGGTCCTGAGGACCGGCCGCCCGCGCGTGCGCCAACGCGTCCCCCCGACCTGCATTGACTTGCCCCCGTGGCTGGGGCACCCCTTTGGTTTCCACATCCCAGGATTTCTTCCCATGACCCCCTCCGTCCTGCCGACCTACAACCGCGCGCCCCTCGCCTTTGACCGGGGCGAAGGCACCTGGCTGATCGCAACGGATGGAGCCCGATACCTGGACATGGGCGCCGGAATCGCGGTCAACGCGCTGGGTCATGCGCACCCCGCCCTGGTCGCCGCGCTGACCGAACAGGCCGGCAAGCTCTGGCACCTGTCCAACCTCTACCAGATCCCCGAACAGGTGGCGCTGGCCGATGCGCTGGTGGAAAAGACTTTTGCCGACACGGTGTTCTTTACCAATTCAGGCACGGAATCGTGCGAGCTGGCGGTCAAGATGGCCCGCAAGTACTGGTACGACAAGGGCCAACCCGATCGGGTCAACATCGTCACCTTTTCGGGCGCGTTCCACGGCCGGTCGTCGGCGGGGATCGCTGCGGCCGGGTCTGACAAGATGACCAAGGGCTTCGGCCCGCTCCTGCCCGGCTTCATCCACCTTCCCTTCGGCACCCATGACGCGCTCTTGCAGAATACCATGGACGATACCATCGCCGCGATCCTGGTCGAACCCGTCCAGGGCGAAGGCGGCATTCGTCCCCTGCCCGCCCCCTGCCTGAGGGGCCTGCGCGAGCTTTGCGATGCAACCGGGGCACTATTGATCTATGACGAGGTGCAATGCGGAATGGGCCGGACCGGGCGGTTGTTCGCCCATGAATGGGCCGAGGGCGCGGCACCCGACATCATGATGGTTGCCAAGGGGATCGGGGGCGGCTTTCCACTGGGCGCGGTTCTGGCGACCGGAAACGCCGCCAGCGGCATGACGGCGGGAACCCACGGATCGACCTATGGCGGCAATCCGCTGGCCTGTGCGGTGGGCAAGGCGGTTCTGGATATCGTGGCCGAGCCGGCCTTCCTTGAAGAGGTGGGCCGCAAGGCTGGCCTTCTGCGGCAGAGGCTGGAGGGTTTGGTCGACTCGCACCCGGAGGTGTTCGAAACGGTGCGCGGTCAGGGCCTGATGCTGGGGCTGAAATGCAAGGTGACGAATACCGACGTGGTGCATGCGGGGTATGCGCAGCGCCTGCTGACGGTTCCGGCCGCCGACAACGTGGTGCGCCTGCTGCCGCCGCTGACCATCACCGACGATGAAATCGCCGAGGCCGTAGCCCGGCTGGACGCCGCAGCAACGGCACTTTCAGGCAAGGAGACCGGGCAATGACCCATTTCCTCGACATCAACTCCACCGATCCCGCGGCGCTCAGGGCGATGATCGACCAGGCACGCAGGATGAAAGAGGCCCGCGCGGGACGCCCCAAGGGCAGTCCAGACGATGAACAGCCGCTGGCCGGGCGGATGGTCGCGCTGATCTTCGAAAAACCTTCTACCCGGACACGCGTCAGCTTTGATGTTGGCGTGCGCCAGATGGGCGGGCAGACCATGGTCCTGTCCGGCAGCGACATGCAGCTCGGCCATGGCGAGACCATCGCCGACACCGCGCGGGTGCTGTCGCGCTATGTCGACCTGATCATGATCCGCACCTTCGAGGAGGCAACGCTCCTGGAAATGGCCGAATTTGCCACGGTGCCGGTGATCAACGGGCTGACCAACCGCACCCATCCCTGCCAGATCATGGCAGATATCCTGACCTACGAGGAACATCGCGGCCCGATCGCCGGGCGCAAGGTGGTCTGGTCGGGCGATGGCAACAATGTCTGCGCGTCGCTGATCCAGGCGGCCGGGCGCTTCGGCTTCGACATCACCTTCACGGGCCCGCCGATGCTGGACCCGGAACCGGGCTTTCTGAACGAAGCGCGCATATCCGGCGTCAAGGCCGAGATCGAGCGCGATCCGCTTAGAGCGGTCGAGGGCGCCGACCTGGTCGTCACCGACACATGGATATCGATGCATGACGCCCAATCCGCGCGCGAAAGGCGACACAACCAGTTGCGCCCCTACCAGGTGAACGAGCGGCTCATGGCCGCGGCCAAGCCTGACGCTCTGTTCATGCACTGCCTGCCCGCCCATCGCGAGGAAGAGGTGACCAACGCGGTGATGGACGGCCCGGCCTCGGTCGTGTTCGACGAGGCGGAAAACCGTCTTCATGCGCAAAAGGCGATCATGCGCCACTGCCTCGGGGTCTGAGGGGGCTCTGCCCCCGTCGCCCGTCACCGGGCGACTCCCCCGGGATATTTCAACCAAAGCATCTGGACAGCGCACGGCACCTGACCCTGCTTTGGGAAAAATATCCTCGCCGAAGGCGTCACACCTCAGGCCAGCAGATCCAACGCGCGAACTGCGCGCGGGCAGTGCCGTCAGCCGCGCGAACCGCGCGGGCGCGCGCGCAGGGTCGGATCGGCGCGGGTCGGATCTTCTGGCCAGGGATGCCTGGGATAGCGCCCGCGCATGTCCTTGCGCACTTCGGCATAGGACGAGGCCCAGAAGCCCGGCAAGTCCATGGTGACCTGAACCGGTCGATGCGCGGGCGACAGCAGCGTGATCCTGAGCGGCAGGCGTCTGGGGCCGATTACCGGGTGTTCGGTCGTGCCGAACAGTTCCTGGAGCCGGAGTTCGATCGCGGGAACGGCACCGTTGTAATCGATCGGGACACGGCGGCCAAGCGGGGTTTCGAAACAGGCCGGGGCAAGACGGTCGAGGGCGTGTTGGTCTTCCCAGCTCAACATTGCCTTGAGGGCGGGCAACATGTCGAAGCGTTTCAGGTCTTCGGCGGTTTTCACCCCGTCGAGGACCGGCAACAGCCACTCTTCCAGTCGGCCCATCAGGGCCGTGTCGGAAAAATCGGGCAGTTGCACGCCCTCGTGGCGCAGCAATTCCACGCGTGCCTGCAAGCGGCGGGCGGCCTCTGACCAGGGCAGGCCCAGCAGGCGGACACCCTCGACCATGGCGGCGGCGATCGCCTGGGGCGGCGCATCTGTCCAGGGCCGGTCCTCCAGCACCAGCGCACCGAAGCGTTCCTGCCGACGCGCGATCACGCGGTTTTCGCGGCGCGACCAGATGCAGAGATCGTACCAGCGGATGGCATGACAATGGCTTGCCCGCAATTCGCTCTCGCCCAAAGCCACGGCCAGGCGGATGCGCGCCTCGCGCGCGTCGCCGTCAAGATCGAGCGCCACGACCAGGCGCTGCCCGGCCAGCGCGTCTTCCGCATCCAGAACCGCCCCCTTGCCGCCCGACAGCACATAGCGCGCATCGTCCCCCTTGCGCCGCAAGCCCACCCGGTCGGGATAGGCAAGGGCGGCCATTTCCCCCGGCGGCATCGGGCGGGGGCCGTCGGGGACAAGCGCGGCCAGCCGCCGGGCCTCGTCCCGGATGCGGGCCAGGGCGCCCCGGTCGGGCGGAACGGGACAGGGCGCCCCGGGATCCGCGATAGTCTTAAGACGCAAGGCAAGATCACTTCCAGCACCGCGCAAAGGGTCGCGATCTGTCAGCACCGCTGCCAGGGGCGCGGCCTGTTTTCCCGCGATCTCCAGCATGTGACCGAGGCGAGGGTGCACCGGCAGGCTGGCAAGTCGGCGGCCGTGATCGGTGATGCGCCCGCTCCCGTCAAGCGCCCCCAACCGGGCCAGAAGGCTACGCGCCCCGGCCAGCGCACCGGGATTGGGAGCAGTCAGGAAAGCCATCTCGGCCGGATCGTCGGTGCCCCAGAGCGCAAGGTCCAACGCGAGCCCCGTCAGGTCGCCCACCTCGATCTCGGCGGGTGGATAAGGCGCCAAGGCGCCTTCTTCGCCGCGGGTCCAGAGCCGGTAGCAGGTGCCCGGCGCCACTCGGCCCGCACGGCCGCGACGCTGGTCTGCCTCGGCACGGGTGACGCGTTCGGTCACCAGCCGCGACATCCCCGAACCGGGGTCGAACCGGGCGCGGCGGGCGCGGCCTGAATCGACCACGACGCGCACATCTTCGATGGTCAGGGAGGTTTCGGCGATGGCTGTAGCCAGTACCAGCTTGCGCCCGTCCGGCGCGGGACGGATCGCGGCGCGTTGCTCGGAAAGGGAAAGCGCGCCATAAAGCGGGCGGATATGGCAGCCGGGCGGCAGGCGACCAGCCAGCGCGGTTGCGGTGCGCCGGATCTCACCCTCGCCGGGCAGGAAGACCAGCACGCCCCCCTCGGTCTCGGCCAGGGCGTGCGCCACCAGGTCGGCAATGGCCTCGGGCAGGCGCGCGCCCTTGGGCAGGGGCCGGTCCAGCCAGCGGGTTTCGACCGGAAAGCTGCGCCCCTGCGAGGTAATCACGGGCGCATTGTCCATCAGCGCGGCGACCGGCGCGGCATCAAGCGTGGCCGACATCACCAGAACGATCAGATCGTCGCGCAGGGCCTCGCGCAGCTCCCATGTCAGGGCAAGGCCAAGATCGGCATTGAGGGAGCGTTCGTGGAACTCGTCGAAGATCACCGCGCCAATGCCACAAAGCGCGGGATCGGACTGGATCATGCGCGTCAGGACGGCCTCTGTCACCACCTCGATCCGCGTGGCCTTGCCAAGTTTCGACTCGCCCCGGATGCGGTAGCCGACGGTCTGTCCGACTTTTTCACCCAGCATTTCAGCCATGCGCTCGGCAGCCGCACGGGCAGCCAGTCGCCGGGGTTCCAGCATCACGATGCGCCCCTCTACCAGCCCAGCCTCGAGCAGGGCCAGCGGCACGCGAGTGGTCTTGCCCGCGCCGGGGGGCGCTTGCAACACCGCGCGGCCGGCACTGGCAAGGGCCTGTGCGAGCTCTGGCAAAACGGCATCGATGGGTAGCGGCGTCATGAGCCGGGTTATGGGCGAAATCATCCGCGCACGCCAGAGGGCTGGACAGCCCCGCGCGCACGCGGCAAGACACGCGCCAAGAGGCGACGGCCCGATGGACCGGAGGTGGCAATGCAGACAGACGAATTGGCCAGCCGTATCCGCAACGGCGAGCGCCGGGCGCTTGCCCGCGCGATTACCCTGGTCGAGAGCGGCCGGGCCGATCACCGGGTGCAGGCCCGGGCGTTGCTGGATGCGTTGACCGCGACACCGGGACAGGCGCTGCGGCTGGGGCTGTCAGGCACGCCCGGTGTGGGCAAGTCGACCTTTATCGAGAGTTTCGGCATCCTTCTCACCGGGATGGGCCACAAGGTGGCGGTCTTGGCGGTTGACCCTTCCTCGGCGCGATCGGGCGGGTCGATCCTCGGCGACAAGACGCGGATGGAACGTCTCTCGCGCGATCCGGCCGCTTTCATCCGACCCTCGCCCAGCCAGTCGGCGCTGGGTGGCGTGGCGCGGCGTACCCGCGAGGCGGTAAGCCTGTGCGAGGCGGCCGGGTTTGACATCGTGCTGATCGAGACGGTGGGCGTGGGCCAGTCGGAAACGATGGTGGCCGAGATGACCGACCTGTTTATCCTGCTGATGGCACCGGCGGGCGGCGACGAGTTGCAGGGGGTCAAGCGCGGCATCATGGAAATGGCGGACCTGATCCTTGTCAACAAGGCCGATGGTGACCTGAAACCGGCGGCGGAACGCACGCGGGCCGATTACGCGGGCGCATTGCGACTGTTGCGCCGCCGTCCGCAAGACCCAGAGGGCTTTCCCAAGGCCATGTGCGTGTCGGCGCTGGAAGAAGCAGGCCTTGAGCGGGCCTGGGACGAAATGCAGCAACTGGCCCTGTGGCGGCGCGAACAGGGGCATTTCGACACCCGACGGGCCGAACAGGCGCGCTATTGGTTCGGGGAAGAGGTCCGGCGCGGGCTCCTCGCGCGGCTGGAACGTGACGCGGCGGCGCGCGCGCGGATGGCCGCACTGGGCGACCAGGTGGCAAGGGGCGATCTGAGCGTCGCGCGCGCCACCTCCGAGATGCTCGAAACCTTGGGAATAACCTCCTGAAACCCTTTCTGATCCTCCAGTTGCGTCCCGAGACCGAGGCCTCGGATGACGAGTTCGCCGCGATCCTGCGCAAGGGCGGCCTGCGCGCCGACCAGGCGCACCGCATCCGGCTGGATCGGCAAGACCTGCCCGACGAGATATCGCTGGACGACTATTCCGGCGTGATCGTGGGGGGCGGACCGGGCTGTGTATCAGATCCGCCGGACAAGAAGACCGATGTCGAGGCGCGCATAGAGGCGGCGGTGCTGGGGCTGATGCCCGAGATCACGACACGCGATTTTCCCTTCATGGGCTGTTGTTACGGGATCGGCATCCTTGCCCACCACCTGGGCGCGACGGTCACGAAAGAGAAATTTGCCGAAGCCGTGGGCGCGACAACCTGCCTGCTGACCCCGGAGGGCCGGGCCGACCCGCTGTTGAAGGGATTGCCGGAGGCGTTCCGCGCCTTTGTCGGCCACAAGGAGGCGGTGCAGACCCTGCCTGCGGGATGTGTGCATCTTCTGGCCTCTGCCCCCTGCCCGTTCCAGATGATCCGGTTCGGACAAAACGTCTATGCCACGCAATTCCACCCCGAGGCGGATAGCGACGGTTTCGAGGTGCGGATTCGCATCTACAAGGATCGCGGCTATTTCCCGCCCGAGACCGCGGCCGGGTTGGTTGCGATGTGTCGGGTCGAGGACGTGCATGTGCCCGAGGCAATCCTGCAACGCTTCGTGGCGCGATATGCCCGCGAGCGGCGGCGATGAATCGCTTGACGCCCCTGTCGATTGCCCGTATCTGACCCGGACTGAATTCGCGGCGCTGCGGCTTGCGGCGCCGATCCTATTAGTCGAGACAAGGAAAAAACCCATGTCGCGTGTCTGCGAACTGACCGGAAAAGGGCCGATGACGGGCAACAATGTCAGCCACGCCCATAACAAGACCAGGCGCCGGTTCCTGCCGAACCTCAATGACGTGACGCTGATTTCGGACGTACTTGGCCGTTCGTACAAGCTGCGCGTGTCTGCCTCGGCACTGCGCACAGTGGACCATCGCGGCGGGCTGGACGCCTTCCTTGCCAAGGCGCGCGACGCGGAACTGTCCGAGAAGGCGCTGAAAATCAAGAAAGATATCGCCAAGGCCCAGGCCACCGCCTGATCCCTGTCGCGTTTGTGATATCGGCCCCGCGTGCATAGTACGCGGGGTTTTCGTGTTTGCGCCGTCGGTCCGTGCCAGCCCCGTCCCCAAGGCATATGGCAACGAACACTCAGCGGCGGCTAAAGCTCAGGTAATGGGGCGTGCGGCCTTCGCGCAGCGCCTTTTTCTCGTAACGGGTGGATATCCAGTCATCCCATGGGTTGCGCCAATCCGCCGGCCCCTCGGCCAGCCAGTCAAACCCCGCACGCGGCACCTCCAGCAAGGACTGGCGAACATAGTCGGGAATATCCGTGGCAATGCGCAGGCTGGCACCGGGCTTCATCACGCGGGCGAGCGGGGCCAGGTGTTCGGGGGTGACGAAACGGCGCCGGTGGTGTTTCTTCTTGGGCCAGGGATCGGGATAGAGCAGGAACGCCCGCGAAAGGCTGGCCTCGGGCAAGACATCGAAAAGGTCGCGCGCGTCACCCGGATGCACCGCGACATTGTTTACCCCCGCCGCGCGCAACTTGCCCAGCAACATGGCGACACCGTTGATGAACGGCTCGCATCCGATGATCGCAACCTCGGGATTGGCGGCGGCCTGGTGGACCATGTGTTCCCCCCCGCCAAAGCCGATCTCAAGCCAGATCTCGCGCCCTTCCCCGAACCGTGCCGCAAGGTCCAACGGCTCGCGCAGGGGGTTTTCGTCCCAATCGACAGGTCCGGGCGAAAGCCGCGCCAGATCCTGGTCAAGAACGCTTTTCTGACCGTCACGCAGGGTCTTGCCGTGGCGGCGGCCATAAAAGTTTCGCCAGGCACGGTACGGGGGAGTGGGGCTATCGATCATGCCGCGCGCCATAGGATGCGGGGATCGCGGGGTCAAGGCCCCGCACAAGAGACAGTCTGGGTAACGTGTTCCGGAAACACGAACGGGTGCGCATCACGAGATGCGCACCCGCAAATTACGCCGGGACAGCCCCCGGCACCGATGCTCAGATAGCCGCTTTCAATTCGGCGGCCAGGTCGGTGCGTTCCCAGCTAAATCCACCATCGGCCTCTGGGGCGCGACCGAAATGGCCGTAGGCTGCGGTCCGTGCATAGATCGGGCGGTTCAGCGCCAGGTGTTCACGGATACCGCGCGGGGTCAGGTCCATGACCTTGGCCACGGCCTGTTCGATCAACTCCTCGGGCACCTTGCCGGTGCCATAGGTATCGACATAGATCGATAGCGGCTTGGCCACGCCGATGGCATAGGACAGTTGCAGCGTACAGCGATCCGCCAGCTCGGCAGCCACGATGTTCTTGGCAAGATACCGCGCGGCATAAGCGGCCGAGCGGTCCACCTTGGTTGGATCCTTGCCAGAGAAGGCACCCCCACCATGCGGTGCGGCCCCGCCGTAGGTATCGACGATGATCTTGCGGCCCGTCAGGCCCGCATCGCCATCCGGCCCGCCGATCACGAAGGTTCCGGTGGGGTTCACATGCCATTCGGTGCCATCGTGAATCCAGCCGTCAGGAAGAACCTCGCGGATATAGGGTTCCACGATCTGGCGGATATCGTCCGAGGTCTGGCTTTCGAACTCGTGCTGGGTGGACAAGACGATGGAGTCGACCGCCACCGGCTTGCCGCCCTCGTAACGCACCGAAAGCTGCGACTTGGCGTCGGGGCGCAGGGTCGGCTCTGCGCCGGATTTGCGCGCCTCGGTCAGGCGGCGCAGGATCGCGTGGGAATACTGGATCGGCGCGGGCATCAGTTCGGGCGTTTCGTTCGTGGCATAGCCGAACATGATGCCCTGGTCGCCGGCGCCGTCCTTGTCGACGCCTTGCGCGATATGGGCGGATTGTTCATGCAGGAAGTTCAGAACGTGGCAGGTGTTCCAATGGAATTTTTCCTGCTCGTAGCCGATATCCTTGATGCAGTCGCGGGCGATCTCGCCGATGCGCCCCATGTAATTCTTCAGCTTGTCCTGGTCCGACAACCCCACCTCGCCGCCAATGACAACCATGCCGGTCGTCGCGAAAGTCTCGCAGGCGACGCGGGCATTGGCCTCTTCGGCGAGGAAGGCATCCAGGATCGCGTCGGAAATGCGGTCGCAGACCTTGTCGGGGTGGCCCTCCGAAACGGATTCGGAGGTGAAGACGTAGTTTTGGCGGGTCATGTGAAGGTGCTCCGTTATGAATATCCCCGCCACGCCAGGAAGCCGTTGTGGCGGTTCATGACTTGCGGCTTACGCCCGGCAAGCGCGGGAATCAATCGCTATTTCCGTGCTCTTGCTGCGACCAAAGCAGCGAGGGACAGAGCGATCACCAGTGCAACGGGCCAGTCACCGAGCCGCGCATAGGGTGTTGCGGCCAGCGCTGGCGGCAGGGGAGCCGTCAGCGCGCCCTCGGCATTCAGCGGCAGGCTGGCGGTGATGCGTCCCATCGGATCGATAAAGGCCGAGACACCGGTATTGGCTGCACGCACCATCGGCAGGCCGGTTTCGACCGCGCGCAGCCGGGCAAGCGACAGGTGCTGGTACGGGCCGGAACCGGCGCCGAACCACGCGTCATTGGTAATCTGTACCAGCCAGTCCCCGCGGCTATCGGTGCGAACATCCTGCGGGAACACCGCCTCATAACAAATCAGCGGCACAGCCGCGCCCAGCCGCGGACCAAGATCGAGAACCTGCGGACCGGGACCGGGCGCATAGCCAAATACATCGGTGGCCGCCAGCCCCCTGATCCCGAACCGGCCCAGCAAACCACCCAAGGGGATATATTCGCCAAAGGGCACGAGATGGTGCTTGTCGTAAAGCTGAACAACCTGCCCGCCGGACCCGATCACGACGAGGCTGTTAAAGGCCTGCGAGCCCTCCCGGCGCTGGATGCCGGCCATCACCGGCACCCCGCCAGCCGCATCGGCAATCGCCCCCAGCGCGCCGCCCGCGCGTTCCAGCATGAAGGGGATCGCGGTTTCAGGCCAGATCACCAGGTCCGGCGCCGGATCGGCCCGCGCGGCGGTGTAATCCAGCTGGCGGTTCCAGAAAAGCGGCACCATGTCCGGACGCCATTTCAGATGCTGCGCGGCATTGGGCTGGATCACGCGGATCAAAGGCGCGTCCGGCCGTTCGGGCAAAGGCGCCGACAGTCGCGCCATTCCCCAAAACATCGCCCCGCCCAACAACATCGCACCCAGCACCGCGCCAAGCGCGCGCCCCGGCCCAATTGGCAAAATCACCGCCAACGCCACGGCAAGCGTCGTCATCAGCGTCAGGCCGTATTGCCCGCCAAGCGCGGCAATCTGCATCGGGGCCGTACCGATCCAGATATGACCCGGCAGCGCCCAGGGAAAACCGGTCAACACATAGCCGCGGGCAAGTTCCACCGCCGCAAGCGCCAGCGCAAAGGCCAGCGCACGTGTTCGCACCCCCTGCCCCGCCCAGCCTGCGAATGCACCCGCCGCCCCCCAGAACAGCGCCAGCCCCCCCGCCATCGCGACCAGGGCAAAGGGCGCCATCCAGCCATGGACGCGAATATCCACGAGAAAGGGTTCGACGATCCATGAAAGGCTCAGCGCGAAATGCCCCGCACCCCCGGCCCATGCCAGCCGCGCGGCAGCAAGCGCGCCACCGGCCCGTGCAACGAGGATCGTCAGCCCTGCCAGCCCGGCCAACCCCAGGGGCCAAAACGCGAAAGGTACCTGCCCCAGCGCAAGCAAAAGGCCCAGCCCGAAGGCCATCGCCATCGGCACGCCGCGCGACCGCCACGATAGCGCCGGCCGCGCGCGCAAGGGCTCAGGCCTCTTCGCGGCCGGGGAGACGGACGCGCAACCGCTTGATGCGGCGGGGATCGGCGTCGATCACCTCGAATTCCACACCGTCACGCTGGCGAATCACCTCGCCACGCGCAGGGACGCGACCGATCATCATGAACAACAGCCCGCCCAGCGTATCGATTTCCTGCTCGTCATCCGGATCGGCCAGCCGCAGGCCGATCTCGGCCTCGAATTCGTCCAGCGGGGCGCGGGCCTGAACGAGAAAGATGCCCGGCTTTTCCAAGGACCAGAGCGTGCCTTCATCGATATCGTGCTCATCCTCGATCTCGCCCACGACCTGTTCGATCAGGTCTTCGATGGTCACAAGCCCATCAACCCCGCCATATTCGTCGATCACCAGCGCCATGTGCATCCGCTGGCTTTGCATCTTTTGCAACAAGACCCCGATCGGCATCGACGGCGGGGCATAAAGAAGCGGGCGGATCATTTCTTTGAGGTCAAAAGAGCCTGCCTTGCCGTTGAACCCATGGCGCAAGGCGAAATCCTTGAGATGCACCAGCCCCACGGGGGTATCCAAGGTGCCGTCATAGACAGGCAGCCGGGTCATGCCCGTTTCGCGAAAGACCTGAACGAGGTCATCCTTGCCGATATCCAGCGGCACCGCCTCGATCTCTGCCTTGGGGATCGCCACGTCATCAACACGCATCCGCCGCAGGTTCAGCATCCCCGGCGGCAATGCGCCTGTGGGCGGGTCCGCGCCCTCGCTCGCCTGATCCTGTCCGGTCGATGGAGAATTCGCGTTGGGCATGATCGCCCCTACAAGCCGGCCCAGAAGGCCCCGCCCTTCAAGAGTGTCTGTCTCAAGCGCGCCCTGCGCGGCGCTAGACGATCCGTCGATCTCGTCGCCCATAAATCCTTACCGAATAACCCGGACTCACGGTCCGTGATCGTCATATGGGTCGGACAGCCCCAGTTTTGCAAGTATTTCGACCTCGATACGTTCCATTACTTCTGCATCTTTCGGCCGAATGTGATCGTAACCCAACAGGTGCAGACAGCCATGGACGATCAGGTGGGTGACGTGATCGGCCATCGGCTTGGCTTGCTCGCGGGCCTCGCGGGCGCAGGTATCATAGGCAATCGCGATATCGCCCAGTTCCAGGGGCATGCCGGGCAACGCAGCCGCGGGCCTGTCAGGGGCGGCGCCATCGCGTTGCGGGGCCAGATTCTCGGCAGGCCAGGACAACACGTTGGTGGGGCCGGGTTTGTCGCGGAATTCCGCGTTCAGCGTGGCAATACGCGCGTCGTCACAGGCCAGGATCGCGATCTCGCAGGCCTCGGGAACCAGCCCCAGATGGTCAAGGGTGGCACGCGCGGCGGTTTCGGCCAGGGCCTCAAGCCCAAGCGTGTTCCAACGGGGATCTTCGACAAGGGTATCGGTGGTATCGGTGCTCATCGTCACGATCTAGCGCGTGAAACGGCGCCCCGTAAGGGGGGGCGGGCCAAATCGCATGGAAGACCATGCAAGCCGCTCAGGCAAGGGCGATGACGCACGCGCCCGGCATGGCCGACGCGCTCAGGCCTCGTCCGCGTCATAGGCCTCGATGATCCTGGCCACCAGGGGATGACGCACGACATCTTTCGAGGTAAAGTAATTGAACGAAATCCTTTCGATGCCGGAAAGCAAGCGCTGCGCATCCGCCAGCCCGCTGGCCACGCCGCGCGGCAGGTCCACCTGCGACCGATCGCCGGTGACGACCATGCGCGACCCCTCGCCCAGGCGGGTGAGAAACATCTTCATCTGCATCGTGGTTGCATTCTGCGCCTCGTCCAACACTACGAAGGCATTCGACAACGTCCGTCCCCGCATGAACGCGAGCGGCGCGATCTCTATACGCTTTTCCTCCATCAGCTTGGCCACCTGCTTGCCCGGCAGGAAATCGTTCAGCGCGTCGTAAAGCGGCTGCATGTAGGGATCGACTTTTTCCTTCATGTCGCCGGGCAGAAAGCCCAGCCGCTCGCCGGCCTCGACAGCGGGACGACTGAGAATGATGCGGTCGACATGGCCGCCGATGAACATGTTCACCGCGACCGCCACGGCAAGGTAGGTCTTGCCAGTGCCTGCGGGCCCGATACCAAAGGCCAGCTCGTGTTCATATAGTGAACGGACATAGCTGCGCTGGGCCTCGGTTCGGGGCTCGACCAGTTTCTTCCTGGTGTGAATTTCAACCCGTCCGCGCTGGAACATCTCGAGTTGATCGCCATCGCGCGCGCCCGTTCCATCGGCGGAATCGCCCAGCCGGATCGCGCCGTCGATATCGCCCGCCTCGACCCCCTTGCCACTTTCGAGCCGCGCGTAAAGCTGGCCCAGAACCTGCGCGGCCTGCGCACGCGGCGGATCTTCGCCTACGATTGCAAGTTGGTTTCCCCGGCGCAGAATATGCACCCCGAGGCGGTGCTCGATCTGGGCAAGGTTGCGATCGAACTCGCCGCAGAGGTCGATCAACAGGCGATTATCTGCGAATTCCAGCCGGGTCTCGGCGATATCCGCATCTTTCGGCGGGGGGGGCAGAGCGCTGATGGCCAATAAGGACTCCGTCGGTGAAAGCCTGCCAAGATATGGTGCCAACCGACGGATCAAACCGCAAGCTCTCGGTGAAATGTTTTACCCGATTGATACAAAAATGACCGCCGGGACCAGCCACGGCGGTCAGATGTCGTGCAAGGACGCCCCGCGTCAGATCGGATCGGTAACGCCAGAGCCGGACTTGTAAGGCCCGATCGCGGTATTGGGCGGCGCGATACCTGAACAGACCGGCTTGCCATACTTGTCCAGGCGCTGCGACAGGTAGCCCTCGATCCCGTCATCGATGATCCAGTGTTCGCACCCGTTGGGATCGACCCAGATGCCTGCGCGAAGCTGGCTGAGATCCTTGGAGTCGATGAACCGGTCGACCGTCTTGTCAACCTTGTTATCGACACAGCCCGCGACCGAAACGGCGAGAGCGGCAATCGCGATGATCTTGGCCTTTTTCATAGTGCTCGCCCCTTCAACGAAGACAGATGATCTCGACACGGCGGTTTTGCTGCATCCCGGCCGCGGTCTGGTTGGTTGCGCGCGGCATATGCTCGCCATAGCCGCGCACATCGGCGATGCGCGCGCCCGATTGCTGAGCGATCCTGGCGACGGCATCCGCACGGCGTTTGGACAATGCCATGTTGTATTCTGCACTCGCACGGCTGTCGGTGTGGCCGGCTATGACAAAGGCACGCGCAGTCGTCGCGCGGAAAAATTCCTGCAAACGGGCCCGGCCAGCGGCTGTTACCGTGGCGCTGTCAGTAGCGAAAAGCTGGTCGGAATTCATAACCCCGCAAGTATTGCCTCGACGACAGACCGGAATGCCTTCGCGGGTGACATGGGGCGTCATGTACCCCTCCCAGCCGTCATCCATCACCCAATGTTCGCATCCGTCGGGATCGACCCAGATCGTGGGCACATAGCGTTCGCCCTGGATGACCTTCTGCTGCGCCTGAGCGGCGGGAATGCCGGCCAGTGCCACAGCCCCCGTCATGATTGCCGCGCCCGCAAGCCCTCGCTTTGCCTTGTCGAAAAATCCTTTGATCACGGCTGTCGCCCCCTGCCCTTGCAAAAACGGAAAAGGCGGTGCCGGAGACACACGCACCCACCGTATACGACAAGAGATTACCAAATTCGGCTAGCTTGTGAAGATTCTTTTACCAGATATTGTAGGCGGAAAAGAAACAGCTACCCTTTCTCGCAACGAATTGTCGGCGATCAGGCGTCCACCGACGTCACGAGGCGCCCGGATAGCGAGTTGGGCGCGGCGGCGACGATCTCGACCTCGGCAATCCGGCCCAGCCAGTCCGGCCCGGCCTCGGCATGAACCGCCTGGAGGTGGTCGGACTTGCCGACCATCTGGCCGGGCATTCGCCCCTGCTTTTCGAACAGCACGCCAACACGCCGCCCGACCATGGCCTTTTGCGCGGCCTCCTGTTGGTGGTGCAACAACGCCTGGAGCCGCGCCAGCCGGTCGGCCATGACATCTTCGGGCACCTGTTCCGCGCGTTCCGCCGCGGGGGTGCCCGGGCGAGGCGAATACTTGAAGGAATAGCACTGGCCGTAGCCGACCGCGCGCACCAGCGCGAGGGTATCCTCGAAATCGGCATCGGTTTCGCCGGGAAAGCCCACGATGAAATCGCCCGAGATGAGGATATCGGGGCGGGCGGCGCGGATGCGTTCGATCAGGCGCAGATACTGCTCGGCCGTATGCTTGCGGTTCATCGCCTTGAGGATGCGGTCGGACCCCGACTGCACCGGCAGGTGCAGGTAGGGCATCAGTTCCGCACAATCGCCGTGGGCGGCGATCAGGTCGTCTTCCATGTCGTTGGGGTGCGATGTGGTATAGCGCAGCCGGTCCAGCCCGTCGATCTTCGCCAGTTCACGGATCAGCCGGGCAAGGCCCCAGGTGCCATCCGGCCCGTCCCAGTGATAGGCGTTGACGTTCTGACCCAGAAGCGTGAGTTCCCGCACGCCGCGCTCCACCAAGTCGCGCGCCTCGTCCAGGATGCGCGTGGCAGGGCGCGAGACCTCGGCGCCGCGGGTATAGGGCACCACGCAGAAGGCGCAGAACTTGTCGCAGCCTTCCTGCACGGTCAAAAACGCGGTCGGGCCGCGGCTGGCCTTGGGGCGGCCGCCCAGCCGGTCGAACTTGTCCTCTTCGGGGAAATCGGTATCCAGCGCCTTTTCGCCGCCCCGCGCCTTGGCCTCCATCTCGGGCAGGCGGTGATAGCTTTGCGGGCCGACCACCAGGTCGACCAGCGGCTGGCGGCGCAGGATTTCCGCACCCTCGGCCTGGGCGACGCAGCCCGCCACGCCGATCTTCAACTCGGGATTGGCGGCCTTGAGCCCCTTGAGGCGCCCCAGTTCCGAATAGACCTTTTCGGCGGCCTTTTCGCGGATGTGGCAGGTGTTAAGCAGGATCATGTCGGCGGCTTCGGGCGTGTCGGTGGTGACGTAGCCCGACGCGCCCAGCGCCTCGGCCATCCTCTCGCTGTCATAGACGTTCATCTGACAGCCATAGGTCTTGATATAGAGTTTCTTGGGCATGGGCCTGACATCCGGGGGTATGGGGCGTGTCCTACACAATGCGGCGGGCCGCCGCAACGCTTGCATCCCCCCCGCAATTGTCAGAGCTTGACGCACAGACAGGCCGCACAAGGAGAACGAAACCGATGGCGGGGAAGCGCTATGACGGGCTGAAGGATTTCCTCGAACGCGGACAGGCGGCACTGGCCAAGGGGCCGGTCGCATTGATCATGGTCGAGGATCTCATCGAGGTCGACACCACGATCCGACACCACGCGCAACTCGGGTTTCAAAGCATCGTGGTTTTTGCCCCGGATGCGCTTGACCTGCCCGAGGACATCACCACCACCATCCACCGCGTGCGCCATGACACGTTGGCCGACAACGCGGTGCCCGACACGGTCAACCGGATGATCGAAGCCGCTCCGGGAAGCTGGTTTTACTACTGTTACAACGCGGAATTCCTGTTCTTTCCGTTCTGCGAGACGCGCTCTGTCGGCGAAATGCTTGCCTTTCACACCGAGGAAAGGCGCGACGCGATGCTGACCTACGTGATCGACCTTTACGCGGGCGACCTCGACACGTTCCCCGATGCTGTCTCGCTTGAGACGGCGATGATCGATCGATCTGGCTATTACGCGCTGGCACGGACCGATGCGAACGGGGCCCCCAAGGACAGGCAACTCGATTTTTTCGGCGGGATTCGCTGGCGATTCGAGGAACACATTCCCAAGACGCGGCGCCATATCGACCGGATCGGACTGTTTCGCGCCAAGCCAGGGCTGCGGTTGGGCGACAATCACCTCTTCAACGATGAGGAATACAACACCTATGCCTGCCCCTGGCACCACAACCTGACTGCGGCAATCTGTTCCTTTCGCACCGCCAAGGCATTGAAAACCAATGCGGGCTCGCGGTTCGATATCCACGATTTCAAGTGGCACAACTCTGTGCCATTCGACTGGAACTCACAGCAATTGCTGGATCTGGGCCTGATGGAACCGGGCCAGTGGTTCTGACGCCATAACAAGGGCATCCCGACCGATGCCGCGTTTTCACGACGGGCGACCGGTGCGGCCCTTTCCGCCAAGCAGGCTCATCGGAAAGGGCCAGTGTCAGGTGTCGGCACGCCGCAGGCGGATGACCACCTCTACCTTGGTGATTTCGGCGCCCTGCGGGGCATCGGGAAGGCGCGCGATTTCAAGCTGGTCAGAAGGCGCATCGGACAGCCTGCCCTCATCTTCCCAAAAGAAATGCGGATGATCGTCGACACGGGTATCGAAATAGCTCTTGGTCCCGTCGACCATCACTTCCTGCATCAGGCCCGCATCGCAAAATGCGCGCAGCGTGTTGTAGACAGTCGCGAGCGACACTTTTTCGTCGCTCGTGCAAGAGGCCGCGTACAGACTTTCGGCCGTGACGTGCCGGTTCTTGCCATCTCCGATCAACAGGGCGGCAAGGCTGACACGCTGACGGGTCGGGCGCAGGCCAGCCTTGGATAACCAACGGCTGCTGCGTTCCACCGCGTCGGGAGTATCGGGATGTGCGTTGAATTGTGTCATGACGACTATATGGTCACTGCAAGATCCGAATTCAAATAAATTTAAGTCGAGGCGGCGGTTTGGCGCAGCATGCCGGCACTATTGCCACTCTGCGAGGCAGAGTGATAGACGGAGGCGTACAAAACATGACCCAACCAAAAGGGGACAGGGCCCGGATGAGTGATTTCCCGACGAGCTTTGATCGCGACCAGCTTCTGAAATGCGCGCGGGGAGAGCTTTTCGGCCCCGGCAACGCACAACTGCCGGAACCGCCCATGCTGATGATGGACCGCATCACCGATATCAGCGCCGATGGCGGGGCACATGGCAAGGGGCACGTGGTGGCCGAGTTCGACATCCACCCAGATCTCTGGTTCTTTTCCTGCCATTTCCCCGGAAACCCGATCATGCCGGGCTGCCTGGGCCTGGACGGGCTGTGGCAATTGACGGGTTTCAACCTGGGCTGGCGCGGCTGGCAGGGGCGTGGCTATGCGCTGGGCGTGGGTGAGGTGAAACTCACCGGCATGGTGCGACCGGACCGCAAGATGCTGACCTATTACGTCGACTTCACCAAGGCCATCCATACCCGCCGCCTGACCATGGGTGTGGCCGATGGCCGGGTCGAAGCGGATGGCGAAACGATCTATCATGTCAAAGACATGAAGGTCGCCTTGTCCGAGAGCTGATTCAAAACGAAAGGAGCGCCCATGCGCCGCGTCGTCATCACGGGGTTCGGCATCGTCTCCCCCATCGGCAACAATGCCGCCGAAGTCGAGGCCGCCCTGCGCGCCGGGACATCCGGCATCCGGTTCGAACCCGTCTATGCCGAGAACGGCTTTCGCAGCCAGGTCGCGGGCATCCCCCAGATCGACCTGGCCGCCACGATCGACAAGCGCCAGCTTCGATTCATGGGGGCGGGTGCGGCCTATAATTACATCGCGATGGAACAGGCCATTGCCGATTCCGGGCTCGAGGCCTCCGACATCTCGAACGAGCGCACCGGCCTGATCATGGGGTCCGGCGGGCCGTCGACCTCGAACTTCTTCACCGCGCACCAGATCGTCAAGGAAAAGGGCAGCCCGAAGCGGATGGGCCCGTTCATGGTGACGCGCTGCATGTCGTCCACGAACTCGGCCTGCCTGGCCACGCCGTTCAAGATCAAGGGCGTGAACTACTCGATCACCTCGGCCTGCTCGACATCGGCCCATTGCATCGGCAACGGCGTCGAGCTGATCCAGATGGGCAAGCAGGACATCGTCTTCGCCGGCGGCGGCGAAGAGGTGGACTGGACGCTGTCCTGCCTGTTCGACGCGATGAACGCGCTGTCGTCGAAATACAACGACACGCCCGAGACTGCCTCGCGCCCGTTCGACGCCACGCGCGACGGCTTCGTGATCGCGGGCGGCGGCGGCACCGTCGTGCTGGAGGAACTGGAACACGCCAAGGCGCGCGGCGCCAAGATCTATGCCGAGGTGACGGGCTATGGCGCCACGTCGGACGGCTATGACATGGTGGCACCCGCCGGCGAGGGCGGCGAGCGGTCGATGAAACTGGCGCTGTCCACTCTGCCCGAGGGCCGCAAGATCGACTATATCAACGCCCATGGCACCTCGACCGTGGCGGGCGACGCGACCGAGATCAAGGCCGTGCGCAACGTCTTTGGCGAGGGCAACGTGCCGCCCATCGCCTCGACCAAGTCGCTGACCGGGCATTCCTTGGGCGCGACCGGCGTGCACGAGGCGATCTATTCGCTGATCATGATGGAAAAGGGCTTTATCGCGGCCTCGGCCAACATCACCCAGTTGGACCCCGAGATCCACGAGGGCGAGATCGTCACCGAACTGCGCGAGGGCGTCGAGATCGACAGCGTGCTGTCCAACAGCTTCGGCTTTGGCGGCACGAACGCCTCGCTGGTAATGAGCAAGTATCAGGGATAAGCGCCGATGCCTGAATTGATGAAGGGAAAGCGCGGGCTGGTCATGGGCGTTGCCAATGACCGCTCCATCGCGTGGGGCATTGCCAAGGCGTTGGCCGACGAGGGCGCAGAGCTTGCCTTTTCCTACCAGGGCGAGAATTTCGGCAAGCGGGTAGAACCGCTGGCCGCAAGCGTTGGATCGGACTTCCTTGTCGACGTCGATGTGAACGATGACGCCTCGCTGGAACGTTGTTTCGGGCGGCTGGAACAGGAATGGGGCAGCCTCGATTTCGTGGTCCACGCCATCGCCTATTCCGACAAGAACGAACTGACCGGCCGGTTCATCAACACCACGCGCGAGAACTTCAAGAACAGCCTCGCCATTTCCTGCTATTCTCTGATCGACGTGGCCCGACGCGCCCAGCCCCTGATGCCCAATGGCGGCACGATCCTGACCCTGACCTACCAGGGGTCGAACCGGGTGACGCCGTTCTACAACGTGATGGGCGTGGCCAAGGCGGCGCTGGAATCGACCGTGCGCTACCTCGCCTCCGACCTTGGTCCCGAGGGCATTCGGGTCAACGCGATCTCACCCGGCCCGATGAAGACCCTGGCCGGTGCCGCGATCGCCGGTGGCCGCAAGACCTACCGCCACGCCGAAAGCAATGCGCCGCTACGCCAGAACGCGACACTGGAATGCATCGGCGGCACCGCCGTCTACCTGGCCTCTGACCACGGCGCTTGTACCACGGGCGAAATCATCACCGTGGACGGTGGCTATCACGTCCTGGGCATGCCGCGTTTCGAGAATATCTGAGGCCCGGCGACCCGGTCTTGATCCGGCCGTATCTCGGCCCCATAAAAAGATGACGATTTCCCGGGAGGATATGACCACATGCGCGCCCGCATCTACCAGCCCTCGAAAACCGCCATGCAGTCCGGCCAGGCAAAGACCCACCACTGGGTGCTGGAATTCGCCCCTGCCGCGCCGCGCGAACTTGACCCCCTGATGGGCTGGACCGGATCGTCGGACACGCATGCGCAGGTGCGACTGACATTCGAAAGCCGCGATGCCGCGCTGGATTATGCCCGCCGCAACGGGATCGACGCGGTCGTCCTGCGCCCCACCCCGCGCAAGCATAATATCCGCCCGGCCGGCTATGCCGAGAATTTCGCCACCGACCGCCGTGGCGCCTGGACCCACTGAACGCTTGCAGAACGCGGCGCCGACAGGCAATACGCCGCCAGCGGCCCCTTAGCTCAGCTGGATAGAGCAGCCGACTTCTAATCGGCAGGTCGAGGGTTCGAATCCTTCAGGGGTCGCCACCTTATCCATTTTCGCTGATCCCAGGAAAATCGCGATGCCCGGAGCCCCGCCATATGCGGGCTTTTTCGTGGCAGGGCGCACGGCACGGGCCATGCGATCTTGTGGCGCCAGTGCGCAAGGTGACGCTGGAAGAAGATACGTGTCCCCGCCTGGGCTACTGTTATGTAACACGCAAACAAGGTGCCACTTCCGACAGAATCGTCTTGCGACGCTCGCTTGCGGCCCATGGACAGCGGCCCGCCACCTAGACACCCACCTGCTGCGCCACCCCCCTCTCACGTGCGAGCCTGGCAACGCGGCTCGCAACCGCAAGATCCTGCAACGCGATCCCCGTTCCGTCGAACAGCGTGATCTCGTCTTGCACGCATCGCCCCGGATGCCCCCCGGTGATGACCGCGCCGATCGCGGTAATGTCTGCCGGCCCGATCATCCCATGCGCCACGGCATGTTGCGCCTCGCCGATGCTGATGGACTGGGCGATCTCGTCGGTAAAGACACGCGCGCGGGCCAGGATCTCGGGTTCCAATTCCTGTTTGCCCCGTGTATCGGTCCCCATACAGGCGATGTGCGTGCCCGCACGCAAATGCGCATCGCGCAGGATCGCGGCAAAGCTCGAGGTGATCGTGACGATCACCTCCGCCTCCGCGCCCAGCCGTTCCAGTGACACCACCTCGAAGGGCAGCCCAAGCTCGGCAGCGATCTCCGCCAGTCCCTGCAAACGTTCCGGCGTGCGGTTCCAGGCGACAACTCTTTCAAAGGGGTGTTGAGCCGCCGCCGCGCGCAACTGGAACGGGGCCTGGTGGCCCGCACCGATGATCCCCAGAACCCGCGCATCGGCGCGCGCCAGGTGGCGGATGGAGACTGCGGCAGCGGCGGCCGTGCGTAGCGCGGTCAACAGGTTGCCTCCGACCAGCGCGCGCGGCCGTCCGGTATCGGGATCGAACAGCAACACGGTGGACTGGTGGTTGGCCACCCCCCTTGCCGCGTTTGCCGGCCAGTAGCCACCTGATTTCACGCCCAGAACCGCCGCCTCGCGGTCAAAACCCGATTTGAACCCGTAAAGCGCATCCGCATGCCCGAGCGCCTCGCGTATGACCGGGAAATTGACGGCCTGGTCGCGCGCCATCGCGGCAAGGACCGCTTCCACGGCCTCGAAACAGTCCTGCGCCGAGATCAGCGCGGCAATCTCGCTCTCGGGCACGATGATCATCCCCGTCCCTCCTTGTCGTCATCTCCCAAAGCGGACAAATGTGCGCCCGCGCCGTCCTGCTTTGGGCGAAATATCCCCGCCGGAGGCAGCCGCCCGATGGGCGGCTTTCCTCAATAGGCTTTGCCGCGGGCCGAAACGGGCCAGAGTGCTTCGACCTTGCCGCCACGCAGACCGACATACCAGTCATGAAGATTACAGGTCGGGTCGCAGTGGCCGGGCACCAGTCTGAGCTTGTCACCCACCTTGAGACGGCCCTCCGGATCGGACACGACCCCGTGCTCGTCCGAACATTTCACATAGGCCACGTCGTCGCGGCCATGCACGACCGGCAAACCGCTATCGACCGACTGCGCCTTGAGGCCCGCATCGACGATGGCCTTGTCAGGCTTGGCATGGCTCATAACCCCGGCCAGGATGAACAGCGCGTTTTCCCATTCGCCCCGGTCGATGCGCACACCGTTCCTGTCCAGGATGCGCCCGTAATCGGCATCCATGAAAGCATAGGACCCGCATTGCAGCTCGTTGTAGACACCCGAGGCTGTTTCGAACTGATAGCTGCCAGTGCCACCGCCGCCCACTATGGCGCAGTCCAGCCCCTCGGCCTTCAATGCCTCGACCGCCTCTCGAACCATCCCCACCGCGATGTCGATCTTCGCCTTGCGGTCCTCGTAAAGGTCCAGGTGCTGCATCGCCCCCTGGTAGGCCTGTAGGCCCGCGAATGTCAGCGCCGGCGCGGCATTGATGGCGCGGGCGATCTCGACCACATCTCGCGTCGTCGTGACACCACAGCGGCCCGCACCGCAGTCGATCTCGACCAGGCATTCGATCACGGTACCATGCCGCTTCGCGGCGGCCGACAGGTCAGGGATGTTGTCGAGGTCGTCGACACAAACGATCGTGCGCGCGCCCAGTAACGGCAGGCGCGCCAAACGGTCGATCTTGACCAGGTCGCGCACCTGGTTCGAGATCAGAATATCCCGGATACCGCCACGGGCAAAGACCTCGGCCTCGCTGACCTTCTGGCAACACAGGCCGCAGGCACCGCCCATCTCGATCTGGAGCCGCGCCACATCGACCGACTTGTGCATCTTGCCATGCACCCGGTGACGCATGCCGTGGGCGCGGGCATAATCGCCCATTTTGCGAATGTTGCGTTCAAGGGCATCAAGATCCAGCACAAGGCAGGGCGTCTGGATGTCGGCCTCGTCCATGCCGGGCAGTGCAGGCACGTCATAGCCCACGTCGAGGGTGTCTAGCCGGTTGAGATCTTTCATGCTTCGTCCTCCTTCTCGGGGCTCAGCCTGCGCTCCAGGGCAGGCGGTCGAGATCCACGTTGCCGCCAGTGACGATCACACCGACACGCTTGCCGCGGAAGATTTCGGGGTTTTTCAGGATCGCGGCCAGGGCCACGGCGCTGCTCGGCTCGATCACGATCTTCATCCGCTGCCAGGCCAGACGCATGGCCTCGACGATCTCCTGTTCCGAAGCGGTCAGGATGTCGGTCACGTGGCGCGACACGAAATGCCAGGTATTGTCCTTGAGCGGCACCTTTAGCCCGTCGGCCACGGTCTCGGGGGCATCATCGGCGATGATGCGGCCCGCGCGCAGGCTGCGACAGGCGTCATCGGCCTGTTCCGGCTCGGCCGCGAAAATCAGCGTACCGGGCCCAAGCCGCGACAAGGTCAGGCAACAGCCCGACACCATGCCACCCCCACCGATGGGGGCGATCACCGCGTCCAGACCGCCAGTCTGTTCGATCAACTCGCGCGAACAGGTTCCCTGCCCTGCGATCACCCGCGGGTCGTCATAGGGGTGAACGAATTCCGCGCCGGTCGCGGCCTGCACCTCGGCAAAGACCGCCTCGCGCGAACTGGTCGAGGGCTCGCATTCGGTGATGAGTCCGCCATAGCCTCGGACCGCATCCTTTTTCGCCTGCGGGGCCGTGCGCGGCATCACCACGTGGCAGGGGATACCGCGCCGGCCGGCCGCGTAGGACAGCGACAGCGCGTGATTGCCCGAACTGTGGGTCGCCACGCCCCTCCTCGCCGTCTCGTTATCCAGACCGAACACCGCGTTGCAGGCCCCGCGCACCTTGAATGCACCCGCTTTCTGGAAATTCTCGCACTTGAAGAACAGCTCGGCCCCGCTCAGGCCGTTCAGGTAGGCCGAGGTCAAGACCGGCGTTCGGTGGATATGGGGCGCGATCCGGTCATGCGCCGCAAGCATGTCTTCGAAAACCGGCATCGTCGGCGTCACCATGTCCTTCATCTCGCTGCCTCCTGCGCGGCGCCACTGCGGCGACGCGTCAAACTTCGATCCAGAGGCTAGCGGCAGGCCCCGGTGACCTCAATTTTTTTGAAAACGTTTTTCAAAAATGGATAGGAACAGAAAAACTCGTTGCATCAAGCCGTTGCTTTTTTCACATTATGAAAAACATTTTCACATCAGGACACCAATGGCTGAAACATCCGACGCACGCTCCTCCGACCGTCGCGCGCGCGGCCGCCCTCGCGCCTGGTCCGACACCAGCGGGCAGAACGTGATCAAGTCGCTCGACCGTGGCATAGAGGTGCTGGAGCGGTTGGGCGAGATGGGTGCCAGCACGCTTTCGGAGCTTGCCACGGCATTGAACCAGCCGCCCGCCTCTGTTTACCGGGTGCTGTTCACCTTCGAGGCGCGGGGGATGGTTGATTTCGACCCTGACAGCCAGACCTGGAATATTGGCGCGGGCGCCTTCCTGATCGGTTCGCGCTTTTTGCGTCGGTCCTCTTTGGCCGAACGCGCCCGCCCCGCACTGCGTGCACTGATGGAGGCCACTGGAGAGACTGCGAATCTCGGCGTCGAGCGTGACGGGCAGGTTCTCTTTGTCAGCCAGGTCGAGACCCATGCCGCGATCCGCGCGTTTTTTCCGCCGGGCACGCTGTCGCCCATGCATTGTTCGGGAATAGGCAAGGCATTGCTGGCACAGATGCCGCCCCGCCGGGTCGAGGCCGTCGTCAGGCGTCACGGGCTGGACCGGTTCACCGCCACCACGCTGACCGATCCGCAAGCCTTGTCCAGGGATCTCGCTGAAACGCGCGCACGCGGATATTCAATTGATTCCGAAGAGAAAAACGACGGCATGCGATGCGTCGCTGCGCCGATTTTCGACATGCATGGCGAGGCCGTGGCCGGCGTATCGGTTTCCGGCCCCGCGCTGCGCCTTCCCGAGGATGGCCTGCCTGAACTCGCCCGCGAGGTCGTCCGCGCCGCGCAAAGGATCACCGAGGGCATCGGCGGCGGCATCCGGCCGGGGCAATAACCCCGGAGTCAGAAAAACTTGCCTATCTGATCGCATTTTGAAAGAAACACTTATGCCCTCTCCGACGCTGAAACAGCTCCGCTATTTCGAGGCGGTCGCCCGGCACAACCATTTCGGCCATGCCGCAGAGACCTGCGCGATTTCGCAGCCGGCGCTTTCGATGCAGATCAAGGAACTTGAGACGATCCTCGGCACGCCGCTTTTCGAACGAGGCCCGCGCCATGTGCGGCTGACCGGCTTTGGCGAAGAGGTGCGTGCGCAGGCCCGCACCATCCTGCGTGCGGTCGACGACCTGCAAGCCATGGCGCGCGCCGCGCAAGGCGAGTTGACCGGCCGGCTGAGGCTGGGCGTTATCCCGACCATTGCACCCTACCTGTTGCCGGCGGTGATCGGGCGCCTGATGCGCGACTATCCCGGTCTTGACCTGAGGGTGCGGGAAACCGTTACGCCCCGGCTGTTGCGGGAACTGGACGAAGGCCGGCTTGACGCCGCGATCGTCGCCCTGCCCGTCTCCGAACCGGCACTGACCGAAGTGCCGCTCTTTACCGAGGAATTCGTTCTTGTCCGGCCCGCGGCCGAGGCAGACCTGCCGGTGCCGAGGGCCGACAGCCTGCATCGGATGCGCCTGTTGTTGCTGGAAGAGGGGCATTGCTTTCGCGACCAGGCGTTGTCGTTTTGCACAGCCCCCTCCGCACGCCCGCGTGAATTGATGGACGGCAGTTCACTGTCGACCCTCGTGCAGATGGTGGGGGCGGGCATGGGGGTGACCTTGATCCCGGAAATGGCCGTCCCGGTCGAGACGCGCTCGGCCGATGTCGCGGTCGCCCGGTTCGACGCACCGCGCCCCGAACGCACCATCGGTCTGGTATGGCGTCAGGCAAGCCCGCTGGCCAGCCGCTTTCAGCGCATCGCCGAGGCCGTGCGCGACATCGCCCGCGACCTGGCCACGACACGCCGCGCAACATGATCGGTCCCGCGCGGCACGACCCGCGCAACGATCTTGCCAGAGATTGATTTTTCCGCGCCAACCTGCGATTTCCCCTCAAAGCCGTCAGCAAAGGACATGCCCCATGCCAGCCCTCCGTTCCCGCACCTCTACCCATGGCCGCAACATGGCCGGCGCCCGCGGCCTGTGGCGTGCAACCGGCATGACGGATGCGGATTTCAACAAGCCCATCATCGCGGTGGTCAACTCCTTCACCCAGTTCGTGCCGGGCCATGTGCACCTGAAGGACATGGGCCAACTGGTCGCCCGCGAGATCGAAAAGGCCGGCGGGGTCGCCAAGGAATTCAACACCATCGCCGTGGATGACGGCATCGCGATGGGCCATGACGGGATGCTTTATTCCCTGCCCTCTCGCGAGTTGATCGCCGACAGCGTGGAATACATGGTCAACGCCCATTGCGCCGACGCGATGGTCTGCATCTCGAATTGCGACAAGATCACGCCGGGTATGCTGATGGCGGCGATGCGCCTGAACATCCCGGCCGTTTTCGTGTCCGGCGGCCCGATGGAGGCCGGCAAGGTCGTACTGAACGGCAAGACCCAGGCACTGGACCTGGTGGACGCGATGGTTGCCGCCGCCGACGACCGGATCAGCGACGAGGAGGTGCAGGCGATAGAACGCTCGGCCTGCCCGACCTGCGGGTCGTGCTCTGGCATGTTCACCGCCAACTCGATGAACTGCCTGACCGAGGCTCTGGGCCTGTCGCTGCCGGGTAACGGGTCTGTCCTGGCCACCCATGCCGACCGCCGCCGCCTGTTCGAAGAGGCCGGTCACCGCGTCGTCGAACTGGCGAAACGCTATTACGAGGGCGATGACGCAACCGCCACGCCGCGGGGCATCGCCACGCGCGCGGCCTTTCTGAACGCGATGACACTGGATATCGCGATGGGGGGCTCGTCGAACACCGTTCTGCACATCCTCGCCGCCGCCCATGAGGGCGAGGTCGATTTCACCATGGAGGACGTGGATGCGCTGTCGCGCAGGGTGCCGGTACTGTGCAAGGTCGCCCCTGCCAAGAACGATGTGCATATGGAGGACGTCCACCGCGCCGGCGGGATCATGGCGATCCTTGGCCGGCTGGATGCGGCGGGGCTGCTGGACCGCACCGTTCCCACGATCCATTCCCCCACGCTGGGCGCGGCCATCGACGCCTGGGACATCAGCCGGGGCATTGACGACGAGGTGGAAACCTTTTTCCGCGCCGCGCCGGGGGGCGTGCCGACCCAGACGGCATTCAGCACCGACCGGCGGTGGGACAGCCTGGATACCGACCGCGCAACTGGCGTGATCCGCGACGTCGAACATGCGTTTTCGCCCGATGGCGGGCTGGCGGTGCTGTCGGGCAACCTTGCCCCCGATGGCTGCATCGTGAAAACGGCGGGCGTGGATGAGAGCATCCTGGTCTTTACCGGACCCGCCCGCGTTTTCGAAAGCCAAGATGCCGCGGTCAGCGCGATCCTGACCGGTAAGGTGCAGGCCGGCGACGTGGTGGTGATCCGCTATGAGGGTCCAAAAGGCGGGCCGGGTATGCAGGAAATGCTGTATCCCACCAGCTACCTCAAATCCAAGGGGCTGGGCAAAGCCTGCGCACTGATCACCGACGGGCGCTTCTCGGGGGGCACGTCGGGTCTGTCGATCGGGCATGTTTCGCCCGAGGCCGCGGATGGTGGCACCATCGGCCTGGTGCGCGAGGGCGACCGGATCGAGATCGATATTCCGGGCCGCGCGATCCGGCTGGCCGTGGACGACGCGGAACTTGCCGCGCGCCGCGCCGCGCAGGATGCCGCCGGCTGGAAACCGGCCCAACCGCGGACACGTCGCGTCACATCGGCGCTGAAGGCCTATGCCGCGATGGCCACCAGCGCGGCGCAGGGCGCGGTGCGAAGGGTACCCGAAACCGACTGACACGCCCCGTGCCGTGCGCGAGGGGCTCGGCCGCATTTTGCCAAATCCGCCCGGAGGCCTTGCCTGCAGCCCTCCGGGCGGGGTTAAATCGGGATGGAAAACGACCCGGAGAGCCACATGGCCAGGCTCGCTCTGTTCTGTGCTGCCATGAGTGTCGCGCTTGGCGCCTGTTCTGGCGGCACACCGCCCGAACAGGCATCGCGCCAGGCCCCTCTTTATCCCAACGAGACGCCGCAATTGCGGTCTCTTATCAACCTGTACGCCGACCTGCACGATGTGCCTCGCCCATTGGTTCACAAGGTCATACAGCGCGAAAGCGACTATCGCCCAGAGGCACGCAACGGGCCCTATTACGGGCTGATGCAGATCCTGCCGCAAACCGCGCAAAGCATGGGATTCGAGGGACAGCCAGGCGATCTGCTGGATGCCGAAACGAACCTGCGCTACGCGGTGAAATACCTGCGCGGGGCGTGGATCGTTTCGGATGGCGACATGGACGAGGCCGTAAACTGGTACGCACGCGGCTATTACTACGAGGCGCGCGACCGTTGCCTGCTGGTCGAAACCGCCCTCAACACCCGAGAAATCGCGCGACATTGCCGCTAGGGCGGGCAAGCATTCGCCCGCGCGGGCATACCGGGCCTTGAGGAGGCGATGACGCCACCATGAAAAAGAGCCCGCTGAAGGGACTGACCGTTCCTCAGTTGCGGGCACTCGAGGCAGTGGTACGGTTGGGAACCTCTTCGGCGGCGGCCAATCTTCGAAAGTATCGCAGCCATCGATTTCAAACCACATCGCCGCGGTGGAACGGCAATCCCGCGCGATACTGTTTATCCGTCATGTGCATTCCATCCGGCGCTTGAGGCGCTTTCGCCCCGAATCCACGTGTTGCGCGTGCTTTGTGCCGATCTGGAACGCGAACTTGTCGCCGCACGCGACCTGGCGATCGTGACTTTGAGGATCTGCCACTCGACCTACCAGCTTGCGATTCCGGTGATCGGGCGGTTCATGCAGGCTCAGCCCGGCACAGAAATCGAAGCCCGCGCAAAGGCCTCTGCCGATGTGCTGAGCGGGATAGAGGCCGGACGGCTGGATATAGGTTTCATCACCGCCCGCGAAGTGCCTGACGGGATGCAGGGAATGAAGCTGGTCAAAACACCCGTGGTTCTGGTCGCCCGCCCCGATCATCCCCTCGCGATCAAAGGCCATGCGGATTGGTCGGAAATTGCGCAGTTTTCGTTGATACAGCGCGAAAAGGGCTCGGGGACGCGCCAGATTTTCGAACGCGCGGCAAACCTGGCCCAGATCGAGCCCGATACCGTTCTGGCGCTGGGGCCCTGGCGATCAATCGTGACCATGGTGCGCGCCGGGATCGGGCTGGGCGTTGCCTTTGCCGCTGAACTGTCCGCGACGGACGAATTGGTGCCTGTGCGTATTGCGGATGGCCGCCTGATCGCGCGCCATTTCGTTGTCTGTCAAAAACACATGGCCCATGTCGCCGTAGTCGAGGCCTTTCTTGCCAAGACCTGCGTACAGGGTAACGGTTCCGCGACGACAGCTAGAATATAGCCAACAGGCGGGGGTCGTTTCGTATCACGGAGCCCCACCATGACGAAAGCTCTTCTCCTCTCCGGCTGTGCCCGCATGGCAATGGCCCTGCCCGCGCTGCCGGCCAAGGCTTACGACTACTACTGGACCTCCCCCTACCGCCCGCAGCGGTGGAGGCTGGAGCAGTAAGCGCGCCCTCGCACATCTGACGCAAGGCTCCGGGCGCCTCCGCGCCCGGACCACACCGCACCCAATGTGATAGTGCAAGAACAAGGCCCATGCTGCGGTTCACCGCTGAACGCTTCGTCGGAATGATCGTCACGATGCTGCTGCTGACTTTCATGATCGTGTTCATGAATTTCGTCTCCGACATCCTGCGGGCGTGTCTGGCCCCGCGCATCAAGCTAGGGGCTGACGCGATGAAGGCGCGGGGGTTCATCCTTTACCTGGGCAAACTGACGGTGGTGGACAGTTTCCGCATCGGCTGCATCGGGCAGCTGGACGTGCATGTGATGCGCCGGGTGGTGGCCGCCGCCGGGGAGGTTCTGGCGGAAATGGGCGTCAATCGCGCGGCCCCGCCCGCCGCGGCACTGGAAGAACACAAGAAACTGGCAAGCTGAGGAGGCAGAGATGAGGAAATTCAAGGCCGCTGTCTTTGACTGGGCAGGCACGAGGATTGACTTTGGCTCTTTTGCGCCCATCGGCGTGTTCGTCAGGGCCTTTGCGGAATTCGGGATCAAGGCCACGATCGCGCAGGCCCGCGCCCCCATGGGCAGCGCGAAATGGGACCATATCCGGGCGATGATGGACATGGCTCCACCGCGCGGGGCGGCGTGCCTGGTCGAACCCGGTACGGCGACGCTGACAGGCGAAACCGGCGCTGCGTGGCACCAAAGCGAAACGTCCGCCGGGGATCGCGCCCCCGGATCAGCCTGTCATGCCGTTTGAAAACAAGAGGACCATATAACCGGCATAGATCGCCAACATCATTACGCCCAGGCCGCGCCCGATGCTTTTCGCGGCAAACAGCAACACCAGCAGCAAGAGCGACGACGTCAACATGACGGGCGCGTCGACCTCGCGAAACCGCGCGCTGACCTCGATGGGCTGGATCACCACCGTGACCCCCAGAATGGCCAGGATATTGAAGATGTTCGAGCCGATCACGTTTCCCAGAATCACGTCGGAATGCCGCCGGATCGCGGCAACTATCGCTGTGGCCAGTTCCGGCAGCGAGGTGCCGATCGCCACCAGCGACAGACCGATAACCGCATCGGGCACGCCGAATACGCGCGCGATGTTCACCGACCCCTCGACAAGCATATCCGCCCCAAAGACCAGCGCGCCGATGCCGGCCACGGCGAGAACCGGCGCAAGCCACGGTCGGGTAAGGGGGATATCCTCGAATTCCTCGGCCTCGTGCTGGAACGTCTTTGCCTCGCGGTCACGCTTTTCCAGCCAATAACTGGAAAACAGGTAGCCGGCGAGAACCACCAGCATCGCGATCCCTTCGATCCGGGTGATGACCGCGCCCTTGACCAGCGCAAAAGCCGCCAGCGCAACGACGGTCGCCACCAGCGCCTCGCGCACCGCAGTTCGTTCCCAACCGATGATCGGCGCAATGACCGCGGCCACGCCGACGATCAGCAGGGCGTTGGCAATGTTGGAACCCACGACATTTCCAAGCGCGATCTCGGATGCGCCACCAAGGGCGGCGTTGACCGAAACCAGGAGTTCCGGCATCGACGTACCGAAACCGACGATCACGAGACCGATCAGCAGCTTGGATATGCCCAGCCGTTCGGCAATGGCGACCGCGCCGCGCACCAGCCCCTCGCCACCGAGGAAAAGAAGAACGAGGCCCGCGGCCACAAGAGCCAGATCGTGAAGCATCTTACATCCTGCATAGTCACAGCCATTCGTGGCGCATTCAGGACCGATCTAGGATGAATTGCACAGGGAAGTAAGCTCTGACCCGCGAATTCGGCCGATTTATTCGACGACCGGTCAAATCAGACAGATCGGCCCGCGTTCAGTCAGGCCTATCCCCGCGCGTCTTGCCGTATTGCAGAACACGAACGGCTTCCATGGTGATCAGACCGCTTGTCATCAGCCGATCAAGTTCCGGCAGGAAGGCGTCAATCCGCTCTTCACTGTCGACGATCTCGATCACCATGGGCAAATTCTCGGACAGGCGCAGGACCTTGGCGCTATGCAGGCGACTGGAATGGCCATAACCCAGCGGTCCCCGCAGCACGGTGGCACCGGCAAGCCGCATCTCGCGCGCCTTGAGCACGATCGACTCGTAAAGCGGACGACCGTCATCGCGGTCGTCTTCGCCGATGAAAATGCGCAGCGCGATCGCACGCGACGGTATCTGCATGGTTCAGGTCCTTTCCTGGTGGCGATCGCTTGCCGGTCCGCGCCTCAATCTGCCGTGGCGAGATCCCAGCGCAAACCCTGCCCAGACCGCGACAAGCCAGGCCAGGACCGATCCGCCGATGTTGAACGCCGCAAGGCGGTATTCCCCTCCCCCAAGGAGTGTGACATTTTCCAGGCTGAAGAGCGAAAAGGTGGTAAAACCACCGCACAGCCCGGTCATCACGAATTGCCGCTGGCGCGCGCTGACCAGTAGACGGCCATCGGGCCCGGTCAACGCGGCGTAAAGGCCAATGGCAAAAGACCCCAGGATATTGGCCAACAGTGTTCCCCAGGGAAATCCCGGCCCCAGCCAGGCGACGGTCCCGATCGAGAGACCCGCGCGCAGCACCCCGCCGATTGCGGCCCCGGCTGCAATCGCCAGGTACATGGCCAGCCGCTCGGCCAGCTCGCGTCCTCGGATGGATATCACAGTGGTCATTGGCCGACCGCCGCGCTCGCCGCCAACCCGCCCGCCACTGCCGCGCCCAAGCACAGGGAAAGCGACAGCACCACGTTGCCCCCCGCCCGCCACCACTCGCCATCCCGCATCAAGGCGAGGGTCTGCAGACTGAAGGACGACACCGTTGTGTAACTTCCAAGAAACCCCGTCACCACGACGGGCCACAGATCGGGCCAATCGGCAAGATGCCCGTTCACAACCAACCACCCCAGGCAACCGGCCGCGAAGGCCCCCGACACGTTCACGACAAGCGTGCCCCAGGGAAAGGTCTCACTGATCAGGCGGACGACAAGACCCGAAACGGCATAGCGCGCCATGCCGCCAAGCGCGCTTCCCATGGCGACAAACCCCATGAATGCCGCGATCTGGGTCATTCGATTGCCCCCTTTCATCCGTTGACGCCACGTCGTTCAGACCGGGTTCGGCAGTGCCTTTCCGGCGAGGTGGGCGCGGATATTGTCGACCGCCATCAACCCCATCGCCTCGCGCACCTCAAGCGCCGCGGTCCCAAGATGCGGCAACAGCGCGACGTTTTCCATGACGCGCAGCGCCTCGGGGACCTCGGGTTCGAACTCGTAGACATCCAGCCCCGCCCCCGCGATCCGGCCCGCCCGAAGCGCCGCGATCAGCGCCGCCTCATCCACAACGTCGCCGCGTGAAATATTGACAAAATGGGCATGGGGACGCATCGCGGCAAAGACCTCTGCGCCGATCAGGTGCCGGGTCGCCGTCCCCCCCGGTACACAGCATACCAGGACGTCCACCGCCCCTGCCAGACCGGTCAGGCTGTCAAAGGCCTGCGCCGGGATATCGAGGACAGGCGGGGTGCGCGTGACGTAAGAGATCGGCATCCCGAAACCATGATGACAGCGCCGCGCGATGGCCTGCCCGATATTGCCCATGCCGACGATACCCAGCCGCTTGCCGGTAACATGCAGACCCAGCATCTGCGTCGGATGCCAGCCTCCCCAACCGCCCGCACGCAACAGCCGCTCGCCCTCGCCGGCCCGCCGACAGCTCATCAGCATCAGCAGAACCGCGATATCGGCGGTCGCGTCGGTCACCGCGCCGGGCGTGTTGGTCACCGCAACCCCGGCAGCCCGCGCCGCGCCCACGTCGATATGATTGTAACCGACGCCGAAATTGGCCAGCAGACCGGCGCGCGGCGCGGGTATATCGGCAAAGACCTCGGCCGAGAATCGGTCACCAAGCGTCGGCAGAACCACGTCGAATTCACGCAGGGCACGACGCAACTCGGAGCTGTCAAGTGGTTGGGTCCTTGTGCGCAATTCGACCTCGGCCAGCGCGCTTGCCGCCTCGACCACGCGCTCTGGCAGCGGGCGGGTGATCAGAAGGCGCATCAGAACATCCGCCCACCCAAAGGCACATCCTTGTCCGGGGTCGCCAGGACAACCTCGCCATCGGCATCGGGCAAACCCAGAACCAGAACCTCGGATATGAACCTGCCGATCTGGCGCGGCGGAAAATTGACCACCGCCAGCACCCGTTTGCCTAGCAAATCCCCTGGCGTGTAATGAGCCGTGATCTGCGCCGAGCTTTTCTTTTCGCCGATCGCTGGGCCGAAATCGACCCACAGCTTGATCGCGGGCTTGCGCGCCTCGGGATAGGGCTCGGCGCGGGTGATCCTGCCCACCCGGATATCGACCTTCAGGAAATCGTCAAAGCTGATCGCGCTCACGATCCCAACTCCTTGTCGCGGGTCATTGCCGCGTCTACCGCCCGCGACAGCAGTGCCGGAAAGCCCTTGTCCGGGTCCATCAGCACCGTCAGCGCAGCGGCGGTCACCCCCCCCGGCGAGGTGACGTTCACGCGCAACTGCGCCGGGTCCTCGGCCGCCAGTTCAGCCAGTTGCCCGGCCCCGCCCACCGTCGCCTTGGCAAGCCGCATCGCCATATCGGCTGGCAAACCCTGCGCCACCCCGGCGGCAGCCATGGTTTCGATCAGGTGAAAAACATAGGCAGGCCCGCAGCCGGAAATCGCCGTGACCGCGCCCATCTGAGCCTCGGCTTCCAAGCGCACGGTCTGGCCCACCGCGGAAAGCAGCCTCTCGGCCAGTGCCAGCCCTGCTTCATCGACCCGATCATTGCCGATCAGCGCCGTGATACCCCGGCCCACGGCAGCCGGCGTATTCGGCATCGCGCGCACGACCGGAGCCGCGTCGCCCAGCCGTTCGGCGTAGTATCCAAGCGTCTTGCCCGCCGCCACCGACAGAAACAGGGTGCGCCCATCGGCAAACCCCACCACCTGCGGCAAGGCATCGTCCATCATCTGCGGCTTGACCGCCAACAGCACGATCGCCGGGGCGTCGGGCAGGGATTCGTTGAGGTTCAGCCCCTCGACAGCCCTCTCGCGGAGCCATTGCGAAGGGTACGGGTCCATCACCCAGACCGATCGCGCGGGCAGCCCCCCGGCCAGCCACCCCTCAAGCATCGCAGAACCCATCTTGCCGCAGCCCAGCAGAACCAGCCCCCGGTCCGCGAGATCATCCATGTCCATCACCTGTTCCCCTGTCATCTCCGGGGGCAGGTTAGGCGCGGCCGTAAGCCTCTGCAATGGCGACCTGTATTGCCTGTTGGGGCCCCTGGTCGCCCCAGGCAACAAGTTGGAAGGCAGGGTAGAACCGCTCTGCCGTCAAGACCGCGGTCGAGATCAGCCGCTCGATCTGTTCGGGCGCGGCCACCTGCCCGCCCGACAGCATCAGCCCATAGCGCCAGACCATCAGGCGCTGGTCCCGCCAATAGGTGAATCCGCCGCCCCAGCACATGTCATTTGCAAGGTTCAGCGTCTCGTAAAGCGCGGCAAGCCTGTCCTCGGGCGGTTCCATCTCGAAGGTGCAAATCAGCCTCAGCGTCTCGTCATAGGCCGACCAGGCCAGCGTGATCGAATAGGTCCGCCACTGCCCTTCGACCGCCATGGCGATCTGGTCATCGGCAACACGGTCGAATTCCCATTCGCGGTGCTCGGCCAGATGCTCGACGATGTCGATAGGGTGCAATTCCTCGGTTTGAAGGAAATCTTCGGAAAGCGACATGCCCGGCCTCTTCGGTTATAGCGTGGTGCGGGTGCCAACCCGCTAGGCTTTGGTGCCAGCTCTAGGACCGGGGCTCTCCCCACGGGCCCTCACAATATATCGTGCGGGCAAAGCCACAGGCTGTAAAGCGGAATTTTTGTAACAGCCGGGGGACAACCCGCAATATGTTGTGGAAAAGCCAAGATATCGCCGCAAAGGGGCAGACCTAACCACGAGGCTTGCAACGCCCCAGGGCGTCACGCCATGCCAGCACAAGGCGTCGCCCCTGCACGGCCCGAACGGCGCGCTTTCATCCGCGCCCCCCCTGCGCTAAACGAGGCGCCAGACCCGAAGCACAGGCAGACCCGCATCATGGCACGTATCCTCATTACCTCGGCGATCCCTTACATCAACGGGATCAAGCATCTGGGCAACCTTGTCGGCAGCCAGTTGCCGGCCGATCTGTACGCCCGTTATGCCCGCGCGCGGGGGCACGAGGTGATGTTCTTGTGCGCCACCGACGAACATGGCACCCCCGCCGAACTGGCCGCCGCCAAGACCGGGAAACCGGTCGAGGTCTATTGCGCCGAGATGCATCAGGTGCAGGCGGACCTTGCGCGGGGGTTCCGGCTGTCGTTCGATCATTTCGGCCGCTCGTCCAGCCCACAGAACCATCGGCTGACTCAATATTTCGCGGGCCGCCTGGCGGAAAACGGTTACATACAGGAAGTCACCGAAAAGCAGGTCTATTCAAGGGCCGACAACCGCTTCCTGCCCGATCGCTATATCGAGGGCACCTGCCCGAATTGCGGCTATGACAAGGCCCGCGGCGACCAGTGCGAGAACTGCACGAAACAGCTTGACCCGACCGACCTGATCAATCCGCGCTCGGCGATTTCCGGGTCCACCGACCTGGAGGTGCGCGAGACCAAGCACCTGTACCTGCGCCAGTCGCTGATGCGGGACGAACTGGAGGCGTGGATCGACTCGAAAACCGACTGGCCCGTGCTGACGACCTCGATCGCCAAGAAATGGCTGAATGACGGCGACGGTTTGCAGGATCGCGGCATCACCCGCGACCTGCATTGGGGCATCCCGGTGAAGAAGGGCGATCAGGACTGGCCGGGGATGGAAGGCAAGGTCTTCTACGTCTGGTTCGACGCCCCCATCGAATATATCGCCGCCGCCGCCGAATGGGCGGAGGCCAACGGCAAGTCCGAGGCCGACTGGCGGCGCTGGTGGCGCACCGACGAGGGTGCGGCGGATGTTCGATATGTGCAATTCATGGGAAAGGACAACGTGCCCTTCCACACCCTCAGCTTCCCGGCGACGATCATGGGCTCGCGCGATCCTTGGAAGCTGGTCGACTATATCAAGTCGTTCAACTACCTGAATTACGACGGCGGCCAGTTCTCGACCAGCCAGGGGCGCGGCGTCTTCATGGATCAGGCGCTGGCGATCCTGCCAGCCGATTACTGGCGCTGGTGGCTTTTGTCCCACGCGCCCGAAAGTTCGGATAGTGAATTTACGTGGGAGAATTTCCAGCAAGCCGTGAACAAGGACCTGGCCGATGTGCTGGGCAATTTCGTCAGCCGGGTGACCAAGTTCTGCCGCTCGAAATTCGGCGAAGAGGTGCCTGCGGGCGGCGCCTGGGGCGAGCGTGAACAGGCGGTGATCGAGGAACTCGGGACGCGGCTGACCGCCTACCAGGCGCATATGGAGGCAATCGAGATCCGCAAGGCCGCAACCGAACTGCGCGCGATATGGGTGGCGGGTAACGAATACCTGCAAGCCGCCGCCCCCTGGGCCGTTTACAAGGACGATCCCGCCGCCGCCGCCGCCATCGTGCGCTTTGCCCTGAACCTGGTGCCATTCTACGCGACGCTTTCGGCCCCTTTCATCCCGGATGCCAGCGCGACCATGCTGGAGGCGATGAAGATGGCAAACGCGGATTGGCCGACCGATGTCACCGCCGCGCTGGAAAGACTGGCCTCCGGCCACGCCTTTGCTGTGCCCGAGAACCTGTTTCGCAAGATCAGCGACGAGGAACGCGCACAGTGGCAGGCGGATTTCGCCGGACAACGCTGAACGGCCCGTTCAAAGCAGCCTCAGCGCGCCGCCAAGCCATGGCAATCGCGCCACCGCCGGGCCAACCACCATCTCGGTCAAAAGCAACCTGATCCGCCCGGCGATCCGGGCGGGCATGTCGTCCAGAACGCCCGCGCGGGCGGTCAACGCGATCTGGCGCGACAGCGGCGCAAGCGGCAGTTCCAGTATATCGACCGCGTCGAAAAAGCGCCGTGCATGAAGCCAGCCCAGCGGCGTCAGGATCGACCAGCCCGCGCCGCGCGCCACCATGGCGATGATCGCGTTATAGCTGTCCAACTCGTACCGACAAATCGGGTGCAGGGCCTGCGCGGCAAGGTGGTCGGCTATCTGGCGCCCCATCTGGTGACGCGGCGTGTAATGCACGAAAGGCAGCGCCATGAGTTGCCCCAGGACATCGCCGCCGGGGTCGATCCGCCCCCGCGGCGCGGCAACCACGAATGGTTCGGACAAAAGCGGATGCACCTCCATCCAGTCCTGCGGCGTGCCCGTACTTGCCGCGACCACGATATCCAGCGCGCGCGTATCCAGAAGGCCCAGCAAACGGTGGCTGGGGCCGGTTTCCAACTGGAAATGGCTACGCGTCAGCTCCCCCCCCATTTCGGATAAGAGCCGCGGCGTCACGTCCGATTCGAAATCCTCGATCATCCCCAGTCGGAGCAGTGGCAGCGCCGCGAGATCGCGCGCCGCGATCTCGGCTCGCGCCTGGCTGGCCTCGGACAGGATGGCGCGACCACGGCGCAAGAACATCTCGCCTGCGGGCGTGGTGATCATGGGCCGCGTCCCCCGGTCGATCAGGGTCGCCCCGAGTGTGCCTTCGAGTGTCGAAAGCTGCTGCGAGACCGCCGAGACACTCGCCCCAAGACGGCGCGCCGCGGCCGAGAGCGTGCCCTCTTCTACAGCGGCGACAAAGACCTCTATCCCCCAGAGCGTGAAACGGCCGGACGGCTGGGCCATGCTCCCCCCTGTCCGGCCGGGCCGGTGTCAGTCGTTGATCCTGGACAGCTTGTTCTGCAACTCGGCAAGCTGACGTTTGATCTCGTTCAACTCGTCCGCGCCCTCGGCGGATTTCGGGGCGGGTGCGGCATTGCCTCCGGTCCAGCCCGCGGTCATCGCCTTGATGAAGGCCTCTTGCTGCGCGCGCATCGCCTCAAAGCCGGGCATGGCAGCCATCGGGCTCATGGCAGTCATGTTTTCCATCACCTTGGACTGCCCCTCGCGCAGCATCTCGAAGCTGGCGGCAAGAAATTGCGGCACCACGCTTTGCGCCGAGGTGGTGTAGCTGCGCACAAGATCGGTCAGCACATTGATCGGCAGGACGCTTTCGCCCTTGCTTTCGTGTTCGGCGATGATCTGCAACAGGTATTGGCGGGTCAGGTCATCGCCACTCTTGAGGTCGACGATCTGCACCTCGCGCCCCTCGCGGATCACGCGCGCTATATCTTCAAGCGTGACGTAATCGCTTGTCTCGGTGTTGTAGAGACGACGACTGGCGTAGCGCTTGATCAGCAGCGGCTTTTTCGCGTCGGTCACAGGCCGGTTCCTCCTCATGGCATTGCCGCAGATGCAGTGAAATGAACATTACGCGCTGCGCTGGCAAAAAAAAAGGGCAGGCGCAACGCGCCCGCCCAGGAAACCCGTCGACAGGGAGGAGGAGTCGCGGGAAACTCTTGGCTGACCGCCGATCAGACGGCAGTGGCCTTCTTGGCGGCCTTGGTCGCCTCGGTGGTGGCCTTTTTCATGGCAGAGGTCGCATCCTCGGAAAAGTCCTTGCCGGCGGCCAGCATCAGTTCGACCGTTTCCATCTGAACCTTCTTGGCGACCTCGGCAAAAGCGGCCATGTTCTCGGCGGCCATCTCGGCGGTGGCCGAGGCGAAATCGGTCATGGCCTTGGTGTAATCGGTCGGCTCGTCTTTGACGGTGGCCACATCACCGAACTTGGTGATGGTGTCCTTGGTCCACTTGGCCGAGATCTCTGTCGATTTCTCGGCGGCCTCGAGCGCAACTTTCGACATCTTCTCGGCGAGCGTCGCCTGGGTCTTGAACGCGTCCTGCATGGCGGTCGGATCCATCGAGAACGCCGACATCATGTCCTGCATCATCTTGGTAAAGTCCTGGGCGTCAGCCATTTGTCTGTCTCCTTGGTGGCGGCCGGGGCGGGCCTTGGCCTTGATCATGGGAAGAACATACATGCTGCACCGCAGCATTTCAAGATTTATTGCTGCACCGCAGCATTTTTCTCGCAAAAGTCGACATTCAAATATCTTTTTCGCCTGTCACGTAGATACCGGGCGCATCGCAAAGCCCCTTGCCCGGATCACGCGCTGGAACCTTGCGACCCGAGCGGCGTTTCAACCAGTCATCCCATCGTGGCCACCACGACCCTTCGTGAAACGTGGTGGTGGCGCGCCAGTCCTCGGCGTCAAGCCCCGCCATCGGGGCATCACTGACATAATGGCCGTATTTCCTGCGCCCGGGCGGGTTCACGATGCCCGCGATATGGCCCGATTGCGACAGGATGAACAATCGAGAACGTGCCCCCATCTGTCGCACACCCTCGTAAGAGGACGCCCAGGCCGCGATGTGATCGGTTTCGCAGGCCACGGCACAGACCGGCACCCGAACATCCGAAAGCCTGACGCTTTCGCCACAGATTTCAAAACCGTCACGGGCAAACCGGTCCTGCTGACACAGCCCGCGCAGGTACTCGATCACCATCTTTGCGGGCAGGTTGGTCGAATCACTGTTCCAGAACAGCAGATCAAAGGCGGGGGGCGCCTCGCCCATCATGTAGCTACGGATCGCCGGGCGATAAATCAAATCGTTGGATCGCAAGTAGGAAAAGGTGCGCGACATGAAGAAACTGTCAAGATAGCCCTTCTCGGTCACTTCCCTTTCGATCCCGTCAACGAAATCGTCGTCCAGAAAGACCCCCACCTCGCCTTGGTCGGAAAAATCCGTAAGCGTCGTAAAGAACGTGGCAGAACGCACGGAATTATCGCCGCGCTTGCGCATCAAGGCAAGCGTCAGCGCCAGCGTGGTACCCGCGATGCAATAGCCCGCGACGTTGACCTTGTCTTCGCCGGTCAATGCCTTGGCCTCGCCGATCGCGGCCAGATAGCCCTCCTGGACATAATCGTCCAGCCCGACCTCGGCATAAGAGGCATCCGGGTTTACCCAGGAGACGACAAAAACCGTGTAGCCCTGCCCCACCAGCCACCGGATCATCGATTTCTGCGGTGTCAGGTCAAGCACGTAGAACTTGTTGATCCACGGGGGAAAGATGATCAGCGGCGTGGCATGAACCTCGTCCGTGTCGGGCGTATACTGGATCAGCTCCATCAGGCGATTGCGAAAGACCACCTTGCCCGGCGCCGTCCCGAGATTGGCGCCCACCTGGAAGGCATTCTTATCGGCCAGCGACACAAGGACCTCGCCCTCGTTGGCCTCGATGTCGCGCACAAGGTTTTCCAACCCGTCGACCAGCGACTGGCCCTCGGTCTCGACCGCGCGGGCCAAGGCCTCGGGGTTGGTGCCGAGAAAATTCGAAGGGGAAAACAGGTCGACGATCTGCCGCGTAAAGTATTTCAGGCGCTTGGCATCAACGGGGTCCAACCCCTCTATGTCATCGACCGCGCGGCCGATGGCCTCGGCGTTCATCAGGTATTGCTGCTTGACGAAGTTGAAATAGGGATGGGTCTTCCACAACGGGTTGGAAAAGCGCGCATCATGGGGGGTTTCGTCCGGCGGGGCCTGCAACGTGCCCCGCGCCAGCGCCTGCTGAGCCTCGACGTAATGTTTCAGCGCCTTGCCCCAGTACGCGACCTGGTGCTCGATCAGCTTGGAAGGGTTGTGTAAAACCTCGCTGACATAGGCCGCCGCAGCCTTCATGTAGAGTTCATGCCCAGGCCCCTGGAGGTTGGGATCGATACGCCGCTTTCGCGAAACGGCCGAAACCAGCCTCTCGGTCAATTCCTCGACCCTTGCCAGATTGGCGTTCATCCGCTCGAGGTTCGCGCCGGGCAGTTCTGTCCCGGCCGAAGGATCATCTGTTGTCACGGCGTGCGTTCCCCCCTACCTTTGCAGGCGCAGCAAGGCCGCCTCCCCGGCCATCGCTGTCTCGCGTCTCCGATACACTATCGGAAAAGGAGTGGCGAATGAAATACATGGCGACCTACGACCTGATGGAAACGGCGCGTAACACCAACCAGTGGCTGGGTGCCTCGGCGCTGGCCCTTGGGTCTTATCCCGCGCTCAGCCTGTGGCCGAACCCGCTGTTCAAGATGGTTGCCGCATGGGGCGAGGTCGCCGAGCGCACCTTTGCCCGCATGGTGGCCAAGCCCGACTGGAACATCAATACCGTCGTTGGCGAAGACGGTCGTGATCATATCGTGTCGGTGGAAAAAAGAGTAACACGCCCCTTTGGCGATCTCATCCAGTTCCAGGTGCATGGCCGCCCGCAAAAACCCCGCCGCGTCTTGCTGGTCGCCCCGATGTCGGGACATTACGCGACCTTGCTGCGATCCACGGTGGCCAGCCTCTTGCCCGATTGTGAAGTCTTCGTCACCGACTGGCATAATGCGCGCGATATTCCCGTCTCGATGGGCAAGTTCGATGTCGAGGATTACACGCTTTACCTTGTCGATTTCATGAAACATCTCGGCCCTGACACCCATGTGATCGCGGTTTGCCAGCCCGCGCCCCTGACGCTGGCGGCCACCGCCTACCTGGCGGGCGAGGAACCGGCGGCCCAGCCACGTTCGCTGACGCTGATCGGGGGCCCGATCGATCCCGACGCCGCCGCTACGGATGTGACCGATTTCGGCCGCCGCATCACGATGGGACAGCTCGAACAGCTTGCGATCCAGCGCGTCGGTTTCAAATACGCCGGCGCCGGGCGGCTGGTATATCCCGGCCTGCTTCAGCTTGCTTCGTTCATGTCGATGAACAGCGACCGCCATTCGCGCGCCTTCTCGGAACAGATCCTGAAGGTGGCCAAGGGCGAGGCGGGCGATCACGACAAGCATAACCGCTTTTATGACGAGTACCTCGCCGTGATGGACATGCCGGCAGAATTCTACCTGTCAACCGTCGAACGCATCTTCAAGCGGCGCGAAATCGCGAGGAACGCTTTCACCGTGGCGGGTCGACGCGTCGATATCGGCGCGATCACCGACGTGGCGGTCAAGACCGTCGAGGGGGCCAATGACGACATTTCGGCGCCGGGCCAGTGCATCGCGGCGCTGGAGCTTTGCACCGGGCTGCCCGATGACAAGAAAGCCAGCCACCTGGAGCCCGGCGCAGGCCATTACGGCATCTTCGCGGGCAAGAGCTGGCGCAACAACATCCGTCCGCTGGTGCTGGACTTCATCGATGGCAATTCCGCCGCCCCCGAAGAACGACGGGCGCAGTTCAAGCCGGTCTGAGCGGGAGGCCGCGCCAAGGCGCGGCGCGCCTGCGGCGCATGGGTATTTGCACCAAGAAGAAGAAGGCGGACCGGTCTCAGTCTGGCAGGATCTCCGTGATCGCCTGCTCGACCAGGGCCAGGTCGGCAGGCTCGGAAAACCGGTGATCGGCGCCCTTGACCAAGGTCAGCCGCGCATCCGCGCAGTCGATATGCGCCAGCAGGCGCAGGGCGGTGGTCATCTCGACATCCTCGTCTGCCGTGCCCTGCAACAACCGAACCGGGAAAGGCAGCCGCAAGGGATCGCGCAGCACGAGATTTTCGCGGCCCTCCTCGATCAGGCGACGGGTAATCGTGTAGGGGCTGTCGGCATAGCCCGAGGGTATCTCGATCCGGCCGTCGGCCATAAGCGCGGCGCGCTGATCCCGCGCGAAGCCCGCCCACATGCTGTCCTCTGTGAAATCGGGGGCGGCGGCGATGCCCACCATGCCAACCACCCGCTCGGGCAGCGCGCGCGCCAGCAAGAGCGCGATCCAGCCCCCCATGGATGACCCCACCAAGACTTGCGGCCCCTCGGTCAGCGCGCTCAGCGCGGCCCCGGCATCCTGCGCCCAGTCACCGATGCACCCGTCGGCAAACGCGCCCGAACTTTGGCCATGCCCGGAATAGTCAAAGCGCAGGAAGGAACGGCCGCAGCCGCGAGCCCAGGTTTCGAGGTGCCGGGCCTTGGTGCCCTCCATGTCGGACATGAACCCGCCCAGGAACACCACGCCCGGCCCCTTGCCCGGCAAGCGGTGATAGGCCAGCCTGCGGCCCGAGGGCGTATCGAGATAGGCTGGTGCTGTCATGTCGGACTCCTTTGCGGTGTTGCGCGCAAGGGTAGGCAGGCCCCTGCCCGACCGCAAGACCTGCCCGACCGCAAGACGCGGCCTTGCGGAGCGGCACGATTCGAGGTCATCTCTGATCCATGACCGGACCTCGCTATACCCCGCTTGTCGCCAGCTTGCCCGCCACCGTGCCCTTTGTCGGCCCTGAAACACAGGAACGCACCCGCGGCCGGCCGTTTCGCGCGCGCCTGGGCGCGAATGAAAGCCTGTTCGGACCCTCGCCCCTGGCGCTGGCAGCGATGACGCGGGCCGCCCGGGAGGTCTGGAAATATGGCGATGCCCAGAACCACGATTTGCGTGCGGCGCTCGCCGCCGATCTGGGCGTGACGCCGGAAAACATCATGGTGGGCGAAGGGATCGACGGCCTTTTGGGCTATCTCGTGCGCATGGTGGTGGCGCCGGGCGACCCCGTGGTGACCTCGGCGGGTGCCTATCCGACCTTCAACTACCATGTCACGGGCTTTGGGGGCGTGCTGCACAAGGTTCCTTACGCAGGCGATCACGAGGATGGACAGGCCCTGCTGGACAAGGCGGCCGAGGTGGGGGCAAAGCTTGTCTACCTGGCCAATCCCGACAACCCGATGGGAAGTTGGCACGGCGCCGAGAAGATCCGGGCAATGATCGAGGCGGTCCCCGAGGGCACGCTGATGATCCTGGACGAGGCCTATATCGAGTTCGCCCCCGAGGGCACCGCGCCCCCGATCGACGCTGACGATCCGCGCGTGATCCGCTTTCGCACCTTTTCCAAGGCGCACGGGCTGGCCGGCGCGCGGGTGGGCTATGCGATCGGGGCGCCGCCGCTGATCGCGGCCTTCGACAAGGTGCGTAATCATTTCGGCATGTGCCGGATCAGCCAGGCCGGTGCGCTTGCCTCGTTGCAGGACAAGGCCTGGCTGGCCGAAGTCTGCGCGCAGGTCGCAGATGCCCGCGCCCGGATCGCGCGCATCGCCTCTGACAACGCGCTGAGCGCGCTGCCATCGGCCACCAATTTCGTGGCTGTGGATTGCCACGCAGATGGCGAATTCGCCCGCCGTGTATTGCGCGAATTGGCAGAGTTGGACGTGTTCGTGCGGATGCCGGGGGTGGCAACGCTCGACCGCTGCATTCGCGTTTCGGCAGGCCCCGAGGACCAGCTCGACGTTCTCGAAGAGGAACTGCCCAAGGCTCTGGCCGCGGCACGCGGATGAGGCACGCGTGATGTCGGACCCGCGCGCCTGTTTCCGCGAGCGGGGGATCTTTTGGCAGGTGCCGGCCCGGTCGAAGCGGGCGGTGGAAACGCCCTCACATCCCCGTGATGGAGGCCGATCCCCCATCGCAAAACCTGACTAAAAGATGCAAGTAATGGCCCGAGGGTGGCCAAGCCCGCCTGTCGACCCACCAAAAGTCAGGACATGACATGAGACAGACCCTTCTGATGGAGAAATACCCGGTCTTCGACCTGGACCTGGACAAGTCTGAAACCACCTGCACCAGCGTGGACGACATCCTCGATCGCCTGAAGGCGCGGATCGACGCCCATCCCAAGGTGGCCTACATCGCCACATTCGACCATTACAGCCACACCAAGAGCATCGACGGCACCATCGCCGAGGATATCAAGGACGCGCGCAATATCGTGTTCTGTTTTGGCGTGGCCCTGCCCAATGCCCATGTCCTGGCCGTGCGCCCGCGTTCTATCGGGGTGGCCGACCTGGGCGATCGCTTCCATATCTCGTTCATGGAACCGCCGATGGAAGTGGCCACCAGGGAAATGGAAACCTGGTGCCGCGACCTGGTCGACAAGGCCTGATACTCCCCGCCGACCGACTGCGTTCAGGGCCGCATCCAGAGGGTGCGGCCCTTGCAGTTGCAAAACGCCTCAGCCGCCCGCAACCACGGCCGCCGCAGCCTCGAGCGCACCCTTGCCATGGGGGATGTCGAGTGCCACCAGGCCCGCCTCGATACTGCCGAGGGCGCCCAGCACCATATGCGCATTGACATGGCCCATATGGGCGATGCGGAAATAGCCGTGCCAGGCTGGATCGTCCCTGGCAGCCATCCCAAGCCCGATCCCCAGCGTCACACCCGCCGTCCCGCTGAGCCAGTCGCGCAGGGCGGTCCCGGCGGGCGCGCCAAGCTGAACCGCGGTCACTGCATGGCTGCGCTGCGCGGGCGCGGCGATATTGGCCTGCATCGGGCCGCCCGCCCCCCAGGCCCCGATCGCCGCCCAGACGGCACGGGCAAGCCGTTCGTGCCGCGCCCAGGCGGCCTCGATTCCCTCATCGTGTACCAGCATGTCGAGAGCCGCGCGCAGCCCATAAAGGTGATGTGTCGGCGCAGTGCCCCAGAAATACTGGTAGAATTCCTCGGGATCGGCGCGCATCCGCCAGTCCCAATAGGGCGTTGCCATGTCGGCGCGGGCGCGCGCAGCCTCTGCCTTGTCATTGAAAAAAACAAAGCCCAGACCGGGTGGCACCATCAGACCCTTCTGACAGGCCGCGACCATGACATCGACGCCCCAGCCATCCATTTCGAACCGGTCGCAAGCCAGCGAGGCGATGCAATCGACCATCAAAAGGGCCGGGTGACCGGCCGCATCCAGGACCGTGCGCAAACCCGCGATATCGTTCTTGACGCTGGTGGCGGTATCGACATGAACGGCCATGATGGCGCGAATATGATGGGCGCGATCCTCGGCCAGCCTGGCGGCGACGCGATCCATGTCGACCGGGGCGCGATTGCCGAAATCCATTACCTCGACATCGGCGCCCAGACCTGCGGCCAGTTCGGCCCAGCCATGACCGAACCGCCCCGTGGCAAGCGCCAGCACCTTGTCGCCGCGTGCCAGAACGTTGACCAAACCCGCCTCCCAAGCGCCATGTCCGTTCGAGATATACATCGCCACCTTGTGCCGGGTCCGCGCCACCGCCCGCAGATCGGGCAGAAGGCTTTCCAGCAACTGCACCATCGCGCCGCCATGGATTTCGGGGGCGGGGCGATGCATGGCTTGCAAAACCCGGTCGGGTATTACCGAGGGGCCGGGAATGGCAAGGTAGGGGCGGCCGTGGCTCAGGGGCATGTCGTTCTCCGGGGATGGGCGAGACACCAACCTGTTAGGCCCGCCCGACTGGCCCGTCAATCGGCCCGGCTGGCCGAATACTTGCGCCGGGCGCGGCTTTCGGGCTATCGGGTTCAGGCGTCCCCGATGGCGCGTCCCGAACCCGGCCCAGCTCTTGACCGATCCCAGCATCATCCCCGACCGCGCCCCCTTTCCACGCAGACCCGAGGATATCGCGGGCGATTACCGCTCGTCGCGGCTGTTCGCACGGCTTTGGCGCGACTACCTGCGCCAGCATATCGGCAAGATCGCCATTGCCTTTCTCTTGCTGACCATCGAGGGTAGCACGCTGGGCTTTCTTAGCTGGATGCTCGAACCCCTTTTCGACCGGGTCTTCGTGGGCGGCGAGGCTGCACTCATTCTCTGGGTCGGGCTGGGCATCCTCGGGTTGTTCTTCTTGCGCGCGATTACGACGATCCTGCACCAGACACTCCTTGCCGATGTGGCGATGCGCAGTTCCTCGGCCATGCAGGTCAACCTTTTGCGTCACTTGCTTGCCCTTGACGGGCGGTTTTTCCAGGACAATCCCCCGGGCGCCCTGATCGAACGGGTCCAGGGCGACACGCTGGCCGTGCAACAGGTCTGGACCCTGCTGATCACCGGCGCCGGGCGCGACAGCGTCGCGCTTATCGCGCTTTTTGCGGTGGCAGTGTCCGTCGCCCCGAGTTGGACGTTCATGGCGATGATCGGCGTGCCGCTTCTGATCCTGCCAGCCCTGCTCGCCCAGCGCTATGTCCGGCGCAAGACCGCGACGATGCGCGCGCAATCCAGCGACCGCACCACGCGGCTGGACGAGATATTCCACGGGATCATCCCGATCAAGCTGAACCGGATGGAAGACTACCAGATGACCCGGTTCGAACGGATCGTCGAGGCCATCGTGATCGCCCAGGTCAAGATCCGCGCCATCACAACCTCCATCCCGGCAATGATCGACATCGTGACGGGCCTGGGCTTTTTCCTGGTGCTGATGGTCGGCGGGCGCGAAATCCTGGCCGGCGAACGCACGGTAGGCGAGTTCATGAGCTTTTTCACCGCGATGGCGCTGACCTTCCAGCCCCTGCGCAAGCTCGGCAACATTTCCGGCCAGTGGCAGACAGCGGCAGCCAGCCTCGAACGGCTCTATCGGCTGTTCGACATGCCGCCGCGCATCACCAGCCCGGCCAGCCCCGTCCAGCACCGCGGCCCGGCATCGACCGAGATCAGGTTGCGCAATGTCGGGTTCTCATACGGCGAACAGCCCGTTCTGCAAGGTCTCGACCTTACCGCGCGGGCGGGCGAGGTGACCGCGCTGGTCGGCCCGTCGGGGGCGGGCAAGACCACGGTTTTCGGGCTTCTGACCCGTCTTCTGGACCCGCAAAGCGGCGAAATCACCTTGGGCGGCACCCGGATCGACCGGCTGGACCTGAACGACCTGCGCGACCTCTTCTCGGTCGTCACCCAGGATGCACCGCTCTTCGACGAAACCATCCGCGAAAACATCTGCCTCGGCCAGGACGTGCCGCCCGCACGGCTCGAGGCTGTGCTGCGCGCCGCTCATGTCCGCGACTTCCTGGGCGCACTGCCCGATGGCATCGACAGCCCCGCCGGTCCGCGTGGTTCCAACCTGTCGGGGGGACAGCGCCAGCGCGTCGCGATTGCCCGCGCGCTGTTGCGCGACGCCCCGATCCTGCTGATGGACGAGGCGACCTCGGCACTTGACGCACAATCGGAAAAGACGGTGCAAGAGGCGCTGGACCGTCTCGCAAGAGGCCGCACGACGCTGGTCATCGCGCACCGGCTGGCAACCGTGCGCAACGCCAACAAGATCGTGGTGATGGACAAGGGCCGCGTCGTGGAGGAAGGTCCACACGAGGCATTGCTTGCCCGGGGCGGACTTTACGCAGGGCTTTACAAGCTGCAATTCGCCTCGGAAACCTGAGCGGTGGCCCGATCTGCAAAAGGGCCGGGCCGCGACAGCGAAACCGATATGGAGGGCGACATGCAGGGCGAAACCGCCACCGACCGCACCGTGTTCCGCATCACCGGCGAGGATCGGGTGCATTTCCTGCAAGGGCTGGTCAGCAATGACATGCGCGACCTCGACGGACGGCTGGTCTATGCCGCGTTGCTGACACCGCAGGGAAAATACATCGCCGATTTCTTCGTCACGGCAATCGCGGACGCGCTCCTGCTGGACGTGAAAACCTGCCTGGCCGAGGATCTGGCCCGACGCCTGTCAATGTACAGGCTGCGCTCGGCAGTCGAAATCGCACGAACCGGCCTGCACGTGATCCGCGGCCTTGGCCCCGCGCCTGCCGATGCCCTCGCCGACCCGCGCGCGCCGGCACTGGGCTGGCGCGCTTACCGCATCGCCGCCGCGGGCCCCGAAACCACCGACTGGGATGGCCTGCGCGTGACCCATGGCATCCCCGAGACGGGGATCGAACTGATCCCAGGCGAAACCTACATCCTTGAGGCCGGATTCGAACGGCTCAACGGCGTCGATTTTCACAAGGGCTGCTATGTCGGCCAAGAGGTCACCGCCCGGATGAAACACAAGACCGACCTGAAAAAGGGCCTGGCGACCGTCAGGATCGAAGGTGCCGCCCCGGTCGGCACCGCGATCATGGCACAGGGCAAACCGGCCGGCACCCTGTTTACCCAATCCGACGGCCGGGCGCTTGCCTACCTGCGCTTTGACAGGGCAAGCGGACCGATGCAGGCGGGCGATGCGGTGCTGCACCTCGATCCCGCCTGAGACCGCCCCGGCACTCATCCGTCTCCATGCCGAAGGCCCAGGCACGCCGCGGCCCTTCTTCTTGGCCCCAATACCCATGGCGCACCGCCCGGTGCCCGCGCGCCGCGCGGGCAAGGGCGGTGACCGACGCTGCCTGTTATCCCCGCGCCTCACGGATCAGGCGCAGGATGTTCTGCGCCGCGGTCGGGATGTTGGTGCCCGGCCCAAAGATCGCCTTGACCCCCGCCTTGTAAAGGAATTCGTAATCCTGCTGCGGAATCACACCGCCGCAAATCACGATGATGTCCTCGGCGCCCTGGTCCTTGAGCGCCTCGATCAGCTTGGGCGCCAGCGTCTTGTGGCCCGCTGCCAGCGACGAGATGCCGACGACATGCACATCGTTGTCAATGGCATCCTGCGCAGCCTCTTCGGGGGTCTGGAACAATTGCCCCACATCGACGTCAAAACCGATATCGGCAAAGGCCGTGGCGATCACCTTGGCGCCGCGGTCATGGCCGTCCTGGCCCATCTTGACGACCAGCATCCGCGGGCGGCGCCCCTCGGCCTCGGCGAAATCCTCGACCGCCTTCTGGATCGCGGCAAAGCCCTCGTCACCCTCGTAGGCCGCACCGTAGACGCCCGACAGGGTCTTGACCTCGGCCCGGTGCCGTCCGAACGCCTTTTCCATCGCCATGCTGATCTCTCCTACCGTGGCGCGTGCGCGCGCAGCCTCGACCGCAAGACGCAACAGGTTGCCATCGCCGCCGCGCGCGGCCGCTTCCAGATCGGCCAGTGCCTTGTCGCAGGCACCCTGGTCCCGGGTCGCGCGGATCTTTTCCAGGCGGGCAATCTGGGACTCGCGCACCTTGACGTTGTCGATATCGAGGATGTCGATCTCGTCCTCTTTATCCAGTCGGAACTTGTTGAGCCCCACGATCACCTCTTCGCCTCGGTCGACGCGCGCCTGCCATTTCGCGGCGGCCTCCTCGATCCTGAGCTTGGGCATACCCGAGGCCACCGCCTTGGTCATGCCGCCCATCTCGTCGATTTCCGCGATGATCTTCCACGCAGCATCGGCCAGATCGGCGGTCAGCTTCTCGACGTAATAGGACCCTGCCAGCGGATCGACGACCTTGGTCACCTTGGTCTCGTTTTGCAGGATCAGCTGGGTGTTGCGCGCGATCCGGGCCGAGAACTCGGTCGGCAGGGCGATCGCCTCGTCGAAGGCATTGGTATGCAGTGACTGGGTGCCGCCGAGAACCGCGCTCATCGCCTCGTAGGCGGTTCGCACGATGTTGTTGTAGGGGTCCTGCTCCTGCAACGACACGCCCGAGGTCTGGCAATGGGTCCGCAGCATCAGCGACTTGGGGTTCTTGGGGCCGAACTCGGACATGATCTTGTGCCACAGGAACCGTGCGGCCCGCAGCTTGGCGATTTCCATGAAGAAATTCGTGCCGATGGCAAAGAAGAAGCTCAGCCGCCCGGCAAAGGCGTCGACATCCAGCCCGCGATCCAACGCGGCTTTCACGTATTCCTTGCCGTCGGCCAGCGTAAAGGCCAGCTCCTGCACCAGGTTCGCGCCGGCCTCCTGCATGTGGTAGCCCGAGATCGAGATCGAGTTGAAGCGCGGCATGTCGGTCGAGGTATACTCGATGATATCCGAGATGATCCGCATCGAGGGTTCAGGCGGGTAGATGTAAGTATTGCGCACCATGAACTCTTTGAGGATGTCGTTCTGAATGGTGCCCGACAATTGTGCGCGGTCGACGCCCTGTTCCTCGCCCGCGACGATGAAATTGGCCATGATCGGGATCACGGCGCCGTTCATGGTCATCGAGACGCTGACCTGGTCGAGCGGGATGCCGTCAAAGAGGATCTTCATGTCCTCGACGCTGTCGATGGCCACGCCCGCCTTGCCAACATCGCCCACGACGCGCGGATGATCGCTGTCATAGCCGCGATGCGTGGCCAAGTCGAAGGCCACCGAAACCCCCTGTTGCCCGGCGGCCAGCGCCTTTCGGTAAAAGGCATTACTTTCCTCGGCCGTGGAAAAGCCCGCGTATTGCCGGATCGTCCAGGGGCGGCCGGCATACATCGTGGCCTTTGGACCACGGGTATAGGGCGCCTCGCCCGGAAGGCTGCCCATATGGGCCAGCCCCTCGACATCATCCTCGGTGTACAGGGGCTTGACGGCGATGCCCTCTGGCGTGTCCCAGTTCAGCTCGTCCAGGCTGCGGCCGCGCAACTCTTTACCGGCCATCGCGGCCCAGCGGTCTGTCTTGTCCGTCATCGGATCGTTCCTTCTTTTCGTGGCCCTGCGACAAAGGCAGGGTCAGCCTTCGCTTTCCGCCCCCGGTGGCCTATATGAGGCCCGTCAGGAGGGGTCATGAACAGTCGTCTCGCATCACTCGCCATCGCCGCGCTCGCGGCCATTTCGCCAAGGGCCCAAGCCGCAGAGGAGGCCACGCCGCTCGCCCGCTGGCAGGCCGATCCCACGGTGGTGCTCGAGGCGCAGGATATCGCCATCGAGGATTTCCACTGGCTGGCCCGTCCCGTCGTGGTTTTCGCCGACAGCCCGGCGGACCCGAGATACCGCCAGCAGATGGCATTGCTGACGGAACGTATCGATGACCTGGCCCTGCGCGATGTCGTCGTGATCGTAGATACCGACCCTTCCGCGCCCAGCGCGCTGCGCACGGGGCTGCGGCCACGCGGCTTCATGCTGGTGCTGATAGGCAAGGACGGGGATGTGAGGTTGCGCAAACCCTTCCCTTGGGATGTGCGCGAATTGTCCCGCTCGATCGACAAGATGCCGCTCCGCCAGCAGGAAATACGCGACCGGCGTTGAACCTGCCGGTCGCGCACCGGCCGCCCCGGAAAGCCGCGCACAAGGCGCGGTGCTGGAGAGGCCGCATCGCTCACTCGAACTCCATGATCACGTCATCCACGGCAAGGCTGTCGCCGGGACATGCGTTGATCTTGGTGACGATTCCCTTGCGCTCGGCGCGCAGGATATTTTCCATCTTCATCGCCTCGACGGTGCATAGTGCCTGGCCCTCCTGCACCTCCTGGCCCTCTTCGACGTCGATCTTCACGATCAGGCCCGGCATCGGGCAGAGCAGCAGTTTCGAGGTGTCGGGCGGCAGTTTCTCGGGCATCAACGCGGCCAGTTCCGCCTGGCGGGGGGTATAGACCGCCACCTTCATATCCGCCCCGCGGGTGCGGATGCGGAATCCGTTCGATGCCTTGCCTACCTTGAGAACCAGCGGGTCGCCGTCAAGTTCGAGACGTGCGAGCGACTGTCCCGGCGTCCAGTCCGAGGTGACACGCAGGCTGTCGCCCTCGACAAAGCTCACGGTCGCGCCCTCCCGATCGGCGTCGATGCTCAGCTCGAAACGCGCGCCTTGCGCGACCACGACCCAATCCTTGCCCACGGTGCGCTCGTGATTGTCCATCCGCCCCGAGATGCGCGCACGACGAATCTCGGCCACGCGGAACATCGCGGCCGCAGCCGCGGCCACGCGGCGCAGTTCCGGGGCGGGCAAGGTCACACCGGCAAACCCCTCGGGATATTCCTCTGCGATAAAGGCGGTGGTGATCTCGCCCGAACAGAAACGCGGGTGATCCATCACGGCACTGAGGAACGGCAGGTTGTGACCGATCCCTTCGACCTCGAAGGCATCCAGCGCGGTGCGCATTTCCTCTATGGCCTGCGCGCGGGTGGGCGCCCAGGTGCACAGCTTGGCGATCATCGGGTCGTAATACATGCTGATCTCGCCGCCCTCGTAGACGCCGGTATCGTTGCGCACCACCGCCGAGTCATGCGCCGATTCCGCCGGCGGGCGATAGCGCGTCAGCCGCCCGATGGAGGGCAGGAAGTTGCGATAGGGGTCTTCGGCGTAAAGCCGGCTTTCCATCGCCCAGCCGTTCAGTTTCACGTCGTCCTGGGTAATCGACAGTTTCTCGCCGGCGGCGACGCGGATCATCTGTTCGACAAGGTCGATGCCGGTGATCAGTTCGGTCACCGGGTGTTCCACCTGCAGCCGGGTGTTCATTTCCAGGAAATAGAAATTACGCTGGCCATCCACGATGAATTCGACGGTACCGGCGGACGCATAGCCCACCGCACGCGCCAGCGCGCAGGCCTGTTCGCCCATCGCCTTGCGCGTCGCCTCGTCAAGGAAGGGGCTGGGCGCCTCTTCGATGACCTTCTGGTTGCGGCGCTGGATCGAGCATTCGCGTTCGCCCAGGTAGATGCAGTTGCCGTGGCTGTCGGCCAGCACCTGGATCTCGATGTGGCGCGGTTGGGTGACGAATTTCTCGATGAAGATGCGGTCGTCGCCAAAGCTGTTCGCGGCCTCGTTCTTGGACGACTGAAAGCCCTCGCGCGCCTCGTCGTCGTTCCAGGCGATGCGCATGCCCTTGCCGCCGCCGCCCGCGGAGGCCTTGATCATCACCGGGTAGCCGATTTCCCCGGAAATCTTCACCGCCTCGTCGGCATCCTCGATCAGGCCCATATAGCCCGGCACGGTCGAAACCCCGGCCTCTTGCGCCAGCTTTTTCGAGGTGATCTTGTCGCCCATCGCCTCGATCGCATTCGCGGGCGGCCCGATAAAGGCCACCTCGGCCTTTTCAAGCGCCTCGGCGAACAGCTTGTTTTCCGACAGGAAGCCATAGCCAGGATGAACCGCCTGCGCGCCACTTTCCTTGATCGCGGCCATTACCTTGTCGATCACGATATAGGACTGGTTCGCCGGGGGTGGGCCGATATGAATGGCCTCGTCGGCCATCTGGACGTGCAGCGCATGGCGGTCGGCGTCGGAATAGACCGCCACCGTCTTGATGCCCATCTTGCGGGCGGTCTTGATGACCCGGCAGGCGATCTCGCCCCGGTTGGCGATCAGGATCTTGTCGAACATGTCAGTCCCTTCCAGCGTTTCGCCCGGGCGTCGCCGCCCCGGCGCTCACAAAACAAAGGGCCACCGGGGTTCTTGGCCCCGGTGACCCTGTCATACTCGTGCTCGGCCAGCCCGAAGGCCCGCCGGTTCAGATCAGTTGCACACGCCCATGTCGTCGCAAGTCGCCCCGACCGCCGCACCAACCGCGGCGCCGACCAGCGCGCTTTCATCCAGGACATCGGCGACAACGGCCCCCGCCGCGGCCCCGGCCAGCGCGCGTTCGCCGTCATTGGACATGCAGCCCCCCAGCAGCGCCAGGGCGCATACTGCTCCGATCGCTTTGAAATAACCCATTCTACCCTGCCTCCTATGGCATTTTGCACGGAACTGAAGTCTAGCGCGCGCCGGGCAAAAGGGGAACGGGGCAGATGCAGACCAGCAGCGCCCCGCCAATATGCACTGGCAGCCAAAGGCCTGACCCGCCGGGGGGCGAGCCAGGCAGTTGGGGAAGGGGTGCGGCCGATTTTGACCGCGGGGATACCGGGGAGGGCGCCCCGATCCCTGCCGCGAGAATGACGCCATTCAGTGGACGGCAAAATACCCCGACTGCGCGATTCCGAGGTTTCGGCACATTCCCGCCGGTTGTGGATCTGGCTCAGCAGGATCACGCCCAATCCTCCCCTTCGAACAGATCGGGAAAGCTGGCCCGTGCGCGGGCCACGTCGATACGCAGCAAGGCGTCATAGCTTTGGGGATCAAAGGGGTCCTCGGCGGGAACGACCTCGCGACCGAAAAACCATGACAGCCGACCGGCATCGAGATTGCCGCGCGCGAAAGGTTCATCTCCGAAATGTTCCCAAAGAGCCGCGAGAAAGGCGGAATCGGCACGCCGGTCAGGCGCGCGGCGGTCGGCGTATCTCTCTCGCGCAACCAGGGGGGTTGCCCCGTCCTTGTTCGCGCGGCGGATGGTAAACTGGAAATCGGTGCCGGGCAGGCGCCCCGGAAACCCGCGATGCTTCAGCATGCCACTTCCCCCGTAACAGAGAAGGACATGCCGGAAGGCGGGGCGGGAAAGACCCGCCCCTGACCCCGGTCAGTACTTGTTGTAGGTCGGCTCGGCCGGGATCGGCGCGGGCTCGACGTAAACGACTTCTTCCTGCTGGGCACAGGCCGCCACGAAGGCGACGAGGGACACAGCCAGAAGGGTCTTGATGCTCTTGGACATCCGAAACTCCCGTTACTGTTAAGGGCGGACACGCATTCCACCCCGGTCAAGATACAGGTCACACTTCCGTAACCTTTCGCGATGATACCCAAACGTGCAAGCAATGCACGCTTTTCATCGCGCTGCCTGCCCCGCTGTGGCGAAAAAAACGCAGCCCCCCCCATGGGTGAGCATCCCACCGAAAGATATTGCCTCATGGTCAGAAACCTTTCCGGCTGATGAGTGAGGACGCAGCGCCGGTCGGCGGGAAGAAAAGGCAAGGCGGGCATCGCACCAGACATCCCTCTCAGGCACTGCCGCGGATCAGCATGACCCGCCGCGCCTTGTCCGGCGCGGAGAGATCACGCAGATGGCCAAGCGCGGCAAGGGCCTCGGCCTGCTCAGCCGCCGCACGATCGCGCAAGTCCACGATCACCGCCCCGCCCGGCTTCACGGCCTGCTCGAAAAAGGCGAGATAGGTATCGACGGGATAGTGGAACCCGCAGGACAGAAAACTGACCGCAAGGTCCACCTCGCCCGCCGCAAGCGGATCTGCATCGCGCGGGTTGAGCGTGCGGATATCGTCGGCGGCGACGCCATTGCATTCCAGAAACCGACGCGCTACCGCCAGCGAGGAATAGGCCGCGCCCTCTTTTTGGAACCCGAAGTGCCGAGCCTCGTTGCTTTCAAGGTCAATCAGCAAAAGCCTTGCACCGTATGCCCTTGCTGCAAACAGGTCGAAAAAGGCATATCCCGCGCCGATATCGGCGATCCGCTTGGGCCGGATCTGGTCAAGATCAGGGCGCAGCGCCTGAAATTCCCGCCAGATCACCGCGGCCGCCCGGCGCGCGATATCCCCACCAAGGCGGTCCACCTGCGCACGGATCGGCCCCTCGTCACCCTCGCGCCAGGCCCGGATCACCTGCCCGGCGCGCGGAACGTCGAACAGCACCTCGGAGCGTTGGAGCACGATGTTAAGCAGATCGCCCTGCTCAAGGACAGAGACATCCAGGCCCGTGATCTCGGGCTCTGATAGAGCCTGTTCGATATCATGCTGCAACGCCATGCGCCAATTCCTCAAAGCGGAATGTTGTCGTGTTTCTTCCAAGGCATCTGCCGTTTCTTGCCGCGCAGCGCGGCAAAGGCCCGGCTGACCCGGCGACGGGTGGAACGGGGCTGGATCACCTCGTCTATGAACCCGCGCTCGGCCGCGACGAAAGGATTGGCAAAGGCATCCTCGTATTCCTTGGTCCGCTGGGCGATCTTGTCGGCATCGCCCAACTCCGAACGATACAGGATTTCCGTCGCACCCTTTGCCCCCATCACCGCGATTTCCGAGGTGGGCCAGGCATAGTTGATGTCACCGCGCAAGTGCTTGGAACTCATCACGACATAGGCCCCGCCATAGGCTTTGCGGGTGATGACCGTGACTTTTGGCACCGTCGCCTCGCCATAGGCGAACAAGAGCTTGGCACCGTGCTTGATGACACCGTTATATTCCTGGCTGGTCCCCGGCAGAAAGCCCGGCACGTCCACCAGCGTCAGGATCGGGATTTCGAATGCATCGCAGAACCGGACGAACCGGGCCGCCTTGCGCGCACTGTCGATGTCCAGAACACCCGCCAGCACCATCGGCTGGTTGGCCACCACGCCCACGGTCTGCCCCTCGAGGCGGATGAACCCGGTAATGATGTTACCCGCAAATTCCTGCTGAATCTCGAAGAAATCGCCCTCGTCAGCGATCTTGAGGATCAGTTCCTTCATGTCATAGGGCACGTTGGGATTGTCGGGCACCAACGTGTCGAGACTGGCGTCAATGCGCTCGGGATCGTCGAAAAAGGGCCGGACGGGGGGCTTTTCACGGTTGTTCAGCGGCAGGAAATCGACCAGCCGGCGCACCTCGTAAAGCGCCTCGACATCGTTTTCAAAGGCCCCGTCGGCGACCGAGCTTTTCCTGGCATGGGTCGAGGCACCGCCCAGCTCCTCGGCGGTGACCTGTTCGTTGGTAACGGTTTTCACCACGTCAGGCCCGGTCACGAACATGTAGGACGAATCCCGCACCATGAAGATGAAATCGGTCATCGCCGGGCTGTAGACCGCACCACCCGCGCACGGCCCCATGATGAGGCTGATCTGGGGCACGACGCCAGACGCCTCGATATTACGCTGGAACACCTCGCCATAGCCGGCCAGGCTATCGACGCCTTCCTGGATGCGTGCGCCGCCAGAATCGTTGATGCCGATCACCGGGGCGCCGTTCTGCACCGCCATATCCATGATCTTGCAGATCTTTTGCGCATGGGTGTTCGATACGGATCCGCCCAGCACGGTAAAGTCCTGGGAAAAGACATAGACCTGGCGGCCATTGATCGTCCCCCAGCCGGTGATGACACCATCGCCATAGGGCCGGTTATCCTGCATGCTGAAATCGGTGCAGCGATGGGCCATGAACATGTCGAATTCTTCGAAACTACCTTCGTCGAGCAAGAGTTCGACCCGCTCGCGCGCGGTCAGCTTGCCCTTGCTGTGCTGACTCTCGACACGTTTCGCGCCACCCCCCTGGCGCGCGATCTCGCGGCGGCGTTCAAGCTCGTTCAGGATATCCTTCATCGGTGCTGGCCCCTCTCGGAAATTTGCGGCAACCTAACGGGGGGCATCGCGACATAAAAGAAGCTTTCGGAATATTTGCAAATACTTGACACAACTCTTGCCGCAAAATGCAAAATTGCAAAATTTCCTGCAAACGCGCCTGGCAGACATGCCCCCGGGGATGGGCAACCCGCCTCATCATGGCCGGTTCCAGGCCGCGCGTCCTCGCGCCCGTTATGTGGCGCGGTCGGGGCGGTGACATGCGTCGACATGGGCTGGCGCGCTACTGGCTATGCAAGGTGGCGCCCGACCACCCTTGGCGAAGACGCTGGCCGTCTCGTTTGGCGCGATGGCCGAGTATCGCCTTTTGACACCGGATTGCACGCCGCGCAGGGGCCGCACACCCAGCCAGGACCCTGATCTCTTGCGCAGGAGATTTGCAAAGGATAGGCACACCGTTAGCTAATCCGCAAACCCGGAGCTCGTGCTGTGCCGGTCCGAAAACTCTATGCCGGGGTCAAACTGCGCGAAACGCGCACGCGCCTAGGCCTCACGCAAAAGGCATTCGCCGCGAAACTGGGCGTGTCCCTGCCCTATCTCAACCAGATGGAAAACAACAACCGTCCGGTCTCTTCGGCTGTCCTTCTGGCGCTGGCCTCGGAATTCGGATTTGACGTGACCGAGTTATCGGCGGGCGACGGCGAGCGGTTGGTCAGCGACATGCGCGAGGCCCTTGCCGACCCGGTCTTTGGCGACACCGCGCCACCGCTGGCCGATCTACGTCTTGCCGCCTCGAATGCGCCCGCACTGGCTCGCGCCTTCCTGGAACTGCATCGCGCCTATCGGCAAAGCCATGAACGCCTTGCCTCGCTAGACGAGGCACTGGGCCGTGAGGATGCCGCCCTGAGCCCCTCGCCGTGGGAAGAGGTGCGCGATTTCTTTCACTATTGCGATAATTACATAGATGCAGTCGACCATGCCGCAGAGCATTTCATGCGACCGGATGACCGCGATCCAGACCCCGAACAGCGCGCCGCCAAAGAGCTTGAGAAATCTGGTATAACCCTAAGATACCAAGATATTGATGGGCTGCGAGACTATCATGCGGATAGCCGGACATTGATCTTGTCCTCGCGGCTCAGCGGCCCCACACGGCGCTTTCAGCTTCTTCACCAGCTTGCACTATTGACGCAATCAAAGCTTTTGGAGGCCACGCTTGACCTGGCGCGGTTCCAAAGCCCCGAGGCACGCGCAATCGCACGCATCGGCATGGCCAACTATTTCGCCGGGGCGGCATTGCTGCCCTATACACGGTTTCTTGAGGCGGCGCGGGTCACCCGGCATGACCTGGAATTGCTGGCTGACCGATTTGGCGCATCGATCGAACAGGTGGCGCATCGGTTATCCACCCTGCAAAGGCCCGGCGCGAAGGGATTACCCTTCTATTTCGTCCGGGTCGACCAAGCCGGCACGATCACCAAGCGCCATTCTGCCGCGCCGCTGCAATTTGCCCGCTACGGGGGGGCATGCCCGCTATGGAACGTGCACCGCGCCTTTGAAACACCGGGGCGGTTCCTGCGCCAACTGGCCGAAACGCCGGATGGGGTACGCTATTTCTGCCTCGCCCGCGAAGTCAGCAAACCCGGCGGGGCCTGGGGCGCACCGGTGCGCCGCTTTGCTATCGGGCTGGGCTGCGAGGTCCGGCACGCGCATGAACTGGTTTATACCGACGACCTGGATCTCGACAATGCCGCCGCGTTCGAGCCGATCGGGATTTCCTGCCGGATCTGCGAAAGGCGCCACTGCCATCAGCGCGCGGTGCCGCCACTGGAGCGGCGCCTGAGTGTGTATGCCGACCGGCGCGGCGTGCTGCCCTACGAGGTTGCCGAATAGTTTTGACCTCTGCCCCGGCCCGGCCCTACTCTGCCCTGGGAGACCAGGGAGGACATGAATGGAACTGACCGGCAGCCGCGTCATCGCGGCAGACCGCACGACGGTGTGGGCGCAACTCACTGACCCGCAAACACTGCGCTCTTGCATTCCCGGCTGCGAGGAACTGGAGGGCACGTTCGAGGACGGGTTCGACGCGGTTGTGAAACAGAAGGTCGGCCCGGTAAAAGCCACCTTCAAAGGCGTCGTTACGGTCTCGGATATCGTAACCGGGCAAAGCTATAGCATCGCTGGCGAAGGCAAGGGCGGTGTCGCAGGCTTTGCCAAGGGGCGGGCCGATGTACGGCTGAACTCAACCGAAGAGGGTACCGAGCTGAGTTACGACGTTCACGCCGAGGTCGGCGGCAAGCTTGCCCAGCTTGGTTCGCGGCTGATCCACGGCACCGCGAAAAAACTGGCCGACCAGTTTTTCGAGAATTTACAGATCGCCGTGGAAGGTCCGCCAGAACCCGCCGGGCCGCCAGAGACCGAAACCGCCAAGGGCTGACGGCACGTCCGGCCCCTGGCGGGAGGATCGTCGCGTCAGGTTCAGGCGGGTGCGCGCGCGAGGACTTGCGCGATCTGATCCTTGAGGTGCATGCGTTTCTTGCGCATCTCGGTGAGGTGCAAATCGTCGGTCGGCTCGATATCGGTTTCGGCACGATGCACCGCACCGTTGATCTCGTGATATTCATCGAAGAGACGCGCGAAATGCGGATCATCCACCTTGAGCCGGTGAATCTGGTCCACCTTGTCGGGGAAATCCACGGCCAGTTCGTGCGGGGTGTGGGTCATGCGGGACTCCTGTCATCCATGGTTGCGTTCTAGGGTATGAAACCGCGTCCGCAGGCGTCCTTGATACCGATCAAACCGCGGGCCTTAACCGTCTAGAACTGCGCCGTTTTCAAGGATAATCGGCACCACCAGCTCTTCTTCGTCCAGAAGATGGCGGTCAAGGAACAGGGAAAACCGGACCAGGTCGTCATTCAAGGCCCCGGCGCGGTCATGCAAACGGATCGGTTCGGCCCGAAGCATCCGGTTGGTGGTATCGACCAGCCCATGCAAGCAGACATCCAAAACATGGTGATCGTGGTCCAGCATGTCGAAACCGCGTGCCAGCCCAGGCGCCAAAGCCGAGAGGCGAGGAAAATAATGCATATCCTCGACCTTGTGGTGCGCATGAAGCTGCGTCAGCAACATCTGCGCCTGCCGCCCGGCCGCATGTCGCGCCCGCTCTGGCGCGATGCGGCGATCCAGTAACCCCTGTGTCTGCGCGGTCATCCCGTCAAGCAGCCGGCGGAACATCATGTGCCGCTCCAGCCAGAACCGCGTCAGCCCGTCGAAGCGCACATGGCTTTCCCACAGGTCGCGAGGATATTCGCGCAGCAAGACACACAGTGCATCGGGCAGGCCATCGCGGACGGAAAGGGACAGGTCGTCGGGCATCGCCGGCAACTAGGTCACCGCCGGGCAGACGGCAAGCCATATTCACATCTTTGTGGCCTCGGGCGGCGGCGTGCGGGTCTGCCGGCGCGTCACCGCCTCGCGCCAGGTGATGAACACCACCGCCCCCACGATCATCACACCCCCCAGCAGAACCCAGATATCCACCGGTTCCTCGAACACCAGCCACCCCAGCAGCACCGCCCAGACCAGTTGCAAAAACGTCACCGGCTGGGTCACCGTAAGCGGCGCGGCGCGAAACGCGCGCGTCATGGTGTAATGTCCTGCCGTCCCGAATGCAGCGACCAGAAAAAGCCATACCGCCTGGCCCGGCGTGGGCCAGACCCAGACCGCGATCGCAATCGGCGCAAGCAACACCGTCACCGTCACCGACATCATCGCCACCACGACCGCAGCGCTTTCACGCTCGCTCAGCTTCTTGGCCAAAAGGTAGGAGGCCCCAAAGAACAGCGCAGTGAACAGCATCGCGATATGCCCGTCAGAGACCTCACGAAATCCCGGCCGCAGGATCACCAGAACCCCCGCGAACGCAACGACGATGGCGATTATCCGGCGCAGCGCCAGCCGCTCGCCAAAGACCAGCGCGGCACCGATGGTGACATAGACCGGATTGAGATAATTCATCGCCGTCACCTCGGCCAACGGGATGCGGGTCATCGCGTAGAACCAGCAGATCACGCCAGCCGCATGGACCAGCCCCCGCCACCCATGCAGCATCAGCGCCCCGCGGCCGATACCATCCCGCATAAGCGCGACCAACGTCGGCACCAGAAAGACAAGCCCGAACAGAAACCGCAGGAACGCCGCTTCGGGCGCGGGCACGGCATCGCCCACGATCTTGACGCAAACCAGAACACCGACAAAGCTTGCACCCGTCGCCAGCATCCACAGGATGCCGTTCAGGGGGCTTTGCCCCTGTTCTGGTCCCACATTATCGGCCATGGCGCGATGTGATCGCAAGCGCAGCCCGGACGCAAGGGGCCATGGACAATATCCCGCCAAACAGTGCGCGCGTTCACCCCCGCGCGGGCTCAAGGCTGGCTCAAAGCTGGGCGAGAACCTCGTCACTGGCCTCGAAATTGGTGGTCACGCGCTGCACGTCATCGTCATCCTCCAGCGCATCGACCAGCTTCATCAGCTTTTGCATGGCTTCGAGGTCAAGCTCGGTGGTCGTCGAGGGCTTCCAGATCAACCGGGTCGACTCGCTCTCGCCCAGTTCGGCCTCCAGCGCGGTCGAGACCTCGTTGAGGTCGGTATCGGCGCAATAGACGGTGTGACCGTCCTCGGAACTTTCCACATCTTCCGCGCCCGCCTCGATCGCGGCCAACATCACCGTGTCCGGATCGCCCGCCGAGGCCGGATAGACGATCTCTCCCTTGCGCTCGAACATGAAGGCAACAGAGCCGGTCTCGCCTAGGTTGCCGCCATTCTTGGTGAAGGTCGAACGCACGTTGGACGCGGTGCGGTTGCGGTTGTCGGTCATCGCCTCGACAATCACCGCAACCCCGTTCGGCCCGTAGCCTTCGTAACGGATTTCCTCATAGGCCTCGCCCTCGCCTCCGGTCGCCTTCTTGATGGCGCGTTCGATATTGTCCTTGGGCATCGAACTGGCCTTGGCTTCCTTGATCGCCAACCGCAGGCGCGGATTCTTGTCGGGATCGGGGTCTCCCATCTTGGCCGCGACGGTGATCTCCTTGCTGAGCTTGGAGAACAGCTTGGAGCGCGCCGCATCCTGACGGCCCTTGCGGTGCTGGATATTCGCCCATTTGGAATGGCCTGCCATGGAACCCTCTTTGACGGCTGAAATCGACGGGGGTCTCTATATGTCAGGGCCACCCGCCCCCGCAAGCCCGCGCGCCGTTGCAATTGCCGCGCCGATCCGCTTGGCTGGGGCGGGAGGCCCGCCCATGACCCACGACCAGATCATCCTGTTCGCGCTGTTCGGCGCCGTCTTTGCCGCACTGCTGTGGGGCCGGTGGCGCTATGACCTGGTGGCCTTTACCGCGCTTCTGGTGGCCGTCGTGCTGGGCGTGTTGCCGGCGGCCGACGCGTTCGCCGGCTTCGGGCACCCGGCCACGCTGGTGGTGGCACTGGTGCTGATCGTGTCGGCGGGGCTGGTGCGGTCCGGCGCGGTCTACCTGATCACCCGCACGCTGGTGGACAGCGCCCGGGGCCTGGGCAGCCATATCGCGATCATGGGGGGGATCGGCGGGGTCCTGTCGGCCTTCATGAACAACGTGGCGGCACTGGCGCTGCTGATGCCGGTGGACATCGCCACCGCGCGCAAGGCGGGGCGCGCACCGGGCCTGTCCCTGATGCCGCTGGCCTTTGCCACGATCCTGGGCGGCATGGTCACGCTGATCGGCACGCCGCCCAACATCATCATTTCCGGCATCCGCGAGGACAGCCTGGGCGCCCCGTTCAAGATGTTCGACTTCGCCCCGGTGGGCGGGGCGGCAGCCCTGGCCGGGCTGGTCTTCGTGGCGCTGATCGGCTGGCGGCTGATCCCGCGAGGCGAACACATCACCCATGCCAAGGACCCGATGGCGGAATTCGCGCAGTATATCGCCGAACTGACCGTGCCGGCGGAGTCCAGGCTGATCGGCCAGAGGCTGGGCGACCTCGACGATCAGGCCGAAAAGGACGATGTCGCGATCCTGGGCCTGGTACGAGACGGCAAACGCCGCTACGGGCCACAACGGGCGACGCCGCTCAGGGCGGGCGATGCGCTGGTCATAGAGGCCACGCCCGACGCGCTGGACGAGTTCCGCAACGCGATGTCACTCGATTTCGTCGATCGCGAGGGCGCAGAGAAACTGCGCGCCGAGGCGGCCGGCCTGTCCATCGTCGAGGTGGTCGTGCCCGACCAGTCGCGCATTACCGGAAAGACTGCGCAATCCATCGGGCTGGCCTGGCGCCAACGCACGGTACTACTGGGCATATCCCGCAAGGGCAGACCGATCCGCCAGCAGATTCGCAAAACCCGCATCCGCCCGGGCGATATCCTCTTGTTGCTGACACCAGAGGATACGGCGCATGACGTGGTCGACTGGCTGGGCTGCCTGACACTTGCCGATCGCGGCCTGGCCGTGACCGATACGCGCAAGACTTGGATCGCGGTGGGCCTGTTTGTGGCCGCGGTGGCGGCGGCCAGTCTCGGTATCGTCTACCTGCCGATTGCACTCGGGCTGGTGGTGGTGGGGTATATGGCATTCCGCATCCTGCCGCTCTCCGAGGTCTATGACCATGTGGAATGGCCGGTTGTGGTCCTGTTGGGCTCGATGATCCCGCTTGGCACCGCGCTGGATGCCTCGGGCGGGACGCAACTGATCGCCAACAGCCTCGTCGCACTCACCGCGGGCTGGCCCGCATGGGCGATCCTGACGGTGCTTATGGTGGTGACGATGACGCTGTCGGACGTGCTCAACAACACCGCCACCACCGTGGTCGCCGCCCCGGTCGGCATCCAGATGGCCCAAGGCCTCGGCGTCGATCCCGATCCCTTCCTCATGGCGGTGGCGGTCGCGGCCTCCTGTGCCTTTCTCACGCCCATCGGCCACAAGAACAACACCCTGATCCTGGGGCCCGGCGGATATCGTTTCGGCGATTACTGGCGCATGGGGCTGCCGCTCGAACTCCTGGTCGTCGCGGTCTCGGTGCCCGCTATCCTGGTCTTCTGGCCCTTGTAAACCGGCCCTGCGCTTCTTCTTGGCCCAAATACCCAGATCCCGGCCTCGCCCTACGGTCCGGCACCGGTAAGAGGCGCTTCACAGCGGCCAGAAAAGCGGGATGAGCGCCGAGGCCAGAATCCCGACGCTCAGGTTCAACGGGATGCCCACACGCATGAAATCGACAAAACGATAACCGCCCGGCCCATAGACCATCATGTTGGTCTGATAGCCGATCGGCGTTGCGAAACTGGCCGAGGCCGCCACCATCACCGCCACCACCAGCGGCCTGGGATCGACCCCCAGGGCCTGGGCCAGCCCGATGGCCACAGGCGTAACGACCACGGCCACCGCGTTGTTCGACACCAGCTCGGTCAAGACCGAGGTCAGCAGGTAGATCGCCCAGACGATGAAAAACGGCGGCAAACCGTCCAGCGCGGGCGCGGCCGCATCAACGATCAGCCGCACCGCGCCCGAGGCTTCCAGCGCCGCCCCCACCGTCAGCATCGAAAAGATCAGTGCCAGCAGCCGTCCGTCGACAAAGGAAAATGCCTCTTCAGCATCCACGCAGCGCGTCAACAGAACCAAGGCCACCGCGAGAACCGCCAGCATCAGGATCGGTGCCACGCCCAGCGCGGCCAGAGCCACGATCCCGAACAGCGCTACGATCGCGATCGGCGCGTGCTTGCGCCGGTAGGCCCGGCCCGAGGGCTGCGAGATATCGACCAGGCCCATATCCGCGGCCAGACGCTTGATATCGGCCGGCGCCCCCTCCAGCAACAACGTGTCGCCCACCCGCACGACGAGATCGTCCAGCTTTTGCCCGATATTCTGGTTACGCCGATGCGCGGCCAGCGTGTAGACGCCATATCTGCGGCGCAGGCGAAGCGTGCCCAGCGTCTGGCCGATCATCTTGCAGCCCGGCGAGATCAGCACCTCGACCGTCGAGGTTTCAACCGCCGAGACCTGGTCGACGCGTCGCAAGCTCTTGTCGCGTTGCAACGACAGCAACTCGGTCATCTGGGTACGCAGGACAACCCGATCGCCAACCTGGAGCGTGACCCCTGCAAGGTCGCGGCGCAGCGATTCATTGCCCCGGATCACGTCGATCAGGCGCACGCCCTCGCGCTTGAACAGTTGCACGCCCAGAACCTCCCGACCGATGAGGTTGCTGTCGGGCGGGATCACCGCCTCGGTAAAGAATTTCATCTTGGACTTGTCGGATAACAGGTTCGCCATGCTGTCGCGGTCGGGTAACAGGCGCGGGCCGAACAGGCGCAGGTAGATCATTCCCCAGGCCACGAGGATCACCGCCAGGGGCGTGACCTCGAAGATGGTAAAAGGCGCCAGCCCGTAGGCGCGCGCCACCCCGTCGACCAGAAGGTTGGTCGAGGTGCCGATCAGCGTCAGCGTCCCGCCAAGAATCGCCCCGTAGCTCAGCGGGATCAGAAGCTTGGAGGCCGAAACCCCGAGGCTGCGCGACAATTGCACGAAAACAGGGATCATCACCACCACGACGGGCGTGTTCGACACCACCGCCGAGGCGCCGATGACAAAGGCCATCAATCCCGCGATCGCCCGGCGGGGGCTGCGGCGCACATTGCGCTCTGCCGCCTGCGTCACCCAATCCAGCGCGCCGGTGCGCACCAATGCCCCCATGACCAAGAACATCGCCGCGATGGTCCACGGAGCGGGGTTGGACAGAACCTCAAGCGCCCGCTCATAGGGCAAGATGCCGAGCACCAGCATCACCGTCGCCCCCGACAGCGCGATCACCTCGGCAGGGTAACGTTCGCGCACGAAGAGGACGAACATCACGGCCACGACAACAAGCGACATGATCGCCATGCCGGTTTCCGAAAGGGGCAATGAGATCATCGGCGGGCCCTTGGGTTTCCGTCAGACGGCATCTTTACCTTCGCTCGAAGGGGGCACAAGCGAACAGTTCACGCAAGCCACAGGTTTCAGGGGCCTGCCTGCTCTAGCCGTCCACCCTGGCGCACCATGGCTATGCGGGTGGCCCGCCCGGTGCGGTCGTCGGTCTCGACATAGACCCCCGACAGTGTCGCCTCGCCCATCGCGGGGGTAAAGCGCCCCTTGGACATGCCGGTGACAAAGCGGCGCATCGGTTCGGCCTTGTCCATGCCGATGACGGAGTCGTAATCGCCGCACATCCCCGCATCGGTCAGATAGCCCGTGCCGCCGGACAGGATCTGGGCATCGCCCGTGGGCACATGGGTATGGGTGCCGACCACCAGGCTGGCACGACCGTCACAGAAATGACCCATCGCCATCTTTTCCGAGGTGGCCTCGCAATGCATGTCGACGATCGCGGCCTGGGCCAGCCCGCCCAGCGGATGCGCCCTTAGCACCTGGTCCATCGCGGAGAACGGATCGTCAAAGGGCCGCTTCATGAAAACCTGCCCCAGGACCTGCGTCACCAGCACCTTGCGCCCGCTCGTGGCCGCGAACAGGCGCCCCCCACTGCCCGGCGCGCCCTTGGCATAGTTCAGCGGGCGCAGGATGCGCGGTTCCTTGTCGATGAAGGACAGCATGTCCTTCTGATCAAAGGCATGATCGCCGAGTGTCACGCAATCGGCCCCCGCCGCCAGGATTGCCTGAGCATGGGCCGGCGTCAGCCCCGCGCCCGACGTGGCGTTTTCGCCGTTGACCACGACGAAATCGAGCCCCCATTCCGCGCGCAGGCGCGGCAGGTGCTCTGCCACTGCGACCCGGCCCGCGCGGCCCATCACATCACCGAGAAACATCATTTTCATGAGATGCAGGCCTAGGCCGCGACGCGGACGCTGGCAAGAGGAAGCTGTCTGTTTCCGTGTCGCTCAGAACGCGATCACCCCCTCCTCGGTCACGATCGCATCCAGCGGCTGATCGGTCGGTTCCGAGGGAAGGTGCGGCAATTCCTGCGCCGCATAGGCCAGGCCCACCGCCAGAACCGGACCACGCGACCGCAGTTGGGCCAGCGTGCGGTCATAGAACCCGCCGCCATAGCCCAGCCGCGCGCCGGTCCTGTCAAAGGCCAATAACGGCACGATCAACACCTCGGGCACGATGTCTTGCCCCTCGACGGGCACCTCGACGCCAAAAGGCCCGGCGACCGTGGCACAGCCGGGCGTCCAGCGTCGGAATCGCAGTGGCTTCGCCGCTGCCTCGATCACCGGCAGGGCAACGACGCCGCAAGCGGAAAGTTTGACCATTGCCGGACGCGGGTCCAGTTCGGTGCGTATCGGCATGTAACCCGCCATGGGCCGACCCAGGCTGGGGCCCAGGTGATCGATCAGCCGCGCACAGGCCGCCGCCCCCCGCACCCCACCATGCGCCGCAGCGCGGCGTTCCCGTGCCATGCGCCTCAGCGCTGCCTTTTCCGCGCTCACAACAAAACCACCGAGGCCAACCCGAGAAAGGCAAAGAAGCCGACCACGTCGGTAACCGTGGTCACGAATGTTCCAGAGGCCAGGGCGGGATCGACCCCAAGCCGGTCCAGCGTCACGGGAATCAGGATACCCGCCAGCGCCGCGACCCCAAGGTTGATCACCATTGCCGCCGCGATCACCCCACCGAGCGCCGCCGAACCGAACCAGACCAGGCCCACGCACCCCATAACAAGTGCAAATATCGCACCGTTGATCAGGCCCACCGCTACCTCGCGCCGGACCACGCGCCAGACATTCGATCCGGTCAAGTCCTTGGTGGCCAGCGCGCGTACCGCGACGGTCAACGACTGTGTGCCCGCATTGCCCCCCATCGAGGCGATGATCGGCATCAACACGGCCAGGGCCACCACCTGCGCGATGGCGCCTTCGAACTGGGCGATGACCAGCGAAGCGACGATCGCCGTCATCAGGTTGACGAACAGCCAGGGAAACCGCTGGCGCGTGGTTTCGACGACGCGGTCCGACAGGCTGCTTTCACCGACACCGGCCAGGCGCAGGATGTCTTCCTCGTGTTCTTCGTCCAGCACGTTCATCGCGTCGTCGATGGTGACCACACCGACCAGCCGCCCGGCATCGTCCACAACCGGCGCCGAGATCAGGTGATACTGGTTGAATGCATAGGCCACCTCGGATTCGGGCTGGGTAACCGGGATCGTGCGGAAACTGTCCTCGAACAATTCGCTCAGCCGGACCGACCTGCGCGAGGACAAGAGCTTGCCTAGCGTCACATAACCCACCGGGCGCATTCCCGGATCGACCACGATCACGTGATAGAACTGGTCTGGCAACGCCTCTTCGTTGGCGCGCAGGTGATCGATGGCCTCGCCAACGGTCCAGTGTTCGGGCGCGCGTACCACTTCGCGCTGCATCAGGCGGCCGGCCGAGAACTCGGGATAGGTCAGCGCCTGTTCCACTGCGACCCGATCGGCGGTTTCCAGCGCGCCGAGGATCACTTCTTGCTGGGGTGCGCCAAGGTCCTCAAGAAGGTCGACAACATCGTCCGAGTCGAGATCGCGCACAGCCTCGGCGAGGACATCGCTCGGCATGAAGGAAATGACTTCCTCGCGCAGGCTTTCGTCAAGCTCGCTCAGGATTGCGCCGTCAAAGAACCCCGCCCCCAAAAGCAGGATCTCGCGCCGGTGCCCGCTATCGATCTGTTCCAGCAAGTCAGCGATATCGGCCGGGTGCAACGGCTCCAGCAAGGCGCCCAACCGCGTCCGGTCTCCCGCGGCCACGGCCAGCCGGATCGCGGCCACGGTACGACTGTCCAGCGCGTAGCCCTCGTCCTCGGGGATGGTTTGCTCGATCGCTGTTTCGTTCATGTCCGCCTCGGCCTCCGCTTCGGTGGCAACATAGCCAAAGCCGTGCCGGCACAACAGCCCGCAAGGACGATTTACGCCACCGCCGCCGGGGCCTAGTCTGCCTGCAAGGCAGCGCCAAGAGGGATGAGAATGGACCGGCAGGAACTGATCCTGGGACAGGTGCTGTCCTTTCATGGAGACCCGATCACCGAGGGCGTGGCGGCCGCGCGGATCGAGAGGCAGGGTTCGGTGCTGATCTCGGGTGGACGCATCATCGGGCACGGGCCTGCCGCGGCGCTGCGCGCGGCCCATCCCGATGCGCGGCTAACGGATATGAGCGGGCACCTGATCTCGGCCGGGTTCGTGGATGCACATGCCCACATGCCGCAAACCGCAATCATTGCAAGTTGGGGCAAACGACTAATCGACTGGCTGAACGACTATACCTTTCCCGAGGAAATGCGCTTTGGCGATCGGGCCTATGCCGAAGAGATCGCCAACCGCTATCTCGACCTGCTGCTGGCCCATGGCACGACCAGCGTGGCAAGCTTCTGCACCACCCACCCGGCCAGTGTCGAGGCCCTGTTCGCCGCCGCCGAGGCGCGCGGGATGCGTGTGGCGGGCGGCAAGACCTGCATGGACCGCAACGCGCCCGAGGGGCTGATCGATACCGCCCAGCGCGCCCATGAAGAAAGCGCCGCGCTGATCGCGCGTTGGCACAAAAGGGGACGGGCCATCTATGCGATCACGCCCCGCTTTGCCCCGACCTCTACGCCCGAACAGCTAGAGGCACTGGGCGCGCTCTGGGCCGCCCATCCCGACTGCCTGATGCAGACGCACCTATGCGAACAGCTGGAGGAGCTGGACTGGGTGCGCGCCCTCTATCCGCAGGCGCGCGATTACCTTGATGTCTACGAACGTGCGGGGCTGACCGGGCCGGGCGCGCTGTTTGGCCATGCCATCCACCTGACGGGCCGCGAGCGGCAGCATCTGCGCGAAAGCGGATCGTCGCTGATCCATTGCCCGACCTCGAACACCTTCATCGGCTCGGGCCTGTTCGACATGGCCGGGCTTGCCGCCGATGGCCAGCGGATCGGGCTGGCCACCGATACCGGGGGCGGGTCGTCCTTTTCCATGCTGCGCACCATGGCGGCGGCCTACGAGATCGCGCAATTGCGCGGCGCGGCCTTGCACCCGGCCGAACTGTGGTGGCTGGCAACGGCGGGGTCTGCCCGCGCGCTGGGTCTGGGCGACAGGATCGGCAACATCGCGCCGGGAATGGAGGCCGACCTGGTGGCCATAGACCTGGCCTCGACGCCGGCCATCGCCCAGCGCAGCGCGCGCGCCAACGAGCTATGGGAGGCGATCTTTCCAACCATCATGATGGGCGACGACCGTGCCATTGCCGCCGTCTGGGTCGACGGCCATCGACGGCAAATCCCACCCAAGGGAAACGAAACCGTTAGCGGGTCCGATATCGGCCTGCCGCCGGCCTAGAGATGCGCCGCGCGCAACACCTCTAGGGCCTCGGCATGGATATCGGCATTGGCCGCCGCGATGACCCGCCCGCCGCGATGCGCGCGTCCACCTTGCCAATCGGTGACGATGCCGCCCGCGGCTTCGATGACCGCGATTGGCGCGTGGATGTCATAGGGGTGCAGCCCCGCCTCGACGACGAGATCGATCTGGCCCAGCGCCACCAGCGCGTAGGCATAGCAATCCAGGCCATAGCGCGTCAGCCGCGCGCGGGCGGATAACGCGCCAAAGGCCGCGCCTTCGGCCGGGGTGCCGACCTCGGGAAACGTGGTGAACAGAACCGCCTCTGACAGCGGCCGCGGCGCGCGCGCGCGCAGCGCGCAGGCGCCGCGCGGTCCGCTCAAGCGGGCCCGGCCCAACCCGCCCTCGAATCGCTCGCCGATATAGGGCTGGTCTATGATACCGAAAAGCGGCCCACCCGCATCCGAGACCGCCACCAGCACACCCCAGGTCGGCGTACCCGACAGGAATCCACGCGTCCCGTCGATCGGGTCCAGCACCCAGGTCAGCCCGCTTTGACCTGCGACAGTACCCATTTCCTCGCCCAACACCCCGTCCTCGGGGCGCCGCTCGGCAAGGATCTCGCGCATCACCGCCTCAGCCTGTCGATCGGCGGCGGTGACCGGGTCGAATCCGGCCGCGCCCTTGTCCTCGACCCCCAGGCGGGCCGTGCGGAAATGGGCCAGCGTGGCATGACGCGCGGCATCTGCCAGGGCGTGGGCCGTGGCAATCAGGCTTTCAGAGTCGGGATGGGATCGCATGGGGCCTCCGGTCGGGTGAGCGGGATTGCCCGCCCGGTAGCCCCGCCCGGCCCCCGCCGTCAAGCGATGCTCTCAGGCATCCGAGAGCACGCGGGCCAGTTCGAACAGCCGACGGCGCTGATTCTCGGGAATCGCGTAATAGGACCGGACCAGCTCCAGCGCTTCCTTGTCGCTGAGAATATCGTCCTGAACGCTTGTGCCGGCTGCACGCCCCTTGTCGTCCAGCCCCTCGAAGAAAAAGCTGACCGGCACATCCAACGCCTCGGAGATATCCCAAAGCCGCGACGCGCTTACTCGGTTCATGCCGGTTTCGTATTTCTGAATTTGCTGGAACTTGATACCGACGCGTGCCGCCAGTTGCTGCTGGGTCATGCCCACCATCCAGCGACGATGACGAATCCGCTTGCCGACATGCACATCCACGGGGTGTTTCATCTTTGAACTCCTCCTGTCGGACGTATGTGAGCAAATAGCGTGCCAACCGCACCAGACACGTCACCATCGATCGAAATTTGAAATGAAACCCTTTGTTTTATATTATTATTTCAAAAATCATCGCAAAAGGACAGATTTCAGAAACAGAAAAATCGGCCGAGTCGCGCGCACGCCCGGGTTGCATAGCGCAAAAATCCGCCGATGCGCATTGCATTTTGCAAAGCCACCCTGCGCAAATTCGATGCAATTCACCAAACTCTCCCGTCTGGCATCCCGGCTGGGCCGGGGCTAGGGTGGCGGGCGAAACGATACCCGAGGACCACGTGAAGCGTTTCCAGATCCCCGCCTATGGCAGCCCCCCGACCCTGGTCGAAACCCCCACACCCATCCCGGGGCCCCGCGAGGTCAGGTTACGGATCGCAGCGTGCGGGCTGAATTTTGCCGATTTGCTGATGATCGAGGGCAAGTACCAGGAACGCCCGCCCCTGCCCGTGACCCTTGGCATGGAACTGGCCGGCACGGTCGAGGCCGTGGGACCCGAAGTGGATGCCGAGCTGACCGGGCGGCGCGTTGCGGTCTTTGCCGGATCGGGAGGGCTGGCCGAACAGGGCTGTTTCCCGGCCGCCCGCTGCGTCCCGCTGCCCGAGGCAATGACCTTTGCAGACGCCGCCGCCTTTCAGGTGGCCTACGGTACCTCCCATGTTGCACTGGACCACAAGGCGCGCCTGCAAGCAGGCGAGACACTCCTGGTGCTGGGCGCTGCGGGTGGCGTCGGGCTGACCGCGGTGGAGATCGGCAAACGCATGGGCGCGCGGGTCATCGCCTGTGCTCGCGGGGCCGAACGGCTTGCGGTGGCTGAACGCGCCGGGGCCGATCACCTGATCGACACCGACCACGCGGATTTGCGCGATGCCGTTCTGGCGCTTGGGGGCGCGGATGTCGTCTATGACCCGGTGGGAGGCGATCAGTTCACCGCCGCGATGCGCGCCTGCAATCCAGAGGCACGGATCCTCGTCATCGGCTTTGCCAGCGGCGATGCCCCCCGGATCAAGGCGAATCACCTGCTGGTCAAGAACCTTACCGTGATGGGGCTTTACTGGGGCGGCTACCTGGCCTTCCGCCCCGAGGTGCTAACCGACAGCCTTGCGACGCTGTTTCAATGGTATGACGAGGGCCTGTTGCGCCCCCATGTCAGCCATACCCTGCCGCTGGAGCGTTCAGCCGAAGGGCTTGACTTGCTGAGAACTCGCAAGGCGACGGGCAAGGTCGTGATCTGCATGGATCAGCCCGCATAGGCCTGGCGGATCAGGGCGGCCAACTCATCCGCGACCGGCCCGCCCGAAACCTCAGAGACGTAAAGGTTGATCCTGGTCGTCGTCAGATCCGGCAGGGCCCCGCCGTGTTGGATACGCTCGACATAGGGCGGTTCGGTCCCCTCGACCACCGTATGCACGGCCAGGTCCGCGCTGACGCTGGCTTCGATGGTGCGGGTTGATTCGCTTTCGACTGCCATTTCCCACGGGATGCCGGCGCGGTCCAGCGCCGCCTGCACCCGCTTGCGAAAGATGCAGTTATGTTCATAAGCCAGCCGCAGCGGCCGCGATTTCCACGCCTGCCCGCCGATCGCGCCAACCCAGATCAAAGAGCGTTCGGTCAGCGTCTCGCCGCCCGGCCCCACCGAATCCTCGGTGCCCAGCACGATATCGGCCTCGCCACGGGCGAACTGTTCGCGCAACCGCGTGGTGAAAGACGACAAAAGCTGCACCTTCACCCGCGGATATTCCGCGGCGAACCGGTTCAGAACCCTCGGGATTTCCGGGTAGACGATGTCGTGCGGCACGCCCAGCACGATCTCGCCCTCGTATTCCTGCGCCGTCAGGCGGGCAAAGACCTCGTCATTCAGCGCGAGCAGGCGGCGCGCATAGCCCAATAGCTGTTCGCCGGCGCCCGTCAGTACCAACTTGCGCCCCGCCCGGTCGAAAAGCGCCAGTCCAAGGGCTTCCTCCAGGCGCTTGATCTGCATCGAAACCGCAGATTGCGTGAGGTTTAGAAAACCCGCCGCTCGCGTGACCCCGTCGGCCTCAGCAACCGCCACGAAAGAGCGCAGAGCGGTCATGTCCAGGTTGCGCGGCATATCACCATTCCTGATTCAAAATATCATTATCATTCACTTGAAGAATAAAGCACGGCACGGCATATAGATCAAGAACGCTGATGGTACACACAAGACCCATCAAGATAGCAAAAGAGGTATTCCCATGGCGCATATCACCGCGAATATCCGCCTCCACGCCCATTCCCTGCTGCCGGGTGCCCTGCCCCGGCGCATCTTGGCCGCATTCAGCGTTGCGCGCCAACGCCGCCGGCTTGCCGAACTCGATGACGCGATGCTGCGCGACATCGGCCTCAGCCGTGCAGCCGCCCGCGCCGAGGCGCGGCGCCCGCTCTGGGACGTGCCATCGAACTGGCTGCGCTGACAGCCAGGTGGCGACCGGTTAGGCCGGGCGCGAGTTGGATAACTTTTGCGCGGGCAAACCCCGCTGATGCCTTGAAAACAGCCCCGCCCTCGCCGATATTTCGGTGCAATGGCGGGGCTGATTGTGCTTGCCCGCCGGTAATGGACCATCAAGGAGGCAGTCGATGGCTGACTACAACACGATCCGCGCCGGTCAGGCTGGTGTCCGCACCGCGCAGATTGACGAGGGGCTTCGCGCCCACATGAACAAGGTCTACGGCACCATGTCCGTGGGCATGCTGATCACCGGTCTTGCGGCCTGGGCGATCTCGGGCCTGGCAGTAACACCCGATGGCACGCTTTCGGCCCTGGGCCAGGCGATCTATGCCTCGCCGCTGAAATGGCTGATCATGTTCGCCCCGCTGATCATGGTCTTTGCCTTCGGTGCGGTGGTCAACCGCCTCTCCGCCGCTGCGGCGCAGGTCTATTTCTACGGCTTCGCCACGCTGATGGGGTTGTCGCTCAGCTCGATCTTCCTGGTGTTCACGGGCGTGTCGATCGTTCAGACCTTCCTGATCACCGCGATCGCCTTTGCCGGGCTGTCGCTGTGGGGCTACACCACGAAAAAGGACATCTCGGGCTGGGGCTCGTTCCTTATCATGGGTGTGATCGGCCTGGTCGTCGCCTCGATCGTGAACATCTTCCTTGCCTCTCCGGCGGTGATGTTCGCCATCTCGATCATCGGCGTTCTGATCTTTGCCGGGCTGACCGCCTATGACACCCAGAGGATCAAGACCGATTACATCCAGCATGCTCATGCCATGGACGGCGAATGGCTGGCGAAATCGGCGATCATGGGGGCGCTCAACCTCTATCTCGACTTCATCAACCTCTTCATGTTCCTGCTGCAGTTTCTCGGCAACCGCGAGTAATCTCGCCCAGACAGAGACCCGATCGGGGCCGGTGGCGACACCGGCCCTTTTACTTTGCGCGCCTACACCTTCTTCTTGGTCCCAATACCCCTGCCGGAGGCCCGATTTTTCGTAGAAAAATCGATCTTTTCACAATGACCGTCGGCGCACAGAAAGAAAAAGGCCGCACCAGGTGATGCGGCCTTTCGAAATCCGATGAAGGACAAGATTACTTGATCTTGCCTTCCTTGTACTCGACGTGCTTGCGCACGACAGGGTCGTATTTCTTGATCACCATCTTCTCGGTCATCGTGCGGGCGTTTTTCTTGGTCACGTAAAAATGCCCGGTGCCCGCGGTCGAGTTCAGGCGGATCTTGATGGTCGTCGGCTTCGCCATGTCTCATCTCCGTCGCGCGGGCGGCCGGTGCCGCCCGATGAATTCCATGAAGCCCGCGTTTTACCGATACCCAGCCCCGAGTCAAGCGGATATCCCGCTATGACAGAACCTGCGGCAGGCGCATCGCCTTGTGAATTCTCTGCCGTGCAGCCTGACCCAGGTGCAGTGCGGCGGCAAGCCGGTCGAGATAGGCGATCTCGGCGGGGTTAAGCACGTTGGCGGTGATGACGGACACCGCGTAGACCGCTGTTCGCTGATAGCTGCCGGTCTCTGCCACCAACGCCTCGATATCGACGGGGCGATCCATCTCGCCCTCGACATAGGCACGTTCCGCGGGGGTCGCATCGCCCAGGACCTCCATGATATGCGCGCGCTCGCCCGCGTCGATCGCGCCATCCGCCTTGGCGGCCTGGATCATCGCCCGGATCAACAGGCGTGACTGGGCCTCGAGGGTGGCACCGGGCGGCGTGCCGTCACCCATGGCGTTCAGGATATCCTTGGCATTGCCCGACCCTGCCCATTGCGCGCCCCCCAGCGCCGCCATCAGCCCGGCGATCCCCATCATCGCGCTATCGCCCGTGGCCCGCGCCTTGTCGCCCAGCCACTTGACATTGTCTTTCAGGCCATCTGCCCCGCCCGGCACCTGCATCCGCACCAGCAGCGCACCGATATGATTGCCAATATTACCGCTCGCAGCAGCCGACTTCATCGAACTGGCAAGCCCCGCACCGCCGCCCAGGCTCTGGAACTTGTCGATTCCCTTGGCCGCGGCAAAACCCACGGCCAGGCTGGCCATCGTTTTCAGAAAACTCATCGCGTCTTCCCTCTCTTCCTGGCGCGGTTGCGGGCAGGCTCGCCCACCAAGGACCAGCCTAGCCTGGCTTGGCACAGCCCCCAAGGTTCGGGATGTCGCGCGCGGACGGCCTGTAAGCCGGATTCTGTCCGGGGCTTACGCCCCTGGATGACCATTCCTCTAGGCGCACCGTTACCGATGCACGTCTAGCTGCCAACCCGGACCCCTGGGCCGAAGCCGCCCTGCGGATTGCCCGCGCGGGGTCCCTATTCGGCATTGCTCCCGGTGGGGCTTGCCGTGCCGGTCCTGTTACCAGTCCCGCGGTGGGCTCTTACCCCACCGTTTCACCCTTACCCCTGCGCACAGGGGCGGTCTGTTCTCTGTGGCGCTTTCCCTGGGGTTGCCCCCGCCGGGCGTTACCCGGCACCGTTGCTCCGTGGAGTCCGGACTTTCCTCGGACGTGACCGCCCGCGGCCATCCGGCCATCCGCGCCCATACGATCTAGGGGGCCGCGAGACCCTGGTCAACGGGAAAGCGGCGCGCAAGATCGCTCATCAAGGCCATATCGACAGAATCGAGGGGGCCGCGCATGGCGGGACGAAAGCGCTGGCGAAACGCGTCCAGCACCGCCTCGGGCGCCCACGCCATCCCGTAGCCGAACCGCGTCGCCTCCGCCGCGAAGGCTACCGCATCGGGCACAAGCCTCGGTCCTGCACTGGGCCAGACCGCCAGTCCCTGGCGGGCCAACCTCTGCCAGTCGAACCGGCGCCCAGGATCGGCCTTGCGCCCCGGCGCCATGTCGGAATGCGCGATCACCCGCGCGGGCGGGATTGCCCAACGGCGCATGATCGTCTGAAGGACGGTCTCCAGCCGTGCCATCAGGGGCGCGGCAAAAGGTGTTGCCCCGTCATTGTCCAACTCGATTCCGATCGAATGGGAATTGACATCGTCCAGCATACCCCAGCACCCAACCCCCGCATGCCAGGCTCGCCGCTCTTCACTGACCAGTTGGAAAAGCCGCCCGTCGCGCGCGATCAGGTAATGGGCCGACACCTCGGCCTCGGGGTCGCAAAGCCGCGCCAGTGCAGCGGCCATATCCACCATACCCGTGTAATGAACAACCACCATGTCGGGCCGCGCGCCGCCACGCCTGGCCCCATGATTGGGCGACGGGCGCCAGATCGCGCCCATGCGCCTAGTTCACCGCTGCCCTGAAGGGCGTGGGATCCCAATAGCACGCGAATCCATCGCCATCGGGGTCGAGCCCCAGCTTGTCGCGCTCGGGTCCGCCCGCGGACAGGAAGGCCTGTTGCGCAAGATCGGACGAGGGGTATTTCGCACAAGCCTTCTGGAACCGCGACATGCCGGTCAGCCCCCCGCGGCGATACCGCGCCTCACCCGGTGCGTTGGTGGTCGATAGCGCGTATTGCACGATATTCGGCCCCACCCCACCCTGTCGCGGCGGCAGCGGTTCAGGTTCTATAAACGTATATTGCTGGCGCTGCGCCTCGAGCCGCTCGCGATCGCTCTGGATCGTCTCGCGCGAGGCCACGGCGTCAAAACTCTGTTCGTCGGAAATGCCGGGGTTATTGACATCAATGACGGCGGTCAAAGGGTCTGCCTCAGCCCCCCGGGTCTCGCCGCTGGCCGGCAAGGGAAACGCCTCGGATAGTGCATCGGCGGATGGCACGCCTGCTTGTTGCGGCGCGCGCACGGTCATCTCGCTGGCAAGCGCGCGCTCGCGCTGTGCGGCGTAGTTGTCATAACTGCCAAACCCGACGCCTGCGGCGGAATCGGGCACCTCGGGCGAACATGCGACCAGCGCCAGCATGGCCAGCACCGGGTAAGCCTTGCGCATCGGATCGATCCTGCTCTTGTCGTTCTGCAACGATTTCGACGCGCCTTTTACCACCATTTCGACGGCTTGGAAACAAACCCGGCCGCGCGTTCCAACACCTCGGCGGTATTCAGCAGATCGCCCTCTTCCCAAGGCCGCCCGATCAGTTGCAGCCCAAGCGGCAGCCCCTTCGCGTCCAGCCCTGCGGGCACCGCGATGCCCGGCAGGCCGGCCAGGTTCACCGTCACCGTGAACACGTCGTTGAGATACATCTGCACCGGGTCGGCCTCTGCCATCTCGCCCAGGCCGAAGGCGGCGGACGGCGTGGCCGGCGTCAGGATCGCGTCGATCCCCTCGGCAAAGACGGTCTCGAAGTCGCGCTTGATCAGCGTGCGGACCTTGCGGGCGCGGTTGTAATAGGCGTCGTAGAAGCCCGCCGACAGAACGTAGGTGCCGATCATGACCCGACGTTGCACCTCCGGGCCGAACCCCTCGGCGCGGGTCTTTTCGTACATCTGCACGATGCCGTCGCCCTGGGCGAGCTTGGCGCGGTGACCATAGCGCACCCCGTCATAGCGCGCCAGGTTGCTGGACGCCTCGGCCGGGGCAATCACGTAATAGGCGGGCAGCGCGTATTTGGTATGGGGCAGCGAGATGTCGACGATCTCGGCCCCCGCATCACGCAGCATCGCGGCGCCATCGGCCCACAGCTTCTCTATCTCGGCAGGCATGCCGTCCATCCGGTATTCCCGCGGGATGCCGATCTTCTTGCCGCGAATGTCGCCGGTAATCGCGGCCTCGAAATCGGGAACGACCAGATCGGCACTGGTGGAATCCTTGGGGTCATGCCCGGCCATCGCGCCCAGCATGATCGCGGCATCGCGTACCGTCTTGGTCATCGGTCCGGCCTGGTCCAGCGACGAGGCAAAGGCCACGACCCCCCAGCGCGAGCAACGCCCATATGTGGGCTTCAGCCCCACGATGCCGGTGAACGCCGCCGGTTGCCGGATGGACCCACCCGTGTCGGTCCCGGTAGCGGCCAGGCACATATCCGCGGCCACGGCCGCAGCCGAGCCGCCCGAACTGCCGCCGGGCGTAAGCGGCGCGTCATCATCGTCGCGCCGCCAGGGATTGACCGCATTGCCGTAAACGCTGCTCTCGTTGCTGCTGCCCATCGCGAACTCGTCCATGTTCAGCTTGCCCAGCATCACTGCCCCGGCATCCCAAAGCTTCTGGGTGACGGTGGATTCATACTCGGGCCGGAACCCGTTCAGGATATGCGACGCGGCCTGGGACGGGACCTCGCGCGTGCAGAAGAGGTCCTTGATCCCCAAGGGCATACCGCACATCGCCGGCGCCTCACCCGCCGCGATCCGGGCATCCGCCGCACGCGCCTGATCAATCGCGATCTCGGGTGTCATGTGAACAAAGGCGTTCAGGGCGCCAGCGTCCTCGATTTCCGCCAGACACGCCTCGGTCAGGGCAACCGAAGTGGTCTCGGCCTTGCGCAGCGCATCGCGCGCACCGGCCAGGGTCAGCTTGGTCAGATCGCTCATCGGTCTTACTCCACCACCTTGGGCACGGCGAAAAATCCTTCGCGGGCATCGGGCGCGTTCGACAGGATCTTGCCTTGCATGCCGCCATCGGTGACGATGTCCTCGCGCCGTTTCAGACGCATCGGCGTGACCGAGGTCATCGGTTCGACGCCCTCGACATCGACCTCGTTCAACTGCTCCATGAAGGTCAGGATACCCGACAGCTCGCGCGCCAGTTCGGGCAGGTCGTCCTCTTGCACGGCGATACGGGCCAGGTGCGCCACCCGCCGCGCGGTGTCGATGTCGATGGACATGGGGCCGCCTTTTCTTGTGCCTGAAATCTCGCCCCAGCGTTTAGCCCCGCACCGGCCGCGCTGCAAGAGCACCCGCACCCGTCGCGGCCGGACCGCGGAATGCCGCAACCGGAAAGGCGCTTGAAATCCGGGCCGGGCTATCCCAAGACGGGCCGTGCCCCGATCCCAGAAAGGCAATTTTTCCGATGACCTCGACAGATTTCATCCTGACGCTGACCTGCGCAGACCAGCGCGGAATCGTGGCCACCGTCTCGAACGCGATCACCGCGCTGGGTGGCAACATCCGCGAAAGCTCTCAGTTCCGCGACACCGAAACCGGGCGGTTCTTCATGCGCGTGGCTTTCGATACCGAAACCCCGGCGGAGGCCGAAGAACTGCGCACCCGCCTTGCCCCGGTGATCAACGGCTATGACATGACCGCCGAAGTCGTCAGTGCCGACCGGCGGCCCCGGATCATCCTGATGGTTTCAAAGTTCGACCATGCCCTGCTGCACCTTCTCTACCAGATCCGCGTGGGCTGGATGCAGGCCGAGGTCGTGGCGATCGTTTCCAACCACGATGATAGCCGCCCCACCGCCGAGGCCAACGCCATCCCCTATCACCATTGGCCCGTGACAACACAGAACAAGCCCGAGCAAGAGGCCAGGCTCAAGGCGCTGGTCGAAGAAACGGGCGCCGAACTGGTGGTTCTGGCGCGCTACATGCAGGTGCTTTCCGATGACCTCAGCCGCGCGCTCGCGGGCCGGGTGATCAACATCCACCATTCGTTCCTGCCCTCCTTCAAGGGGGCCAAGCCTTATCACCAGGCTTATGAACGGGGGGTAAAGCTGATCGGCGCCACTGCGCATTACGTGACCGCCGATCTCGACGAAGGCCCGATCATCGAACAGGAAACCGAACGCGTGAACCACGCGCTATCCGCCGATGACTACGTTGCGGTCGGCCGCGACATCGAAAGCCGCGTTCTGGCCCGTGCCGTGCGGCTCCACCTGCAACGCCGGGTTCTGCCGAACGGACACAAGACCGTGGTGTTCATGCCGGGCTGATCGTCGCGCGTCACGCGCCGCCCCTGTCTTGCGCATGCTTTCATGGCAAACCGGCAGCTTCTTCTTCTTGGGAAAAATACCCATGGCCCTTCCCCTGCCGTCACGTGCGCCCTCAGGATTGGGCGCACGCGGTTTCGTGTCGGCGGTAAACCTCGATCACCCAGGCAAGCATGATCGCATTCAGGACATGCCACAGGAAATGTGTGCCCAACGGGATCGCGGCGCAAAGCGGCTCGTCCAGGCTGCGAAAGACAATCGAGACACTCAGCACGCCCGCCCCCAGGCCCAGCCCCGCGGCGGTGGCAGGCGCCCGACCGCGCAGCAAGAGGGCATGGATCCCGATCAACAGGGCAACCGGCGCATATCCGGCCGAGCTGCCCAAGCCGGGCAACATCCCGAAGAGCGGCGCAAGCACCGCCGCATAGGGCAGAAAGGCCGCGCTCAAGGTCAGCGCGGACCAGCGCCCCAACCCCCAGAAGCGCCGATGCGCCACGTACAGGTAAAGCAGGATGAAACCCAGAATCGGCAGCACATCGGCCAACCCCGCCACAGCGTTGGCCAGGCTGTGAAACAGGAAGCTGCCGATACCGATCAGCCCCAGCACCACGCAAAGCGCGCGCGCCATAGGCATCCCGGCCACGCGCGGCCACATCACCGCGGCTGCCACCAGGAACGCGGCATTTGTCAAGGCATTGACCGGCTCGGCCCAGAAAGATGGGTCGCTGCGTTCGCAATAGGCATCGATCGGGCGCATCCAGTCCATGGCAATCGCGCTGCTCCTTGCTATGCTCCGACAGAGGTTCAGATAGGGAGATGTCCATGAAAATCACCTGGCTCGGCCATTCCGGCTTTCGTATAGAGATCGGCGGTCAGGTGCTGCTGGTCGATCCCTGGCTCAGCGGCAACCCGATCTTCCCCGAAGCCCGCCGCGCCGAGGCGATCAGCGGCGCGACCCATGTGCTTGTGAGTCACGGGCATGGTGATCACGTCGCCGATGCGGTGGCGATCGCGCGCGAGCTGGCGATCCCCGCGGTCGGAATCTACGATCTGATGACCTGGTGGCAGCAAAAAGAGGCGATCGATGTAATCGGTTTCAACAAGGGCGGCACGGTGCATCTGGGCGATGTCGCGGTCACGCTGGTGAACGCGGTCCATTCTTCATCGGTGCCGGGGCCGGACGGGCCGGTCTATACCGGTGGCGAGGCCGGATTCATGATCTCGGGCGAGGGGCACACGATCTATGTGACGGGCGATACCGACGTGATGGCGGACATGGAAATCTTCAACGACCTGCACGCCCCCGATATCGGCATCCTGTGCGCGGGCGGGCATTTCACCATGGACATGAGGCGGGCGGCCTATGCGGCACGGACCTTCTTCGATTTCAAGACGGTGATCCCCTGCCATTACCGGACCTTCCCGCTTCTCGAACAATCGGCGCAGGAACTCAAGGATGCGCTTGCCGGCGTCGAGGTAATCGAGCCAGAGGTGCTTCAATCGATCGACATCGAGGCCACCTAGAAACGACACAACAAAAAACCGCGGCCCGACAGGCCGCGGTTTCAATGGTGATCCCGGCACAAGGCCGGCGCAAGCGGGTGTCGATCAGGCCGCGCGCGAGACCAGAACCTCGTCCACCTGCTTTTGCGCAGACATCTCGTCGGCCCCGGAAACGGCGGCGACCTCGCGGGTCAGACGTTCAAGCGCGGCCTCGTAGAGCTGGCGCTCGGAATAGCTCTGTTCGCGCTGGTCGTCGGTGCGGTGCAGGTCGCGCACCACCTCGGCGATCGAGATCAGGTCGCCCGAGTTGATCTTCTGCTCGTATTCCTGGGCGCGGCGCGACCACATCGCACGTTTCACCTTGGCCTTGCCCTTGAGGACGTCCATCGCCTTCGAGACCACGTCGGGCGTGGATAGCGACCGCATCCCTACCTCGGTCGCCTTGTTGGTCGGCACGCGCAGGGTCATCTTGTCCTTCTCGAAAGAAATCACGAACAGCTCCAGCGGGATGCCGGCGATTTCCTGTTCTTCGATCGAAACGATCTTGCCCACCCCGTGCGCCGGGTAGACGACAAAGTCATTGGGGCGAAACTCGGATTTCTTGGTCTTGGTCATTCAGTTCTTCCTCGCAGGGACCCCTGGCAGAGCGAGAGGCACCTGCCGGAAACGGGCTTTCCGGTCATGTGGTGTCTCGGGCACTGAAATTTCGCACCACAAGCGAGCAGCCCCGCGATGCGGTCAGGTTTCGGTCGGCCATATCTGACGGATTGATAACAGAAATGCCCACCAAAGGAAAGCACCGCACCGCTTAGGCAGGGGCAACCCCCTGAAGGTAAAACCTATTTCCCGCACCAACAGGGGCAAACGGGGGGCGAGAAGGGCGAATCGCCCTCAGCCGCCCTCGCCCGGCTGTTCGGAGAAATACTTTTCACGCTTGCCGGTTTCGCCGTCCCGCTCTGTCGCCTCGGGCAACGGGTCCTTGCGGGTGATCAGGCAGGGCCAGATCTCGGCATATTTGCGATTGAATTCCACCCATTCGTCCATGTCCGGCTCGGTGTCGGGACGGATGGCGTCGGCCGGGCATTCGGGTTCGCACACGCCGCAATCAATGCACTCATCGGGATGGATCACCAGCATGTTCTCACCCTCGTAGAAACAGTCCACGGGGCAGACTTCGACACAGTCGGTATATTTGCAGGCGATGCAATTGTCTGTAACGACATAGGTCATGTGCGGACTCTCGTTCTTTCGTGTGGGCCCCTAGCTAAAACAGGGCGTTCGATCATTCAAGCGGCGGGATGCTCATTCAAACGGCGGACAGGTTCCGCGCTCGATCTCGCGTCGCGCCTTCTTGGTGGGGCGCCCGCCGCCCTCGTATCGCGGGGCGGGGGGTGTCGTGTCCTTGATCGGGGTCAAGTCCTCGTAGAGGGTGCATGCCTCGGTCGCGGGTCCGCGGCGAGTACCCGGTGCCAGGATACGCACCACCCGGATATCGCGCCCCTGGGCAAAGGTCAGGGTGTCGCCCGGACCGACGCGGGCGCCGGGTTTGTCGATCTTGACACTGTTGACCCGAACATGGCCACCCGCGACGACCCTGGCCGCCAGCGTCCGCGTCTTGAAGAAACGCGCCTGCCACAGCCATTTGTCCAGGCGGATGCGCGGCGCACCCGCTGTCGACGGATCGGCGGGCACGCGCTATTTCTTGTCCTTCAAGCCCATCAACGCGGCGGCGAAGGGGTTGTCGGGGTCGATCGGTTTTTCCTTGCGGGGCGGGCGAGATTCGAAAGATTGCGTCTTGTCGGGACGCGCGCCCCCCTTGCCCTTGGGCCCCGGCTTGCCACGCGGTTTGCCCTTGCCCTGGGGCCGGTCGCCGCGCGGACGCTGGCCTGGCTTGCGCCGAGGGGCCCATGCGAAAGTGTAGTAAACCTCGATCTCGGGCGGCGCCTCGCTCACCTCCCCTGCGGGCGCGGCCTGTTGTGCCGCGCCGTCCTCATCGACATCTGGCCCGGCGGGCTTTGCCTGTTCGCTCTGTTGGGGCGCGGGGTCCTGCGTGCCGCCCTCCAACTCTGGCTCGGTCACCGCGCCCTCGGCCGGGGGCGTTTCCGCCAGCGCCTCGGGGGCCGGTTTGACCTTGGGCCGCTCGCCCCGTTCGGCCTGATAGCCAAGTCCCTGCATCAGGTCGGCGAACTGTTCCAGCGTCATGCCCGTGATCGACAGCATGTCGGCCTTTGCCTCGAACCCGCCGCGCGAATCCTCAGCGCGCAGCATGTCGGCCAGCCGTTCCAGCATGTCGATGCGGATCGCACGGGCCCCCGCGGTACGGTAGCCCGACAAGGCATGATAATCCTCGGGCAGACCATCCACGACCGGGATCGTCACCAGGCCGGGCGGCGGGCTTTCGGGAAACTCGTCCAGCCCCTTGAACAGCGAAAACAGCACCAGCCGCAGACGCGTCGGTGCAGGCTTCAGCAAAAGCGGCATGAAGATCGTATATTGTCCGAACCGCAACCCATGCTTTCGCAGCGCGCTTCGCGCATCCTGATCCAGGTCCTTGACCTCTTGGGCGACGCGATCACGCGGCAGGATGCCCATAGCCTCGACCATGCGGAACCCGAAACCACGCGCAAGGCCCGACAGCGCCTCATCGCGCTGAAGGGTCAAAAGCGGCTCGAACAGAGTGGCGATCTTGCGGTCGATGAAATGTTGAAGGCGCCGGCGGACCTTTTCTGCGACATCCGACCCGGCCTCGTCGTCGACAAAGGCGGCCACCGTCGGCTTCAGAGGATCGGCACCGGCCACCAGCTTGCCGACGGCAAGCTCCCCCCACATCAGCCCACCCTGTTCGGTGAAATCCAGTTCCGTATCCGGGGCGTTGTACAGGCGGTCGGCCCGCAGGCTGAATTCTGGCCCAAGGGCTGCAAGCGCGGTCTGGCGCAGCATCTTGGCCTCATCGGGGCTGCTGGACGCGTCCTGGCGAAAGCGAAACCCCTCAAGCCGGCCGATGAATTCCCCCTCGACCGTTACCTCACCCTTGTCGTTGACCTCGGCCACAAGGCTCTCCTTCTGCTTCAACCGGCGGAGCAGGACAGATGTCCGCCGGTCAACAAATCTTTGCGTCAGTGCGCCGTGCAGCGCATCCGACAGGCGGTCTTCTACCGCGCGGGTGACGCCGCGCCAATGGGCTTCGTCCGCGACCCAGCCCGTGCGCTGTGCGACATATGTCCAGGTGCGGATATAGGCCAGCCGTTTCGAAAGCGTGTCAATGTCGCCTTCGGTCCGGTCGATCCGACGCACCTGCCCGGCCAGCCAATCGTCGGGCACCCGGCCTTGATCCTGGATGAACCCGAAGATGCGTTCCAGCATGCCGGTATGTTCGGCAGCAGAAATCCCGCGAAAATCGGGAATACGGCACACATCCCACAAGAGCCGCACATCGGCAGGCGCGCGCAGCCGGGCACGCAATTCGGGATCGGCACTCAGCACCTTGAGCGCATGCAGGTCGTCCGCCTCGCGCGCGCGGGCCAACCAATCGTTACTGGCCGGGGTCTCAAGCGCGGCGATCAGCCGCTCGGGCGTGCCAAAGTCCAGCCGCGCATTGCGCCATTGCAGCTTGCGGATGGGGGCAAAGCGGTTCTCGGTGATCGCCTCTGCCACTTCGGGGTCCAGCGCTGGCGCCTCGCCCGTGACGCCGAAGGTGCCACTTTGGGTATGGCGCCCTGCCCGGCCCGCGATCTGGGCCAGTTCATTGGGGGCCAAGGGACGCATCCGGCGGCCGTCGAATTTCGTCAGGCTGGAGAAGGCGACATGCCTGACATCCAGATTCAGCCCCATGCCAATGGCATCTGTCGCCACCAGGTAATCGACATCACCGTTCTGGTAGAGTTCGACCTGGGCGTTGCGGGTGCGCGGCGACAGCGCGCCCATCACCACCGCGCAGCCGCCTTTTTGGCGGCGAATCAGTTCAGCATTGGCATAGACCGTATCGACCGAGAACCCCACGATCGCCGCGCGCGGCGGCATCCGGCTGATTTTTTTCGATCCGGTATAAGTCAGTTCGGAAAACCGCTCGCGGCGCATGAATTGCGCCCCGGGCACCAGCCCCGCGATCGCCCCGCGCATCGTTTCGGCACCGAGAAACAAGGTCTCGTGCAAACCGCGCGCATTCAACAGCCTGTCGGTAAAGACATGTCCCCTCTCGGGATCGGCACAAAGCTGGATCTCGTCCACTGCCAGGAAATCGGCCCCAATTCCGACGGGCATCGCCTCGACCGTGCAGACCCAGTACTGGGTGCGTTCGGGCAAGATCCGTTCCTCGCCGGTGACCAGTGCCACCACGGATGGCCCACGCAGGGCCACGATCCGGTCATAGACCTCGCGCGCAAGCAGCCGCAGCGGCAGGCCGATCACGCCGGTCCGATGCGCCAGCATCCGTTCGATCGCGTAATGCGTCTTGCCGGTATTCGTCGGCCCGAGGACCGCGGTGACCCTCGCTTCCGTCGCCATTCGCTGCCCTTTCGCCCACGCCTCAGAGCGCCTGACCAGATACCTTGGGCTCCAGCCGGTTCACGGCTTCTTCTAGGTCAGGATCGTGGGGATGTATAGCGCGCGCCGCCCTGTAGGCGGCAAGCGCGGCAGCATCGCGCCCGGTGTCTTCGAGGATGGTCCCAAGGCCCATCAGCGCGGCGAAATGATCAGGGTTGAGCGTCAGCGCACGGGCCAGGTCGTCCAGTGCCGGGCCAAACAGACCCGACTTGAAATAGGCCAGGGCGCGGGCATTGAACCCCTCGGCAAAGCCGGGCGCATGATCGGTGAGCGCGGTCAGGTGCGCGATCGCCATGCCCCAATCCTCGGCCTCTATGGCGGCGCGGCCACGCTCCAGCAGAAGATCCATCGCCGCCGACCCCGATTTCGACCACTCCGACCAAAGCGCCTCTTCGACATTTTTCCAATTCGGAAGATCGGGCCGGCGCAACTCTTCCAGCAAGGCGTCCGTCCGGGACACGTCGGCATGAACAGGCGCGCCATGGCAGGCCGCCGCGAAACATGCCGCAACGAAAGCATTGAGAAGTGACGACGTCATAGCCATAACAAGTGGGACATTAGCGCGTTTCGCGGGGCCGGCGACAGCCCCGCGATCACATTTCGGAGGAATAGTAATGAGCGAGACCCTGGAAAAGGCGCTTGAGGTGCTGCGCGAGAAAATCGACGGCGGCATCGAGGGGGTGGCAAAGTTCGACATCGAGGACGAGGGCGCCATCGTTATCGATTCGCAAGGCGCACGGCTTGGCGAGGCGGATGCCGACGTAACCCTCAGCGCCACGCTTGACACCTTTCGTGCCATGCTTGAGGGCGACATGAACCCCACCGCGGCCTTCATGACCGGCAAGCTCAGGATCGATGGCGATATGGGCATGGCGATGAAGCTGGCCCAGATCTTTACCTGAGCGTCCAAACGGTGGGCCCTGCGCCGCTGTTCTCGGATGTCGCCTGCGGCCCGTCGGACGGGTTTGCACGTTGGCTGAGGGCCTCGGACGGCGTGCGATTGCGGATCGCCGCCTGGGGTCGGGATGCGCCCGGTGGTACGGTCCTGCTCGCCTGCGGACGCACCGAATATGCCGAGAAATACGGCCGAGCCGCGGTCGATTTTCGGGCGCGCGGTTTGGCGACATTGGCGGTGGACTGGCGCGGTCAGGGTCTGGCCGACCGACTGCACGACCATCCGCGGGTAGGACATGTCGAACGCTTTGACGCCTATCAGCGCGACCTTGACGCCGTTTACACCGCCGCGCTGGCGTTGGATCTGCCCAGACCGTTTTTCCTGTTAGGGCATTCGATGGGCGGGGCGATCGGGCTGCGCGCATTAATGCGCGGGCTGGATGTCGCCGCCGCCGTCTTTACCGCGCCGATGTGGGGCATCCTGATGCCGCCACTGCTTCGCCCAGCGGCCTGGCTGGTCAGCGCCGCAAGCCGCCCGCTGGGGCTGGGCGGTTGTTTCACCCCGGGCAAGGCCGGCGATGGCTTCGTGTTGCAAAACGCGTTCGAGGATAACGACCTGACCAGCGACCCCGAGATGTTCGCCTACATGCGCCACCAGTTGATCGAACATCCCGAACTGGTGCTGAACGGCCCCAGCCTGACCTGGCTGCACGAGGCGCTTCGCGAATTGCGCGACCTGGCACGCCTGCCCGCCCCCGCCTGCCCTGCGCTGACATGGCTCGGCACCGACGAGAGGATCGTCTGCCCCGAGGCGATTCGCGACCGGATGGCCGGATGGCCAGGCGGCCGGCTGGAACTCATCGAGGGCGCGCGTCACGAGGTGATGATGGAACGGCCGGCAATCCGCAGCCGCGTCTTCGACATGACCGCTGCGCATTTCCGCACCCATTCCAGCCAGCCCGCCCCGGCCTGAGCCCCCGCGCGCCATGGCATCCCGCACATGGGCGAAGGCCTCGACGAGTCCGCCCGCGCGGCGTTCACGACCTCTTAACGAATTCGGTCAGGATGACGATACGCTGGCCTTCGACGCGGCCCTCGATCTGGCCGGGATTGTCTTGCACCAACGAGATGTTGCGCACCGCCGTGCCACGCTTGGCGGTAAAGCCCGCTCCCTTGACCGGCAAATCCTTGATCAGCGTCACCGTGTCACCCGATGCAAGAACCGCCCCGTTGCTGTCACGATGGATGATCTCGGGCTGGCCCGACAGGCCGGCCTCGGCCCAGGCCAGCAGTTCAGGGTCGAGATAGGCGATATCCAGAAGCTCATGCGCCCAGGGCGCAGTATCCAGCGCCTTGAGCAGACGATAGGCCACGACCTGCACGGCGGGAATTTCGCTCCAGACCGCTTCGTGCAGGCATTGCCAATGCGGGCCATCCTGCGGCCCCGCCTGCGCAGCGGTACGGCAGATGTCGCAAAGCGCGATCACGTCCTCGCGCGGGGCCACGGTGTAATCGGACGCGCCCTCGGCGCCGCACAGCGAACAGGTTGTCATCGGAAATCCTCGGACGGCTTGGAATGTCAGTGGCCGTCCTAGAGACAGCCGGGCCCGCTGTCCATGCGGCACGACCGGCCCCATGTCCCTTGAAGGTCCCTACCCCGGCACTCTATCTCTAGTGCAAACACAACAAAGAGGTTTCCCATGCGCATCACCCCGCCCGCCCCCGTCCACGACGCAAATGCCAGCGGAGGCGCCGATCTGGGCAGGCTGCCCGAATGGGATCTCGGCGATCTTTACGCAGCCCCCGACGCGCCCGAAATCGCCCGCGACATGGGCTGGCTGGAAACCGAATGCGCCGCCTTCGCCACCGATTACGAGGGCAAGCTGGCCGACCTGGACGCCGACGCCTGGCTGACCTGCATCGACCGTTACGAGGCGATCGACCGGATCTCGGGACGGATCATGTCCTTTGCCGGGTTGCGCTATTACCAGAACACGATGGATGCAGAGCGCGCAAAGTTCCTGTCCGACTGCCAGGACAAGATCACTGCCTTTACCACACCGCTGGTCTTTTTCACGCTTGAAATCAACCGGATCGAAGATGCACGGCTGGATTCGCTCTTTGCCGCGAATACCGATTTGGCTCGCTATAAACCCGTATTCGACCGGCTGCGCGCGATGCGCCCCTACCAGTTGTCGGACGAATTGGAAAAGTTCCTGCACGACCAGTCCGTCGTGGGGGCATCCGCCTGGAACAAGCTCTTCGACGAAACCATTGCCGGGCTGGAATTCGAGGTGGAGGGCGAGGCCTACAACATCGAGGGCACGCTGAACTTCCTGACCGACACCGACCGTGCGAAGCGCGAGGCCGCCGCCCGCGAACTGGCCAGCGTCTTCGGCGCCAACATCAAGACCTTCGCCCGCGTCCACAACACGCTGGCCAAGGAAAAGGAAATCGAGGACCGCTGGCGCAAAATGCCCACCCCGCAGACCGGGCGGCACCTGGCCAACCATGTCGAACCCGAGGTGGTCGAGGCCTTGCGCAACGCGGTCGTCACCGCCTATCCGCGCCTCTCGCATCGCTATTACGCGCTCAAGGCCAAATGGATGGGGCTGGAGAAACTTCAGGTCTGGGACCGAAACGCCCCCCTGCCCATCGAAGAGCCGAAAACCGTGGACTGGGAGGCGGCGAAGACGACGGTTCTGGACGCATATGCCGATTTCTCGCCGAAAATGGCCGAGATCGCCGAACCGTTCTTCGGCAAGGGCTGGATCGACGCGGGCGTGAAGCCCGGCAAGGCGCCCGGCGCCTTCGCCCACCCCACGGTGACGGACGTACACCCCTACGTGATGCTGAACTACCTGGGCAAACCGCGGGACGTGATGACGCTGGCCCATGAGTTGGGCCATGGCGTTCACCAGGTACTGGCCGCCGGCCAGGGCGAACTCCTGTCCTCAACCCCGCTGACCCTGGCCGAGACAGCCTCCGTCTTCGGCGAGATGCTGACCTTCCGCAAGCTTTTGGCGGGCGCCGAAACATCGGCGCAGAAAAAGACCCTGCTGGCAGGCAAGGTCGAGGACATGATCAACACGGTCGTCCGACAGATCGCTTTCTACGACTTCGAGTGCAAGCTGCACGAGGCGCGGCGCGGCGGCGAACTGACCCCCGAGGACATCAACGACATCTGGATGAGCGTGCAGGGCGAAAGCCTCGGCCCGGTCTTCGAGTTCATGGAGGGCTATGAAACCTTCTGGGCCTACATCCCGCATTTCGTCCACTCGCCCTTCTACGTCTATGCCTATGCTTTCGGCGATGGCCTCGTGAACGCGCTTTACGCCGTCTACGAGGAAAGCGGCGCGGATTTCCAGGACAAGTATTTCGACATGCTCAAGGCCGGCGGCTCCAAGCACCACAAGGATCTTCTGGCGCCTTTCGGGCTGGATGCCAGTGACCCGGCCTTCTGGGGCAAGGGGCTGTCGATGATCGAAGGCATGATCGACGAGCTTGAGGCGATGGAGGCCTGAGACGAACTTCCACGCGACCGCCCATCGAGGGCGCCGCGTGGAAGCCTCCGGCGGGGATATTTCGACCAAAGCAGGGCCTCGAGGCATTCCTGCGTCAAATGCTTTGGGTCAAATATCCCGGGGGAGTCGCCCGGATACGGGCGACGGGGGCAGAGCCCCCATCCGTCCGGTCATTTCCATTCGTTCCACGGGAAAGGCTTGTCCTCGCTTGCCACCGCCTGAAAGCGCGCGTTCATTGCAAGCCAGTTTCCAAGTTTTTCACCGAAATCGGAAATGTTCGGATTTGCCTTGCCCGTGAACAACAGCCAGCCAAATTGCAGGACCGCCGTCGCCGCGAGAACGGAATGGGCGATCGAGAACAGGATCAACAAGACCAGCATCCAGGCACCACGGCGCCAGGCTGCGGATTTGTCGACAGGTTTGAGCGAAGGCGAAGGGTTCGAGGTCGGATCAGGTGCATCGGTCATGCGTGCCTCCATGGCTAGGACCAAGGACCGGTCCAGCGCGGCCCCGGTTCAAAAAACGATCACATCCTCGAAATGGCGAGGCAGGTCGGCGATCTCAACCCCCAGGAGATCCTTGTTCAGATCGCCGGCAAGCGCATCGCGCAACGGCCCATCGAGGCGCGCGCGCAAAGCCCCCAGCATCTCCGGCGGCGCGCTGAGCACGAAGCGATCATAGCCGCCGCGGCCCCATTCACGACCGGCGATGTCCAAGACATCGGTGGCAAAGGCTTCACGGTTCTGCTCCCGCTCGGACGACGAGCGGTCGAACCCGTGACGCGCAGTGCCCGGCGCGGCCTGCCCGCGGCCGGGCGTATCGGCATAGCGCGCCTGTCCAGGCTTGTCGAACGCGGCCACCTCGTTCACCCCGAGACCGGGCCCGTCATTGGACAATAGCCGCGCCTGGTGCTCGCTGGCGATCAGTATAAGGGTTCGCACGGGTTTCATCCTGTCACTCCTTCTGTTTGCCGACTGACAGCCTAGGAAAAATACGCGGCGCGCGCCTTGACCTGCCGCAACCTTGCGGTGGGGTCAGACAGGCGCCATGCCCTTTTCGCGCGCCAGCTCCTGCATGCGTTTTTGCAGCTTTTCGAAGGCGCGCACCTCGATCTGGCGGATCCGCTCACGGCTGACATTGTAGAGGCCTGAAAGCTCTTCCAGCGTTACGGGCTGATCCTGCAGGCGCCGCTGTACCAGGATGTCCTTTTCTCGGTCGTTGAGCACGCCCATCGCCTCTGCCAGAAGGGCGCGGCGACTTTCCAGTTCGTCGCGCTCGGCATAGGCCTCGGCCTGGTTGGCATCCTCGTCTTCCAACCAGTCCTGCCATTCGGTCGTTGTGTCGGCGTCTCCGCCGCCCACCATGGCGTTCAGCGACGCATCGCCCCCCGACAGGCGGCGATTCATCGAGATGACCTCTTCCTCGGTGACGTTAAGATCGTTGGCGATCCGCGCCACGTTCTCGGGGCGCAGGTCGCCCTCTTCCAACGCGCCGATACGAGCCTTGGCCTTGCGCAGGTTGAAGAACAGCTTTTTCTGGGCGCTGGTCGTGCCAAGCTTGACCAGGCTCCACGACCGCAGGATGTATTCCTGGATCGCGGCGCGGATCCACCACATCGCGTAGGTGGCCAGGCGAAAGCCCTTTTCGGGATCGAAGCGCTTGACCGCCTGCATCAGGCCGACATTGGCCTCGGAAATCACCTCGGCCTGGGGCAGGCCATAGCCGCGATAGCCCATGGCGATCTTGGCCGCCAGGCGCAGGTGCGAGGTAACCATGCGATGCGCGGCCTCGGTGTCGTGGTGATCGACCCAACGCTTGGCCAGCATGTATTCCTCTTCGGGTTCCAGAAGCGGAAACTTCCGGATTTCCTGAAGATAGCGGTTGAGCCCCTGCTCTGGCGACGGGGCAGGAAGATTGGCATATGTGCTCATGGGGTTCCTGTCACTCCCTCGATCTTGCGGGTAAATTCCCTTGGCCTTGCGGATCAATCTAACAACTGAACCGGACGGTTCAAGTTTTGGTTCTTTTATCCTTACATCAAGCAAGGACGTAATTCCGGTACAAACCGGGGAATATGTCAGCCACTCACGCAGGATTGCGGGAGTGTTTCAGCCACGCAGCGCGTTGATCAGCCCCGTCATGTCGGGTGGCAGGGACGCCACGAAATGCAGGCTTTCGCCGGTTTCGGGATGAATGAACCCCAGCGTGGCGGCGTGCAGCGCCTGGCGCGGAAAGGCGGCCGCTGCGGCGGCGGCCATCACGCCGACCGCGTGCGCCGACAATCTGCGCCGCCCGCCATAGACCGTATCGCCGATCAGACCGTGGCCGATATGGGCCATGTGTACGCGGATCTGGTGGGTGCGCCCGGTTTCCAGCCAGCACTCGACCAGCGCCGCGGCGGGGGGCGTGCCAAACGCCTCGACCACGCGCATCCGCGTCACCGCATGGCGCCCGCCCGTGGCCAGCACCGCCTGGCGCTGGCGGTCGGTGCGATGGCGCCCGATCTGGGTGGCGATGCGCAGAGTTCCGCCCGGCTCGGCGCTGACCCCGGCAAGGCCGCGCAGGCGCGGCTGCGCGGGATCGGGCAGGCCGAAGACCACCGCCCGATAGCGGCGCTCGACGCTATGGGAGGCGAATTGCGCGGCAAGCCCCGCATGGGCCTTGTCGGTCTTGGCCACGACCAGAAGGCCACTAGTATCCTTGTCGATTCGGTGAACGATACCCGGGCGGCGCTCGCCGCCGATCCCCGACAGGCTGTCGCCGCAATGGGCCAGAAGCGCGTTGACCAGCGTACCAGAGGAGTTGCCCGGCGCGGGATGCACGACCATTCCCACAGGTTTGTTCACGACGATCAGGGCCATGTCCTCGTAGACGATGCTCAACGGGATATCCTCTGGCCGCGCAGAGACCTCGGCAGGCTCGGCAATGACGATCTGGATGATGTCCCCTTCGCTTACCCTGGTGCGCGGCTCGGTGAGCGGTGTCGAATCCCGGCTGACACCACCCTGCGCGATCAGCTTTGCCAGGCGAGAACGAGTCAGCCCCGCAGCCTCTGGCACATCTCGGGCAAGCGCCTTATCAAGGCGGTCGGGCGGGTTCGGCCCGATGGTAACGGCAAGGCGGCGAGGCACGGACATGAACGAAACCCCCGAAACGGAGGACCTGCCCCCGAACCTGAAACTGCTGCGAACGCTCGTCACGCTCTTGATGGTGACGATGATTGGCGGGTTTCTAGTGATCGTGGCGCTGTTTGTCATCCGTATGCCGGGCGGCGATGACGCGCTGCCGCTGCCTGACAGCCTGGTATTGCCCGAGGGCGCCCAGCCCATGGCCTTTACACGCGGACGCGATTGGGTCGCGGTGGTCACAGGGGATGATCGCATCCTGATCTACGACGCCACCACCGGCGATCTGCGCCAGACCATCGTGATCGCGCGGTAAAATATCTCGATTTTCGCAGGAAAATCAGATCTATCCCGGCGGAAATACCTTTTTCGCCAGAACCACGCGCGACAGCGCCGTGATGAAACAAAGCGCGCCGAACCCCCAGGCAAGCGGAACGAACCAGTCCGGCCAAAGGCAGAGCACCACGAAAAAGGCGATGGTCTCGGTCCCTTCCAGCAGCCCGCCGGTGAAATAAAGCGATTTCATCCCACGCGCCCGAGTTTCCATCCCGCGTCGCTCTGCGAGAATGGCAAAGCCTAGGAACGTTGCCCCGTTGAAATAAAAGCTGGTCAAAAGAAACGCCCCCGCCGCGCCATTCGCCGCAGGGTCCATCACGACGAATCCCAGTGGGATCGCACCGTAGAACAGGAAGTCACAGGTTATATCCAGAAAGCCGCCGAAATCGGTCTTTGCCGTGGCCCGCGCCACGGCCCCGTCCAGCCCATCGGCCAGTCGACTGGCCAAGAGCGGAAGCAAGGCAATGCCACTGTGGCCCAACGCGATCAGCGCAGCGGCCATCAAACCCAGCACCGTCCCGATCAACGTCACCGCATCCGCGCCCACACCTCGGCTGGCGAGCAACCGGCCCAGCCGGTCCAGCGGCGGGTCGATCAATCGGCGCATCCCTCGATCCAGCATCGGGCCCTCCCTGCTCGGCGGTTTGCACCGCTCTGGGGGCGAATCGTACCCGCGCGCAAGTAACGTATCGGTGCGAGAAAAAGAGGTGGTACCGCCTCCCCGGCTTGAACGGGGGACCTCTGGATCCACAATCCAGCGCTCTAACCAACTGAGCTAAGGCGGCCCGGTTTGCGCCGTTTAGCGCCCCTAACCAGGCAATGCAAGCCCCGATACGCCACCTATCCCGCCCGCCCTTGCCACTGGGCGCGCGACGCGCTACCCCGACGACCTGAGTTCCGCGAAAGGGCCGCGCGATGGGCATCGACAAGCAAAGCGAGTTTGCCGCAAACCTTCAGATCGGGCCGACGAGCCTGGGGATGGTGCGCCTCTATATCGAGGGTGAGGGGCTGGAATTGCCGATGGATTTCACCCCCGAAGAGGCCGAGGAAATCGCCGAGGAAATCCGCGCTGCCGCGGTGCGCGCCCGCGGCATGGGCGAGAGCGGCAAGGACGGGCGCCCGGCTAGGTCAAAGGGCTGAGCCTGGGATCGCGCAGGCTTTGCAAACGCAATGCCGCGTGGCGGGCAAAGGTCCGCGTCACAACGCGCCGCCGCGCAGAGGCCAGCCTGATTTCGGGGGCATCGCGTACCAGTTCAGCGCCATAACCATCGGCCAGGATCACCCCGCCCTCGTCCGGCAACAGGTCAAGCGGAAAATCGGCCCCAACCGCCCAGAAGAACCGGTCGCACCAATCAAGATAGCCGCGCCATTTCCGGTCCGCTGTGAAATCGGCGCGGCTCGATTTGCATTCAACGACCCAGATTTCACCCTTGGGCCCCAGCGCCATCACGTCCACCCGCAGCCCCCGCGAGGGCACGAGTTCCTCGATGCAGGCAAAACCCAGGGCGCGCAGATGTCGGCAGACACCCCGCGCCAGAAGCTGTCCGGGGGCAAGGGAAAGGGGGGACTCGGTCATGGGCACATGATGAACATTATGTGAACACATGACAAGCCTTGCAGCCCTGCACCCCGCGCCCTATGTGTCTGGCAGGCGGGTACTGCCCATCTCGTGAAGAGGTCAAATTCCGGTGGCCTTAAGCAAATCCGAGGGAGCTGGCTCTGTCCGGGTCCTGGCCCGGTTACCTGGCGCCCACCTGTGTATACAGGTCCTCGGGAATTCGTTGCCTCAACGGTCGTGGTGGTCCCGCCCCATCCCCCGCCCGCGCCATCAGCTTATCGTCGCCATGACCGCCAACGGACCTGGACCCAAACGAAGTCGCAAGGAAAAAGGCGGCCCAAGGAACCGCCAGTTGGTGCATCACGTCTGAAGGTAAAGTATTAGCGCAGCCGACGCCGCCCATCGCGCACCGGCACCGGGATCGGCACCATGGCCTCGGCCATGCCGCGTGACGGGCCGCTGTTGCGACGGCCCCTGTCGTCATCGTCGGCCACACCCATCGACATCACCGCGATCCCGAACTGAACCCCCGAGAAAACGATCCCGTTGAAGAGAAAGAGCATTGCCACCGCAAGCCAGCCCGAGGAGGAATGGGATACCAGATGCCACAGATTGACAACGTTGAAGTAAAGCAGCATCCCAACGAACACGCCCGACAGCGCAAATCCGATAAGGGAATGGTGAATGTACAGGCGCACGAGTCGAGGCATGAATATCTCCTTCGCTTGCTTCCATTAGGTAGGCATTAATAGAAAGATTCCAAGAAAAAACTTGAAACCAGCCGCGCCCGCACTGGTCGAGCGCCGGAATTTCAGGCAACTTGCCCGTCTGCACACCGTGCCGATCACATCCCGAAGGCCATCCATGCTGACCCTTCACGTCTTTGCCCCCGCTCTGGGCACGATCAGTCCCAGCCCTTTCTCGGTCAAGGCGCTGCTGCTGATGGAAATGAGCGGGTTGCCCTACACGCGCGCAACGGGCGATCCACGAAAGGCCCCCAAGGGCAAACTGCCTCTGCTGGTAGACAGCGGGCGCACGATCGCCGATTCGCAGGCAATTCAACATCACCTGGCCATGCAGCACGGCTTTGATCCCGATGCGCATCTGTCACCGCGCCAGCGCGCCGAGGCGCTGATGCTGCGCGTCACCCTAGAAGAACATCTTTACTGGGCACTGGTCCAGTCCCGCTGGATAGAAAGCCCGGAACCGATCCGAGAGGCGTTTTTCGGCCGCCTGCCCAAGCCGATGGGCCGGGCCGTTTTTGCGATGGTGCGCCGCAAGGTTGCTCGGGCGCTGAATGGTCAGGGAATGGGCCGACACACCCCCGGCGAGATACTCGCTATTGCCGAAGAGGCGCTGGAGGCGGTTGTAACCATGCTTGGCGATGGGCCCCATGTCTTTGGCCCAGCGCCCTCGGGTGTGGATGCCAGCCTGTTCGGTTTTCTCGAAAACGTGCTGGTTCCGCCGCTTGACACGCCGCTGAAACGTGCAGTCCAGTCGCGCGCGCCGCTTGTCGCCTATCACCGCCGGTTGCGCGACGGCCTGGCTGCCCGCCTCACCTGCTGAGGGTACCATTCCTGCCTTTAAGCGCGCGCACGAAGTGTCCGGCGACGAGAGCAGCCCAAGCAGGTGCAGCCGATTACCCGCAGTCAGAATGCCTCTGGCCGGGCCTCGCGCGCCATGTGATCGAGAACGGCATTGACGAATTTCGGCTCGCGGCCCTCGGGGAAAAACGCCTTGGCCACGTCGACATATTCGCTGATGACGACCTTCGGCGGGACATCCTCGGCAACCAGTTCGGCCCCCGCGGCGCGAAACAGCGCCCTGAGCGTCGGGTCGATCCGGGCGATGGGCCATTTTGCCACCAGTGCGCGATCGGTCATCTGGTCAATCTTCGCCTGCCAGGTCACCGCCCCCTCAAGCGTGGCGCGGAACAGGTCGATATCACCCTCGGCCAGCTCCTCGCCCTCGTCATAGCCGATGCCAAAACGCCAATCCTCGAACTCGCGACGCACGGTATCAACGCTTTGACCGGAATGTTCCATCTGGAACAGGGCCTGAACGGCGTGAAGCCGGGCGGTCGAACGCATCTGGCGCTTGTCCTGTTTGCGCGAGCTGTTCATGCGCGCTCCCCGCCTTCAGCGATCTGGACAGTGCCGGCGGCCGGCTTGAATCCGACGCCGCGCGTCTCGCCGCCCCAGCGGCGGGCAAGCGCGACCAGGTGCAACGCCGCGGCCGCGGCACCACCGCCCTTGTCCATGTCGGCGGGATCGGCCCGGCGAACGGCCTGCTCGTGATTTTCCACCGTCAAGATACCGTTCCCGATCAGCGCCCCCTGCATCCCTAACAGCATCAGGCCGCGCGAACTGTCATTGCAAACGGTGTCATAATGCGTGGTTTCTCCGCGGATCACACAGCCCAGCGCGACAAAGCCGTCATAATTCGACATGCGGTGCGCCAGCGCGATCGCCGAGGGCAGTTCCAGCGCACCGGGCACCTCGACCAAGTCGTGGGCGGCACCGGCCTCGTCCAGCCTGGCCCGCGCGCCCGCGATCAGCATATCGGCAATGTCACGGTAGAATGGAGCCACCGCGATCAACAGCTTCACCGGCTTGTCGAATTGCGGCAACTCAAGCATTTGGTGGGGGTCCTGCTCGGCCATGGGTCAGCTCTTTCCTTCGATCTGGCGGGTTCCCTCGATGGACAACCCGTAGGCCTCCAGCCCGATGACCTTGGGCAGGGGAGAATTGGTCAGCAGGATCAGCTTGTGCAGGCCCAGCGCGGCAAGGATCTGCGCGCCAAGCCCGTATTGCCGCAGCGTCTGCGGCGAGACGGCAGCGTCGTGGATCAGCTTCATCGTGGTATCGCGCAATAGCACCACCGCGCCACGCCCCTCGGCCGCGATGATATCCATCGCGCGGCCCAACTCGCAGGGTCCATGGGGGCCGAGACCCAGAACATCCTGCAAGGGGTCCAGTGCGTGCATCCTAACCAGAACGGGCTCTGGCGTAGAGATATCGCCCTTGGTCAGCACGACGTGCTCTGCGCCCTGCGTCTCGTCGGTATAAATCCGCATCAGCCAGTCGCCGCCATAGGCCGAACTCACGGGCCGAACCGCACTTTCGTTCACGAGGTTGTCGTGGCGCCGGCGATAGCCGATCAGGTCGGAAATCGTCCCGATCTTGAGCCCGTGACGCTGGGCAAAGCCAACGAGGTCAGGCAGCCGCGCCATCGTGCCGTCCTCGTTCATGATCTCGCAGATGACGCCCGACGGGTTTAGCCCCGCCAGACGCGCGACATCGACTGCCGCCTCGGTATGGCCCGCGCGCACCAGCACACCGCCGTCGCGGGCACGCAGCGGAAAGATATGGCCGGGCGTGGCGATATCGCCCGCGCCCTTGCCCGCATCGATCGCAACCGCCACGGTTCGCGCACGGTCATGGGCCGATATACCGGTGGTAACGCCCTCGCGCGCCTCGATCGACACGGTAAAGGCTGTCTCGTGGCGCGAGGAATTGGTCGAGGCCATCAAGGGCAGGCCCAGCGCGTCCACCCGTTCACCGGGAAGACTGAGACAGATCAACCCGCGCCCGTGGGTCGCCATGAAATTGATCGCTTCGGGCGTGGCCATCTGCGCGGGGATCACGAGGTCGCCCTCGTTCTCACGATCCTCATGATCGACGAGGATGAACATCCGTCCGTTGCGGGCATCCTCGATGATTTCCTCGATCGAGGATATGGCGTCTTTGTAATGCTCGTCGCTCATGCCGCGTTCCAGTCTTGCAGGCGCGCGACATAGCGGGCCAGCGTGTCGATCTCAAGGTTGACCTTGTCGCCGACGGCCGCCCCGCCAAAAGTCGTCGCCTGCTTGGTGTGAGGAATGAAATTCACCCCGAAACACGGCCCCTCGACCTCGTTGACCGTCAGCGAGACGCCGTTGAGCGCAACCGAACCCTTTGGCGCGATAAATTTCGCCAATTCGTCCGGCGCGCGAAAGGTGATGCGAGTGCTGTCGCCCTCCTGGGCCATCGCGGTGATCTCGGCGACGCCGTCAACATGTCCCGATACGATATGACCGCCCAGTTCGTCCCCGACCTTAAGGGCGCGTTCAAGGTTGAGCCGCGCGCCCGGTTGCCACCCACCCAGAGTCGTCTTCGACACCGTCTCACCGGACACGGAAACCTCGAACCAGCCGCCTTGTCCGTCGCTGCCGCGGTCGATCACGGTCAGGCAGACCCCGTCACAGGCGATCGAGGCGCCAATATCGATACTCTCGGGCGCGTAGTCGCAGGCGATCCGCGCGGTCAGGTCGCCTTTTTGGGTCAGGGTGCGAACGGTGCCGATACCGGTGATGATACCTGTGAACATGGCGCGGCCTCCTTGGGCGTGATGGAGCCTGACCTAGACCTTGCGCGACCGAAGGGCAAGCCGCAGACGCGCCCTAAAGCCGCCCTGCCAAGGCCCATGATCCATGGCAAAACGACACCGAATTGCCAGCGCCCGCGCAAACTGGGCTTTCACGCGCGCAAAAGTTGGCGCCATATGGTGTGATGGGACAAGTTTTGGGCAAGTACCGGCGCTTTCTTTTTCTCCAGGGGCCACACGGCCCGTTCTTTGACCGGCTCGCCGGGGGGCTGGCGGCGGCGGGCGCCGAGACATGGCATGTGGCCTTCAATCGCGGCGACGAGGTGTTCTGGTCCGACCGCGCGCGGCTGATCCGCTTTGACGGGCCGCAGGCGGCCTGGCCGTCCACATGCGCCGCGCTCATGGCCGACAGGCAAATCACCGACCTGGCCCTATACGGAGACACACGCCCGCATCACGCCACCGCCATCGACGCGGCCCATGCGGCGGGCCTGCGCGTACATATCTTCGAGGAAGGTTACCTGCGCCCCTACTGGGTCACCTATGAACGCGGCGGGGCCAACGGGCATTCCCGGTTGATGGAGATGGAGATTGCCGACCTGCGCGCGCGCCTGGCGGATGAAACCGTACCGCCAGTCGAAGCTCCGGCCCATTGGGGCGACATGCGCGAGCACATCCTTTACGGCGCACTTTACCATTGGTTCGTTCTGGCGCTGAACCGACGCTATCCACATTTCCAACCCCATCGCGGCCTGACCGTCCGACGAGAATTCGCGCTGTACTTGCGGCGGCTTGCCCTTTTGCCGCTGCATACGGTCGAACGGTTTGCCGCCACGCGGGTGATACAGGCGGGCGGGTTTCCCTATCACCTGGTCCTGCTGCAACTGGCCCATGACGCCAGCTTTCGCCACCACGGGCCGTTCGAAACGATGGAGGATTTCCTGTCGCTCTGTGTCGAAGGGTTTGCCTGCGGGGCGCCCGCACACCACCACCTGGTATTCAAGGCCCACCCGCTGGAGGACGGGCGCAGCCCCCAGCGTAGCGTGATCGCGCGGCTGGCACGGCGCCACGGGATCGCGGGGCGCGTCCACTATGTTCGAGGGGGCAAGCTTGCGCGCCTTCTGGATGCGGCGAGCAGTGCCGTGACGGTCAACTCGACCGCCGGGCAACAGGCGCTCTGGCGTGGCCTGCCGCTCAGGGCGCTTGGCGCGGCGGTCTACGCCAAGCCAGAGCTTGTCTCGCCTCAGCCGCTGGCGCAGTTCTTCGCGGCTCCGCAAAGACCCGATGCCGCCGCCTATGCGGTGTTCCGCCGTTTCCTGCTTGAGACCAGCCAGGTTCCGGGCGGTTTCTATTCACGCCGCGGGCGCGCGCAGCTCATGCGCCGGATTGTCGACATGGTTCTGGCGCCCTCCGATCCCTACGACGCACGCACCCGGCCCGACGACGCAGCAGCGCAACACCTGCGATTGGCCCAATAGCGGCCCCGAGCCATTTGACTGGTTTTTCGCGGCGCGATTCTGTAGTGTTACCCCAAAATATCCGAGGCAGTTACAAGCAAGAGCAAGGATACCGAGCGGTGAAACTCATGACATCCCGTGGGGCGCGGATGATTGCCCTGTTCGCCCTCGTTGCGACCGTGGCCGCATGTGGCCTGCCGCGCTCGGGCCCGAACAAGCGCGAAATCTTCCAGGGTTCGGTGCAGAAACAAGGCGATGCCTTTGTCATCAGCGTCAATGACCGCGTCACGCGGGCAACCTCGATCGTACCGGCGGTCGGCTTTTCAGACGCTTTCAGGAATGCCGGGCTGATCGGGTCGGACACGATCCGGCCCGGCGACACCCTGGGCCTGACGATCTATGAAAACGTCGATGACGGGCTGCTTGCCGGCCAAGGCATGAACGCCGCAGTCCTGGAACAGGTGCAGGTCGACGGCGCGGGTTTCATCTTCATTCCCTATGCGGGGCGCGTGCGGGCGGCGGGCAACACGCCCGACCGGCTGCGCCAGATCATCACCGAAAAGCTGGACGCGCAGACCCCCGATCCGCAGGTCGTGGTACGGCGACTGGCCGGAAACGGCGCAGCCGTGTCGGTTGTGGGTGCTGTCAGCGGCCAGGGAATCTACCCGATCGAGCGGCCAAACCGGACGCTGGCCACGATGCTGGCCACCGCGGGCGGCGTCGCCATCGCACCCGAGATTGCCCGCATCACCGTGATTCGCGGCGCGCAACGGGGTGAAATCTGGTTCCAGGATCTATATGATCATCCGCAACTGGACATCGCATTGCGCGATGGCGACAAGATCCTCGTCGAGGCAGACACCCGCGCATTTACCGCGCTGGGCGCGACTGGCGCCCAAAGCCGGGTGAGATTCGAGACCACGACCTTGTCGGCGATCGAGGCCATTGCCCAGGTCGGCGGACTGTCGACCAACCTTGCCGATCCCACCGGCGTTTTCGTCCTGCGCAACGAACCCGAGGAAATCGCCAACCTCGTGCTCGGCCGCGAAGACCTCGTCGGGGCACAGCGCTTTGCCTACGTTCTCGACCTGACCGAACCTAACGGGATGTTCCTTGCCCGAGATTTCGCCATCCGCGATGGCGACACGGTCTACGTGACCGAGGCGCCCTTCGTACAATGGCAAAAAACACTTTCTGCAATCACCGGCACCGCGGCCTCGGCCAACTCGGTTGCAAGCCTGGGCGGAAACTGACCGCGATATGGCCGAGGCAGGCCACGACATGCCAGAAACCGCCGGGCGCCCGCGAGCCCGGCGGCTTTTCGTTTATAATGGCGGTTTCCTGGGTGATGCGCGGCTGCGGCGTATCCTGACACTTGCCGGTTACGATATCCGCGTTGGTCTACCCGCCTCCCAGGACATGGTCGGGATCTGGGGCGCCAGCCCCACCGCCGCGCGGGGACTGCGCGTGGCCCGCGCGCGGGGGGCGGGGGTTCTGCGGGTCGAGGATGCCTTCCTGCGCTCGGTCTTGCCGGGGCGCGCGCGCGGCGCCGCGCCGCCGCTTGGCCTGATGCTGGATGGGCAGGGCGTGCATTTCGACCCCTCCCGACCGTCTGCGCTGGAAAGCATACTGGCCGGACACTCGCTGGACGATACCGCGCTCTTGAACCGTGCCCGCGACGCGATCACCCGGATCAGGGCCGGACACTTGACGAAATACACCGGTTTTGTGCCGGAAACCCCCGTCCCGTCCCCCGGTTACGTCCTCGTTGTGGACCAGAGCGCGGGCGATGCCGCGGTCACGGCCAGCGGGGCCACGCGGGCGACCTTTCACGAGATGCTGGCCTTTGCCCGGATCGAGAATCCGGGCGCGGAAATCCTGATCAAGACCCATCCCGAAACCGCCCATGGTCTGCGCCCCGGCCATTTCAGCAGCGATGATGCGGGCGGTACGGTGCGCCTTGTGACCGACCCGGTCTCGCCCTGGGCGCTTCTGGAGGGGGCTGTCGCGGTATATACCGTGTCCTCGCAGATGGGTTTCGAGGCCATCCTGGCCGGACATCGTCCCCGCGTTTTTGGCCAGCCTTTCTATGCCGGCTGGGGGCTCAGCCAGGACGAAACCCCCCCGCCCCGGCGCGTTCGCCGCCTGACCCGTGCCCAGCTTTTCGCAGGCGCGATGATCCTCGCCCCCACCTGGTACGATCCGTTTCGCGACCGGCTGTGCCCCCTGGAAGATGCGCTTGCGACACTTGAAGCCGAGACCCGCGCCTGGCGCGAGGACCGTGCGGGCTGGGTGGCCGCCGGCATGAGGCTTTGGAAACGCGGCGCGGTGCAGGGGTTTTTCGGCGGGCAGCGGGCGGTCCGCTTTGCCCCCGATGCGGACAGTGCGGCGGCGCGCGCGGCGGCGACTGGCCGCCGGGCGATGGTCTGGGGTGCGGCAGCGGCGCCGCCGGGCACGGTGCGGGTCGAGGACGGGTTCTTGCGCTCGCGGGGCCTCGGGGCCGCGCTGGTGGCCCCGCTATCGCTGGTTGCCGACGACCTGGGGCTTTGCTACGACCCGGCGCGCGAAAATCGGCTGGAGAGGCTGATCGCTGCCGCATGTGCCCTGCCCCAGGCCGAGCGGCTGCGCGCCGAGCGGCTGATCGCGCGACTTTGCGAGGCGGGGCTGTCGAAATATAACCTTGGCGGCGCCTCGCCCCCCCCATTGCCGGAGGGGCACCGTATTCTCGTGCCCGGACAGGTCGAGGATGACGCCGCGATCCAGCTGGGCTGTCCGGCGGAACGAACCAACCGCGCGCTGCTGGAACGCTGCCGCGCAGAGAACCCGAAGGCGGTGATCCTTTACAAGCCCCATCCCGATGTCGAGGCGGGGCTGCGCCCCGGCACCGTCGATCCAGCGATCCTGCAAGGGCTGGCCGATCGGGTGATCGAGGGCACGGGGGCCCCGGAATTGTTGGCCGAGGTCGACGAGGTCTGGACGCTGTGCTCTGGCCTGGGCTTCGAGGCGTTGATCCGGCGGGTGCCTGTCACCTGTCTTGGTGTGCCGTTCTACGCGGGCTGGGGATTGACGCGCGACCTGGCCCCGGTCCCGGCCCGGCGCGCGGCACGGCCCGACCTGGTGGCGCTGGTTCACGCGGTTCTGATTGCCTATCCACGCTATCGCGACCCCGTGACCGGCCGCCCCTGCCCGGCGGAAATCGTGGCCGACCGCCTGGCAAGCGGCGCTCTGCCGCGCCCCGGACCGGGATTGCGCGCGCTGTCAAAGGTGCAGGGCCTGCTGGCGGGAAAGGCATATCTGTGGTGGCGCTGAGGTTCAGATCCTTTCCCAGCGATGCATCACGTCACCGCCGATCGCGCATGTCTCGACCAGTTGCAGGCGGGGGACTTCGGCAAGGTGTTCGATCCCCAGCGCGCCCAGCGCCGGGCGCCCCTCGGCCCCCAGCGCGATACCGGCAGTGAACCCCACGAGTTCGTCGACCAGCCCCGTGGCCAACAAAGAGGCAGCAAGGGTTCCGCCACCCTCGCAAAAGACGCGCGTCAGCCCAGACCGGCCCAGCGCTGCCATCAGCGCGGCGGGGTCAAGGTGGCCGCCCGGCCCGGCTGCAACCTCGACCAGCCGCGCGCCGCGCGCCGTCCAATCGGCCACGCGCGCTGCGGGCGCATCCGGCCCGTGGCACAGCCAAAGAGGTGCCGCGTCAACGCTCGCGGCCAGTTGACCGGTGGTGGGCAGGTCCAGCCGTCGTGCAACGATCACGCGCACAGGCTGACGCGGCACGCCGATTCCGCGCACCGTCAGTTGCGGATCGTCCGCCCGCGCGGTCCCGCCGCCCACCATCACCGCGTCATGGCGGGCGCGCTGCATATGGACCAGCCGCCGCGCTTCGGGCCCGGTAATCCATTGGCTTTCGCCGGTCGCAGTGGCAATACGCCCGTCAAAGGAGCTGGCCAGCTTCAGGGTGACCATCGGGCGGCCCGCCTGCCGGTTCAACAGGAACCCGCGATGCGCGCGGCGCGCGGCATCCGCCTGAATCCCGGTCATCACCTCGATCCCGGCGGCGCGCAGCATCGCATGTCCCCGGCCCGCGACCCGGGGATCGGGATCCTCAAGTGCCGTGACAACACGGGCCACCCCCGCGGCGATCAGCGCCTCGCAACAGGGCGGCGTCTGCCCGTGATGCGAACAGGGTTCCAGGCTGACATAGGCGGTGGCGCCACGCGCGGCCGCACCGGCCTGGGCCAGCGCGATTGGTTCAGCATGGGGCCGCCCGCCCGGCGCGGTCCAGCCGCGGCCGACGATCCGGCCGTCCTTGACGATCACGCAGCCCACAGCCGGGTTGGGCCAGACACGGCCCAGCCCCCGCGCCCCCAGCGAAAGCGCAAGCGCCATGAAGCGGGCGTGATCGGTCCCGCTCACTCTTCTTTCTGGGTGTCTGGGCGCAATTCGCTGACAAACTTGTCGAAATCGCCCGCTTCCTGGAAGTTCTTGTAAACGCTGGCAAAGCGCACATAGGCCACGGTGTCGATCCGAGCCAACGCCTCCATCACGATCTCGCCGATCACCTTGGAGGGAATGTCGGTCTCACCCATGCTTTCCAGCCGCCGCACGATGCCGGAAATCATCTGGTCCATCCTCTCGGGATCGACGGGACGTTTCTGAAGCGCGATGCGGATCGAGCGTTCGAGCTTGTCGCGGTCGAAATCCTCGCGCCGGCCATTGGACTTGATGACGACGAGATCACGCAACTGCACCCGTTCATAGGTGGTAAAGCGCCCGCCACAGGCGGGGCACAAACGCCGGCGCCGGATGGCGACATGATCCTCGGCAGGACGCGAATCCTTTACCTGGGTGTCGATATTTCCACAAAACGGGCAGCGCATGGCCTCTCTCTCGGTGGTGCGTCCGTGTTATCCACAGGCACTATAGGGGAGCCTCCAGAATTTGGGTAGGGGGCATTTGTTACCCTATATGTGGTGTCATCCGAAATGTGCCGCGATCTCGCGCCGCTGTGCCGCGCGGCGATGTTCATACAGATAGATCCCTTGCCATGTGCCCAGCATCGGACACCCCGACCGCACCGGAATCGACAGCGACACAGGCAATATCGCAGCCTTGATATGGGCCGGCATGTCGTCGGGACCTTCCAGGAGGTGAGTCAGCCAGCCCATTTGCGGATCGTCGCCCGGCGGAACAAGCCGGGAAAAGAACCCGTCGAGATCGCGCTGAACATCAGGGTCTGCGTTTTCCTGCACCAGGAGCGAACAGGACGTGTGCCGCACGAAAAGCGACAACAGCCCGTCCCCCCGCCCCGCAAGCCATTCGGCCACCTCGTGCATGAACTCGTAAAGGCCCGGCCCGCGCGTCAAGATGGAAAAGGTCGTCTGCATTGTCACCCCCTGTTCGATGACGCACTGAGGCTAGGCCCTGCGCGCGCCGCGGACAAGACGAGGGCAAAACGGAAAACGCCCGGCCAAGGCCGGGCGTCACCATCACTTGCCGCGCACGACCCGCTCAGGCCGGGACGGCCGCCACCGGCGACACCCAGGCATCGCCTGCCGCGCCATGGTAGAACCCGTTGATAAAGGGGGCATCGATGCCAAGTTCGCGCAGCTTGGCCTCGCCTTCCTCGGCATCCATCCGACCCTGCAGAACATCATCGAACAGTCGCGTCACCGCGATCATGTCGCATGTATGCGGCATCACGCGGAAATGGGTCACCCCGAGGGCACGCATATCGGCCATGTCCGACATCAGGTCGAGATAGCCATAGCTCAGTGTCTGGATACCGTTGATGGCAAGGAAGGGCTGATCATCCATCGTGTTCAGCGTCATCCCGTCGGGATCTTCTTCGCAGACGAACTGGCAGTTATCCTTGGTCCGCTCGTGGGCGCGGGCATGATAACAGCGCGCCGATAGTGCCAGCGAACCGCGACCAAAGACCTGGACTTCAAGCCCAACGCCCAACTGACGCGCACGCACGCCCAGCGCCTCGATGACGGAGCGCGGCAATTCAGGCAGCAACGCGAAATGCGTCGCGCCCTCGCCGGCCAGGTAGGCCATCGTTTCCTCGTTATAGACGTTCAACAGGCCACCGATGCGGTGCGGCCTGTTCTTGAGATACAACAGCGCGGCGGTGTTATTCACCTCAAGGTCGCGGCCTTCCTGTTCGGCCCATTCGCGCAAAAGGTTGCGCTCGCGCTTGATCACCACCTCGGAGAGCGAGCAATAGACGACCTTCTTGCCCGCGCGTTCCAGGCGTTCGGCAACCGAGTCGAGCTCTTTTTCGAAAAACGGCGTCCGCTTGGAACAGATCACCTCGCCGAGGTAGACGGTGCCGACCGGGCTTTCATCCGCGATGCGGTTGTAGAAATCCAGTTTCTGCTGCGCGGGCCAGTGGAACAGGTTCGGGCCCAGGGTCAGTTCTGCACTCATCTCGATTACCGCCATTTCTTGGTTTTCAGGGCGCCCTCGGTCTGTTTCTGTCCCTCGGTCAGGGCCACGAGGTCGGCCAGTTTGGGTTCTTGCCCCGCCATGATCGAATCCACCGCCTCGCGGAAGGCGGCGACCACCTTCTTGACATAGGCACGCGAGCGCTGGCGCCCCTCGATCTTGAAGGCATGAACACCCGCATTGATCAACTCGGGCAGCATGTCCGAGGCGTTCAGGCTGATCGGTTCCTCGAAGGCGTAGTAGCCGCCGTCGCGCGCGTCGCACTTGTAGCGACCCTTGCAGATCGTGGGATAACCGGCGGTTTCATTGGGACCGAACCGGTCGATCGTGTAGTCGCACAGCTTGGTGGACATGTTGTCGTCGGCATCGCGCTCATACTTGACGCAGGCCGCGGGCGAGCAGGCGCCATCCATGTTCGTGGACAGGCCCGTGGCATAGTTGGTCAGCGAACACCGCCCCTCGACCATAAGACCGTGGTTGCCGAAGATGAAGGTTTCCACCTCGCAGGGGATCTCCTCGACCAGGCCGCGAATCTCGCTGACGGTCATGATCCGCGGCAGCACGATCCGCTTCACCCCGAATTCCTTGACGTAATAGGTGATCGCCTCGGGGCTTGAGGCCGCGGCCTGCACGCTGAGGTGGATGCGCAGGTCGGGATGGTGGGTCTTGGCGTAATGCGCGACCGCGATATCGGCCACGATGATCGCGTCCACGCCCAGACGGGCGCAGTTGTCCACCGCCTCTTTCCAAAGGTCGAACTTGCCCGCCGGCGGGAAGGTGTTGAGCGTGATCAGCACCTTGGTGCCGCGCTCATGGGCGTAGGCGACGGATTTCTCCAGCTCGGGAACGGTGAAGTTCAACCCGGTGAAGTTCCGCGCGTTGGTGGCGTTCTGAAAGCCGCAATAGACAGCGTCCGCGCCGGCATCCACGGCACTGCGCAGGGCCGCGGGGGTGCCCGCGGGGCAGATCAGTTCGGGCTTGATCATCACTTGGCCTCTTTTCTTTTCTGGGCATTTTCCGCCATGCGCCGGAGCGAGTTGAGCGCCATCTTGCCCGGCGCGCCAAACATCGCGGCCACGCTTTCGGCGATGGGCTCTTCCACGTCATCCAGGGCATTGCGCAAACAGACCACCGCCTCGGTATCCCCTGTCACGATCAGGTCGCGCGAGAAAAACAGGGCATCGCCATCCTGTTCGGTATCCATCAGCGTCAGCAGGTCGAGAAACTTGCCCGAGATGCGCGCGATGTGCGGCGGCGGCGCGCGCCGCCGGCCCACGGCACGAAAATCCAGCGCCTCGGGATCGGGGCGCAGATACAGCATAAGGGGCACATCCACCGGATCGATCAGGAAATAAGCGTGCCGGTGCTGGCCCAGACGATCGAACATGTCGGGGTTATCGGCCGCGATCTTGTGAACGACGCGCTTCAGGATGGGGTTGAGCAGGAACAGCGGCAAGGGCGGCAGGAACGGAAAGCCGCCCCGTCCGCCGGCCGCTCGCGAAGAGTGAGGTGCGGTTGTCATGGCAGGTCGATACCCGGATGTGTGTAAATCTGAATTGACATACGTCAAACGGCGCGACGATGTCCGGGGCACCAATTGTCACAGGGACGGGGCCAGGCGCACGGGACATTTGAAATCAGGGGCTTGGCCGGTGTGTCACATCGCCGTGAGCGCGCGCGGATTGGTGGGGTGGTGCCGGTCCGGTGCTGGCTGTGCCCGGCCCGGTCGGGTGGGCAAGAAGCGTCTGCCCCATGCGTGAGGAAACTAAGTGTTTCAAGCCGACCGTAGGGTGGGTGCAACCCACCGATGGGCGGTCATGTTGGGGGTGGTGGGTGGTGGGTTGCTACCCACCCTACGCTTGCTCAAGCTGCAAGAATGACAACCCGGCAAGCGCAACTCCACACAAAAAAAGACATATTCCGCTAAAAATAAAGAGATACGTCGCCCAATGATGCTTCCAAGCAGCACCAAAATTGTCATTACCGTATTGCAGTTGCGTCAAGTAAGCGAAAAGGAACGATACTGGACCGCACAAAGCCCCTAGAGCAAAGCAAGCCATTGCATAAACGAGCCTATCGTCCCCTTCGTTGGTATTTCCAACAAAAGTAAGGACTGATACCGTCGAAGCACCGTTCAAGAGCATCAACGATTTGATGCCCTCGTGCGCGAACTTCATTCCCTCATGCCAATGGAACCTCGACGCGTTCTCGGCAGTTGTCTGGTCCAGCATATTCCCTTCCCTACTGATCCAGGAAACTCCGCAGCTTCCGCGACCGGCTGGGATGTTTCAGCTTCCTCAGCGCCTTGGCCTCGATCTGGCGGATGCGTTCGCGGGTGACGCTGAATTGCTGGCCGACCTCTTCCAGCGTGTGGTCGGTGTTCATACCGATGCCGAAACGCATGCGCAGCACGCGTTCCTCGCGCGGGGTCAGGCTGGCCAGAACGCGGGTCGTGGTTTCCTTCAGGTTTTCCTGAATGGCGCTGTCCAGCGGCAGCACGGCGTTCTTGTCCTCGATGAAATCGCCCAGCTGGCTGTCTTCCTCGTCGCCGATGGGGGTTTCGAGGCTGATCGGTTCCTTGGCGATCTTCATCACCTTGCGAACCTTTTCCAGCGGCATTTGCAGCTTTTCGGCCAGTTCCTCGGGCGTGGGTTCGCGGCCGATCTCGTGCAGCATCTGGCGGCCGGTGCGCACCAGCTTGTTGATCGTCTCGATCATGTGCACGGGGATGCGGATCGTGCGGGCCTGGTCGGCGATGGACCGGGTGATCGCCTGGCGGATCCACCACGTCGCGTAGGTCGAGAATTTATAGCCGCGGCGGTATTCGAATTTATCCACGGCCTTCATCAGGCCGATGTTCCCCTCCTGGATCAGGTCAAGGAATTGCAGCCCGCGGTTGGTGTATTTCTTGGCGATCGAGATCACCAGGCGCAGGTTGGCCTCGACCATTTCCTTCTTGGCCTGACGCGCCTCTTTCTCGCCTTTCTGGACCTGGTTCACGATACGGCGGAATTCAGAGATGTCGACGCCGACATACTGGCCGACCTGCGCCATCTCGGCGCGCAGTTCCTGCACCTTGGGGCCAGAACGCTGAACGAAGGCCTGCCAGCCCCGCCCCGATTGCCGGCCCATGCGATCCATCCATTGCGGGTCGAGTTCGTGGCCGCGATAGGCGTCGATGAATTCCCGGCGGTTGATGCGGGCCTGGTCCGCGAGTTTCACCATGCTCGAATCGATCGCCATGATCCGGCGGTTGATGCCGTAAAGCTGATCGATCAATGCCTCGATCCGGTTGTTGTGCAAGTGCAACTCGTTGACCAGCACGACAATCTCGGCACGCAGTTTCTGGTACTCTGCCTCGTCGCGATCGGAAAAGCGGTTCGAGCCGCCGATGGTCGCCGTCATCCGCTTGTCCTGGATATCGGACAGGCAGATGTAATCCTCGGCAATACGGTCCAGAAGTTCCAGCACGCGGGGCTTTAGCGCGGCCTCCATCGCGGCAAGGCTCATGTTGGCCTGATCGTCGTCGTCGTCGTCGTCGTCGCGCTTGATCGGATTGCCATCGGCATCCAGTTCGGGCTGGTCGTCGCGCCTCTTGTTGGTGTTTGCCGCAGCCTCTACGTCCAACCCATCGACCACCGGTTCGTCTTCACCGTCATCACCTTCCATCGACCGGCCGAATGTGGCGTCAAGGTCGATCACGTCGCGCAGCAGGATATCCTCGTTCAGCAACTCGTCGCGCCAGATCGTGATCGCCTGGAAGGTCAGCGGGCTTTCACACAGGCCCGCGATCATGGTGTTGCGGCCGGCCTCGATCCGCTTGGCGATGGCGATCTCGCCCTCGCGCGACAGCAGTTCGACCGAGCCCATTTCGCGCAGATACATCCGCACCGGGTCATCGGTGCGGTCCAGCGTTTCGGACTGGGTCTGCGCGACGGTCACCTCGCGCGAAGTCGAGGCCTCGACCACCTCGGTCGATTTCTCGTCGCCTTCCTCCGCGCCCTCCTCTTCCTCGATGATGTTGATGCCCATTTCCGACAGCATCGACATCACGTCCTCGATCTGCTCGGAAGACACCTGCTCTGGCGGCAGAACCTGATTGAGCTGGTCGTAGGTGATATAGCCGCGCTCTTTGGCCTCGGCGATCATCTTCTTGACCCGGCTCTGGCTCATGTCGAGCGAGATTTCCGGCTCCTGCTCGTCGGTCTTGCGGTCGTCGGTGTCTTTAGCGGCCATGTAAAGCTCCTTGAGGGAGGTCGATTCGCTTCGGCGATATGCACGAATCAATAGCGCGAATCATCGGGAAGAACACCCGCATCCCTTTGTTCGTGTCCGTATTTAGTCAGCCATCACGCGAAGGTCCACGCCGCCCGCGACGGCCAAAGTCGATCTGTTGCAAAAGCTGCGCAAAGGCATCCTTTTCGTCCCGGCTGATTCGGGCCCCGTTCGGCCCAAGCTCATAGTTGGCCTTGTCCTCACTCTCGGCGCGGCCTGCGCGGTTGCGGGCTTCGGCCACCTGCCCCAGTCGCCAGGTCAGCCCCTCATCGGCCATACCTTCGAGATCGCGCATCGCGTCTTCGATCTCGCGGTCCGCACCACGCGCTGCCGATAACTTTGCCAGTTCTTCAGCCAGGCACAGCGCGGCCTTCTCGGTATCAGCCGGGTCGCGGATCGGCGGGGCAATGCGGACATGGCTGAGGGCAAAAAGCTTTTCAAGGGTCTTCTCGCCCAGCCGCGCGGCCAGCCCGGCGCGCAGCGCCGCCGCGTCGTCATCATGCGGATGCGTCAGAAGCGCCCCCTGAAGCCGCCGGTGGTCTGGATCATGGCATTCAAGCTGCTCAAGCTCGCCCGCGAATTGCGACAGCAGGGCGGGATGGGTGATCAGCACTGCCAGAACGACGGCCTCGCGCAACGACTCCTCGAACCGGGGCGTGCCGGCGGCCAGAGCCGAATTGCGGGTGCTAGGCATAGGTGCGGCAGGTGCCGGGGCTTTCCACTTGCCCTTGCGCGCGGGGCTGCGTGCGGGGCGGAACAACTCCCATCGCAGGCGGTTGACCTCTTCGCCGTAGTGTCGGCGGATCGAGGGGTCCTTGATCCGGGCGATGGCCGCGCGCAGATCACGGTCGAGCGCGGCCTTTCGTTCGGGGCTATCAAGGACACGCCCTTCGGTCTCGCGATCCCACAGGATTCGCACCATCGGACGCGCCTCGGCCAACAAGCGTTCCATCGCGCCCGCCCCCGCGCCACGAATGACATCGTCCGGGTCCTGCCCCGGTGGCATCAACGCGAAACGTAAAGACTGCCCCGCCTCTAGCAGCGGCAGCGCCAGATCCACCAGGCGGCGGGCCGCGCCGATCCCGGCCTTGTCGCCATCCAGCGCGACGACAGGTTCGGGATGCAACCGCCACAAGAGGCGCAACTGGTCCTCGGTGATCGCCGTTCCCAGCGGCGCCACCGCGCCGGGAAATCCCGCCTCTGCAAGCGCGATGACATCCATGTAGCCCTCGGCCACGATCAGGGGTCGCCCCTGGCCCGCCGCCTCGCGCGCAGGGGCGAGGTTGAACAGCGTCCGTCCCTTGTCAAACAGATCGGTCTCGGGAGAATTCAGGTATTTGGCGGTATCTGCCGGGTCCATGGCCCGCCCGCCAAAGGCAACGGCCCGGCCCCGCCCGTCGCGGATCGGGAACAGGATGCGGTTGCGAAACACATCATAGGGTTCGCCGCCCTTGTCCGATCTGCGTGCCAGCCCCGCACCGAGGATCAGGTCCGCCGCCACGCCCTTGCCCGACAAGTGGGTCCACAGCCCGCGCCAGCCCGGCGGCGCGAACCCGATTTCCCAGCGCGCCAGCACATCCGCATTCAGCCCCCGCCGTTCGAGATAGGCGCGCGCCTCAGAGGCCGCGCCGGTATGCAACTGCATCCGGTAATGACGCACCGCCTGTTCCATTACCTCGATCAACTGTCCGCGGTGATCTGCCTTTTGCTGCGCCACCGGGTCGCGCGCGGGCATTTGCATCCCGGCCTCGCGGGCAAGGATTTCGATCGCCTCCATGAAGCCGACATTCTCGGTCTCTCTCACGAAGGAGATCGCATCGCCCTTCGCATGACAGCCAAAGCAATAGTAATAACCCTTGCGATCGTCGACGTGAAAGCTGGCGGTCTTTTCCTGGTGGAACGGGCACGGCGCCCACATGTCGCCCTTGCCCTGGTTCGACTTTCGCAGATCCCAAACGACCTTGCGACCAACCACCTGCGTCAGCGAGATGCGCGTGCGAAGCTCTTCGAGGAAACCGGGGGGCAGACTCATGCCGACAATATCGGTGCGGCAGGCCGCCAAGTCGAGAGGTCAGACACAACGATGCCGCGCCTTGCCCGGCCTCGGTGGCACCATTTCCCCCCATCGCACGGTTGTCGTCACGACGACAACAATACCCCCGATACAGGCGCGGTACGGACCAAACGTCCGCAATTTCATATAAAAACCCCTGAATTCGCCCCAATTTCGCCATACCCCGCGCGCCAAATCTGCGAACGCGGAGTCTGCGCATCCCCCCTGCGTTGCCGACCCGGAGAAGGAACAACGAGATGCCAAAATCGTCATGCCGCACCCGGAATGTCCGCCTCCTGCCGGGCCGGACAGCACGCCGGCTGATCCGTTTCCGCCGGAACGAGGAAGGCGGAATACTGATCTTTTCGCTGTTCATGTTCGTCGGGATGCTTGCCATGGCGGGGATCGCGATCGATTTCATGCGGTTCGAAATGACCCGCACCCAGTTGCAATCGACGCTTGACCGCGCGGTTCTGGCGGCGACCGGGCTCGGCAACGAGCTGGACGCCAAGAAGGTGGTTCTGGACTATTTCGACAAGGCCGGGCTGGGCGACTATGTCAGCGCCGACAAGATCACTGTCGTCGAGAACAAGGCGTCGGGAACGCTCAGTTATCGCCGCGTGACGGCGACCGCCGAGGCCGAGCTCGACACGCTCCTGCTCAAGCTGGTCAATATCGACACGCTGACCGCCGCGGCCGCAGGCACGGCCGAAGAGGGGATCACCGATCTGGAAATCTCGATGGTGCTGGACGTGTCGGGCTCCATGGATTGGAAATCGACCCATACAAGCACCAAGAAGATCGAGGAACTGCGCAAGGCCGCAAAGGAATTCGTCTATTACATGCAGTGCAACCAGTCCGCGGAACCCAGCTCCGGCACGGCCTGCACGACCGAACACGGCAAGGTCTCGATCAGCATCGTGCCCTACTCGGAACAGGTGAATGTCGGCCCCACGCTGCTGAGCGCCTATAATGTCACCGACGAACACGAGTCATCGCATTGCGTCGATTTCGACGAGGCCGATTTCAGCACCCCGTCCCTGTCTACCCTGCTGGAACTCAGTCGGACCAGTCATTTTGACCCCTGGACCACCAAGTCCTACTATAACGATTATCACCCGCCCGCGCAGGACTGGACCTGCAAGCGCGAAAGCTGGCGCGAGATCAAACCCTTCATGGATAGCCACCTTGAGGTCTACGCCGCCCTCGATGCCTTGCAGGCGGCAGGAAACACCTCGATCGACCTTGGGGTGAAATGGGGCCTTGCCCTTCTTGATCCCGGCACGCGCGAGGTGGTGACCGGGCTGACCAGCAAGATCCCGCCGGGCGAGACCACGGCGATGGTGGACAAGGTCTTTGTCGGGCGACCGTATGACTACGACCAAGATTACAACATGAAGGTCATCGTCCTGATGACCGACGGCCAGAACACCGATCAGCACTACCTGCTGGACGAGTATCGCGACGGTCCCTCGGAAATCTGGCATTACAAGGTGCCGGACGGCAATGGCGGCATGAAGGACGGCGCCGACGTCTACTCGGTCTACAGCGAAGCCGAGGACAAGTATCTTTACGTGAACTCTAACCACCAGAAGGTCAAAAACGGCTGGCAGGACGAACCCTATGCCGGAGACCCTGTCAAAACCGACTGCCATTACGAAACCAAGAAAGTCTGCACCTGGTGGGGATGGTGCAAATACCAGACCGTCGAGGTTTGCGATTACGCTGTCATCGGCGAACCCTACCAGATGTCCTATCCTCAGGTCTGGGCCAAATTCACGACCTACTGGTACGAGACGTTCGATTTCCTGTCCGATCCGGTGAAAAGCCACGACAACGTGGTCAAGAACACGCGCCTGAAAAACATCTGCACCGCCGCCAAGGAACAGGGCATTCTGATCTATTCGATCGGGTTCGAAGTCTCGCCCGGCTCCGACGCAGAGCAAGTGATGAAGGCCTGCGCCTCGAATACCAACAACTATTTCGCGGCCAATGGCGCGGACCTGTCCGAGGTCTTTGCCGCCATTGCGACCTCAATCAACAAGCTGAGGCTGACACAGTGACCCGCGTTGCCCCGATCACGCGCTTGAGGGCCCGTCTTGAGCGGTGGGCACGGGCCGAGACAGGCACCGCCACGATCGAATTCGTGATCCTGTTCCCGTTGGTGGTGTCGGTGATGCTGATGTCTTTCGAGACCTCGATCATCATGGCCCGCCAGTTCCTGCTGGACCGCGCGATGGATATCTCGATGCGGGGCCTGCGTCTTGGAACTTGGCCCGATATCCAGCATGACGAGTTCAAGGCAATCGTCTGCAAGCAGGCCGCGTTCCTTTACGATTGCGAAAACACCCTTGCCATAGAAATGGTGCCGATTTCCAAGACCACATGGAACCTGCCGAGCGAACCGCCCGAATGCGTGGACCGGACCGAGACGATCCTGCCGGTCACGACTTTCAACCAGGGGCCCGATAACGGGCTGATGATGGTGCGCGCCTGCCTGACGGTCGATCCGTTCTTTCCCGGCGTCGGCCTCGGGCTGAAACTGGACCAGGCCCCGCAAGACGGATTTTACCTCACATCCACCTCGTTCTTCGTGAACGAGCCCGGTTCGGGAGGTTAGGCCGATGATCCGCATCATTGCCGCCCGTCTGCGCCACTTCGCATCTTCCGTCCACGGGTCGATGTCAGCCGAACTGGTGATCGTGCTGCCGCTGTTGATGGCGTGGGTGGGTATGAGCCTGGTCTTCTTCGACGGTTATTACATGCGCGTGGTCAACCAGAAGGCTGCCTACACCCTGTCCGACCTGATGAGCCGCGAAATCGGCACAAAGATCGGCCCTGCCTATATCGAGGGGATGGACGATGTCTTCGAGTTCCTGACCGCGGCCGACGATGCAAGCGCCGCGATCCGGGTCAGCATGGTCTATTGCGAAGACCATTGCGCGGCAGACGATCCCGAACGCAAGCTCAACCTCGACTGGTCTCATAGCACGTCGAGCGCCCACCCCAAACTGACCGCGGCCGACCTGAACAGCGATTACCTCGACAAGATCCCGCTTGCGATGAAGGCCGACCGCCAGATCATGGTCGAAACCTATTTCGATTTCGTCCCGCTGTTCAATGTGGGCCTGTCCGACACGATCAACATGGAAACAAGGGTCATCACGCGGCTGCGGTTCGACAGTTTCCTGGAATGGGATGACGGTGCGTAAAGGCCGGGCTCATCCACGGTCGTTATCGCGCCGGGCATCACGTTCGGCCAGTAGCGCGGACAAGATCTCGGCCATCGCGCGGGCCTGCGCGGCAGAGGTCACGCCCCCCACACCCAGCCGCCTGCCCAGCCGCCACCACAGCCCCGGCGCCCAGGCCCGCGGGCCCGGGCTGGACAGCAACAGGGTGAAGCCGTTCGATGGCTTGATCGCGAAAAGCCCCCGGGATATCGCGCGGATATCGTCCAGCGCGGCGAGTTGACGCCCCTCGCCGTCGAAAAGCCCCGCCCGCGTCAGGCAAAGCGACCCCAGCGTTGCGCGACGCATCGCCTCGGTCAATGCCAGGACAGCCCCGCCAAGCGCCAGCAGAAAAACCCGCCAGCCCAGCATATCCGGCGGTCGAAGCGCGGCCACATAAAGCATCAAGCCCGCCAGCAGTGCCAGCATGACCAGACCGGCGAACCGGCGCACCGGTGAGATACGCAGCACGGCTAGGGGTTCGGGCATGAGGATCTCCTTGTCGGCGGGAACGCGCGGTCGGGCGCCGCGCAAGGCTGAGACGACTCGAATTTCGCACGGTCGTGGCGTAAACTGCGTATCGCGCAGGCAATGGTTCCGCCGTCAAGACGCGAATCCCGGACGCGGCGAAAAATCACCTTGCCCAACGCAGGCCGATAAGCCCATCCTGCGGTCGAAGCCAATCTTCTTTTGGTGGACCGGATCAAAGTTAGGTGGATCATGACTGACAATACCAATCCCGAAGGGCCCGCGAAACTCACCAGCGACCCGACGCCGTTCTCGAAAATGATGAACTGGCCGCTGCTCAGCAGCCGGAAGTCGAATCTCGAACTCAAGACCGAGGACCCGACCCCGCTGTCCTCGCGGATGAACTGGCCCCTTTTGGGCGGTATCGGCGAAGGCCATGTCGAGTTGATGACCAGCACGCCCACCCCGTTTTCGTCCCGCATGAACTGGCCGCTGCTCAGCGACAAGGCCACCATGTTCGACACCGAACTGGGTGAAACCAGCGGAGGCAAATCCAACGGGAATGGCGGCTTTAGCAAATTCCTGCGTCAGATCATGACGGGCGAAGTGGAAAAGTAATCCAGCCGCACCGCCGGCTTGAACAACACCCGCCGCGTCCAGCGGCGGGTGTTGTCAGTCAGGACCCCGCCGCCCAACGGGTGCCGCTCACGGGCGCAGGGCGAATTATATCTGTTTTTCAGGTAGCTGTACGACCAGACCGTCCAGCGCATCGGTCACCTTGATCTGGCAGGTCAGGCGCGATCGCGCAGGATCGGTCGCAAAGGCAAAATCAAGCATGTCGGCTTCCATGGCCTCGACCGGCGGGAGTTTAGCCATCCAGTCGGGATGGATATAGGCGTGGCAGGTGGAACAGGCGCAGGCCCCACCGCAATCCGCGTCGATACCGGGAACCCCGTTATCGCGCGCGCCCTCCATCACCGTCAGCCCGTTGGCGACCTCGATGACATGCTCTTTGCCGTTATGCTCGATATAGGTGATGCGGGCCATGTCCGCCTTGCCTCCTGTAGCTTGGATCGAGGCCGACATAAGCGAGCCGTTCGGATTTTTCCAGCGAAAGCGGCAGAACCCTGCCAGACGCGAGCGGCTCCGGCGATAATCGTCCCGGATCGGGGCGCTGAAAAGTCGGCAGCGCGGCGCAATGGTGCTGGACGACGCATGGCAAAGGCGGCAAACCGACCTCATGCCCCAATCGCCAGACCGGATCTTGACCGGCATCCTGTTGATGATCGGCTTCACCGTGACTGCCCCGGTGATGGACAGCTTTGCCAAGATGGCTGCCGCAACGATCCCTGTCGGACAGATCGTCGCCGCCCGGTTCCTGGTCCAGGTGGCGGTTTTGTTGCCCGCGGCGGCGATTCTGGGCTGCCTTTCTCGCCCGACATTGCCAGAGGCAGGTCTGCACCTGGCGCGGGCGATGCTGATCCTGATGGCAACCGGCGCATTTTTCACGGCCCTCGGCACGCTGCCATTGGCCGATGCCATAGCGATCTTTTTCGTGGAACCTTTCATCCTGACGCTGCTTGGCGCAATTTTCCTTGGCGAATCAGTGGGGTGGCGCCGGGTGCTGGCCTGCATCGCGGGCTTTGCCGGCGCGATGCTGGTGATCCGGCCCAGTTTTTCTGCCTTTGGAACGGTGGCGCTCTTGCCGCTGGTGACGGCGCTTTGCTTTGCCCTTTACGTGGTGCTGACGCGGCAGGTGGCGCAAAGGCTGCACCCGGTTGCGCTACAGGCCTGGACCGCGCTTGCCGCGTGCCTTGTCATCGTGCCGCTACTGGCGGGCGCCAGCGGTTCGGGCATCACGCCGCTTGACCCGGTCTGGCCCTCGGGGGTGGCGTGGGTCTGGCTGGCCGGGGTGGGCCTGGCCGCCACGGTCGCGCATCTTTTCATCAGCGCCGCTCTCAGGCTGGCCCCCACCGCGGTTATCGCACCTTTGCAATATCTGGAAATCGTTGCCGCTGCGGTCTTGGGATGGCTGGTCTTCGACGATCTTCCCGATCCCCAGGCGCTGGCGGGCATTGCCATCATCATAGGGGCGGGATTGTACGTCTTCGTGCGTGAGCGCCACCTCAGCCGCTTGCCCCCGCCCCCGCCATAAGCCCCGTAATCGCCGCGTGCAATTGATCATGCGGCAGGATCACCACCATCCCCGGACCATCCATGCACAGCCTGACAGGCCCCGTGACCCGGTTAGAGGTGCCGACACGCCGATCGGGGGCAAATGTCAGCCCCTCGATCGGCCAGCGCAGGCCGGCACTGACCCCGGTGGTCTCGGTCATCGGGAAAAGCGACAGGCGCGTGCCGATGGGCAGGTCAAGGCGCAAATCGGCAGGGCAGGCAAAGCACAGATCGTCAGGGCCCAGCAGAATGCAACGCTTTTGCGGGTATCGCACCAATGTATTGAGAGCAGCAAGCTGGTGGTCGATCCGGGGCCCGAGAAAGCCAAGCCCGAGGATCAGTGGGGCTGAGATCGCGCGCAGAGTTTTCTCGAAATCGGTGCTCTCCTGCTCGGCGACGCGATGTTGGCGGTCGGCTGGAATCGCCACTCGGGCCCGATCAGAGATCGAATCGAAATCTCCGACAACCGCCCGCGGCATGTGACCATGGGCCAGAATCGTATCGGCCCCTCCATCGGCCGCCACCAGCATCGGGGCAAACCTCAGCGCCTCGGACAATAGCGGCGCGGAAACCGTGCCCCCACCGATAATCGTAATATTGTCAGAACTTTGCAGAATTCGTGTCAGCATGACGTCATGCATGGGCCAATCGCTGTCCGATCACAATCCGAACACTGAAAAATCCTTCAAAATTCCCCTTTCTGTTCAATTTCACAGCCTCCTATATGGTAAACAATTGGTGGAAGGTGCGGGGAGAAAGCGAGCAGAAGATGGTTGGTACGAGTAAGATCCTCACGGTTTCCTATGGAACCTTCTCCTGTACGTTGGAAGGGTTCGACGACTCTTTTGGCACTATGAAGGCAATCGCGGAATATTTCCGCGATCTTGCAGCCGATGACCGCTATTTCGGAGCCGAGCCACCGACGCCGGACGCCGAAATGCTTCAGCGCATCGCCGAACGCGAAATCCGCAAGCGTGTAGATGCCCATGTGGGCCAGGACGGGATTGTTCTGCGCCCCGCCACGCTGGACGCACCACGGCAGGTCAATCCCACCCCGCCCGCGCAAACGGCCCCCGCCTCGGCGCAACGCACCGCCGAGCAATCCGACGCACCGGTCATGCCCGAGGCCCAGCCCGCCCCCGCCGATTCCGTCGCGGCCAAGCTGGCACGCATCCGCGCCGTGGTCGAATCGGCCCGTCACAGCGCGCCCGACAGCGGCGCCGTTCATCCGGCCACGCCTGCGCCGCGCAAGCCCGACCCTTCCCCCGAGTCCGGGGTCGCACAGCCCGAGGCCGCGCCGCAAGGGCCCGAGGATGATCCGATCCTGCAAAACGTCCAGGCCGCGTTAGGGCACGAAACCACCGACACGGCAGGTGACCGCACCGCACGGACGGACATCCCCCCAGAAGACATGGCCGAGACCCACGAGGCCGCGCCTGACCTTTCCGACGACCAGCCCGACCAGGTAGAAGACGCCCAATCCAAAGATGCCCGAGACGAGGCGCCCGCGCAAAACGACATGCGCCTCGCCGACACCGCCGAGCAGACTGCCGATCCCACGCGGGATGAGTTCGACGAAACTGTTGCCCAGCACGACAGCGCAAAGACCGCGGATCGGAAAGATGCACTCGACGAGATCGCCCAAACCGCGCCGGGCACGGCCACGCAGGCGGTTTCACCACGCGTTTCCGAAATCACTGCCGCGGTCGAGGCCGCCGCCGGTCGTGCCCGCGCCCGTATCCTGCAAATCAAGCATGGCACGCAGGACCAGGACACGACACCGGAAGGTGCAGCCGCGCAGAACGCATTCTCCGAGGACGCGGCATCCGCTGACGGCACGACCCAGGAGACGAAACCCGCCGAGACCGAGACCGAGACCGAGACCGAGACCGAAATCATCGACGCGCTTGCCGATGCGCTATCGGAATCCGACGCGGATGATGCGCGCCTGCCCGATGCGCTTGAGGCCGAACTTCAGGCCGAATTGGCCGCCGCTGCACGCGAGGCAGTGGCCACGCGCACCGATGACAGCAAAGCCGATATTCGGGAAAAAGGCCATCGCGCTACCGTCGCCGAGTCCGGGGAAACGACAAAAGCTGCCGCGCCACAGCGCGACGCCGCCCTGCGTCTGAAGGGGGCCGAACTCGATACCCAGGACGGCATGCTGCGCCGCCTGGTGGACGAAACGAATACAAAGCTGGAAGGCCCCGACCAGAAACGCAGGCTGGCCGCGATCGCGCATCTCAAGGCCGCGGTGACAGCGACAGTTGCGGACCGCAAGCTTGAACCCGTCCCGGACAAGGGCGCCGAGGCCGAGCGCCAGAGACATCCCTATCGCGAGGTCCTGGCCAAGGTGGTGCGCGGCACAACCGCACCGCGCACCCCGCGCCCCGACCGCCGCGAGCCGCTGGCGCCGCTGATGCTGGTCTCGGAACAGCGCGTGGATAGGCCCGAAACCCTCCCCGGCGACGAGCCGCGCGCCGTGCGTCCGCGCCGCGTGGCCAGGGTCGAGGATCTCGCCAGTTCCGGGGATTCGACCCCCGACAACCTCTTTGCCGCCGAACAGAGTTTTACCCAATTCGTGCAATCGCGCGGCGCGGCATCGCCGCAAACGGTGGTCGAGGCGGCTTGCGCCTACTTGACCGAAATCGAGCAACTGGCCGATTTCAGCCGCCCGCAGGTGATGCGGCTGGCAATGGCCGAGCTGGGCGAGACCGTCCTGCGTGAAGACCTTCTGAGGGCCTTCGGAACGATGCTGCGCTCGGGGCGGCTACGCAAGATAGACAAGGGCCGGTTCACGCTGGATGGCGGCACGGGCGAAGATGACGATTTCGACAAGGAAACGCTTCGCCAGGCCTGAACGGGACGGCATGATCGATCACGATCAAACCGGCCGGGCGCAACGCCCGGCCGTTCACCTCTTGTCAGATGGGTTTTCGTCTTGTCCGGGGACGGCATCGGGATCGGCCTGGCCGATCCCTCTGAAGACGAACTTGAACGGCAATGCCCAGACGATGCCAAGAGCGACATAAACCAGCAACTCGACCAGGAAAGGCGGACGATCCAGCAGGTTCATGATCGTGATCGCGACCACGATATAGGCAGGCAGGCCGATCAACAGGATGACCAGCGCCCAGCGGCGGCGAGCTTTGTAAGATAGCGCCATCAGTCTGCAAACGGGTCCGTGACAAGGATGGTGTCGTCCCTCTCGGGCGAGGTGGACAATAGCGCAACCGGGCATTGGATCAACTCTTCGACCCGGCGGACATACTTGATCGCGTTCGCGGGCAGGTCGGCCCAGCTTCGTGCTCCTTCTGTCGATTCCGACCAGCCGGGCAATTCCTCGTAGATCGGGACACACCGCGCCTGGCGGTCAGCCGCGGTAGGCAGGTAATCCAGCCGCTCGCCATCCAGGTCGTAACCGACACAGATTTTCAGCGTCTCGAAACCGTCAAGCACGTCGAGCTTGGTCAACGCGATGCCGTTGACGCCCGAGGTCGCGCAGGTCTGGCGCACCAGCACTGCGTCGAACCAGCCGCAGCGGCGCTTGCGGCCCGTGGTGGTTCCGAATTCATGCCCGCGGGTTCCCAGCCGTTCGCCATCCGCATCATGCGACTCGGTCGGGAACGGCCCCTCGCCGACCCGCGTGGTATAGGCCTTGACGATGCCCAGCACGAAATCCACCGCATCCGGCCCCAGGCCGGTCCCCGTGGCCGCCTGCCCGGCGATCACGTTCGACGAGGTCACGAAGGGATAGGTGCCGAAATCAATGTCCAGAAGCGCGCCCTGGGCCCCCTCGAACAGGATACGTTTACCCGCTTTCTGTTTCTCGTTCAGCACCTTCCAGACGGGGGCGGCGTATTTCAGGATCTCGGGGGCGATATCCTCAAGCGCGGCGATCAGCGCATCGCGGTCGATGGAGTCCAACCCCAGGCCCGCACGCAGCGCGTTATGGTGGATCAGCGCGCGATCTACACGCAGTTCCAGCGTCGCGCGGTCGCCCAGGTCGGCGACACGGATTACCCGGCGGCCGACCTTGTCCTCGTAGGCCGGACCAATCCCACGGCCAGTGGTACCGATCCGCGCAACCGCGGTCTGGCTTTCGCGGGCGCGATCGAGTTCACCGTGAAAAGGCAGGATCAGGGGGGTATTCTCGGCAATCATCAACGTCTCGGGGGTGATCGTGACCCCCTGCGCGCGCAGCGTCTCGATTTCCTTGAGAACATGCCAGGGATCGAGCACCATGCCGTTGCCGATCACGCTGAGCTTGCCGGGGCGCACCACGCCCGAGGGCAGCGCGTGCAGCTTGTAGACGGTGCCGCCGATCACCAGCGTATGGCCGGCATTGTGACCGCCTTGGAACCGCGCGACCACATCCGCGCGCTCAGACAGCCAGTCGACGATCTTGCCCTTTCCTTCGTCACCCCACTGGGCGCCGACGACGACGACATTGGCCATGGCCACTCCTCGTTTTGAACTGCAAACGCTCGCCTCTATAGACAGGTCCAACGTCGAGGCAAGGCAAAACTGGTCGCGGCAGGCATCGGGGCGGCGCCCCACCCTGCGACGATGAGGCAAACCACATTTTCGCCGCATCCGCGTTAAGGAGCGTTACACTTTCTCGCGACTCGTCATTGAAAAACATACGGAGGAGCCGATATGTCCGGGTTTATCTTTCGCTGGGTGATCGCCTTCATCATCCTTGCTGCGACCTACAATACCACCGAATACAACTACATCACCTGGGCACAGGATAATTACGATGCGCAAAAGGCGCTCGTGATCGGGCTCGGCGTGTTCCTTGGCATCGTCTACCTGATGCTTTTCGGCGTTCTCTTTGGCACGCTGGGCAAGCTGGGCGTGCTGCTGCTGATCATCATCTTTGCGCTGGCCGGCTATATCCTTGTCGATAACGGCCTGCTGACGCTGGAAATGAGCGACTTCAACATCTGGGGCGGCATCGCGGTGCTTGCGCTGGTGATTGCCGCCGCAATGAGCTGGCGCAGCGCGGCAAAGACCAGCCGAAAGGTCGCGCAGGAAGAGACGCGCGCCAAGTCCACCAAGAAGGCCGCGAAAGCCGCAAAGGCCTGACGGGGGTTGCGGGTGCGGCCCGTTGGGCTTAGGTAAACGCGCAAACGCAGCCGGGGCCGCACCTTCATGGAAAATGTCATTCTCATCGTTCACCTGATCCTCGCGCTTTGCCTTATCGGCATCGTGCTGTTGCAGCGGAACGAGGGGGGTGGCCTGGGCATGGGCGGCGGCGGGGCCATCACGGGCCGCGCTCCCACAACGCCCCTGGGCAAGCTGACCTGGGTCTTTGCCGTGGCCTTCATCGCCACCTCGATGACCCTGACGATCTTTGCCGCCAAGAATGCCGAGGGCACGTCGGTCGTCGACCGGCTGGGCCCCGTCGTCGTGCCTGACACGCAAGAACAGGCATTGCCCGAACCGGCCCAACCGGAAAGTGGCGGCCTGTTGCCGCCGCCACCACTGGCCACCGGCGATGCCCCCTTGGCACCGCCCAGGGCTGATTGATCGGCGAAAACACCACAACAAATTGAATCGGGCCGGTAACTGGCCCCAGCATCTTGAGGCTCGGTTGCGGCGCGTTCCCGAATCCGCTATACCTTGACTCCCGTGATGCTGCGGCGTTTTGCGCCGGATCGAGCTCAGGAAAAGCGACAATCACGGGGGCGTCCGCTACATGGCACGGTTCATCTTTATCACGGGCGGGGTCGTGTCCTCGCTGGGCAAGGGTCTGGCCTCGGCCGCGCTGGGGGCGCTGTTGCAGGCGCGCGGATTCAGCGTAAGGCTGCGCAAGCTCGACCCCTATCTCAACGTCGATCCCGGCACGATGAGCCCGTTCGAACATGGCGAGGTTTTCGTCACCGATGACGGCGCCGAAACCGACCTGGATCTGGGCCATTACGAACGCTTCACCGGGGTGGCGGCGCGGGCAACCGACTCGGTCAGTTCAGGGCGCATCTATTCCAATGTCCTGGAAAAGGAACGCCGCGGCGACTATCTGGGCAAGACGATCCAGGTAATCCCGCACGTCACGAATGAAATCAAGGACTTCATCCGCATCGGCGAGGACGAGGTCGACTTCATGCTGTGCGAGATCGGCGGCACCGTCGGCGATATCGAGGGCCTGCCCTTCTTCGAGGCGATCCGCCAGTTCGGCCAGGACAAGCCGCGCGGACAGTGCATTTTCATGCACCTCACGCTGTTGCCCTATATCCGCGCATCCGGCGAGTTGAAGACCAAGCCCACCCAGCACTCGGTCAAGGAACTGCGCTCCATCGGGATCGCCCCCGACGTGCTGGTCTGCCGCTCCGAAGGGCCGATCCCCGAGAAGGAACGTGAGAAACTGGCGCTGTTCTGCAACGTCCGCCCCGACAGCGTGATCGCCGCGCAGGACCTGAAATCCATCTACGAGGCGCCGCTGGCCTATCACCGCGAAGGGCTGGACCAGGCGGTGCTGGACGCCTTCCAGATCAGCCCCGCCCCCAAGCCCGACCTCGCCCGGTGGGAGGATGTGGCCGACCGAATCTTCAACGCCGAGGGCGAGGTACGGATCGCCATCGTCGGCAAGTATACCCAACTGGAAGACGCCTATAAATCCATCGCCGAGGCGCTGACCCATGGCGGCATGGCCAACCGCGTCCGGGTCAAGGCCGACTGGATCGATGCCGAGATATTCGAACGCGAAGACCCCTCGCCCTGGCTGGAAGGGTTCCACGCGATCCTGGTGCCCGGCGGGTTCGGCGAGCGCGGAACCGAGGGCAAGATCAAGGCCGCACAATTCGCCCGCGAGCGTGATATCCCCTATCTCGGCATTTGCCTGGGAATGCAGATGGCGGTGATCGAGGCCGCGCGCAACGTCGCGCAACTCCCCGATGCGGGATCAGAAGAATTCGATCACGAGTCGGGAAAGAAACGCTTTACCCCGGTTGTCTACCATCTCAAGGAATGGGTGCAGGGCAACGCAACGGTCCGCCGCAAAGTCGAGGATGACAAGGGCGGCACGATGCGCCTGGGCAGCTATACCGCGCATCTGGCAGAGGGGTCGCGCGTCGCCCAGATCTATGGCACGACCGTGATAGAAGAACGCCATCGTCACCGCTATGAGGTCGATACACGCTATCGCGACAAGCTAGAGGAAAAGGGCCTGGTCTTTTCGGGCATGTCCCCCGACGGCCGCTTGCCCGAGATCGTCGAATGGAAGGATCACCGCTGGTTCATCGGCGTACAGTTCCACCCCGAACTGAAATCGAAACCCTTCGCGCCGCATCCGCTTTTTGCCGATTTCGTGCGCGCGGCGGTCGAAACCTCGCGGCTGGTCTGAGACAGACTGACGATGCTGTCCTATCAGCACATCTATCACGCGGGAAATCTCGCCGATGTGCACAAGCATGTCCTGCTGGCCGCGATTCTCGAACGGCTGACCCAGAAGGACAAGCCGCTCAGCTATATCGAAACCCATGCCGGCCGGGGGCTGTACGACCTGTCCGCCCCCGAGGCAGTCAGGACGGGCGAGGCCGCGGCAGGCGTCCGGGTGATGGAGCCTCGCCTGCCAGAGGCGCATGCCTATCGCAAAAGGCTGGCCGAGACACGCGCGCGCTTCGGGGGCGCGGCCTATCCCGGCTCGCCCCTGATTGCGGCGCTCAGCCTGCGTCGGGGCGATGTTATGCACCTCGCCGAATTGCATCCCCGCGAATACGAGGCGCTGGCCGCGGTCATTGCACCGTTCGGCGCGCATTTGCGCCGCGAGGATGGGTTTGCCGCGGCGCGCGCTCTGACGCCCCCCACCCCGCGGCGGGGCCTGATGCTGATCGATCCCAGTTTTGAGTTGAAATCGGATTATGCCGCGATCCCCGGCCACATGGCCGCGCTGCACCGCAAGTGGAATGTAGGCATTCTGGCGCTCTGGTATCCGATCCTGAACTCGGGCCTGCATACCCCGATGGTCGCCGCATTGCGCGAGGCCTTTCTCGGGGCGCTGTGCCACGAGGTCCGGTTTCCGGCCGCGCGCGAGGGGCATGGCCTGGTTGGATCGGGCATGTTCATCGTGAACCCGCCTTGGGGGATCGATCAAGAGGCTGCCCGGCTGCAAACCCTTTTCGACCATCTGAAAGGACACTGACCATGCCAAAGGGATACTGGGTCGCCCATGTCGATGTGCGCGATGCCGAAACTTACGAAACCTACAAGGCCGCCAATGCCGCCCCCTTTGCCGAGTTCGGCGCCCGGTTCATCGTGCGCGGCGGCGATCAGCAACTGCGCGAGGGACATGCGCGCAAGCGGACCGTGGTGATCGAATTTCCCAGCGTCGAGGCCGCCATCGCCTGTTACGAAAGCCCCGCCTACCAGGCCGCCAAGGCGCTGCGCGATCCGATATCCGAGGGCGATCTCGTGATCGTGGCCGGATACGATAACTGATCCGGCTTTCCCAGGCCGTGGCCGGGGCGTATACGTGACGCATGTTTGCCGATTTCCTGAACAGGCTGATTCAGCCGCAACCCCAGACCTTGCCCGACGCGGACGCCCGCCTCGCGCTTGGCGCGCTTTTGGTGCGTATCGCGCGCTCGGACGGGGAATATTCCCACGAAGAAGCCGAACGCATCACCCGCCTTCTTGCCGCGCGCTACGGCCTGGACAATGACGCGGCCAGCGCGCTGCGCCACCGGGCCGAGGCGCTTGAGGCCGAGGCCCCCGATACGGTACGCTTTACCCGCGCGATCAAGGATGCCGTCGCATACGAGGACCGCCAGGCCGTCATAGAGGCGCTCTGGGAGGTCGTTCTGGCAGACGGCATTCGCGACACCGAGGAAGATGCGCTGATGCGGCTGAGCGCCAACCTTCTGGGCGTGAACGACCGCGACAGCGCATTGGCCCGTCAGCGCGCCGAGGCGCGGTTGCGCCCCTAGCCAAAGTCGATCCGCGCCGCGGGATCTTGTAGGCCCCCCCGGTGCTGTCGCCGCGCGGGCGCGTCGCGGCGTTCACTGTCCAGCCCCGGCGGGGGTTGGCCTTGGCCCGTGCTTTCGCTAAGTCAGCGGCCAAGCCCATCCCACGCGAGGATCCCCCGCATGCCCATGGAAAAGACCTTCGACGCTGCCGCCGCAGAACAACGCCTCTACGACGCCTGGGAAAAGGCCGGCTGTTTCACCGCCGGCGCCAATGCGAAACCCGGTGCCGACACGTTCTGCATCATGATCCCGCCGCCCAACGTGACCGGGTCGCTGCACATGGGGCATGCCTTCAACAACACGTTGCAGGACATCCTGGTGCGCTGGCACCGGATGCGGGGGTTCGACACGCTGTGGCAGCCGGGGCAAGACCATGCGGGCATCGCCACGCAGATGGTCGTGGAACGGGAACTGGCCAAGGACAAGTCCAACCCCACCCGCCGCGAGATGGGGCGCGAGAAGTTCCTGGAAAAGGTGTGGGAGTGGAAACAGCATTCCGGCGGCACCATCATCAACCAGTTGAAACGGCTTGGTGCCTCCTGTGACTGGTCGCGCAACGCCTTTACCATGTCCGGCGCCCCGGGGGCGCCCGAAGGCGAGGACGGCAATTTCCACGACGCGGTAATCCGCGTCTTTGTCGAGATGTACAACAAGGGCCTGATCTACCGCGGCAAGCGGCTGGTCAACTGGGACCCGCATTTCGAGACCGCGATTTCCGACCTGGAGGTCGAGAATATCGAGGTCGCGGGCCATATGTGGCACTTCAAGTACCCGCTGGCCGGGGGCGAGACCTACACCTATGTCGAGAAGGACGAGGACGGGAACGTCATTCTCGAAGAGGAACGCGATTACATTTCCATCGCCACCACCCGCCCCGAAACCATGCTGGGCGATGGTGCGGTCGCGGTCCACCCCTCGGACGAACGCTATGCGCCCATCGTTGGCAAGCTTTGCGAAATTCCGGTGGGGCCCAAGGAACACCGCCGCCTGATCCCGATCATCACCGACGAATACCCCGATCCGGATTTCGGTTCCGGCGCGGTGAAGATCACCGGGGCGCATGATTTCAACGACTACGGCGTGGCGCTGAGGAACCGCATCCCGCTTTACGTGCTGATGGACACCAAGGGCCACATGCGCACCGACGGCAAACCCTATGCCGAAGAGGCCGCCCTTGCCCGCGCCATCGCCGAGGGGCATCAAAGCGCATCCTCCATCGACACCACCGCCGTGAACCTCGTGCCCGAAAAATACCGCGGCCTCGACCGGTTCGAGGCGCGCAAGCAGGTGATCGCCGACATCACCGCCGAGGGTCTGGCGGTGATGGTGGAAAACCCCAAGGCGGGCGAAGAGGGCGAACCGGACCTGATCCCCTTCGTGGAAAACAAGCCGATCATGCAGCCCTTCGGCGACCGATCCAAGGTGGTGATCGAGCCGATGCTGACCGACCAGTGGTTCGTGGATGCCGAGGCCATCGTCGGCCCCGCGCTGGACGCGGTGCGCGACGGCCGCACCCAGATCCTGCCCGAACGCGACCGCAAGGTCTATTTCCACTGGCTGGAGAATATCGAGCCCTGGTGCATCAGCCGCCAGCTGTGGTGGGGGCATCAGATCCCGGTCTGGTATGACGAGGACGGCAAGGAATACTGCGCCGCGACCGAGGAAGAGGCTCAGGCGATGGCGGGCGGCAAGACGCTGACCCGCGACCCCGACGTGCTGGACACCTGGTTCTCCTCGGGCCTCTGGCCGATCGGCACGCTGGGCTGGCCGGAAAAAACGCCGGAGCTGGAGAAGTATTTCCCCACCGATGTCCTGATCACCGGGTTCGACATCATCTTTTTCTGGGTCGCCCGGATGATGATGATGCAACTGGCCGTGGTCGACCAGATCCCGTTCCACACGGTCTATGTCCACGCCCTTGTCCGCGACGAGAAGGGCAAGAAGATGTCCAAGTCCCTGGGCAACGTTCTGGACCCGCTGGAACTGATCGACGAATTCGGCGCAGATGCGATTCGTTTTACTTTGACGGCCATGGCCGCGATGGGTCGCGACCTGAAGCTGTCGACCCAACGCATTGCCGGGTATCGCAATTTCGGCACCAAGCTGTGGAATGCCGCGCGCTTTGCCGAAATGAACGGGGTGTTCGAAAACTACAATCCCGATGGCAGCAGCCCGAACCCTTCCGAGACCGTGAACCGCTGGATCGTCGGCGAAACCGCCCGCGTCCGGGCCGAGGTGGACGAGGCGCTGGCGGCCTATCGCTTCAACGATGCGGCGAACGCGCTTTATGCCTTTGTCTGGGGCAAGGTCTGCGACTGGTACGTGGAATTCTCCAAGCCGCTCTTGATGGACGGCACGCCCGAGCAGCAGGCGGAAACCCGCGCCACAATGGCCTGGGTCATCGACCAGTGCCTGATCCTGCTACATCCCATCATGCCCTACATCACCGAGGAATTGTGGGGCACGCTGGGCAAGCGGGAAAAGATGCTGGTCCATGCGGACTGGCCGACCTACGGGGCCGAGTTGATCGACGCCGACGCAGACCGCGAAATGAACTGGGTGATTTCCCTGATCGAAGAGGTCCGCTCGGCCCGCGCGCAGATGCGCGTGCCCGCCAGCGCGCAGGTGCCGATGCTCTATACCGAGCTGGACGCCGATGGCCGCGCCGCCTGGGACCGCAACGAGGCGCTGATCAAACGGCTGGCCCGGATCGACAGCCTGGACGCCGCCGAGACGATGCCCAAGGGCTGCATCACCATCGCGGTCGAAGGCGGCACGCTGGGCCTGCCGCTGGAGGGCATCATCGACGTGGCCGCCGAAAAGGTGCGGCTGGAAAAATCGTTGGGCAAGCTGGAAAAGGAACTGGGCGGGCTGCAAGGCCGGCTGAAGAACCCCAAATTCGTGGACAGCGCCCCCGAGGACGTGGTCGAGGAAACCCGCGAGCTGGCCGAGGCCAAGACGGAGGAGGCCGACAAGCTGCGCGCCGCCCTGGCCCGGCTGGCGGAACTGGCGTAAGATTTCGGGTGCGGCGTTTACGCCGCACCCGCAAACGCTTGACACCCTTGGCGCCGGGGTCCACCTAGGCGCAATCCATACCCGCAACCGGGCGTTCCGTGGGCGCCAAACCGACGAGGAGTCCAGCTATGGGCCAGATCGATATCACCTTCCCCGATGGCAACGTCAAAGCGTTCGAGGCCGGGATCACCCCCGCCGAGATCGCCGCAGGCATTTCCAATTCCCTTGCGAAAAAGGCGATTTCAGCGCAGGTGAACGGCGCCCACTGGGACCTGCAATGGCCGATCACCGACAACGCCGCCATTGCCATAAACACGATGCAGGACGAGGGTCCGGCGCTGGAACTGATCCGGCACGACCTGGCGCATATCATGGCCCGCGCGGTGCAGGAGATCTGGCCCGAGGTAAAGGTCACCATCGGCCCCGTCATCGAGAACGGCTGGTATTACGATTTCGACCGGCAAGATCCGTTTACCCCCGAGGATCTGGGCCGGATCGAGGCCAAGATGAAAGAGATCATCAACCGCCGCGATCCTGTCACCACCGAGACCTGGGACCGCGACCGGGCGGTGGCCTATTACGAGGCCAATAACGAACCCTACAAGGTCGAACTGGTCGGCATGATCCCCGAGGGCCAGCCGATCCGCATGTACTGGCACGGCCACTGGCAGGATCTGTGTCGTGGCCCGCACCTGCAACATACCGGGCAGGTGCCCGCGGATGCCTTCAAGTTGATGAAGGTGGCAGGCGCCTATTGGCGGGGCGACAGCAACCGCCCGATGCTGCAACGGATCTATGGCGTGGCCTTCCGGACGCGGCAGGAATTGAAGGACTACCTGACCTTCCTCGAAGAAGCCGAGAAACGTGACCATCGCCGCCTGGGCCGCGAGATGGAGCTGTTCCACATGCAGGAAGAGGCGCCGGGGCAGGTGTTCTGGCACCCCAACGGCTGGCGCATCTATACCACGTTGCAAGATTACATGCGCCGTCGCCAATACGCGGGCGGCTATGTCGAGGTGAACACGCCCCAGGTCGTCGACCGCAAGCTGTGGGAGGCCTCGGGCCACTGGGAAAAATACCAGGAACACATGTTCATCGTCGAGGTCGACGAGGAACACGCGCGCGAGAAATCGATCAACGCGCTGAAACCGATGAACTGCCCCGGCCATGTGCAGATCTTCAACCAGGGGCTCAAATCCTATCGCGACCTGCCCTTTCGGATGGCCGAGTTCGGGTCGTGCAACCGGTATGAGCCCTCGGGCGCGCTGCACGGGTTGATGCGGGTGCGCGGCTTTACCCAGGACGACGCGCATATCTTCTGCCGCGAGAGCCAGATCGAGGAGGAGACGCAGAAATTCATCGAACTGCTCAGCTCGGTCTATGCCGATCTGGGGTTCGAGACGTTCCGCGTGAAATTTTCCGACCGCCCGGAAAAACGTGCGGGCAGCGACGAGGTCTGGGACAAGGCTGAAACCGCGCTGAAGGCCGCGACCGAGGCGGCCGGATATGCCTATGAACTGAACCCCGGCGAGGGTGCGTTCTATGGGCCAAAGCTTGAATTCGTGCTGACCGACGCCATCGGACGCGACTGGCAATGCGGCACGCTGCAGGTGGATTTCGTCCTGCCCGAGCGGCTGGAGGCCCATTACATCGGCGAGGACGGCGCGAAACACCGCCCCGTCATGCTGCACCGGGCGATCCTGGGCAGCTTCGAACGCTTCCTCGGCATCCTGATCGAGAATTTCGGCGGCAAGCTGCCGTTCTGGCTGGCCGCGCGGCAGGTAGTCGTGGCCTCGATCGTTTCCGATGCCGACGATTACGTACACGAGGTCGTCGCCGCGCTGAAGGCCGCGGGCGTGCGGGCCGAGGCCGATGTGCGCAACGAAAAGATCAACTACAAGGTTCGCGAACACTCCGTCGGCAAAGTGCCGGTGATCCTGGCGATCGGTCTGCGCGAGGTCGAGGAACGCACCGTGACGGTGCGGCGGCTTGGCGAAAAACAGACCACAACCGTCCCCCTGGACGATATCGTTGCCGACCTGTCTCGCGATGCAACCCCGCCGGACCTGGGCTGAAGCCGGCCGCGCCAAAAGCTGAGGGTATCGCCAATGGCGGTGCCCTTTCTCTTGACGCTCACTTGCGCCCGGCCGCGCGCGCCGCGACGCGCCCGATCAGCACAGAGCGGCCAGAACCTCCTTGTTCCAACCGGGTAACAACCGGCTCTCGGCCTCGATCACCGGGCGTTTCATCAGTGCGGGGTGGGCAGCGATCAGATCGGGCGGTGGCGCATCACGCTGATCCGACGCCAGCCCCCGCCATGTGGTCGAGCGGCGATTGACGAGTTCGGCACCGAACGTCTCAAGGAACCTATCCAGTTCTTGCGCGCTTAGCGGCGCCTCGCGCAGGTCTCGCAACGTCACCGTATGGCCCGCACCTTCCAACATGCGCCGCGCTTTGCGGCACGTGTCACAATTTTTCAGCCCGTAAAGGATCAATCCTGCCTCCGTTCACGCCAGAATTCGCCTGCGACAGACTCTCAATTGCCTGACACTTGATTTTGGCCCGATTCGGCCTTCATCCTCAACGCGTGACGGCAGACGACTGGACGACCGCTCCTCCTTCAGGGGCAGCCGGAAGACTGGAAGACCTGGCTGTGACCTGCCGCGCCGCAATTCCGCGGGCGCGCATGAAGCGAGAAGAGAGGAGACAGAAGATGCCTACCGGCACCGTGAAATGGTTCAACGCCACCAAGGGCTATGGCTTTATCGCACCCGATGATGGCGGCCAGGATATTTTCGTGCATATCTCGGCGGTCGAACGCGCCGGGATGACGGGGCTATCCGACAACCAGAAGGTTGCCTTTGAAATGATCGAGGGGCGCGACGGCCGCAAATCCGCCGGCGATCTCAAGGCACTCTAAGAGTGCCACAGGGCGGTTGCGGCGCTGTTTGCAACCGCCCGACCATTGCACAGAAAGCTTGGCGCTGGTCCTATCACATGCCAGCGCCAATAGCGCGATCGCGAGGCGGTTGCCCGCCTACTGTAGCGGCTGCGTGCCGGGATTACCGTATCGCAGGTGATAGACGCGCCCGACATAGCCGGGCGGCACCTCGTCGAGGCTGTTGAGGCGGATATATGCCGGCCTGTAGGTGCCGCCACACGATACGACGCCATTCCATTCCACAGGTTGCAACCCGTCGCGGCAATAATTTGGCCCCGCAACGGAACGTGGTCCCGTGCTGTTCGGGTCATGCGGTTGGGCCATGTCGGTCCATGCGCTTGCAGATCCGGCAACCACCGCAAGGGCGGCGGCCAAAAGGGCGGATTTCGTAAACATTAGAGTCCCCCGTAAAGAATTGTAGCCCTGCCCGAAATTATTTTATGAACAAAGTGTTACAGTTCGCCCGAGTCGAGTCAAACGCCAGTTTCACGGCCCCTGCCTGCCCTACCTCTCCCCCGCCATTCAAGGAACGCGCATCCTGCACAGACAGGGGCCGGGGATCATCCCCTGCTGCGGCGCTCCCGCGAATTTGCTTGCAACGACTCGGCAAAGGCCTCATATGCGTCTGGCGACGTTACGACTTTCGACCACTGTCTACCTTTACCGGCTGCAGTCCCTCGATCGACCCATGACTGCGCCAAGCCGCTGCACCGACGCGAGCGGCCTATTAAAGGAGACTGACGGATGGCTACTGGCACCGTGAAATGGTTCAACGAAACCAAAGGCTTTGGCTTCATCGCCCCCGATGGCGGCAAGAAAGATGTGTTCGTGCATATCACTGCACTGGAACGCGCCGGTCTGCGCACGCTTGCTGACAACCAGAAAGTGACCTTCGACATCGAACCCGGCCGTGACGGCCGCGAGTCGGCGACGAATATCGCCCTGGCCTAAGCCTGGGAAAAGCCAAGACGTGAAGGGCGCCCCGCCGTGGGCGCCTTTTTTCGTTCCGGGTTTTCAGGCCGGGGCGGCGACGCGCCACTAGCCCTGCCCCACGGATGCGTTAGGCTGGCAGCAGCACAGGAGACTCACCAGTGACCACACGCATCGTCATCCTCGGCGGCGGCTTCGGCGGGATGTATGCCGCGCGCGCCCTGCGCCGGCAACTGGGCCGCAAGGCGCAGATCGAACTCATCAACGACGAGAATTATTTCGTTTTTCAACCGCTATTGCCCGAGGTCGGCGCGGGTTCGATCACGCCCGCCCATGCGGTGTCATCGTTGCGGGTGCTGCTCAAGGGCGTACATGTGCGCAAGGCGGTGGTGGACAGCGTCGATTTCGAGCGGCGCATCATCACCGTGTTCCAAGGCATCCAGCGCCGCCCGACCGAGGTGCCTTATGACCACCTGGTGATCGCACTGGGGCTGGGTGCGGACCTGTCGCGCATGCCGGGCCTGGAAGAGCACGCGCTGAGGATGAAGACACTGGAGGATGCCCGGCGCCTGCGCGGTCACGTGATCGAGCAGCTCGAACACGCCCAGGTCAGCCAAGTGCCGGAAACGAAGCGCGGCGCGCTGACCTTCACGGTTGTGGGAGGCGGTTTTTCGGGCGTAGAAACCGTAGGTGAGTTGAAAGAACTTATCGACAGGTCGCTGCCCTATTATCCCAATATCGCGCCCTCCGAAGTGCGCGTGATCCTGGTTGAATATGCCGGCCGTATCCTGGGCGAAATGCCCGCGCGGCTGGGTGATTACGCGGCAGAGCAACTCGAAAAACATGGGATTACGCTAAAGCTGAATACCGGCGTGGTCAGCGCCACGGGCACGCAAATGGTCACCACCGGCGGCGAGGTGATCGACACCCGCACCATCGTGGCCACGATCGGCAACGCGCCCCTGCCGGTTGTCGCGCGTATGGCCCTGCCCCATCAGCACGGGCGCCTCAAGGTCGACCGGACCCTGCGCGTGAAGGGGGGCACGAATGTCTGGGCGCTAGGCGATTGCGCACTGATCCCGCTCAGGGATGGCGCTGCTGAGCGGGCCGATTTCGCGCCGCCTACCGCGCAATTCGCCGTGCGCGAGGCCAAACAACTCGCTCAAAACATCGCCGCCACGCTAAAGGGTAAATCCCCCAGGCCGTTCCACTACACCTCACGGGGGGCGCTGGCCTCGCTGGGCGCTCGGCGAGGCGTCGCCGAGATTTTCGGCACCCAGTTCACCGGCCTTTTCGCGTGGATACTCTGGCGGTCCTATTACCTTGCGCTTCTGCCCGGTGTGGCAACACGGATCAGGGTCATGTTCAACTGGCTGCTGGACATCCTGGGCGCACGAAACCTGGTACAATTGCGCCCGCAGGCCCGGCCACAGCTCAGGTATATCCATTACCGTTCGGGCGATACGGTCTACGAGGCCGGGCACCGGTCGGACGGATTCTATTCGGTGATCTCGGGCGCTGTGGAAATGGAACGCAAGGATCCCGCCACCGGCGAGGTGACAAGGCGCATCATCGGCCCCGGCGGCCATTTCGGCGAACGGCTGATCCTTGGCGCCACCCGGCGCCAGACCACTGTTCATGCGCTGGAAGATACCAAGGTTCTGGTCGTCGAGCGCGAGTCCTTCCTGATGTTGGCAGAGGGCTTTCCGGCATTCCGTGAATATTTCCGCCCATACATGGAAAAACGCGGCGCGCAATGGCCGCCCACACCCGAGGGCTGAAAACGGCAAGCCCCATGACAGGGGCTGCAACGGCGCGAGCTTCGCGCCAGGATGCGGCCCGTCAGCCAAAAGGATGCACATTCCATGAGTTCCGGACTTCTTGCTCTGCTCGACGATGTCACCCTGATCGCCAAGGCGGCAGCGGCCTCTCTCGACGATGCGGCAGCACATGCCTACAAGGCGGGGACCAAATCGGCCGGGGTCGTGATCGACGACACCGCCGTGACGCCGAGCTATGTCACCGGGCTTGCTGCGAGACGGGAATTGCCGATCGTGCTGCGCATCGCGCGGGGCTCGTTGATCAACAAGCTGGTCCTCTTGATGCCCGGCGCATTGGCCCTGTCGTTCTTCGCGCCCTGGGCGGTGCAGCCGATCCTGCTGCTGGGCGGGCTTTTCCTGGCTTTCGAGGGGGCCGAAAAGGTGCATCACTGGCTTGCACCGACCCATCGCCACAAGACCGATACCGATCTCTCGGCCGCCCCGCAAACCCCTGCGGAACTGGCGCAGTTCGAGGAACGCAAGGTCCGCTCGGCGATCAAGACCGACCTGATCCTGTCTGCCGAGATCATGGCAATCACGCTTGCCGCGCTGCCCGCGGATATCCCGCTGGTGAACAAGGCGCTTTCGCTGGCATTGGTGGGACTTTTCCTGACCTTCCTGGTCTATGGCGCGGTCGCCCTGATCGTGAAGGCGGACGATGCCGGGGTCGCGCTGGCCAGGTCGGGGTCGCGGATCGTGGCGGCGGCGGGGCGAGCGCTTGTGCGGGTGATGCCCTCGGTTCTGAACCTGCTGTCCACGGTCGGCACACTGGCGATGCTGTGGGTCGGTGGCGGCATCGTCCTGCACAGCCTCGAGGTCTTTGGCCTGGCGGCACCTGCGCATCTGCTGCATGAATTCGCGGTCGGGGCCGGCCATGTCTTCCCCCCGATCGGGGGCGCGGTGGAATGGGGGCTAACGGCGCTGGGATCTGGCATTTTCGGCCTGGCGCTGGGGGCGGCGCTGGTGCCGGTGGTGGACAAGACCATCATGCCACTTGTCGGGCTGATCCGCCGGAACTGAGCACCCGGCGCGGATCGGTCGCATCTCGGCTGCGTTGTGATGTGCCGCGCGCCGCCTTATCCTGATAAAACAAATCAGGAATAGCGGGGCGTCGATGAACGAGGGCGGATCTCCGGACGGCCGAGGCACAGGTCGTGGCAGGGGCGTTGGCCGTGGCAGGGGCCAGGGTGGCGGTCAGGCCGCTCAGGCAACGGGCCGTCTGTTTAGCGACATCCTTCTTTCCCCACATCGCGTGTTTTTCACTCTTGCTGGCCTATGGGCGGTGATCGCGCTGGGCTGGTGGCAATGGGGTTATGACCTCGGCCTGCCCGTGCCCAGCCTCGGCACGTCGACGCTGTGGCATGCCCACGAGATGACCGTGGGCTTTGGCGGGGCTTGCATGGCGGCATTTTTTCTGACCGCGATGCCCAACTGGACCGGCGGGCGGCGGTTGACCGGCACGGGGCTGGCGGCGCTGGCGGGGGTGTGGCTGTTCGCGCGGATCGCGCTGGCGCTGGGAGAGCGGCTGCCGCTGGGCGTGGTGCTGGCGCCGGGGCTTGTATTCTACGCAGTCTTTGCCGGTCTCTTTGCCCGCGCGGTCTGGGCCCAAGGGATGTGGCAACGCAGTTTCCTGCCCTTCACGATTGCCTTGCTGGGGCTGGCCGATGCCGCCTTTATCGCCTCGGCAACCGGGTGGCTGGCATGGCCCGACCCGGCGCAGTCGACACGCATTCTGGTGCTGTTCTTTGCCGTCAAGGTTTCGGTGATCGCCGGCGGGATGACGCCGGCCTTTACCGCCAACAGCCTGCGGCAAAAGGGCGAGGGGCCGATGCCCCGCCTGCATCCCCTGGCCAATCGCACGGGGCTTGTCTTGTTGCTGGCCGCGCTGGCCGCCACACTGGCAAACCGCTGGACCCTGGGCGCCGGGCTGCTGATCGCGGCGGGGCTGGCACAACTTTGGCGGATGTGGGGCTGGCGGGGGCTGGCCGTGCGCGGCTATGCCCCCGCCGCGATGCTGCATCTGAGTTTTGCATGGCTGCCACCGGGGCTGGTTCTGACGGGGCTGGCATGTCTCTTTCCCCTGCCCTGGCGCGAGAGCGATACGATCCATGCCCTCATGATGGGGGCAATGGGCGGACTTGCCCTGTCGATCGCGGCACGGGCGGCGGCCCGACGCGATGGCGCCGAACTGCGGCTTGGGCCGGCGTTGTTGATCGCCTTTGGCGCGATCTGGACGGCGGCCCTGACCCGCCTGGCAGCGCCTATCTGGTTTGACGCCTACGAGGGGCTTTTGAACCTGGCTGCCGGTCTGTGGTGCGCTGGATGGGGTGCCTTCGTACTGGGCTATCGGCCCGCCCTGACCGGTCCGGTGCCGCGCCCGGTATTCAATGCGGATGGAAGCGGCCGCCCCGGCAAGGGCCCGGCCGGACAGGGCGGCACGCAGGGCGCGTGGCAATGAATTGCGTCCCCTGACGGATATTTGATCGCCCGCCCCCCGGCCCATGCTGTGAAAAGGACAAAGCGGGGGGAATTCGCACCGCCAAGCCCCAATATATTGTCGGTGCGCGTTTTCCGCGGGCCGAAATCCGTTTAAGCATACGAATCGACAGGAACGACCGGTGACAGGGATGACCAGCGGCAACAGCTTTCTTCCGATCATTGCCCTTCTGCCCTTCCTCGGCGCACTGGTGCCGGGGGTCATGGTGCGTGCGGGCCGAACAGCCTGTGCCAGCTTTACCGCGCTGCCCACCGCGCTGGCGCTGGTGATGCTGGGTCTTTTGGCGCCGCAGGTGATGCAGGGCGAGGTCATCGAGACCCGGATAGAGTGGCTGCCGCAACTGGGGCTATCGGTCAGCTTTTTCCTCGACGGTCTGGGCCTTATGTTCGCGGGGATGATCCTCGGGATGGGCCTGCTGATCACGCTTTATGCCCGCTTTTACCTGTCGGCCGACGACCCGATGGGACAGTTCTACACCTACCTTCTGTTGTTCCAGGGCGCGATGCTGGGCATCGTGATCTCTGACAACATATTGCTTTTACTTATTTTCTGGGAACTGACCAGCCTGACTTCGTTCTTGCTGATCGGCTATTGGAAACACCTTCCCGAGGGTCGACAAGGCGCGCGCATGGCGCTGGCTGTTACCGGCGCGGGGGGGCTGGCGATGATCGGGGGCATGCTGATCCTGGGCAATATCGTGGGCAGCTACGAGTTGACCGATATCCTGCAACAGGGCGAGGCGATCCGCGCCTCGGAATGGTACATCCCCGCGCTGATCCTGATCCTGATCGGGGCCTTTGCCAAATCGGCGCAGTTTCCTTTCCATTTCTGGTTGCCGCACGCGATGGCCGCCCCCACGCCGGTGTCGGCCTACCTGCACTCGGCCACGATGGTAAAGGCGGGCGTATTCCTGATGGCGCGGATGTGGCCGGTTCTGGCCGGGACCGAGGCGTGGTTCTACATCGTTGCCACGACGGGTCTGATCACGATGGTCCTGGGCGCGGTGATCGCGCTGTTCAAGGACGATCTCAAGGCGCTGCTGGCCTATTCGACGGTCAGCCACCTTGGTCTTCTGACGATGCTTCTGGGCTTTGGCACCAAGATGGCGGCGGCGGCGGCGGTGTTCCACGTGCTGAACCACCTGACTTTCAAGGCGGCGCTTTTCATGACCGCCGGGATCGTCGATCACGAGGCGCATACCCGCGACATAAAGCGGCTTGGCGGCCTTGCCCGGCTGATGCCCGTGACCGCGGCGCTGGGCACGATTACCGCGCTGTCGATGGCGGGCATCCCGCTGTTGAACGGGTTCCTTTCGAAGGAATTGATGCTCGAAGAGGCCGCGCACACCGTCTGGGCCGGCAGCCATTACGCGGTGCCGGTTCTGGCCACCCTGGGCGCGGTCTTGTCGGTGGCCTATTCCTTCCGCTTCATCGCCCATGTGTTCCTGGGCCCCGTGCGCGACGACTACCCGTCCAAACCGCACGACCCGCCCCTCGGCATGTGGGCCTCGCCCGCACTTCTGGCGATGCTGGTGATCGTGATCGGCATTTTCCCCGCGGCTGTGGCCGGGCCGCTGGTCAACGTGGCCGCCGGCGCGGTGACCGGCGAGTCGCTGAATGTCTACCTGAAATTGTGGCACGGCATCACGCCCGCGCTGTTCATGTCGATCATCGCCGTGGCGGGCGGGTTCGTGCTGCTGGCGCTGCACCGACCGCTTGACAGGGTATGGCAGGCCGCGCCCCGCCCAGAGGCCAAGGCAATCTTTGACGGGCTGGTGAACGGGCTGACGGCGGTCTCGGACAGGGTCAGCAGCGGGCTGCATAACGGCGCGATAAGCCGTTACCTGGCGATTTTCATCGCCGCAACCGTGGCCATGGGCTACATCGCCTGGAGCGGTGGCGGGCTGGGCGCGCCCACCCGCGAGATGCTGCCGGTTCCGGCCGTGGTCGCGGTGGGTTGGGTATTGCTGGCGGTGGCCGTGGCCTCGATGGTCGGACTGCACCGGCAACGCTTCCAGGCCCTCGTCGTGATCGGGATCATCGGCCTGATGGTTTCAGGCGGTTTCATCTACCTTTCCGCGCCCGACCTTGCCTTGACCCAGATCTCGGTCGAGACCGTGACGATCATGCTGCTTTTGCTGGCGCTGCATTTCCTGCCCAAGGAAACGCCTTGCGAAAGCTCGCCCGCCCGGCGCGCGCGCGATGGGGCCATCGCGGTGACCGCCGGGGTGGGCGTTGCCATGCTGACCTTTGCGTTCCTTTTGCGCGATGTCAGCGTGATTTCCGATTTCCACCTTGCCAATTCCTATACCGGCGGCGGTGGCACGAACGTTGTCAACGTGATCCTGGTGGACTTTCGCGGTTACGATACCTACGGCGAGATCATCGTCCTGGGAATTGCGGGCCTGACCATCTTTGCGCTGATGGAGGCGTTGCTGGACGGTCCGGCGGCACGTCGGCTACGAAATTCCGATTACTCCAACGACCGTTCGCGAGACCGGCACCCCCTGATGATGGTGGTCGCCACGCGCGCCATGATGCCGATCGCCGTCATGGTGGGCATCTACATCTTCTTGCGTGGCCACAACCAGCCAGGTGGCGGATTTATCGCGGGTCTGGTGATCTCGATCGCGCTGTTGATGCAGTACATGGCTTCGGGTTTTGCGTGGGCGCAGGCCCGGCAGAAGATCGAGTATCACACGATGATCGGTCTTGGCGCGGTGATCGCTGGTCTGACCGGTGCGGGCGCGTGGCTGGCGGGCAAGCCATTCCTGACAAGCGCCTATGGCTATTTCGACTTGCCGGGGATCAAGAAATTCGGGCTGGGCTCGGCTTTCCTGTTTGACCTGGGCGTGTTCTTGACCGTGCTTGGCGCTGTGATGCTGATGCTTTACAGCCTCTCGCGCATCGCGCGATTTGCCGGGGAAACCGTCAATGTAGAACCGATGGATTACGACCCCTCCCGGCGGGTCGAGGCGGCGCAGGCAGAGGGGGGCTGAGATGGAACTCGTGATTGCAAGCGCGGTTGGCATCATGACGGCAGGCGGCATCTACCTGGTGCTGCGGCTCAGGGCATTTCCGGTGATCCTGGGACTGGCGCTGTTGTCTTACGCGGTGAACGTGTTCCTGTTTGCCTCGGGCCGCCTGGCGGTTGACGCCCCGCCGATCCTTTCGAAATACGCCGATGCGACCTATACCGATCCGCTGCCGCAGGCCCTGGTTCTGACGGCCATTGTGATTTCTTTCGGGATGACGGCGGTTCTGGTGATGATCGCGCTCGGCGCCTTCCTTGAAAACGGGCATGACCGGATCGACATGGAACGCGAGGACGATGCCGAAAACGGGGATGCCAGCGCATGAATCACTGGATCATTGCCCCCGTCATCCTGCCCGCGCTGCTGGCTCCGGTGATCGCCTTTGTCATGCGCCACGACATCACGCTGGCGCGCGCAGCCTCTTTCGCGGGCGCGCTCGCGCTGGCGTTCATCGCGCTGGGGCTGACCGTGCTGGCCGCAGGTGGGGAAACCCATGTCTACCGGCTGGGCGACTGGCCTGCCCCCTTTGGCATCGTGCTGGTTCTGGACCGGCTTTCGGCAATTCTCGTGCTGCTGACCGCGGTATTGGCACTGATCGTTCTTACCCATGCCGCGGCCAGTGGATGGGACCGGCGCGGGCGGCATTTCCACGCGCTGTTCCAGTTCCAGTTGATGGGGATCTGCGGCGCGTTCCTGACCGGGGACGCCTTCAACCTTTTCGTCTTCTTCGAGGTCTTGCTGATCGCCTCTTACGGTCTGATGATCCATGGCGGGGGCGGCGTGCGCCTTCGCGCGGGGCTTCAATACGTGGTGATGAACCTTGCCGGGTCCACCCTGTTCCTGTTCGCGCTGGGCACGCTTTACGCAACGACCGGTACGTTGAACATCGCGGACCTTGCGCTGCGGGTGCGCGAGATCCCTCTTGAGGATGCCGCCCTCGTGCGCGTCGCGGCGATGCTGTTGATGATCGTATTCGCAATCAAGGCCGCGCTTTTCCCGGTGCAGTTCTGGTTGCCAGGCACCTATGCGAACGCGCCCGCACCGGTCGCCGCCCTGTTTGCCGTGATGACCAAGGTCGGCGCCTACGCGATCTTGCGGATGCACACGGTGGTCTTTGGCCCCGATGTCATTGCAACCAACGGGTTGCCGGGCACATGGCTGTTCCCGGCAGCGGCGATCACGATGGCGGTCGGGGCGGTCGGCGTGATGGGGGCAAGGCGACTGATGCCGATGCTGGCCTTCTCTGTCGTGGGTTCGATGGGGACGCTGATGCTGGCAGTGGCCGCGTTCACGCCGCAGGCGACGACGGCTGCGCTTTATTACCTTTTGCATTCGACCCTTGCCGGGGCCGCGCTGTTCCTGCTGGCCGATCTCGTGTTGACACGCCGGGGCAGCGACAGGCTGAGCCCGCAGTCCGCCACGGTGCAGAACGGGCTGTATGCGGCGATCTTCTTTGCCGCGGCCATCGGTATGGCGGGTATGCCGCCCCTGTCGGGCTTTCTTGGAAAGCTGATGGTGCTGGACGCGCTGCGTGCGCCCGAACACCTGGTCGTCGGTTGGTCGGTGATCCTTGTCGGGTCGCTTCTGACGATCGTTGGCCTGGCACGGGCAGGCAGCGTGCTGTTCTGGAAATCAACCGCGACCGAAACCACCCCCCCCGACACACCACAAACAGAGGCCCAGCCCACCGATGCACCGTCCCCCGCGACGCCGCTGGAACTGGCGGCTGTGATCGCGGCGATTGCCCTCATGGCGGGTCTGGCGGTGCTGGCCGGTCCGATCACCAACTTTCTTGAGGACACCTCGACACAGCTTTTCGACCGCGATGGCTATATCGAGGCTGTCCTCGCCACCGGGCATGAGGGCTAGGTCATGTTGAATCGCCTTTTCCCGCACCCGTTGATGAGCGTCACGCTGACGCTGGTCTGGCTTGGGCTGGTCAATACGATCACCCCCGGCAACCTGTTGCTCGGCGTCATCCTGGGGATTGTCCTGCCATTGGTTACGTCGGTCTATTGGCCGAACCGCCCCCGGCTACGCCGCCCTTTGATGGTCGTGGAATACGGTCTGATCGTGCTGTGGGATATCGTGGTCGCCAACGTCCAGGTGGCCAAGATCATCGCGTTCAAGCGAAACGAGAAAATCCACTCGCACTGGATCAACATACCTCTTGATCTGACATCGCCCGAGGCGATCACGGTGCTGGCCGGCACGATCACCATGACACCGGGCACCGTGTCAACCATGCTGGCCTCTGACGGGCGCGCGATCCTGGTGCATTGCCTGCATACCGACGATCCCGAAGGGGTGCGCGACGATATCAAGGCGCGCTATGAGCGGCGACTGAAGGAGATCTTTCAATGATCGAGGCGGCCCTTACCTTTGCCTTCGGCTGTTACGGGCTGGGGCTCTTGTTCAACCTTTGGCGCATCGTCAGGGGGCCGGACGTGGCCGACCGCATCCTGGCGCTGGACACGATGGTCATCAACCTGATCGCCCTCTTGATCCTTTATGGAATATCGCACGGCACCGCGATCTACTACGAGGCATCCATGCTGGTCGCCATGGTCGGCTTTGTCTCGACTGTTGCCTATTGCCGTTTCGTTCTGCGCGGCGACATCATCGAGTGAGGCAAATATGGGGATGATCACCGAAATCGTAATCGCCTTTTTCCTGGTGGTATCCGGTGTATTCGGATTGGTGGGCTCTTTCGGGCTGATCAAATTGCAAAGCACGCTGCAACGACTGCATGCACCGACCAAGGCCACGACGCTTGGCGTGGGCGGCGTGCTGATCGCTTCGATGCTTTATTTCCTGCTGGTAAAGGGCAGTTTTTCATTCCACGAGTTGCTGATCACTCTGTTCCTGTTCCTGACTGCGCCGATCACGGCGAATTTCATCGCCAAGACTTTCATGCAGGCCCATCTCAAGGACAGTGATCTTCCGCCCACCGGGCGAGATCATGGCTGGTCGCTTTACGATATGCCCCCTGGTTCAACCGAAGACTGATCACCGCCCCAATCGGGAGGCTCTTGATCCGCGCGGTCCCGTCTGTGCGGGCCCGTCTGTTTCCTGACTGTGGCTGGCGCCTTCGTTTTCTTGTCTCGAACAGCAAGGGGCCAGCCCCAAGGCCGGCCCCTTTTCCAAGCTTGAAGACAGATATGCCCGCTCAGTGTTCGTGAACCATGATATCCGGGCGCGGGGTGGTCGAGCTTTCGGCCGGAAGCACCGGCAGCGTCACCTCGGGCACCTCGCCGGTCAGGCTTTCGAGGAAGGCCACGATCTTATCGGCCTCTTCGTCGCTGACCTCTTCGCCCAGCTGGGCGATACCCATGACCTGAACCGCGACCTTGAGATCCCAAACCTTGCCCGAGTGGAAGTAGGGCGCGGTTTCGGCGATGTTGCGCAGCGGCGCAGCGCGGAAGACGTACTCGTCATAGGCGGTTTCGGTGACGGCAAAACGGCCCTTGTCGCTTTCGGGCAGGATGTCGGCGCCGGGCTTTTCGACCAGGCCGAACGGGTAATAGCCGTTGCCGCCAAGGTTCACGCCGTTGTGGCAGGTGGTGCAGCCCTTGTCGACGAACAGTTCCAGCCCCTCTTTCTGCACGTCGGTCAGCGCCATGTCGTCACCGTTGAGATAGGCGTCAAACGGCGCGGGTGTGATCAGCGTGGCCTCGAATGCCTCGATCGCGCGGGCCATGTTGTCAAAGCTGACCGGTTCGGCCTCGTCGGGGAAGGCATCCGAGAACCATGCCTTGTACTGGTCCATCGAGTTCAGGGTGGCGACCACGTTATCGGGGGTGTTGGCCATCTCGACACCGGCCTGAACCGGGCCCTTGGCCTGTTCCTTGAGATCTTCGGCGCGGCCATCCCAGAACTGGGCAATGTTGAGCACCGCGTTGAACACCGTGGGCGAGTTGCGCGGACCCTTCTGCCAGCCATGACCGACCGAGGTTTCCATGTTGTCATCGCCACCAGTGGTCAGGTTGTGGCAGGAATAGCACGAGAAGACACCCGAGGCCGAGAGGCGCGGATCAAAGAAAAGTGCCTTGCCCAATTCGATCTTTTCGGGAGTGATGCGGTTATCGGCCATCTGCGGGATCGTGGAGGGCAGCGGCTCGAAATAGTCCAGCGCAAGCTGACGCAGATCCTCGGCGGCAGCCGGGGTCGCCAGCGCAGTGGTCAGGAGCGCGGTGGTAAGAAAGCGTTTCATGGGTAGCACCGTTCATTTTGGGTTCACGCGTCGGCTTCAGGTTAGAATTCCTCCAAGTCTAGACCTTGACCCAGATCAATTCCGCTCAAAAAAAAGTGAGTCCAAAATTCGTCATTTGACAAGCCATTTTCGCCTGTGGGTTGCCAGCGGCCGAATGCCCGCGTAACCCTTGGCCGAGTTTGCCCCGGACCCTTGCCCGTGAAACTTTACCGCCTGATCCTCTTGCTCGCGGCCCCGCTGATCGGGTTGCGCCTGGCGCGCCGGCGCGACGAGGCTGCCGAGCGGCTGGGCGGCACCGGCCCTTCTCGTCTGCGTCGCGGTCCGGTGATCTGGCTTCACGCGGCCTCGAACGGCGAGGTGACATCGGCGCGCGGGCTGATCACGGTGATGCATGAGCGCCTGCCCACCGCGCGCATGGTCGTTACCTGCAATACCGTGACCGGGCGCAACCTAGTTCGCGGCTGGGCGCTGGATCGGGTCGAGGCGCGCTTGGCGCCGCTAGACTACCGGATCGCGCTGCGCCGCTTCATCGCAGCTTGGCAGCCAGATTCGTTGATCTTGATCGAAAGCGAGTTATGGCCCAATCGCCTGGCCGAGATGGCGCGCCTGGGACGTCCGGTGGTGATGCTGGGCGCGCGGATGTCGGCAAAAAGCGCGTCACGCTGGGCATACCTGCCGGGGCTGATCCGACCTGCACTGGCAGCGGTGTCCTACCTCTCGGCCCAGGACAGCGCCTCGCGCGAACGCTTCATAGCGCTGGGGCTGGACGAGGGTCGGGCCGGGCCGGTCGTAAATCTCAAGTCCGGCGCCTACCCCGAAGACGAGGTCGACGCTGCCGTGCTTGATCGCCTCAAGCCGCTTTTCGCGCGTGAGGCCACGCTTCTGGCCGCATCGACCCATGATGGCGAAGAAGGCGTGATCCTGACCGGCTTTGCCAGGGCACGGCGCGCAAACCCGATGCTTCGCCTGATTTTGGCGCCGCGTCATCCCCGCCGCGCCCCCGAGATCGCCAAGCGTATCGCGCGCATGCGGCTGCCCTTCGCCACCCGTTCACGCGGTGAATTTCCCGGAGCGGAAACCGCGGTCTACCTGGCCGACACGATGGGCGAGATGGGGCTGTGGTACCGGCTGGCCGGGATGACTTTCGTGGGCGGCTCGCTTGTTGACAAGGGCGGTCACACCCCGTTCGAACCGGTCGCTCATGACTCGGCGATCTTGCACGGGCCGCATGTTGGAAATTTCACCTCGGCCTACGGCGCGCTGACTTTTGCCCGCGCGGCCCGTCGGATTGCCAATGCCGATGAACTGGCAGAGGCACTGGCCGCACTCGACGCAGACGAACAGGCCGGGATGGCCGACAGGGCGCGAGCCGCGCTTGACCGCATACGCGACAGCGGCAAGGGCCTTGATCCGCTTCTGGCTGAGCTTTCCCGCCTTATGGGCGAACCCGCCCTTGCCCGCCCGGCACCCGACCAGATGAATCAACCGGCCTGAACCGCGGCTTTCGCGCAGAGTTGTGGCGGTGCCGGCCACATTCGGCCACCGCCCCGCAAAGGGCCTAGAGAAAACTCACAACCTCGTACGTCGCACCCTCCGTTCCGTCCTCGCCTGGTGCAAACAGAACCACGCTGCGTTCATCGTGATACTCGGTCGCCGGATCGAAACACTGGTGATCATGGGCATCGTAGAACCCGGCCAGACAGAGATTGGCCTCTCCGAAAAACAGTTGCTCGGCACATAGCGTTACCGGCCCCAGGCGAGTTTCCAGCAGCCGCAAGACGGTCAGGGTCTCGGCGGCGAAGAGGTCGACGCCGGAAAATTGCACATCCCTGACCTTGCGTCCCGCCACGATGCGGCAAAGGCGCCCGTCGCGATAGTCGCAGATAGGCGCGTCGAGACCGCGATATTCCATCATGCGGCCATCGCGGCCACGATAGACATGCTCGGCACGTCCCATCCCGGACAGTCTCGCAACATTCTCGGGCGACATGCCCAGTAAAAGAGGTCCGAGACCCCGGTTGGGGGCGATTGGCCAGATCATGTCTCCTCCGTTTTGCCCATTATGCGGGCGGCGGCGGATCCGACAAAGCAAAAAGGGGATATCGCGCCAGTTCCCGGTGGCGTGCGGGCCCGCGCCCGAGGTCGGAACGGTAAAGCGCGATATCGTTGACCGGGATCGGCCCGGCCTGGAATCCCATGTTGTCCACCACGGCACGATTGATCCGGGCCCGCCCGGTGCGCGCCACGTTCAGGTATGCCAGCGTCACATGGGGAACGAAACGCCCCCCCTCGACGGCCGCCCCGGCCATGCGTGCCGCCTGGGCCAGGCGGGATTGCAGATGCTCAAGCGCCGGGTTCGGCGTCACCCGCGCATAGAGAACGCGCGGTTTGTGCCCGCCGAACAGATCAAGACCCGAAAGCGTCAATTCGAAAGGCTCGGCCCTGATCTGCGAAAAGGCAAGATGCACCTCGTCCAACACCTGCTCGGGCAATTCGCCAAGGAAAACCAGCGTCAGGTGCAGGTTTTCGAGCGGAACGGGGCGGCCGATCTGCATTGCCTCTTGCAGGCGTACAAGACGATCTCGGACATCTCCGGGCAGGTCGATGGCGGCAAAGGCGCGGATCATGGCCGATTTACCGGCTGGGCCAGGCAAGGCACCCGGCCGTCGCAAAAGCCTGAAACGTGCAAGAAAAGAGGCGCCATTCATGTTCCATCCCATCGCTTCGCACCGCTTTACAGGAACGAGAGAGGCGAGCTTTGACCGCGCGGTTCGAAACGATGTTCGAAAACGGCAAGCCTAGTTCAGCATTCCCTCGATCCTGCGGGCCAGCTTGGCGGAGAGCGGCTTGGTGAACGCGCCATAGGTCGCCACGACATTCCCCTCGGGGCCCAGCAACACCTTGTTGAAATTCCACCCCGGCGTAAAGCCGTGTTCCGTCTCAAGCCAGCGATAGAAGGGATGGGCCTGCGGCCCCTTGACACGCGTGATCCCGGTCATTGGCAAGGTCAGGCCGAAATTGACATCGCAGAATTCCTTGACCGCGGCGGCATCGTCCAGTTCCTGCTTGAAATCGTCGGACGGGATGGCCAGCACCACCAGCCCCCGGTCGCGATATCGGTCGTAAAGGGTCTGTAGCCCCTCGTATTGCGGGGTAAAGCCGCATTCAGAGGCGGTATTGACCACAAGGACCGGATGACCACGGTAATCGCCCAGCGCGATTTCGCCTCCGTCGATGGAGTCGAAACGAAACCCTTCCGCGGCCGGGGCGGCAGCCGCGGCAACAGCGCAAAACGACAAGGCGGCCAGAAAGTTCAGCGGACGCAACTGGTCACTCCTTCCGCGGATCGCAACTCCAAATGCAGATATCGCGCCGCCGCCCCCGGTCAAGCCGCCCTTTGCATTGTTCTGCACAGTCGCTATCTACTGCGCTATCCTTGGCAACGGGGCGACGGGATGATCCGTTACACGCTGAATTGCGCCGAAGGACACCGCTTCGAAAGCTGGTTCCAATCGGCCGAGACCTTCGAGGCGCTGCATGCCGCCGGACAGCTTGCCTGTGCGATCTGCGGCGGCAGGCGCGTCGACAAGGGGCTGATGGCGCCCAATGTCGCCAGCAGTACAGCCGACGACACCCCGCCGCCGCCGGAAACAGGGCTTGCCGCTCCTGCCCACCCCGCCCAGCAGGCGCTTGCCGCGCTCAGGCGGCACGTCGAGGAAAATTCGGATTACGTCGGACTGCGTTTCGTGCAAGAGGCGCGCGACATGCATGAGGGACTAACCCCAGAGCGTCCGATTCACGGCGAGGCCAAGCTCGAAGATGCGAAAAAACTCATTGACGAGGGCATCCCCGTCGCCCCGCTTCCTTTTGCGATCGGGCGCAAGACCAACTGAGAAAGCATCGCACCGCCCTCGCCCACCCCAACATGTCGGCATGGGCGGGGCGGGCGGCATCGTGACCTGGGACCGCACGCCCCACCCCTGTTGATCTTGTGATCTTGCCCGTATCCGGGCTTTGCCCTACACGATGCCGGAACATAGACGGGGCGAAAGGCCAAGATGCCGGTTCTGGTGATGAAATTCGGGGGCACCTCGGTGGCCGATCTGGGGCGGATCAGAAATGCCGCCGAGAAGGTCAAGCGCGAGGTCGAGCGCGGTCATGACGTGATCGTCATCGTCTCGGCAATGTCGGGCAAAACCAACGAGCTTGTCGGCTGGGTCGAGGAAACCTCGCCCCTGTTCGACGCGCGCGAATACGACGCCGTGGTCAGTTCAGGCGAGAACGTGACCGCCGGGCTGATGGCGCTGACGCTTCAGGAAATGGACGTGCCCGCGCGATCCTGGCAGGGCTGGCAGGTACCGTTGAAGACCAGCTCTGCCCACTCCGCCGCACGGATCGAGGAAATCCCGCGCGACAATATCGACCAGAAATTCGCCGAAGGCATGAGGGTGGCCGTCGTGGCCGGGTTCCAGGGCATCAGCCCCGAGGGTCGGATCACCACGCTGGGCCGGGGCGGCTCGGACACGACAGCCGTGGCTTTTGCCGCCGCCTTCGACGCGGTGCGCTGCGACATCTACACGGATGTCGACGGCGTCTATACCACCGATCCGCGGATCGAGGACAAGGCGCGAAAGCTGGACCGCATCGCATTCGAGGAGATGCTCGAACTGGCAAGCCTTGGCGCGAAGGTGCTGCAAACGCGATCGGTCGAGTTGGCCATGCGCTTCAAGGTGAAGCTTCGGGTGCTCTCCAGCTTCGAGGATACCGACGACAACTCCGGCACATTGGTCTGCGCCGAGGAGGAAATCATGGAACAGAATGTGGTCTCTGGCATCGCCTATCAGCGCGACGAGGCAAAAATGACGCTGATCTCGGTCGCCGACCGCCCCGGCATCGCGGCTGCGATCTTCGGCCCGCTGGCGAGGGCCGGGGTGAACGTGGACATGATCGTTCAGAACATATCCGAAGAGGGCCGGACGGATATGACGTTTTCTTGCCCGGTCAACCAGGTCGCCCGCGCGCGCGACGCAATGGAAAAGGCCAAGAAAGAGGACGAGATCGATTTTCACGACCTCGTCGCAGATACCGATGTCGCCAAGGTATCGGTCGTAGGCATCGGGATGCGCAGCCATGCGGGCGTCGCCTCGAAAATGTTCGAGGTGCTCGCCGCAGAGGGGATCAACATCAAGGTGATCACAACCTCAGAGATCAAGATTTCCGTCCTGATCGAACGGAAATATATGGAACTTGCGGTGCAAGCCCTCCATGATGCGTTCGGATTGGACAAGGCGGCCTGACGCGGGGGCAAATGCCCGAACAAACGGACAGCGCGAGCCGCAGGCTGCTTGGCCGCCTGCGCGACACCCTCGCCGAGCCCGGTGCAGGGCAAGAGCGGCTTGATCGCATCACCCGCATCATCGCCGAACAGGTGGGCACGGATGTGTGTTCCATCTACCTGTTCCGCGACGCCGATACCCTGGAGCTATGCGCAACCGAGGGGCTAAAGCCGGAATCTGTCCACCAGACGCGCCTGCGCGTTGGCGAGGGGCTGGTTGGCCGCGTCGCCAAGACCGCCCGCCCGATCAACACCGGCAACGCGCCGCAGGAACGCGGCTTTCGTTACATGCCCGAAACGGGCGAGGAAATCTATTCCTCCTTCCTGGGCGTGCCGGTGCAACGTCTGGGCGAACGGCTGGGTGTTCTTGTTGTCCAGTCAAAGGAGGGTCGGCAATATTCCGACGACGAGATCTACGCCCTGGAAGTCGTCGCGATGGTGCTTGCCGAAATGACGGAACTTGGCGCCTTTGTCGGCGAGGGCGAGGCGCTGAGCGCACTTCATTCCCGCCCGGCAATGATCCGGGGCACCGTCGCGCAAGAAGGTGTGGCCATGGGCCATGTCTGGCTGCACGAACCACGTGTGGTCGTCACCAGGCCGATCGCCGATGATCCGGCCACGGAACTGGCCCGCCTGAACGAGGCCGTCGACCGGCTGCGCGTGACCGTCGACCAGATGCTGAACGGCGCACCCGACGGCGATAGCGAACAGTTGCAGGTGCTGGAAGCCTACCGGATGTTCGCCAATTCCCGCGGCTGGAAACGCCGGATGGAAGAGGATATCACCCGCGGCCTGTCCGCCGAGGCCGCGGTCGAAAAGGAACAATCCGCCGCACGTGCCCGGATGCAGACCGTTCCCGACCCCTATCTGCGCGAGCGGCTGCATGACCTCGACGACCTGTCCAACCGCCTGTTGCGCATACTGACAGGCCAGGGCGAACGCACCGGAGCCGAACGCCCCTCTGACCCGATCCTGATCGCGCGCAATATCGGACCCGGCGAATTGCTGGATTACGGACGCTCTCTGCGTGGCATCGTGCTGGAGGAAGGCTCGGTCGGCAGTCACGCGGCGATCGTGGCGCGCGCGCTGGCAATCCCCTTGATCGTACATGCAGGCCGGATCACAACCGAGGCGCTGAATGGCGACCCGATCCTTGTCGATGGCGAACAGGGCATCGTGCATCTGCGCCCCGAGGAAACCGTCGCCGCCGCGTTCCGCGACAAGATGGCGATGCAGGCAAAGGCGCTGAAACGCTATGCCTCGATCCGCAAGGAACCGGCGCTGACACTGTGCGGCAGCCGGGTTGCGCTGACGATGAATGCGGGGCTGATGGCGGACCTGCCCTCGTTGGACAGTTCCGGGGCCGAGGGCGTTGGCCTGTTCCGCACGGAGTTGCAATTCCTGGTGCGTTCCAACGTGCCCCGGCGCAGCGAACTGGCCGCCCTTTATGCGCGCGTCATGGATGCCGCGGACGGCAAACGGGTCGTGTTCCGAACCCTCGATATCGGCTCGGACAAGATGCTGCCCTACATGAAGCGTCGCGACGAGCCCAACCCCGCGCTTGGTTGGCGCGCGATCCGGGTCGGGCTGGATCGGCCCGGCGTTATGCGAATGCAGTTGCAGGCGCTCATCCGGGCGGCAAACGGTCGGCCGCTCGCCCTTATGTTTCCTTTCATCGCGCAACTCGACGAGTTTCGCGCCGCGCGCGAACATGTCTTCAACGAGTTGGAACGCGAAGAGCGACTTGGCCGCGCCCTGCCCGAAAAGGTCGAGATCGGCGCGATGCTGGAAACGCCGTCAATGGCCTTTGCGCCTCGGCAATTCTACGAAGAGGCCGATTTCATCTCGATCGGCGGCAACGATCTGAAACAGTTCTTTTTTGCCGCCGACCGCGAGAACGAGCATGTGCGCCGCCGGTATGACACGCTGAATGTCAGTTTCCTGACTTTCCTCGAACTGATCGTGAAACGCTGCGCCGAGACCGGCACACCGCTCAGCTTTTGCGGCGAGGATGCGGGGCGGCCGGTCGAGGCGCTGTGCTTTGCCGCCATCGGGCTGAGGGCGTTGTCGATGCGCCCGGCCTCGATCGGGCCGGTCAAGCACATGCTGCGCAAAAGCGACCTTTCCGAGGCCCGTGCGGTCATCGACGCGGCACGCGCCAGCGGGGCGCAATCGGTGCGCCCGGCGGTGATGGACTGGCTGCGTCGGCGGGGGGAATGACCGCTGGCATCCCGACCAGCGGTTTTTCACGAAAATTTCCCGTCGCGTCACGTTGCGGCCATCATCGCGCGCCCTCACGCATCCGCGCGCGTCACCTCGCCCGTAACGCCCGCCCATGCCCCCGGCACCAGGTCGATTCCCAGCACGCGCTCGGGGTTGGTGGGCGGCGGCATGATCACCCCGTTCAGGCGCGCAAAACCAAAGCGTTCGTAATAGGGCGCATCACCCACCAGCATCACCCGTGCATGGCCAAGATCCCGCGCCCTTTCCAGCGAGGCACGGATCAGTGCGGCCCCCAGCCCCTCGCCTTGGCGCGTGGGATGCACCGCGATCGGCCCCAGCAACAGCGCCGGAACACCCCCCACCCGCACCGGCCAATAACGGATCGCAGCGGCAAGAATGCCGTCACGGTCGCGCACGATCAATGATAACGGGGCCACCGGCGCCACGCCCTCACGCAGCCGGTAAGAGGACAGCGCGGTGCGGCCGGGGGCAAAGCACAGGTCATAAAGCCCCTCGACCTCCCACCAGTCTGCCGCGGTTTCTTGTGCCAGACGGATCACGCGCGCCCCTGCCTTCCTGCTGGAAACGGCCCTAGCACGGGGTTATGCCGGGGGCAAACGCCAGCGAGATATGCACCCATGTTCTACCGCCCCCAAGACGGCCACGGCCTGCCCCGCAACCCGTTCAACGCAATCGTCACGCCGCGCCCGATCGGCTGGATTTCCACCCGTGACGCCAAGGGCGCCGACAACCTTGCGCCCTATTCCTTTTTCAACGCGGTCGCCTATGAGCCGCCACAGGTGATGTTCGCCTCGACCGCCGCGAAACCGGATCGAGACGGCACCAAGGACAGCGTTGCCAATATCCGCGAGACCGGCGTGTTTTGCGTGAATATCGTCGCCTTCGAGATGCGTGACGCGATGAACGCGACCTCGGGTGCCTTCGGGCGCGAAATCGACGAATTCGAACAGGCAGGCATCGCCAAGGCGGACTGCCAGACCATCGCCTGCGCCCGCGTAGCAGAGGCGCCCGCAAACCTGGAATGCCGCCTGACCCAAATCCTGCAACTTCCGGGCGCGGCCAATTTCGCCGTTTTCGGCGAAGTCACCGGCATTCACATGCGCGACGATTTCGTTGTCGCGGGGTATTTCGACGTCACGCAGTTTCGACCGCTGGCCCGAATGGGCTATCGCGATTACGCCGTGATCGACGCTCTATTCGCGCTCGATCGTCCCGACGACTAGGTACCGGACGTGATTTTCGACGAAAAATCAGGTCTACGGGCCCGGCCTGTTCCGATTTCCCCCCTGCGGCCACGCTGCGGCTTCACTTGGTGGCTGATCCCGGTAGAAGGGGCGCGCATGCCAATTCAACGAAAAAAGGGCGGATGACATGGAACGGATGATCGCGGTGATCGGTGGCTCGGGCGTCTATGACATCGACGGGCTGGAGGACGCGCAATGGACAGCGGTAGAAAGCCCCTGGGGCACACCGTCGGACGAGATCCTGACCGGAACGTTGGACGGGGTTAAGATGGCATTCCTGCCGCGCCATGGCCGGGGCCACGTGCATTCGCCCTCGACCGTGCCCTACCGCGCCAATATCGACGCGCTCAAACGGCTGGGGACGACAGATATCGTGTCGGTGTCCGCCTGCGGGTCATTCCGCGAAGAACTGGCGCCGGGTGATTTCGTGGTCGTGGACCAATTCATCGACCGCACCTTCGCCCGCGAGAAGAGCTTTTTCGGCCAGGGCTGCGTCGCCCATGTCAGCGTCGCGCACCCGACCTGCGGCAGGCTTGGCGCCCATTGCCTTCAGGCCGCCCGCGACGAGGGCATCACAATCCACCAGGGCGGCACCTACCTGGCGATGGAGGGGCCGCAATTCTCGACGCTGGCGGAATCGAAACTCTACCGGGAAAACTGGGGCTGCGACGTGATCGGCATGACCAACATGCCCGAGGCGAAACTCGCCCGCGAGGCCGAAATCTGTTATGCCTCGATCGCCATGGTCACCGATTACGATTGCTGGCACCCCGACCACGACGCGGTCGAGGTGGCCGACATCGTCAAGACGCTTGTCGGCAATGCCGAAAAGGCCCGCGCGATGGTGACCCGGTTGCCGGGACTTCTGGGCGCCCACAAGCCTTGTGAGAAGGGCTGTGATACGGCACTGGAATACGCCCTTATCACGGCGCCGGAAAAACGCGACCCGGCGCTGGTCGCGCGGCTGGACGCGATTGCCGGGCGGGTGTTGAACGCCTGAGGCCGCGGGCGCGGCAAGGGCGGGCCTTGGGTGGCAGCGATCACCCTGCCGCCTTCAGGCATGTCCGGCGGCGGCGGACAGCATCAGGGGATCTATACCAAGGGTGCGCAATGCGCGTTCCCATTTGGTCGCGTCCGCCTCGTCAAAGACAAGTTCGGGCGCGGCCTCACAGGTAAGCCAGCCGTTCTGCTGGATCTCGCCCTCTAGCTGGCCGGGCCCCCAGCCCGCATAGCCTAATGCCAAGAGCGCGCGGGCCGGACCATCGCCTCGTGCGATGTCCGCAAGGACATCCACCGTCGCCGACATGGCAAAGCGGCCATCGACCCTTAGCGTGCTGTCGCGGTCGCCGCCATAGTCGCCGCTATGCAGGACAAAACCGCGGGCATGTTCCACCGGCCCCCCGAAATGGACGCGCACCGGGCGCGCGCCCGGGGCACTCGGAATGCCGAGTTGTTCAAGAAGGTCAGAAAACGACAAACCTTTCAAAGGCTTGTTTATGATCAACCCCATCGCCCCCTCGTCGGAATGGGCGCAAAGATAGACCACGCTTTTCTCGAAACGGGGATCGCCCATGCCCGGCATCGCGATCAACAGCTTGCCGCTCAACTGAAGGAGGTGTCGGATCGCGCTCATATCCCGAGAATGAGCCCGCGCCGTTCCCGGCGCAAGCCGGAGCGCGACACTTTTCGCAACGCTCTCGCCCGAATGTGATTTTTGCTTTCCGTGGCTCTTGATATGGTGTCGGCCATGACCTGTATACGGAACAGAACCCTTGTGGCCGCCGCGGCGTTGGTTGTCCTTGTTGCGCAGCCGCGGTTGGCCGGCGCAGCCGACGACCAGATCTTGAATGCAGAGATCCTGCCCGGATGGCAAACTGCCTCGGGCACCTACATGGCTGGTCTGCGGCTGGACTTGGCGCCGGGATGGAAAACCTACTGGCGCGCGCCGGGGGATGCAGGCATTCCGCCGCGCTTTGACTGGTCAGGGTCGGATAACCTGGCCGATGTCCAGGTGCATTGGCCCAGGCCCAAACTGTTCTCGAACAACGACATGCGCACGATCGGATATGAAACGCAGGTGGTGCTTCCGGTCGAGTTGACCCCGGCGCGTCCGGGCGAACCCATTGCGTTGCGCGCCCGCATCGAGCTGGGCGTATGCCATGACATCTGCATGCCGATGGACCTGGATCTCGCCGCGCCCCTGCCCGCAGCGGGCACGGGGCGACAACAGGCCCCAATTCGCGCAGCCCTTGCCGCGCGTCCCATGCCCGGCGACCAGGCCCAAGTGGGCGAGGTGCTCTGTGCGGTCGAACCGATTTCCGACGGAATTCGGCTGACGGCAAAGATCGACGTGCCCGAACTTGGCGACGGCGAGGCGGCGGTGTTCGAACTGGGCGATCCCTCGATCTGGGTGTCAGAGGCACAAACCCTGCGGGCGGGGCAGACAATGGTGGCCCATGCCGACCTCGTTCCTGTCAGCGGCAGACCCTTCGAGCTGGACCGAGCCTCGGTGCGGATCACCCTTCTGAGTACGGAACAGGCCATCGATATCCGGGGCTGCGCGGGGGATCAGCCCGCGCGCCCTGCCCGCCCGATAGCCAGCGCCGCGGCCGAATAGGCCACCAGCACCACCAACACAGCCCCCCCGAGAAACAGGCCCAGAGCCGCAGGCAGCGCGGGAGCCTGACTAAGCGGCGGCACCATCCCGGTCAGCGCACCGGGCAGCGCCCCGGTCACGATCGCAGCGCCCATCGTCGCGGCGAACCACAAACCGAGGATCGCGGCCGCCCCGCCCGTGGCCAACCTGACCGACCGCCCCCGCGCCCCCGCGCGCAGAGCATGGCGCAGCGCGGCGCGCTGGCGGGCGACATCCTGCTGCATGGCCAGCAAAGCCGGCACCACCAGCAACACGAGAAAGACCCCAAAGCCCAGCCCATAGACCAACGTGATCACGGTGGGCTTCAGGAATTGGGCCTGTTGGGACTTCTCGAACAGAAGCGGCGCAAGTCCCAAAACCGTGGTCGCCGTCGTCAACAGCACCGGTCGCAACCGGTCGCATGCCGCATCGATGATCGCCGGGAAAAGACCCCGCGTGCGGGCGTATTCATCGACCGTGCTGACTAGAACGATGGAATCGTTGATGATGATGCCAACCATCCCGATCAGGCCGACCACTGTGAACATCGACAGGGGCACACCCCAATGCATGTGGCCGTAAACCACCCCGATCAGCCCAAAGGGGATCACCGCCATCACCACCACGGGCCTTGTCCAGCTTGAGAATATCCAGGCCAGCACGAGGTAGATTCCGATCAGGGTGATGTAGAGACCGAATTTCGCATCTGCAAGAAACTCGCTTTCTTGCTCGGCCAGGCCCGATAGGCGCCATGCGACGCCATGCTCTGACTCGATCCGGGGCAGGATCACCTCCTGCAGTTCGGTCATGATCTGTTCGGCGCGGGCCGGGTCGTCCTCGGAAATGTCGCCAGTAACCGACACCACGCGCAGCCCGTTTTCGCGCCGCACGGTGGAAAATCCGGTTCGCTGTTGCACGGTCACGATGTCGGACAGCGGCAAGTATTGCCCAGAGGGCGCGCGCAGCAGGGTGCGTTCGAGGAAATCGGCGGTCAGCTCGCCCTCGGGCAGTTCCACCCGGATCGTGGCCGAGCGGGGGCCGTCGGGATAGGTCGCGGCCTCGATCCCGTTCAGGCGGTGACGCAGCACGCCGCCAAGACCATCAATGGTGAAACCCAATGCCGACCCTTGCGGGGTCAGGTCGAGGATCAGCTCTTCCTTGTCATAGGCCATGCTGTCCTCGACGGCGGAGACCTCACCATACTGGGCAAGCTCGGTCTTCAGCGCCTCGGCCGCGGCTTTCAGCGTATCGGCATCGGCCCCGTAGAATTGCACGTCCAGCGCATCGCCACCGGGTCCCGCGCGCCAGCCGCGAAAGCTGACGGTTTCGACCCTTGGATGCTGGCGCACGGCGTCCTGCAACTCGCCGACGAACTGAAACGAGGAATAGGAGCGCAGATCGGCGTCGATAAGTTCGATTGCGATCGAGCCCAGCAGATCCTCATCCTTGGTATCCGCCCCGGCAAGCCCGCGCCCGGTCGTGCCCCCAACCTGGGCCAGCACGTAATCCAGCGGGTTAACGCCATGCTCTGCCTCATATCTCGCGGCGACCTCTTCGGTTGCGCGCTGCATCTCACGCATCATTTCCAGCGTGTCCTCGCGGGTTGCCCCCGGAAGCATGGCAAAATTCCCGGTGACCGAGCTTTGCTCGGGCGCGTTGAAAAAGCGCCACGGCACATCGCCCCGGATCAAGAGCGACACCTGGCTGGCAAGCAACAGGATGGTCAGGGCCATCACCGGGTAACGCGCCCAGACCACACCGGCCATGAAGGGACGAAAAAGGCTGCGCCGAAACCAGCCAAACCCGCGATTGACCACCCTGGAGGGTGCATCGTACCAATGCTGTTTCGCCGAATGGGCGAGGGCATGGGCCATGTGGTTGGGCAGGATCAGAAAACATTCGACCAGAGAGGCCAACAGCACCACGATCACCGTGAAGGGAATGTCGGCAATCATGTCACCGAACCGGCCACCGATCAGAACCAGCCCGAAAAACGCGATCACCGTGGTCAAGGTCGATGAAAAGACCGGTGCAGCCATGCGGCGCGCGGCATTTTCTGCGGCCTCTACAGGCCCCTCGCCCAGTCGGCGGGCGCGGAAATCGGCATGTTCGCCGACCACGATCGCGTCATCGACCACGATGCCCAGCGTGATGATCAGCGCGAACAGCGAGATCATGTTGATCGTCAGGCCCGACACATACATCAGCGCGACCGTGGCCAGCATCGCCACCGGGATGCCCGCGGCCACCCAGAAGGCCGTGCGCGCATTGAGAAACAGGAACAACAGCACCAGCACCAGCCCCAGCCCCATCAGCCCGTTATCGAGCAGGATATCCAGCCGCCCCTGGATGTAATCCGCCCGCGTGCGGATCAGGTCGACCGACACGCCGGGGGGGAGGGTCGCCTGCAACTCGGCCGCCACTTCTTCGACCCGGTGTTGCAAGGCAATGGCATCGCCCTGCGCCGATCGATCGACCCGCACGCTGATTGCTGGATTTTCATCCACGAAATAGGCCCTTGCGCGATCCACGCCTTCAAGCCGGATCGTGGCGACATCGCCCACGGTCAGTTTCGAGCCGTCCGCGTTGGAACGCAGCACGATTTCCGCGATCCGGTCGGCGGCGCGCTTTTCCACGCCGGTGCGCACCCGCGCGCTACCGCCCGCGACGTCGCCGGCCGGGGCCGTGTCGACCTCGGCGGCGATGGCCTCGGCAATCTGGGCCATGGTCACGTCATGGCGGATGAGTTCCCCCGAAGGAACCTCGATCACCGTTTCGGAGGCAGCAAGGCCCTGGATGGTCGTGCGCGTTACACCGACCGCGAAAAGCCGCGTCACCAATTCATCGGCAAAGCGGCCCAACTGGTCCGGCGCTACGGGCCCGGTGATGACCACGTCGGTTACCCGGTCGCGCCATGCGCCGCGGCGCACTTCTGGTTCCTCGGCCTCATCGGGCAGGGTCGTCACACCGTCGACGGCGGCCTGCACCTCGTCGGCGGCCCGCCCCATATCCCAGCCGGGTTCGAATTCCAGCGTAATCATCGCGCTGCCCTCGGAAGAGCGCGAACTGCTTCCCTCGACACCCTCGACGGCCAGCAAGACAGGCTCCAGCACTTGCACGATGCCTGCATCCACATCCTCGGCACCCGCGCCTTCCCACTGGATCGCGACAGAAATATCGTCGATCACCACGTCGGGGAAAAACTGTGCCCGCATCCGCGGTGCGGCCACGAGGCCTGCCACGATCAGGATCACCAACAACAGGTTCGCCGCCGTCCGGTGGCGCGTGAAATAAGATAGCAAACCGCCCGCGGCGCTGGGAAAGCGGGACATGGATCAGCCTCCCATCCGGCTTTCGAGCCGTTCGATCATCTTCATCGGCACACGCTCCTGTTCAAGCTGAGCCTTGACGCGGGCCTTGGCATCCTCTGGCATCATCGGGTTGCGGTCGACGAAAGCGATCAGGGCGGCGCGTCGCTCGGGGGTCAACACGACCATTTCAGGCGTATCCTGTGCCGCGGCATCGACGCCGCGCCGGATCGGGCGAACCTTGATCCCCGCCCCCAGAAGTGGCGAGCGTTCGGCCACGACCTCGCGCCCTGAGAGCCCCGGCGCGCGCACGATTACACTGTCGCCCTCGCGCCGAAGAAGCGTGACCTCGACCGCCTCGAGCCTGTCATCCTCGCCCAGAACCAGTACCTCTGCGGCGGCGTTCAGAGCCGATGAGGGCAGGCGCGCGACGCCTTTCAGCACGGGTTCCTCGATGCGCACAGTCACGAAATCGCCGGGGCGAAAGCCGGGCGCAACGTCAAGCCGTGCGAATAGCAACCGCCCCACCTGGCCCTCACCGACGGCCGCGCTCTCGCGCGTGATATGTCCCCCGGTCACCAGGTCGGCGCCGAACACGTCCAGAACCGCGGTCACCGGCGCGGGGCGCAAGCGGCCGGCATCGTCCAGAAGGTGGCCATGCTGCACCGTCGAGAGCCGAAAAGAGACCTCCAGCGCCGAGGCGTCGATCAGGTCGGCCACCCGTTCATTGGCAGAGACCAGCCCCCCCTCGGTCAGGCTCACATTGCTCAACTGGCCGGAAAAGGCGGCGAAAACTTCCGTGTCAGCCAGATCGCGCTCCGCCTCGGCAAGGGTTATGCGGGCACGCTGCAACCGGGTGTTGGCGGTTTCCACCGAGGCCTCAGCCTGGGCAACCGACTGGCGGCGCGACACCACCGCCTGATTGGCGGATGCCACCGTCAACTCGGCCTCTTCGACCGCCGAATCGGTGCCAACGCCGCGCGCGCGCAGATCCTTTTGGCGTTCCAGCGCCCGCAGGCGCAGGCGGGCCTGTTCGTCGGTCGCGGCAAGTTCCTGATGCGCCAGGTCCAGCGTACGCCGGGCATCGCGCAGATCGGCCTCTGCCTCTGCCAGGTCGGCACGCGCCATGTCCAGTGCCGATTGCGCATTGGCCGGATCGACGCGCAGCACCAATTCGCCCTTCTCGACCGCGCCGCCCTCTTCGAAATGCGGATGCAGGTAGACCACCTCGCCGCCCGCCTGTGCCCGCACCTCAAGCGTGCGCTGGGCACGCACCTCGCCAAAGGCCGTCATCACCGGGGCGATGTCCTGCGACTGATAGGCCAGCACGTTGACGGCAAAGACCCGCTCGCGGGCGGGACGCTCGACCGGTTCCTGTGCAAGGCGCGCCTTGACAGCGGACAGCACGGAATTGCCCGCATAGGCCAGGATGCCCACCGTCACGGCAACCAGGAACAGCCCCACGAGGCTGCGGCGAAGAAAACGCATAGTCAAATTCCTTTCCCGGCAGGCAAGCTATCGCGCGCAGCCGCTAGATAGGCGCCGGACGCGCATCCGCCAAGCAACAACACCGTTACGCGCGAACCGGCTATTTCCGTCGCCGGTGTTCGTCGAGCCGCGGAAATATCTCGACGAAATTGCAAGGCCGATGTCGATAATCGAACTGCGGAGCGAGAATTTCATCCCAGGCGTCCTTGCAAGCGCCCGGGCTGCCGGGCAGCGCGAACAGGTAGGTCCCCTGCGCCACGCCGCCCGTGGCGCGGCTTTGCACCGCGGAGGTGCCGATCTTGTTCATCGATACGATGGTAAACACCGTGGCAAAGGCCTCGATTTCCTTTTCATAGACATCACGGTGCGCCTCGACGGTCACATCGCGGCCGGTCAGCCCCGTGCCGCCGGTGGAAATCACCACGTCGATGGTGGGGTCGGAACACCAGACGCGCAATTGCGCGGAAATCAAATCGCGTTCATCCGGCAAAATCTCGCGGGCGGCCAGCCTGTGCCCCGCGGCCTCGATCCGGTCGGCCAGGATCTGGCCCGAACGGTCCTCTGCCATGCTGCGGCTGTCCGACACCGTCAGGACCGCGATGCGAACGGGGATGAAGTCCTTGGATTCGTCGATGCGGCTCATCTGTCCTCCCCGATCTCGCCCCGGTGGATAACGGGGCATGGCGGCGACTCGGCCGTTTCAAAGCCGACCCCAGCCCCAGCTATCATGGAAATGACCGCGAACAGCAAGCCGCGGCCGGACGCGAAAGACGGGCTGTCCGATCAAACATCCCCTGCCGAACGGGCGATCGGGGTGACCTCATCCAACCCGTCCGGGGCGTGTAACACCGCACCCCGCCGCCCCCGGTGGCACGCGCAACGCCCTTGCCGGTCTGCTCATGCGAGTTCTCGCAACCTGGCCTGCAACATCAAGAGATCATGCCAAGCCTCGCGCTTGGCATGGGGATTGCGCAACAGGTATGCCGGGTGGAACATCGGCAGCGCCGGCCTGCCCAGCACCTCGGCCCACTGGCCGCGCAAACGGGTGATGCCCTTGCGCCCCAGCAGCGCATTGCAGGAAATATTACCCATAAGCACCAGGATATCGGGGCTTGCCAGTTCGACATGACGCTGCACGAAAGGCAAGAGCATCGCCACTTCGTCGGGCTTTGGATCGCGGTTCTGCGGTGGGCGCCAGGGCAGGACGTTGGTAATATAAATCGCGCGCGCACCATCCGCGCGCGCACCATCGGACATGGCCCGGCCCATACCGATGGCCGCGAACATCCGGTCAAGCAACTGCCCCGCGCGACCGACGAAAGGCTTGCCTTGAATGTCCTCGTCGCGCCCGGGCGCCTCGCCGATCACCATAACGCGCGCGCGCGGGTTTCCATCGGCAAAGACCAGGTTGCGCGCGCCTAGCCTGAGATCGCAGAATTCGAATGCCGCCATCGCCTCTCGCAACTCGCCGAGATCCCTGGCCGCGGCGGCGGCCTGGCGAGCCACCGCAACGGGATCGATGCCGGGGGCGGCGGGCGGCGTTACAGGGGCTGCGACAGGACGGGGGGGAACAGCGGGGGGGGCGGCAGGCCGGTCGGGCGCCATGGCCGCGGAGGATTCCGTTGCCATCTCGTAGCGGTTGACCGGCGCATCACAAATCGCCTCGGTCGCGCCAAGTTCGACCTGCCACGTCAAAAGCGCCAGCGCATCGTGATGATCCAGTACCGACTCCATGCCGCACAGGCTAGGCCGCGCGGCCGGGCACGGCAATGGCCAACGCTCCCTTGCCCGCGACCGGCCCGCTTTCTATAAGCGGGGCGATCAGGTCGGAGGCCCCATGACATTCCGCGCGCGCCATCTGCTGGGCATCGAACCGCTGAAGCCCGACGAAATCCTTACCATCCTGGATCTGGCCGACGAGTATGTCGACCTTAACCGCAGCCCGCAAAAGCACAGCGACGTGCTGGCGGGCATGACCCAGATCAACATGTTCTTCGAGGCCTCTACCCGCACGCAGGCCAGTTTCGAAATCGCGGGCAAGCGGTTGGGCGCGGATGTGATGAACATGGCGATGCAGGCGTCCAGCATAAAAAAGGGTGAGACGCTGATCGACACCGCGCTGACGCTGAACGCGATGCACCCCGACCTGTTGGTTGTGCGGCATCCGAATTCGGGGGCGGTGGACCTCTTGGCGCAAAAGGTCAATTGCGCGGTTCTGAACGCGGGCGACGGGCGGCATGAGCATCCCACCCAGGCACTGCTGGATGCGCTGACAATCCGCCGGGCCAAGGGACGGCTGCACCGGCTGACCATCGCGATATGCGGCGACATTGCGCATTCGCGCGTGGCGCGGTCGAACATCCTTCTTCTGGGCAAGATGGAGAACCGGGTGCGCCTGGTCGGTCCGCCCACGCTGATCCCGGCCAAGGCGACAGAATTCGGTGTCGAAGTCTATGACGACATGAAAGAGGGCTTGGCCGGCGCCGACGTGGTGATGATGCTGCGCCTGCAAAAGGAACGGATGGATGGCGGCTTCATCCCCTCGGAGCGGGAGTATTTCCATCGCTACGGGCTGGATGCCGAAAAACTGGCCCATGCCGCGGACGACGCGATCGTGATGCATCCCGGCCCGATGAACCGGGGCGTGGAAATCGACGGTACGCTCGCCGATGACATCAACCGCAGCGTGATCCAGGAACAGGTGGAAATGGGCGTGGCGGTGCGCATGGCCGCGATGGACCTGCTGGCCCGTAACCTGCGAACCGCGCGCGCGGGGCGGGAGAGCCTGAATGTTTGATCCTGCGACGCAGACGCCCCCCGAACCGGGCGAAGCCGCCCTCGTCCGCTTTTTCCCCGACCGCGCGACGTATGTCAGGGCACATATCCTGCTGGCCTTTGTCGGCGGCCTGGCGGCCAGCGCCATCCTGGCCCTGACCGGCAATCCCCATCCCTGGGTGGGGATCGTGGCCGCGGTTCTGGGCGTGGGCCTGCGCGGGGCCTACCTGATGAAAGAGGAACTGGCCGTGGTCTGGACGCTGACCGACCGCGCCCTTCTGGGCCCCGGCGGGCGCCGCGTGGCGCTGGACAAGATCCGCCTTACCCGGAAGCTGGGCAGCGCGGTGCAGGTGGTGACGCTGACGGGTGACAAGCACCTGGTCAAGTTTCTTGCCGATCCCGAGACAGTGCGCGCACGGATCGAGACAAGCCGGGGAACCGCATGATGAAAACCCTTTTCACGAATGCCCGACTGATCGACCCCGAGGCCGAAACCGACGCGCTCGGCTGGCTCTTGGTAGAGGGCGAGACAATCCTTGCAATCGGAACGGGCGAGGCGCCGCCCGCCGAAACAAAGATCGATTGCGCCGGAAAATGCCTTGCCCCCGGAATTGTCGATATCGGCGTAAAGGTCTGCGAGCCGGGCGAGCGGCACAAGGAAAGCTTTGGCTCGGCAGGTGCGGCGGCGGCGGCCGGCGGCGTGACCACGATGGTCACACGCCCCGATACCTGCCCCGCCATCGACACGCCCGAGGTTCTGGAATTCGTCACTCGCCGCGGGCGCGAGGCCAGCCCGGTCCGAATCAAGCCCATGGCCACCCTGACCAAGGGCCGCGAAGGGCGCGAGATGGTGGAAATCGGATTCCTGCTGGACGCGGGGGCCGTGGCCTTTACCGATGGCGACAGGGTGGTGGAAAACACCAAGGTTCTGAGCCGCGCGATGACCTATGCGCGCAGCCTTGGCGCGCTGGTGATCGCCCATCCCCAAGACCCCGGCCTATCCAAGGGGGCCTGCACCACCTCGGGCAAGTTCGCCTCGCTGCGCGGGTTGCCAGCGGTTGCGCCCATGGCCGAGCGCATGGCGCTTGACCGCGATCTTGCACTGGTGGAAATGACGGGTGCGAAATACCATGCAGACCAGATCACCACGGCGCGCGCCCTGCCCGCGCTGGAACGCGCCAAGCAGAACGGGCGCGACGTGACTGCGGGTGTGTCGATCCATCACCTGACACTGAACGAGCTGGACGTCGGCGATTATCGCACCTTTTTCAAGGTAAAACCGCCCCTGCGGTCCGAGGATGATCGCCTCGCGATGGTCGAGGCGGTGGGCTCGGGCCTCATAGACGTGATCTCGTCCATGCATACGCCGCAAGACGAAGAGTCCAAACGCCTGCCCTACGAAGAGGCCGCCAGCGGGGCCGTGGCACTCGAAACGCTCTTGCCCGCCGCGATGCGGCTTTACCATGCTGGCGCGATCGCCCTGCCCCGTCTGTGGCGGGCACTGTCACTGAACCCGTCGCGGCGGCTGGGGCTTGCGACGGGGCGGCTGGCGCCGGGCGCACCGGCCGATCTGGTCTGGTTCGACCCCGACGCACCCTTCGTGCTGGACCGCTTTGGCCTGCGTTCGAAATCCAAGAACACACCCTTCGACGGCGCAAGGATGCAAGGCCATGTGCTGGGCACCTGGGTGGCTGGAAAACCCGTCTTCGAGAAAGGCTGAGCCATGCCCGTGATCGAAACCTCCCCGCTGATCCTCGGCCTTGTGGCGATCCTGGCCTACCTGCTCGGTGCGGTGCCTTTCGGCATCGTGATGGCGCGGGCCTTCGGGCTGGGGGATCTGCGCAAGGTCGGGTCGGGTAATATCGGGGCGACCAACGTGCTGCGCACAGGCAACAAGCCGGCGGCCTTGCTGACGCTGATCCTCGACGCGGGCAAAGGCGGTTTCGCGGTTCTGATTGCCCGTGCCGCGGTGGGCGACGATGCCGCGCAACTGGCTGGTTTGGCGGCCTTTCTAGGCCACCTCTTTCCGGTCTACCTAGGATTTCGGGGCGGCAAGGGGGTGGCGACCTTTCTCGGCACGGCATTGGCGTTGGCCTGGCCCGTTGGGCTGGCGGCCTGTGGCACCTGGCTGGCAGTGGCGCTGGCACTGCGGTATTCGTCGCTATCGGCGCTGGTCGCCGCCGCGCTGACCCCGGTCTGGGCGATGGTGCTGGGATATGGCCAGATGGCCGGTCTGGCTATGGTGCTGGCAGTACTCATCTATATCCGGCATGCCGGCAATATCCGACGCCTCATCGCCGGGACCGAACCGAAAATCGGCAAAAAGGAACAGGCGAGATGAAACCTTCCGCCAATCGCGAGGCGCGCGACGGCATCCAGCAAATGCACCGTGGCGTCCAGATCGCGTTGGATGCGCTGGTCAATCGCAACGACCCCGAAACGGCGGTCGAAATCCTGCGCCGGCTCGACGTGGCGATGGTAGACTGGATCAACGAAACCCGCGTGTTCCGCTGACGGCCGGAGATCGTTCATCACGGCGAGCAGCACCCTGCCCGCCGCCTTTTCCTGCATGCGTCAAGCAAAACGGGTTCAGTAACAGAACTCTTCGTAGATCCGGCTGAGGTCGCCCCCCCACGCGCCGTGGTACTGTTCCAGCAACTCGTCAGCGGGGGCCTTGCCGGTCTCGATCGAATCCTCCAGCGCGTGAAGGAAATGGCGCTCGTCCTGCACCATGCCGCCCAGGCCGGGACGCGCCCGTGCGCGCAAACCGGACCGCGCGATCAAAACCACCTCGGCGGCCAGCGACAGCATCGACCGCCCATCCACATTGGCCTGCAAACCGTCGCGCGAGGCGGCAACGCGCCATTGCTCGCGGGTTTCGGCATCCCAGCCCTTGACCAGATCCCAGGCCGCATCCAGCGCGTCCTGGTCATAGGTCAACCCCACCCAGAAGGCCGGCAACGCGCACAACCGCCGCCACGGCCCGCCATCAGCGCCGCGCATCTCGATGAATTTCTTGATCCGCGCCTCGGGGAAGATGGTGGTCAGGTGGTCGGCCCAGTCCGACAGTGTCGGCGTCTCGCCCGGCAGCGCGGGCAGTTTCCCGGCCATGAAATCGCGGAAAGACTGGCCCAGCGCGTCGATATACCTGCCGTCCCGGTAGACGAAATACATCGGCACATCGAGCGCGTAATCCACCCACCGCTCGAAGCCGAACCCGTCCTCGAAGACGAAGGGCAACATGCCCGTGCGCGCCGGGTCCAGGTCGCGCCAAACGCGGCTTCGCCAGGATTTGTGGCCGTTAGGCTTTCCTTCCAAAAAGGGCGAGTTGGCGAACAGCGCGGTTGCCACGGGTTGCAGCGCCAGCGCCACCCGCAGCTTTTTCACCATGTCCGCCTCGGACGAGAAGTCGAGATTCACCTGCACCGTGCAGGTGCGGTACATCATCGTCTTGCCCATGGTGCCGACCCGGTCCATGTAATCGGTCATCAGCCGATAGCGCCCTTTCGGCATCACCGGCATGTCCTCGTGTTCCCAGATCGGCGCGGCCCCCAGCCCGATGAAACCCACGCCGATCTCGTCGGCCACATCCTTAACCTCGCGCAGGTGCTCGTTCACCTCGTTGCAGGTCTGGTGAATCGTCTCAAGCGGCGCGCCGGACAGTTCCAACTGGCCACCCGGTTCAAGGCTGATATTGGCGCCGTCCTTTTCCAGCCCGATCAGGTGGTCGCCCTCCAGGACGGGTGACCAGCCATGGCGCACGCGCAGCCCCTCCAGCACTGCCAGCACGGACCGTTCTCCCGCATAGGGGATAGGCTGCAACGTCTTCTTGTCATAGCCGAATTTCTCGTGCTCGGTGCCGATGCGCCAATCATCCTTGGGCTTGCAACCCGCCTCAAGATACTCGGCCAGTTGGGCGCGATCCTCGATCGGGCCGCCACCGGATTGGGGAATGGACATGGGCCGCGGCCTCCGCTTGGTTCCTGCTCGTCGGGGGCAACAGGTGCGCCGGGCGGTCGATCAAGTCAAGGCCAGGCGAGCCTCTCGTCGCCATAGCGTGATCGCCCCGTCCCCCGGCCTGCGGTCAAGCGCGGTCAGGAAGGCCCCCGCACGCGCGCCCGGCAGGGATACAAAAACGTCGTAAAGCGCGGCCGCCCCATGCGCATTGACCGGGATCGTCACACTTTCGCGGGGCGACTGGACCAGCCGCCAGTAACGATGGCCGGCCTCGTCGAAGACCAGCGTGATTTCGTTCAGTTCGCTCAGGGCGACGAAACCACCCTTGTCCGGTCCGTAATAGGCCACCTGCCCCTCGTCGAGGCGCACGAATCCCGGCCCGTCATCGAGGGTACGGAACCGCATGCGCTGCAAACCGACCCAGGCGATTGCGGCCGCTCCGCCGATCACGCCGACCCCCAGCGCCTTGAAAAAGGCGCCACCGGCGCTGAAAAGCCACAACCCCACGATTACCATCGCCAGCGCACCCAGCAATTCGCGCATCCGCATGATCGCCATCATCGCCTCGGGGCGGATCAGGTTCATGTCCAATCTCCCAATGCCAGTTGCCACAGTGTCAGCGCGGCCACCGCTGCGGTATCCGCCCGCAAAACGCGCGGCCCGAGGCTGACCGGATGAGCAAAGGGCAACCCGCGCAGCCGTGCCCTTTCAGTCGGGGAAAACCCGCCCTCGGGGCCGATCAGGATCGCCCAGGGCGCCCCCTCGGGTGCCTCGCCCAGACCTTGGCCCGCGCCCGCCAGTGTCTCGTCACAGAACATCAACTGTCGCCCTTCGGGCCAGCGGACCAGCACATCGTCGAGCCGTCGCAGGTCGTCGACTTCGGGCACGTAGGTGCCGCCGCATTGTTCCGCCGCCTCGACCGCATGAGCCTGCAAACGGTCACGGCGGATGCGCTCGGCATTGGTGAAATCGGTCTGAACCGGGCAGATGCGTGCCGCGCCCAGTTCGGCGGCCTTTTCCACGATGAAATCGGTACGCGCCTTTTTGATGGGCGCGAAAAAGAGCCAAAGATCGGGCGGCGGTCGGAGCGGGCGGGTCCGCGAGACACAGATCAAGGTTCCGCTCCGTTTACCGGCCTCTGCCACCCTGGCCAGCCACTCGCCGCTAAGCCCATCGAACAGCAACAGCGTATCGTCCGGCACAAGCCGCATCACGGAAAAGAGATAATGCGCCTGTTCGCGCGCGAGATGAACGGATTGCCCCTCCCCCAAGGGCTGCTCTACATAGAGCCGGACTTTTGTAAAACGAACATCGCTCATGGGGGTCAGTTTTATGCCTGCGAACGGCGAAACACCAGAGCCGCAAGGCCAGGTCTTCGACGCATACGAAGGCAACTGGGTAGACCGCGACGCGCCCGCCTGGGCACGCCCCTACCTGCGGCTTTCCCGTGCCGACCGGCCGATCGGAACATGGCTGTTGCTGTTGCCCTGCTGGTGGTCGATCACGCTGGCCGCGGCCAGCAGCGGGTTTCTCTGGCTGGACCTGTGGTTGATCGTGGGTACCGCCGCGGGGGCCTTCCTGATGCGGGGGGCAGGCTGTACCTGGAACGACATCACCGACCGCGAGTTCGATGCCAAGGTCGCGCGCACCCGGTCACGTCCGATTCCCTCGGGTCAGGTGAGTGTGCGGGGCGCAATCGCATGGCTGGTTATCCAGTCGCTGGTGGCCCTCGGCATCCTGCTGACCTTCAACGCCAACGCGATCGCGATGGGCGTCGGGTCACTGGCGCTGGTGGCGATTTACCCGTTCGCCAAGCGTTTTACCTATTGGCCGCAAGTCTTCCTCGGGCTTGCGTTCAACTGGGGGGCGCTGTTGCTTTGGGTTGCGCATACCGGAAGCCTGGGTTGGCCGGCGCTGCTGCTTTACGCTTCCGGCATTGCCTGGACGATCTTTTACGACACGATCTACGCCCATCAGGACAAGGACGACGACACCCTGATCGGGGTCAAATCGACCGCCCTGTTGTTTGGCGAGTTGACAGACCTGCGGCTGCACCAGTTCCTTTTGCTATCGGTTGCACTGATGGTCCTTGCGGTTATGACGGCGCTGGTCGGGCATGGGTCAGGCGCTGGTCTGTTCGTGGGGCTGCTGGGCGTTGCTGGCTTTGCCGGGCATCTCTACTGGCAACTTTCCCAGCTTGATCCCGATGACGGCGAAACCTGCCTGCGCCTGTTCCGCGCCAACCGGGATGCGGGGCTGATCCCGGTCCTGTTCTTCGGGCTTGCCATTCTTGCCTGATTGAAACGGGCCAGCCACCGCTCTAAGGAGGGTCATCCGATGATCCGCAACGCCGGACAGGGCGCATGACACTCACATTTCCCAGGATCCTGACCGCCGCGACACTGATCGCTGCCGCCGCGCTGGCACTCGCAACGTCGGTTCTTTCTGTCGGCTTGCTGGAAAAACGCACCGCGCAAGAGGTGCGCACCGCGCTTTTGGAGGATGGCCTTACCTGGGCGACGGTCCGCGCGGATGGAACACAGGTCCACCTTTCTGGCACCGCCCCGGACGAAGCCGGACGATTCCGCGCCCTTTCAGCGGCCGGGCGCGTTCTGGACAGCGCACATGTGCTTGACGAAATCGACGTCCCCCCCTCGGAGCCGTTGAACGCACCGCGTTTCTCGATCGAGCTGTTGCGCAACGAGGCCGGGATATCCGTGATCGGGCTCGTGCCTCTCGGCATCGGGCGGGAAACCATCGTGGCAGAGCTGGAAAAGATTTCCGACGATCTGCCCGTGACCGAGATGCTGCAAATCGCCAATCACGACATACCCCAGGGCTGGCAGGACGCGATGAGCTTCGGCATGAAGGCGCTGGACCTGCTCGAGAGATCGAAGGTCTCTGTCAGCAAGGACCGCGTATCGGTCATCGCGGTCTCGGACAGCGCCACGCAAAAGGCGCGGATAGAGCGCGACCTGCACCGCGCCGTGCCCGATGGGCTTGAGGTCATTCTGGACATCTCTGCGCCGCGACCGGTGATCACGCCCTTTACCCTGCGCTTCCGCATGGATGACGAGGGCGCACGGTTCGATGCCTGCACCGCCGACACCGAGGAGGCGGCCGAGTTGATCCTCGATGCGGCGCACAAGGCGGGAATGCCCGGCACGGGCCGTTGCACCCTGGGGCTTGGCGTGCCTGCGCCGGGCTGGGGAATGGCCGTGGCCCGCGGCATCGCGGCGGTGGGTGAACTGGGGGGCGGCACGCTGACCTTTTCGGATGCCGATGTGTCGTTGATCGCCCCCGAGGGCACCGAGCCGCGGCTTTTCGATCACGTCGCAGGCGCGTTGGAGGCCGACCTGCCGGACGTCTTCGCGCTCAGGGCGGTGTTGCCCGATCTCGAACAGGGGGCAAAGGCCGATCGGGGGCCGAACGAATTCGTTGCCACGCTGTCCCCCGAGGGCTTGGTTCAATTGCGCGGCCGCGTGCCCGATGCCCTGTTGCGCGAAGCCGCCGAAAGCTATGCGCGATCGCGTTTCGGACAGCAGCAGGTCTATGCCGCGATGCGGATCGACCCCGCCCTGCCCGAGGGCTGGTCGTTGCGCGTTCTGACCGGGCTCGAGGCGCTGTCGCAGCTTCGCAACGGATCAGTCCTGGTCCAGAGCGACCGCATCACGTTGCGCGGCCTGACCGAGGATGAGGACGCCACCGCGCGGGCAACCCGCATCCTGACCGACCGCCTGGGCGAGACCGAGCATTTCCAGATCGACATCACCTATCGCGAACCCGAGACCATCCCCGATACCGCCCCCGCCCCCGAGCTTTGCGTTGCCCAGATCGAAACGATCCTTGCCGAGCAAAAGATCAACTTTGCCCCCGGTGCGACCAGGATCGAGGGTGCGGCGGTGCGGGTTGTCGACAAGATCGCGGACGTTCTGAGAACCTGCCCGGACGCGCGGATCGAAATTGGCGGCCATACTGACAGCCAAGGCCGCGAGGAAATGAACGAGGCCCTCAGCCAACAACGCGCCGAGGCTGTCCTGGACGCGCTGATGGCGCGGCGGGTGTTGACATCCAACCTGACAGCCAAGGGCTATGGCGAAAGCCAGCCGATCGCGGATAACGATACCGAAGATGGGCGCGAGGCCAACCGGCGAATTGCATTCAGACTGATCGCGCCCGAACCGGCCCGTCACGACGAAGGCGACACAGAAACGGACGACACGCCCGAAACCGGCGCAAAAACCGCCGGTGATGACGCGGACCCGGACGACAACGCCGCTCCCCCCGAAGCCCGGCCCGACATGCCAAGCCAAGCGGATTCAGACAAAACACAGGAGACCAGCGATGGACAGGACTGAATTCGTGATCGTGACTACGCTGATCCTGTTCGTGGCCTTCCTGCTGGGCTGGTTTGCCTCTTGGCTGATCCACCGCGTCGCGCGCGTTACCCAGTCCGACATGAGCGAACTGGACCAGATGGCCCATGCCCTGCACGAGGCCGAAGAGGCCCGCGACCAGGCGCTTTCCTACCTGCACGAACGCGAACAGGAACTGACCAGCCAATTACAGCAGGCAGAGGCGGAACTGCGCGCGGCGATGGACGGGTTGCGCGATGCGCGTCAAGACGCCGAGGAACTGCGCAGCTATATCGAGCGGACGAACGCCCAGTAGGGCGAGGCGAGGCTCAGACCCGGATGCCGGTCATATCGGCAAAGGCGCTGCGCAGGGCGGCAGACCAGCTGTCGGACAGGTGAAGGAAATTGGCATCGTTTTCCTCGATGCGACGTTCATGCACGATTCCGATCTCGCTGGCCTTGATCACCGACAGGTCCAGCGGCATCCCCACTGACAGGTTCGATCGCAGGGTCGAATCCATCGACAACAACGCGGCGGTGATGCCGGTTTCGAGCGGGGTTTCGGGGGTAATCACCCGGTCGAGGATCGGCTTGCCATACTTGTGTTCGCCGATCTGGAAATAGGGCGTATCCTCTGTCGCCTCGATGAAATTGCCCGCTGAATAGACGTGGAACAGCCGCCCCTTCCCACCCGCGCGCTGACCGGCAAGGATGATGGAACTGACCGCGCTTTCGCCCATTGCCGACAGTCCGGGCCCATAGCGGTTTTGCACAACGCGCATCGCATCGCCCACGATCTCGGCCACGCGGAACATCGAGGGTGCGGTGAACAATGTCTCGATTCCCGATTCGGGGTGGTCGATGTTTTCCTGCAAGAGGCTCATCACCGCCTGCGTGACCGCCAGGTTGCCTGCGGTCATCATCACGATCGCGCGGTCGCCGGGCACCGACCAGGTGAAGGTCTTGCGATATTTCGCGATATTGTCGACACCCGCGTTGGTGCGCGTGTCGGAGAGGCAGACCAGCCCCTCGGTCAGTTTCAGCGCAAGGCAATAGGTCATGGTCAGATCCGACTCCGCGATGAACGCTCCATCTATGTCCGGAGAATACCGCGGTTCAAGTGAAAGCAATGCGGGTCGGCGCAACCTTTGCCTATTGCAGCGACTCGCCCGGCGTCACCTCGTGCCCATCAAAGCCATAGGCCGCGCCGAGCTCTGTCGCCAGGGCGTTGATTTCCGAGATGAAGCCCGTGAGCCATTCATGCAGCCCCGCCATGATGATCGCGTCGACCCCGGTCGAGCGCAGATCCTCGCGCAGGGCCACCGCGCGGGCATGGGTGGCGCGCTGTGCCCCGGTATGGACCCCGATCGCCACAAGCGCCGCGCAAATCCCCTGCACACCGGTCACGAGCGAACGCGGGCTGCGGGCATTCAGCACCAACAGGTCGACAACCCCCTCGGGATCGATGGTACGGCGGTAGAGATGGCGATAGGCGGTCGCTGAATTGGCCGCGCGCAAAACCTGGAGCCATTGCAGATAATCCAGGCCCCCGCCCACATCGCTGCTTTTGGGCAGCAGGACATGGTATTTGACATCGAGAATGCGCGCTGTCGCATCGGCCCGTTCGATCCACTTGCCCAGCTCGATAAAGGCATATCCCTCGTCACGCAAAATCGTCGCGTCGATATGACCGCGCACCAGTGCACCACGGGATTTAACCCAATCCAGGAACTCGGTCAGCTCGCGCCCGCCCAGCGTATCCTCGGGACGGCGATGACGAAGATCGGCCCAGCTCTGGTTGAGCGTATCCCACACCTCAGAGGTCAGCGCGGTGCGCATGGCGCGCGCATTCTCGCGTGCGGCGCGAGCGCATTGGCGGATCGACGAGGGATTGGCATCGTCAAACACAAGATGGTGCGGGACGGTGTTCCGACTGGCCTGTTCCAACGGCTGGGGAAAGGTCGTCCGACAGCCCGAGGCGATCACGATCGACCGCCATTCGGTGGATTTGGCCCCCTGAAGCTGTGGCAGGTTTTCCATCCTGTGGCCCGCATCCAGCAGGCGGGCAACGTTTTCCATCCGCTCGACATAGCGCGACATCCAGAACAGCCCGTTGGCGGTCCGGCTAAGCATCGGAAGCCTCCGCGTTCAGAACCCAGGTATCCTTTACGCCGCCGCCCTGGCTGGAATTGACCACCAGGGACCCTTCGCGCAGGGCCACCCGCGTCAGCCCCGAGGGGATCAGCCGCGTGGTCTTGCCCGAGATCACGAAGGGGCGCAGGTCGACATGCCGCGGCGCCAGCCCGTGTTCGGTCAGCACCGGCGCGGTCGAGAGCGCCAGCGTGGGCTGCGCGATGAAACCGTCGGGGTCGGCCTCGATCCGCTTGGCGTAGGTGGCGATTTCCTCTTGCGTCGCGGCCGGGCCGATCAGCATCCCGTACCCGCCCGAGCCATGCACCTCTTTCACCACCAGTTCCGGCAGGTGCGCCATGACGTATTTGTAATCCTCGTCATCGGCACAGCGCCAGGTCGGCACGTTGGGCAGGATCGGTTCTTCGCCCAGGTAGAACCGGATCATGTCGGGCACGTATGTATAGATCGCCTTATCATCGGCCACGCCCGCGCCGGGGGCGTTCACGATGGTCACGCCGCCTGCCTTCATCGCGTCGATGATGCCCGGCACGCCCAGCATGCTGTCGGGGCGGAACGCCCTGGGGTCGAGAAAGGCATCGTCGATCCGGCGATACAGCACGTCGACCCGTTCCGGCCCCTGGGTGGTGCGCATGTAGACCCGGTTGTCCTTGACGAACAGATCGCCCCCCTCGACCAGTTCGATCCCCATCTGGTCGGCCAGAAAGGAATGCTCGAAATAGGCCGAGTTGTAGTGACCTGGCGTCAGCAGGGCGAGTGTCGGCTCGCCCTCGCACATGGGCGGGGCCACTGCCTGCATCGCCTCGGCCAGCATGTCGCCATAGCCGTCGACGGGACGGATCATGTTGCTCTGGAACAGCTCGGGGAACATCCGCGACATCACCTCGCGGTTCTGCAGCACGTAGGAGATGCCCGAGGGCGTGCGGCAATTGTCCTCCAGCACGTAGATCTCGTCGGCCGAGACCCGCACCAGATCGACCCCCACAACATGGGAGTAGATGCCCAGCGGCGGACAATAGCCCGCGACCACCGGCTCATAGGCCTCGTTGCCGGTGATCATCGCCTCGGGCACCTTGCCCGCCTTGATGATCTCGCGGTCGCTGTAGATGTCGCGCAGGAAGGCGTTCAGCGCATCGGCCCGCTGGATCGAACCCCGCTCGATCCTCTCCCATTCCGAGGCGCCAAAGATCCGCGGCACCATGTCAAAGGGGATAAGCCTGTCGGGATCGCCGCCCTCGCCATAAACGGCAAAGGTAATCCCGATGCGGCGGAACAGGGATTCCGCCTCGTCGCGCTTGGTCAACAGCGCCTCGATCCCCTGGCGCGCGACCCATTCCTCGATGATCTTGTATTCTCTGCGCGTTTTCGCGCCATCGTACATTTCGTCGAACATTATTTCACCTCTTGGGCCTTATCAGACTGCCGCCAGCCCGAGATACGCGCAATCGGCGCTGCCGTTTTCGCCCGCGATCTGAATAGATTGAACACAACTGGCGCGATCCTGCGCCGGTTGCACAAGGAATCGGCAGGCTTTGAACCGATGAGCATCACCATCGCCCTCACCCATCGCACAACCTATGCCTATGACCGCCCAGTCGGTCTTGCCCCCCATGTCGTGCGCCTGCGCCCCGCGCCGCATGCGCGCACGCCAGTCCGCAGCTACAGCCTGAGGATCGACCCGCCGGGGCATTTCATGAACTGGCAACAGGATGCCTTTGCCAACTGGCAGGCGCGGCTGGTCTTTCCCGAGCGGGTGCAGAAGCTGGAGGTCACGGTCGATGTCGTCGCCGACATGGTGGCGATCAACCCGTTCGACTTCTTCCTCGAAGAGGGCTGCGAAGAGGTGCCCTTTGCCTACGATGCGGGGCTGGCCCACGATCTGATCCCGTATCTGAAGCGCATCGACGACAGCGAGACCTTCCGCGCCTTCGTCGCCGCGGCACCGCAGCCGGCCGGGTCCACCAATGACTGGATGGTCGCGCTGAACCAGTATGTGCAGCAGGCCATCGCCTACACGGTGCGGATGGAACCGGGCGTGCAGACGCCGACCGAAACCATCCAGCGTGCGCTGGGGTCATGCCGCGACTCCGGCTGGCTGCTGGCGGCGATGCTGCGCGAATTCGGCTATGCCGCGCGGTTCGTGTCCGGCTACCTGATCCAGCTGGCCGCCGACCAGAAGGCCGTGGATGGCCCCTCTGGCCCCGAGGCCGATTTCACCGACCTGCACGCCTGGACCGAGGTCTACCTGCCCGGCGCGGGCTGGGTCGGGCTGGACCCGACCTCGGGCCTGTTCGCGGGCGAGGGGCATATCCCGCTGGCCTGCACGCCGGAACCGGGCAGCGCCGCACCGATCACCGGCGCGCATGAACCGGCGGAGGTCACGTTCGGCTTTGACATGCAGGTGATGCGCCTGAAAGAGCCGCCGCGCATCACCCGCCCGCTGACCCCCGCCCAATGGGCGGAAATCGACCGCGCGGGCCAGGCCGTTGACAAGGCGCTGGCCGACCGCGACGTGCGCCTGACCATGGGCGGCGAGCCGACCTTCGTGTCCGCCACCGACCGCGATGCCGGCGAATGGACGGTCGAGGCCGTGGGCCCCACCAAGCGCGACAAGGCCGACGCGCTGATCCGCCGCCTGCAGGCCCGGTTTGCGCCCCATGGCGTGCTGCACCACGGGCAGGGCAAGTGGTACCCGGGCGAGCAATTGCCGCGCTGGGCCTATTCCCTGATCTGGCGCGGCGATGGGGCGCCGCTGTGGTCCGAACCCGACCTGATCGCCCCCGAGGGCGCGAAAGGCGCCGATGCCGAGGCCGCGCGGGCCTTTGGCGCGACGCTGGCCGGAAAGCTGGGGCTGCCATCGGAATTCGCCCAGCCGGTCTACGAGGACCCGATGGAATTCCTGGGCCGCGAAACCCTGTTGCCCGCCAATGTCACCCCCGAGGACAGCAAGCTGGACGACCCGCAGGAACGCGCCCGGCTGGCGCGCGTGTTCTCGACCGGGTTCACCACGCCCTCGGGCTATGTGCTGCCGCTGCAACTGGCCCAGGCGCAGGCCGTGGGCGATGGCCGGCGCTATCGCTGGGCGTCCGAGAAATGGGAAACCCGGCGCGGGCGGCTGTTTTCCATCCCCGGCGACAGCCCGGTGGGATTCCGGCTGCCGCTGGCCTCGCTCAACTGGATCGGCGACGAGGCCCCCCGCCCCTTCCAGCGCGACCCGATGGCCGATGCGGGCAGCCTGCGGCCCCAGACCGTGCGCCAGTCGGCCAGCGACGCCGCGCCTGCGCCCGCCGACCGGAGGGACGCGGACACCGCGTTGCACAAGCCGGGTCCGTCCGGCGACTGGCTGACGGACGGCGCGAAGGTCTGGGAACCGGGCACGCCGATCCGCACCGCCCTGACGGTGGAACCGCGCGACGGCATCCTGCATGTGTTCTACCCGCCGACCGGGTCGGTCGAGGAATATCTCGACCTGCTGGACGCGGTGCAGGAAACCGCGACCGAACTGGGCCTGCCGATCCGCAACGAGGGGTATGAGCCGCCGCGCGATCCGCGGGTGAACGTGATCCGCGTGACCCCCGATCCCGGCGTGATCGAGGTCAACATCCACCCCGCCCACGGCTGGGACGCGTTGCGAGAAATCACCGCCGCCCTGTACGAGGAGGCCCGCCAATGCGGGCTGGACAGCGTCAGCTTCATGGTGGACGGGCGCATCGTGGGCTCGGGCGGGGGCAACCATATCGTGGTGGGCGGCGCGACGCCGTCTGACAGCCCGTTCCTGCGCCGCCCCGATCTGCTGGCCTCGATCATCCGCTACTGGCAGGCGCATCCCTCGCTGTCCTACCTGTTCTCGGGCACCTTCATCGGCCCGACCAGCCAGGCGCCGCGATTTGACGAGGGCCGGCCAGAGGCGATCTACGAGATGGAGATCGCGATGTCGGAACTGGACCGGCTGGCCGGACAGGGCCATGCCGCGCCCTGGCTGGTGGACCGGCTGTTCCGGCACCTTCTGACCGACATGACCGGGAACACCCACAGGTCCGAAATCTGCATCGACAAGCTGTTTTCGCCCGACGGCCCGACCGGCCGGCTGGGACTGGTGGAATTCCGCGGCTTCGAGATGCCGCCCCACTGGCAGATGAGCCTGGCGCAGGCGCTGGTGCTGCGCGGGCTGATCGCGTGGTTCTGGGACACGCCCTGGCGCGGCGAGATGCGCGACTGGGGCACGGATCTGCACGACAGGTTCCTGTTGCCCGACCCGGTCTGGGCCGATTTCGGCCAGGTGCTGGAGGATCTTTCGCGCGCCCACGGCTTTGCCTTCGCGCCCGACTGGTTCCAGGCCCAGCGCGAATTCCGCTTCCCCATCGTCGGTCGGACCCGGGTCGCGGGCGTCGATATCGAATTGCGCAACGCGATCGAGCCCTGGCTGACCCTGGGCGAAGAGGCCGGCGCGGGCGGGACCGCGCGCTATGTCGACAGCTCGGTAGAGCGGGTGCAGGTGAAACTGACCGGCCATGACCCCGACCGGTTCACCCTGACCTGCAACGGGCTGGCGGTGCCGCTGCAGGCCCAGGCCGATGGCAGCCACATCGCCGGCATCCGCTACCGCGCTTGGCAGCCCTGGTCGGCGATGCACCCCACGATCCCCGCCCATGGGCCGCTGGTCTTCGACCTGTATGACCGCCATGCGGGACGGTCGCAGGGCGGCTGCACCTACCATGTCGCCCATCCGGGCGGCCGCGCCCACGAAACCCGCCCGATCAACGCGCTGGAGGCCGAAGGCCGCCGCCTGGCCCGGTTCGAGACCGGCGGGCACAGCGCCGGCGCCACCACGCCCGGCTGGCGCGGGGTCAATCGGGCCTTCCCCTACACGCTGGACCTGCGGCGGACCTGAGGGCAGCGGCGCAACAGGGCGCGGCCATTTCACGGCCCGCCTTGTTCGCCTGCGCCCGGCACTCTACATGCGTTGCCATGAAACGCTGGCTTCCTTTCGTCAAACCCGATCCGCATGTGGCGGTGCTTCGCCTGGCCGGAACCATTGTGGCCAATCCCCGGGCGGGCTCGGGCCTGTCGGATGCGGCCCTGGCCCCGATCATCGAGCGGGCCTTTCGCAAGGCCAGGCCCGACGCGGTCGCGCTGCAGCTCAACTCTCCGGGCGGCTCGCCGGTGCAAAGCGCCCTGATCGCCGCCCGCATCCGCCGGCTGTCAGAGGAAACCGAAACCCCCGTGATCGCCTTCGTCGAGGATGTGGCGGCCTCGGGCGGCTACTGGCTGGCTTGCGCGGCGGATGAGATCTATGCCGACGCCGCCTCTCTGGTCGGCTCGATCGGGGTGATCTATGCCAGCTTCGGCTTCCACGAGTTGCTGACCCGCCAGGGGGTGGAGCGGCGCGTGCATACTGCCGGCGAAAGCAAGAGCTTCATGGATCCGTTCCAGCCTGAGAAACCCGAGGATGTGGAACGGCTGATGGCGCTTCAGACGCCGATCCACGAGACGTTCAAGGCCCATGTCCGCGCCCGGCGCGGGGCAAAGCTGAAACAGGATGCCGATCTGTTCACCGGCGATGTCTGGACCGGCCAGCAGGCCGTCGATCTGGGGCTGGCCGATGGTATCGGGCACCTCGTGCCGACAATGAAAACGCGTTTTGGCGACAAGACCCGGTTTTCACTGCATGCCCCGCGCAAGGGTCTTTTGTCCCGACTTGGCGGACAGGCGGTTGCGACCCTTGCCGACGAGTTGGAAACACGCGCGCTCTGGGCGCGCTACGGGCTTTAGGTCATGATCATAAAGATCGTCACAGTCTTCCTGATCGGCATGGCCGTGCTGGCCATGTTCGGACGGCTGCGCCTACCCCGGCCGGGCACTCCCCCGCTTTCCCTGCACCGCCGCCGCCCCGAAAAATGCCCCAATTGCGGGCGCCATCGCATCGGCCGGGGGCGGTGCCCCTGCGAAAAGGGCTGATCGCTCATGGCGATGGACCTCCTTTATGTCGCGCTGGGCCTTTCCCTGCTGCTGTTTGCCGGTGACAGCCTGGTGAAAGGCGCGGTGAACCTGTCGCTGCGGCTAGGCGTACCCGCGCTGATCGTCAGCCTGACCATCGTGGCCTTCGGCACCTCGGCGCCTGAATTGCTGATCGCGATCAAGGCGGTGCTGGATAACGCGCCGGGCATCGCGATGGGCAACGTGGTGGGCTCCAACACGGCGAACGTGCTGCTGGTGCTGGGCCTGCCGGCACTGATCGTGGGGCTGGACACCCGCGACAGCGACACGCGGCGTACCTTCTTGATGATGATCGGGGCCAGCCTGCTGTTTCTGATGGTCTGCCTGCTCGGCCCCGTGACCTGGATGCATGGCCTGGTGCTGTTATTCGCCCTTTGCCTGATCCTTTTCGACGCTTTCCTGTCCGCGCGCAAACACCGGCGTGACAATGCCGAGGCCGACACGCTCGCCCCGGAAGAAGACCCGCTGACCGAGCTGGAGGGCGTGGACCCGACCCTGTCTTGGTTCAAGATCGCAATGTTCATCGCCCTTGGCCTGATGGGCCTGCCGCTGGGCGCCGATCTGCTCGTCGATGGCGCGGTCGACATCGCCACGGAGATCGGCATTTCGCAAACCGTGATCGGCCTGACGCTGGTCGCGGTGGGCACCTCACTGCCGGAACTGGCGACCACGGTCATGGCCGCGCTGCGCCGGCAGGCGGATGTCGTGCTAGGTAACGTGATCGGGTCGAACATGTTCAACCTGCTTGCCATCATCGGCATTGCCGGCGTGGTGGGCGACATCCCGGTTCCGCCCGAAATACTGCGCCTCGATCTGTGGGTGATGCTTGCAGCCTCGGCGCTGCTGGCGCCCTTCGTCTTTTTCCGCTGGCCTTTGAACAGGGCCTGGGGCGCGGCCTTTCTTGCGGGATATGCGGGCTATCTGGGGGTTCTTCTGACATGACGAAACGCGCATTGGTCACCGGGGGGGCGCGGAGACTGGGCCGCGCGATGGCGCTGCACCTGGGCAAACAGGGGATCGACGTGGCTGTTCACTATGCCAGCGGCACCACGGATGCCGACAAGGTGGTAGCCGAGTTGCGGGCAATGGGCAGGCAGGCCGTGGCGCTTGGCGCCGACTTGCTGGACGAGGAACAGGCCGCTGACCTGGTCCCGCGCGCGGCCGCAGCCCTTGGCGGGCCGTTGACGGTGCTGGTCAACAATGCCTCGATCTTCGAATATGACACGATCCATAGCGCCACCCGCGATAGCTGGCACCGGCATATCGGGTCCAACCTGCGCGCGCCTTTCGTGCTGACGCAAGCCTTCGCCGCCCAGGCGCCCGGCGCTGAAGCCGACGAAAACGGCGAACCGCGCGCAACCGGGCTGGTGGTGAACATGATCGATCAGCGGGTTCTCAAACCCACACCCGAATTCATGACCTATACCATCGCCAAGATGGGGTTATGGGCCTTTACCCGGACCGCGGCCCAGGCACTGGCACCGGGCATCCGGGTCAATGCGATCGGGCCGGGCCCCACCTTGCGCGGCGGCCGACAGTCCGAGGATCATTTCACCCGCCAGCGCGCGGCGACCGTTCTGGGCCGTGGCGCGCATGCAGAGGATATCTGCGCAGCGCTGGATTACCTGCTGGCTGCCCCCGCCGTCACAGGGCAGATGATCAGCGTGGACGGGGGCCAGCACCTGGGCTGGCAGACCCCCGATGTCCTGGGTGTGGAATAGGCCCGCGTCGATCAGGTGCCGCAAGTTTTCCACCAAGGACAAGTCAGTCACAAAACCTTCAGCCATTCTTTAGAAATTTCAGACAGTTGACTACCACTATTTTTTTATCAATCCAAAACAGCTACTTACATGATGGCCTAAATTTTAGGCAAAGCAAGGAACACGTCAGGATCAAATGAAAAATTCCCTGCTCCCCCAAGTTATCGTCAGACTTATCCACAGAATTCGTGGACAGGTTTCCGCTTGCCCATCCGTCGCATGTGATGCAGCCCGCGGCGGAATCATGACCTGCGCGCGATGACCCAGCCCCCCGCCGACAATACCGCCGAGCATCCCACTGGCCATGCCTGTATCCAGTCCTATCTGGCGACGCTGGACAACTCGCCCGGCGTGTACCGGATGCTGGATGCCGAAAGCCGGGTTCTGTACGTCGGCAAGGCCAAGAGCCTGAAGAAGCGGGTCGCGAATTACGCCAAGCCCTCGGGGCATTCCCCCCGTATCGCGCGGATGATTTCCGAAACCGCCTCGATGATGTTCCTGACCACGCGCACGGAAACCGAGGCGCTGCTTCTGGAACAGAACCTCATCAAGCAACTCAAGCCGCGCTACAACGTGCTGCTGCGCGACGACAAAAGCTTTCCGAACATCCTGATCACCAGGGACCACGCCTTTCCCCAGATCACCAAGCATCGCGGCGCCAAGACCCGCAAGGGCGCCTATTTCGGCCCGTTTGCCAGCGCGGGCGCGGTGAACCGGACGCTGAACCAGTTGCAAAAGGTATTCCTGCTGCGCAACTGCTCGGATTCCATGTTCGACAGCCGCACGCGGCCCTGCCTGCTGTACCAGATAAAGCGGTGCAGCGGCCCCTGCGTGGGCAAGATCAGCGCGGCGGATTATGCCGCCGCTGTGCGCGATGCCGAACGCTTCCTGCAAGGCAAGTCCACCGGCGTGCAAGAGGCGCTGGCCGCCGAGATGGAGGCCGCATCGGAGGCGCTGGAATTCGAACGTGCCGCCGCCCTGCGCGACCGCATCCGGGCGCTGACCCAAGTGCAATCGGTGCAGGGCATCAACCCGCGCGGCGTGGCCGAGGCCGATATCGTGGCCCTGCACATGGAGGGCGGGCAGGCCTGCGTGCAGGTCTTCTTCATCCGCGCCAACCAGAACTGGGGCAACCGGGACTACTACCCGCGCACAGGGGCCGGTGCGGGGCCCGAGGAGGTGCTGCAGGGCTTTCTTGGCCAGTTCTACGAGAACAAGGAGCCGCCCCGCCTGATCCTGACCTCCCACGACATCGAGGATCGGGAACTGATGGCAGCCGCCCTGTCCGAACGCGCGGGCCGCAAGGTGGAGATCGCCTTTCCCCAGCGCGGCGAAAAGACGGAGCTGGTGGCAGGCGCCCTGCGCAACGCCAAGGAAAGCCTGGGCCGCAAGATGGCCGAGAGTGCGGCGCAGGGCAAATTGCTGAAAGGGCTGGCCGAAGCCTTTGGGCTGGAGGCCCCGCCGAACCGGGTGGAAATCTACGACAACTCCCACATCCAGGGCACCAACGCTGTCGGCGCCATGGTGGTGGCGGGGCCAGAGGGGTTCGTCAAAAGCCAGTACCGCAAGTTCAACATCCGCGGCGACGACCTGACGCCGGGCGACGATTTCGGCATGATGAAAGAGGTGCTGACCCGCCGGTTCAAGCGCCTGCTGAAAGAAGACCCGGACCGCCAGGGCGACACATGGCCGGACCTGCTGCTGATCGACGGCGGCGCGGGGCAGGTTGGGGCCGTGGCGCAGATCATGGGCGATCTGGGGGTTACGGACATCCCCATCGTCGGCGTGGCCAAGGGCATCGACCGCGATGCCGGGAAAGAGGAATTTCACCGCCCCGGTCAGCGCCCCTTTGCCCTGCGCCACACCGATCCCGTGCTTTATTTCATCCAGCGCCTGCGGGACGAGGCGCACCGCTTTGCCATCGGCACCCACCGCGCGAAACGGGCCAAGGCGGTCGGCGCCACGCCGCTGGACGAGATCCCCGGCGTCGGCGCCACCCGCAAACGCGCCCTGCTGACCCATTTCGGCAGCGCCAAGGCGGTATCCCGCGCGGGGCTGGCGGATCTGAAGGCCGTGGACGGCATTTCCGACAGCCTGGCCGAAACCATCTACGGCTTCTTCCATGAGCGCGGCTGACGCGCTATGACGCCCCCATGAGATGGACGATCCCCAATATCCTGTCGGTCGCGCGCCTGATCCTGGCGCTGCTGTTCCCGCTGATCTACGTCATCTGGGACGGGACCACGGCCCATGCGGTGGCGCTGGCGGTGTTCGTCGGTGCCTCGGCCACCGACTGGGTGGACGGATATATCGCGCGCAAGTTCAACCAGACCAGCCGGTTCGGCGCGATGGTGGACCCGATCGCGGACAAGGCCATGGTGCTGATCGCGCTGGTCGCGGTGGTCGCGCAGATCGGGTTCAACCCGGTGCTGGCCGTGTCCGCCGGGGTGATCGTGTTCCGCGAGGTGTTCGTTTCGGGTCTGCGGGAATTCCTGGGCGCCGATGCGGGCAAGCTGAAGGTGACGAAACTGGCCAAGTGGAAGACCACCGTCCAGATGGTGGCCCTGACCGTGCTGCTGGCCCAGGGCCTGGTGGCCTCGGGGGCCGTGGCGATGCTGGGCAGTGGGCTGTTGGCCGTCGCGGCGGTGCTGACGCTGATCACCGGGGCGGATTACTTCATCAAGGCCTGGCCCTTCCTGCGCGAGGAGAAGGCGACATGATCGATGTGCTCTACTTCGCCTGGGTGCGCGAACGCATCGGCCTGCCGAAAGAGCGGATCGAGACGCAGGCCGCGACCGTGGCCGACCTGGTCGAGGAACTGAAGGCCCGCGAAGAGCGCTATGCGCTGGCGTTTTCCGACCTCTCGGCCCTGCGCGTTGCCGTGGACCAGGACCTGACCGATTTCGACGCCCCGCTGGCGGGCGCGCGCGAGGTGGCGTTCTTCCCGCCGATGACCGGGGGCTGAGCCCATGGACATCCGCGTGCAAGCCGCCCCCTTCGATTTCGGCGCCGAGGCCGGGGCCTTTGCCGAGGGGCATACCCAGGCCGGGGCCATCGTGACCTTTACCGGCGTGGTGCGCGGCGACGACAGCCTGACACGGATGGAGATCGAGCATTACCCCGGCATGACCGAACGCGCGCTGGAAAAGATCGCAGGCCAGGCGATGGACCGCTGGGCGCTTGCCGATTGCCTTGTGATCCACCGCCACGGCCCCATGGTGCCGGGCGAGGCGATCATGATGGTCGCCACCGCCGCCCGCCACCGCGCCGACGCCTTTGCCGCGGCGGAATTCCTGATGGACTACCTGAAATCCCGCGCGCCCTTCTGGAAGAAGGAATACCGCGAGGGCGCCGAGGACTGGGTCGCCGCGAAGGATGCGGACGAGGCGGCATTGGGCCGGTGGGATGGGGACTAGTCGCCCATTCGATCGACTTGAGAAGGGCCGCGTCCGACCTTGGGAGGGCGCTTTGTCCGGCCTGATCTGCTTGCTTTATGTTGCAAGCCTTCCTCTGCTTGTCGCGATTTGCAACGCTGCAATGCGCCCTCCCGTGGGGAGGGTCGGGCGCGGCCCGGGCTGGTCGCCCGGACCAAGGCGGGTGGTAGGCGCGGCTCATCCCGCCAAACGTCACCCTTCTGGCAATCTACGTCCCGCAACACTCCCCGCTTGCGACCCGCCGCATGCGCGGCATAGCATGCCGCTGGCAATCCGCCCGGCCGGGCGGCAAGAACAACGCATCTGGGGAGTGTAGAGATGAACGCGACGAAAACCCTTCTGGCCGCCGCCGCGGCGCTTGTCACAGCCGGGGCCGCCCTGGCCGAACCGGTCAAGGTCGGCATGATCACCACCCTGTCGGGCGGCGGCGCGAGCCTCGGGCTCGACACCCGCGACGGGTTCATGCTGGCGGTCAAGCAGGCGAACAACCCCGACCTGGAGGTCGTGATCGAGGACGACCAGCGCAAGCCGGATATCGCGGTGCAACTGGCCGACAAGATGATCCAGTCCGACAAGGTCGATGTGCTGACCGGCATCGTGTGGTCCAACCTGGCCATGGCCGTGGTGCCGGCGGCAACCGCCCAGGGCAAGTTCTACCTCTCCACCAACGCCGCGCCCTCGGCGCTGGCGGGCAAGGGGTGCAACCCCAATTATTTCTCGGTCAGCTACCAGAACGACAATTTGCACGAGGCTGCGGGCGCCTATGCCGCCACCGCCGGCATCACCAAGGCCTTCATCATGGCGCCGAACTACCCGGCGGGTAAGGACTCTCTTACCGGGTTCAAACGGTTCTACGAGGGCGAGGTCGTGGGCGAGGTCTATACCAAGCTGGGCCAGACCGATTACGCGGGCGAGATCGCCCAGATCCGCGCCTCTGGCGCCGATGGCGTGTTCATCTTCCTGCCCGGCGGCATGGGGATTTCCTTCGTCAAGCAATATGCCGATTCCGGCGTCGGCCTGCCGCTGATCGGCCCGGCGTTTTCCTTTGACCAATCGATCATCCAGGCGATGGGCGATTCCGCTCTCGGCGTACTGAACGGGGCCAACTGGTCGCCCGACCTGGACAACGCCGCCAACGCCACCTTTGTCGAGACGTTCAGCGCCGAATATGGCCGCCTGCCATCGGTCTATGCCTCTTACGGCTATGACACGGCGAACCTGCTGCTCTCGGCCATGGCCAAGGCCAGCGTCGCGGATGCCGACGCCTTCCGCGCCGCGCTGAAAGAGGCCGATTTCGATTCGGTCCGCGGCAAGTTCGCCTTCGGCCCCAGCAACCACCCGGTGCAGGATCTCTACGTGCGCGAAGTGGTCCGCGACGGCGACATCCTGACCAACCGCATCGTGGGCACCGCGATGGAGGATCGCGGCAACGCCTATGAGGGCGAGTGCAAGATGTAAGCCCCCCGCGCGGGCGGCCCTGACCCGCCCGCGCCTCCAAGGAGTCCCCCCTTGTCCGCGATGCTCTTGATCGAGCAGGCCCTGAACGGCCTGCAATACGGCGTCATGCTGTTCCTGATGGCGGCGGGGCTGACGCTGGTATTCGGCGTGATGGGACTGATCAACCTCGCGCACGGGTCGCTTTACATGGTCGGCGCCTTTGCCTGCGCAGGCGTTGCGGCAGCCACGGGCAGTTTCTGGCTTGGCCTCGCGGCCAGCCTGGCCGCCGCCGCCGCCGCGGGTGCCATCGTGGAACTGACGGTGATCCGCCGGCTGTACGCGCGCGACCACCTGGACCAGGTACTGGCCACCTTCGCCCTGATCCTGGTGTTTTCCGAGGGCACGCGCTGGCTGTTCGGCTCTTTTCCGCTGTATCTCGACATTCCCGCCGCGCTGGCCGGGCCGATCACCCTGCCCGGGGGGATCGAGTATCCGCTGTACCGCCTTGTGCTGATCGGCATCGGGCTGGCGGTGGCGGCGGGCCTGTTCTGGCTGATCGGGGCAACCCGGCTGGGCGTTCGCATCCGCGCGGGCGAGGCGGATCGCGAGATGATCGCCGCCCTCGGCGTCGATATCTCGCGGCTCTACACCATCGTTTTCGCCCTTGGCGCGGCGCTGGCGGGACTGGCCGGGGCGCTGGTCGGCGCGCTGCAATCGGTACAGGTCGGCATGGGCGAACCCGTGCTGATCCTCGCCTTCGTGGTGATCGTGATCGGCGGGATCGGGTCGATCAAGGGGGCGCTGGTGGGCGCGATCCTGGTGGGGCTGACCGACACGCTGGGCCGGTTCCTGCTGCCCGCGGCCTTCGGCACCTTTCTGCCCCCGTCCGAGGCCACGTCCATCGGCGCGGCGCTGGCCTCGATGCTGATCTACATCCTGATGGCGGCGATCCTGGTGATCCGCCCCGGCGGCCTGTACGGGCGGGTGTAAGATGCGGCGCGAACCCCTGATCAACCTCGTCATCATCCTTCTGCTGCTGGCGGTACCGCTCACGGCGCAGGCGATGGACGAACCGTTCATCGTCACGCTGGCCACCAAGGTTGCGATCCTCGCCCTGGCCGGTGTGGGGCTGAACATCGCGCTGGGTCTGGGCGGCATGGTCTCGCTGGGCCACGCGGCGTTCTTCGGCATCGGCGGCTACATGATGGCGGTGCTGGCCGCCCCGGTGCAGGCCTATGAGCCGCTGATGACATGGCCTATCGAGCTTGCCGGCACCAAGTCGATGCCGCTGATCTGGCTGGGCGCGGTGATCGCGGGGGCGTTGGGGGCGCTGGCCATCGGGGCGCTGTCACTACGCACCAGCGGGGTCTATTTCATCATGATCACGCTCGCCTTCGGCCAGATGCTGTATTACTTCGCGATCTCCTGGCCCGCCTACGGCGGCGAGGACGGGATCGCGATCTACGTGCGCAACGGCTTTCCGGGGCTGAACACGCTGGACCCGCTGCAATTCTTCGCCCTCGCCTACGCGGTGCTTCTGCTGGCGCTTCTGCTGGCCCATCGGCTGGGCGCCTCGCCCTTCGGGCTGGCACTGGCCGGGGCTCGGCAGGCGCCCGCGCGGGTGGCTGCCCTGGGCATCCGTCCCTATTCGCTGAAACTCACCGCCTTTGTCCTCTCGGGCGCTGTTACGGCGCTGGCGGGTGCGCTTTACGCCGATCTCAACCGCTTCGTCTCGCCCTCGATGCTCAGCTGGCACACCTCGGGCGAGATCATGGTGCTGGTGATCCTGGGCGGGGTCGGGCGGCTGTTCGGACCTGTGGCGGGCGCAGCGCTTTACATCCTTCTGGAACACCTGCTGGGTGGCATCAGCGAGCATTGGCAATTCTTCCTCGGACTGATCCTGCTGGGTATCGTGCTGTTTGCCCGTGGCGGGCTGATCGGCACGCTGGCCGGCCGCGAGGTGGCCCATGACTGAACCGGTGCTGGAGGTCCGCGAGTTGCATATCGCCTTCGGCGCGCTGAAGGCCACGGACGGCGTCTCGCTGACCCTGCGCGCGGGCGAGATCCACGCCCTGATCGGGCCCAACGGGGCGGGCAAATCGACCCTGATCGGGCTGATCGCCGGCAGCCTGTCCCCCGATGCGGGGCAGGTCCGGATGAACGGGCAGGACGTGACCGGCCAGGATGTCGCCGCCCGCGCCCGCGCGGGGCTTGCCCGCAGCTTCCAGGTCTCGGCGGTCGCCCCCGACCTGACCGTGCTGCAGAACGTTGTGCTGGCGGTCCAGGGGGCGCGGGGCGGCAGCTACCGCTTTCTCCGCCGCGCCCTGTCGGACCGGTCCCTGACCGAGACCGCAACGGCCCAGATCGACCGCGTCGGCCTTGCGCCCTGCCGCGCCATCCCTGCGGGCGACCTGGCCCATGGCCAGCGGCGGCGGCTGGAACTGGCGATGGCGCTGGCCCAGCGCCCCCGCGCCTTCGTGCTTGACGAACCGATGGCGGGCATGGGCCCGGACGGCGCGCGCGAGATGACGGTGCTGCTGGACGACTTGCGCCACGAAGCCCCGATCCTGCTGGTCGAACATGACATGGACGCGGTATTCCGGCTGGCCGACCGGATCAGCGTGCTGGTCGCGGGCCGGATCATCGCCAGCGGCACGGTGGACCAGATCCGCGCCGACGACCAGGTCCAGACCGCCTATCTGGGCGAGGAGCGGCTGCCATGACGCTGCTCACCATGGAGGGCATCACCGCCTTTTACGGGCATTCACAGGCGCTGTTCGGCGTCGATCTGACCCTGGCCGAGGGCGAAGTCCTGGCCCTGATGGGCCGCAACGGCATGGGAAAGACCACGACGATCCGCACCTTGACGCGGCTTCTGCCCCACCGGGACGGCGCCATCCGCTTTGACGGGCACGCCCTTGCCGGGCTGCCGCCCCACCGCGCCGCCCGGCTGGGGCTGGGGCTGGTCCCCGAGGGGCGGCGCGTCTTTGCCCCCCTCAGCGTGGAGGAAAACCTGATCGCCGCCGCAAGGCCGGGTCCTTGGGACATGGCCCGCGTCACCGCGCTGTTTCCGCGGCTGGGCGAAAGGCGGGCCCAGCGCGCCGGCTCGCTCTCGGGCGGCGAACAGCAGATGCTGGCGATCGGGCGCGCGCTGATGACCAATCCCCGCCTGCTGATCCTCGACGAGGCGACAGAGGGCCTCGCCCCCCTGATCCGGGCCGAGATCTGGGCAGCGATCCACCGGCTGAAGGATGAAACCGGGCTCTCGATCCTGGTCGTCGACAAGTCGCTCAAGGAACTGGCCCAGGTCGCCGACCGCGCGGTCATCCTGGAAAAGGGGCGCACCGCCTGGGCCGGGCCGATGGCGGATGTGACCCAGGATCTGGCAGACCGTTATCTGGGGGTATGAGGGCCGGCGCGGTGGCTCTGACAGACTCGCGCTCCTGTCCCGCCTCTGTCCCAACCCCTGTTTTCTTCTTGGTAAAAATACCCTTTTCGATCGCGGCGTGCAGCGAAACGAAAAACGGTCAATCCCGCCTTGCCCATCCGCGCACGAACCGCCCGTCCGGCCCAAGGTGGATACCGCATTCTGTCTTGTCAGGGTTATCCGCCCAGCGGCCCGCGCGCAGGTCCTCGCCGGCCCGGACCGGCCGGGTGCAGGGGGCGCATCCGATCGAGACATATCCCTTGTCGACGAGCGGATGGCGCGGCAACTCATGCTTGCGGAAATAGGCGGCGATCTCGTCGGGCGACCAGAACACCAGCGGGTTCACCTTGACGTGACCGCCATCGCGCTCCAGCGCCGGGAGGGCGGCGCGGGTCTGACCCTGGTATCGCTTGCGCCCCGAGATCCACGTATCGAAGCCCTCCAGCGCATCGGCCAGCGGAAAGGTCTTGCGCAGGGTACAGCACATGTTGGGATCGCGCCGCGCCAGGTCGCCTGCGGGATCTTCCCCGGCGATCAGCGACGGGTCGGGGCGCAGGTTGACCAGGTTCAACTTCAGCCGCGCGGCAAGCCGGTCACGATACTCCAGCGTTTCGGGGAAATGGGTGCCGGTGTCGATGAACAGGACCGGAATGTCGGGAAAGACCTGCGTCACGTAATGCAACAGCACCGCGCTTTCCGCGCCGAACGATGACACCAGCGCCACCCGGCCCAGCCGCGGATCGACCAACAGGCCGCGCATGTCGACATGATCCAGATCGGGCAAGTAATCTGCCTGCAACGCGTCCAGCAGGTCGTCGGACCGGGCAACGGGCCAATCGGTGGTGGGAAGATCGCGGTATCGGGTATCGTCTCGCATGGCAGAGCAATACCAGATCGAACCGGTCAGGAAAATGGTTTCACCTGAGACGCGCGACCGCGCGGCAATGCGACCGCGGGATTTTCCCCGATTGTCAAACGCCTGTCATCTTTGCGTGTGTGGCTGCGGCCAGGCACGCGCGAGGTTTTGACATGACCAGATCCGACGACTTGGCCCAACTCTACGACGATTGGGTCTCTTCCGAACTCGAGGACACGCTGATCGAAGATCTCGAAATCGATCTCGAGGACACGCTGCCGACGCTGGAATTGAAAAAGCTCTACAAGTTCAAGCACCCCGACACGATGCCGCGTCGGGATTACATGCTTGAACTTCTCAGGCTTCAGGCCGAGCTGATCAAGCTGCACGACTGGGTCCAGGCCAGCAAGGCCAAGGTCGTCGTCCTGTTCGAAGGGCGCGATGCCGCCGGCAAGGGCGGCACGATCAAGCGGATCACCCAGCGGCTGAACCCGCGCGTCTGCCGCGTGGTCGCCCTACCCGCACCATCGGACCGGCAAAAGACACAGTGGTATTTCCAGCGCTACGTCGAACACCTGCCCGCGGGCGGCGAGATGGTTCTTTTCGACCGATCCTGGTACAACCGCGCGGGCGTCGAACGGGTGATGGGCTTTGCCGATGAGGATCAGGTCGAGCAGTTCTTCGACGACGTGCCAGATTTCGAACGGATGCTGGTGCGCTCGGGCATCATCCTGATCAAGTACTGGTTCTCGATCACCGACGAGGAACAGCAGCTGCGGTTCTTGATGCGCATTCACGACCCGCTCAAACAGTGGAAGCTGTCGCCGATGGACCTGCAATCCCGCGTCCGCTGGGAAGACTACACCAAGGCCAAGGAGGAAATGCTGGCGCGCACCAACATCCCCGAGGCGCCCTGGTACATCGTGCCCGGCAACGACAAGAAACGCGCGCGGCTGAACTGTATCGCGCACCTTCTTGACCAGATACCCTATGCCGAGGTGCCCGGCGAAAGGGTCGAATTGCCGGAGCGGGTGTTCAACCCCGATTACGAGCGCAAGGTGCTGCCTGACGACCTGTATGTGCCCCAGCGTTACTGAAGCCTGGCGCGATCGAGTACCGCACCGCCATCGACGATCGCATCCGAGGGGTGGGTGACGACGCGGGTGCCCTCTGCAAGACCCGATCGCAGTTCTGCCATGGTTTCGCCGCGCCGCCCGATCTCGACAGGGGCGAGGGTGGCGATGCCGTCCTGCACGGCAAAGACCGCCCAGCCCCCGGCATGCCGGAACAGCGCCGAAAGCGGTACCTGCAAGGCATCGTCCGTTTCCCATTCGACGATGCGTAAAAAGACGTAGAACCCCTCGCCCAGGCCGGGGCGCTCGGCAGGCGGGGTCAGGATATCGAACAGCGCATCAACGCGTTGTTCCTCGATTCCCAGGGCCGAGACCTTGGTGTACGCCACCGGTTCAACCCGGCGCAGGCGCACATCAAGAACACCCGCGCCGCCCCAGCGTTCTACCCTGGCCTGCGCCCCGGGCGGCAGGCGCACCGCGTCGGCGGATAAAAGGTCCGCGACGATTTCCAGGTCGTCAGGCTTGCCGATCGCCAAAAGCCGCGTCCCGATGCCGACGGGGCGTTGCGAGATCACGTCAACCTCGAGAACCGTGCCGTCGATAGGCGCGTGGATCTGCACGCAACACTCCCCGTTGAACGAACCCGACGCATCCTCCCGGGGCGGGCTCAGCGCGGCGCGGGCGCGTTCGAGCGAACTTTCGGCCATGTCCAGGCCCGAGGCCGCGGCATCGCGGGCCGCCCTCGCGATGGCAAGCTGTTGGCCGGCATCTTCCAGGCGGGTTATCGACGAAACGCCCCTTTCGACCAGGGCCTGAGCCCGCTCGAACTGACCTTGGGCATATGCGAGATCCTCTTCGGCCTTGCGCAGGTCGGTTTCGGACAGGTGCAGTGCAGCCCGCGCCTCGTTCACGGCGGCCTCGGCCTCGCGCCTCGCGCGACTGTCCAGCAGTGTCGGCGCCGCCGGTTCCACGACCGCAACGACCGTTTCACCTGCGACCACCCGGTCGCCTGGTTCCACCGGGGATCGGCGCGCGGTGCCGGCGATAGGGGCGGCCACCTCGTATATGTCGCGGATGCGCGTCTTGCCATCGGCATTCACCGTGACCTGCATCGGGCCACGTGTCACGACATGCAGGTCAACGGGCACCGGCGGGCTGCGAAGTGCAGTGTAGACCAGCCCGCCCAGCAAAGCCGCCAACACCGCGCCCGTGACCAGGTTTCGCGCAGACAGTTTCATCGCTTACTCCCGCGTTTTCATCACCGCGACAAGGTCCAGCCCGTCCACCCGCCGCCGCACGATCAGCACCGCGCCCAGGCTTGCGCCCAGAACCACCAGGCTGGCCGTGGCGAAACAGGACGCGCGCAACACCAACGGCACGGCGTAAAGGTCTGACGAGAACCCCGCCGTGATCGCCAGCGCGATCCCCCAACCCAGCATCCATCCCAAGGGCTGGGCCAGCAACGCCAACAGCATGGTCTCACCGATCAGGATGGCGGAAACTTCTGCCTTGCTGAACCCCAGGATGCGCAGGCTGGCAAGTTCGCGCGCGCGTTCGGACAATTGCACCCGCGCCCCGTTATAGGCCACGCCCACCGTGATCAGCACCGCGATGGTGGCGTAAACCGCCATCATGATCAGTACGTTCTCGGCCAGCGTGTCCCGAAACGAGCGGCGCGCATCGGTCAGCATGATCGTCCCTGTCAGCCCCGGCAGATCCTTGAGCCGGGCATGCAACGCATCCTGTTGCGCGAAATCGACCAGGATCGAGGCAGTGCTGACCTGCGGGGCCTGGCCGAACAGACGGTTGGCGGTATCGTAATCCATGTAGGCGCCAAGGCCGAGATACTGCACAGCCAGCCCGCTCACCGGCAAAAGATGGGTCTGGCGTCGGGAACCGAGGAATTCCACCTCCAGAAGGTCGCCGGGCTCCACCTTCAGCGCGGCCGCGAGCCGCCGCGACAGCACCAGCCCGCCGGGCGGCGGCACGACCCCCTTGCCGGCCGTATCCACCGCGCGCGACAGGTCGCTGTCGGGACGACGAGCCTCGACCGGGGTACGTTTTGACAAGTGGCCGTGGCGCAACTCCGCGGCAAGATAAAGGTGCCCCTCTACGGCCAGAACACCCGGCAGGCGGCGCACCTCTTCCAGCACCGAGGCGGGCCTGTCCTCGGAAAACAGCAACAATGCGTCCTGTCGGTTCGACTGGTAGAAAAAGCCGTCAATGATCTCATCCATAGAATCGTCGGTAAAGGTCGCGGCCATCATCACCGCCACCGCCAGCGCCAGGCCCACCACCGTCAGCCCCGAACGCAACGGCCAGCGCAGGATGCCGCGCAGGACCATCATCGCCGGCTGCGACAGGCGCAACGCCCCCAACAGCCGGTCGATCCCCCCGCGCGAAAATTGCGGTGGCGCGGCCGGGGCCATCGCCACCGCGGGCGACAGGCGCGTCGCCGAGAGGGCCGCGCGCAATGCCCCCAGGCCCGCCGCCGCGAACGCGATTGCCGCCGAGATGGCATAAACATCGGGCGATACGCGGTAGACCAGGTAGGGAAAGTCAAAGAAATCGGCGTATAGAACCGCCAGCGCATGGCTGAGCCAACTGCCCGCGGCCCAGCCGATCACGACACCTGCCAGCCCCACCAGCCCAGCCAGCATCAGGTAATGCGTCGCCACCTCGCGGTTGGTATAGCCCACCGCTTTCATCAGGCCGATCTGCGCGCGCTCCAACGCGACGATCCGGCCCAGAACCATGTTCACGAGAAATGCCGAGATGCCGAAGAAAACAGGAGGCAAAACCGCCGCCGTCGCCCTAAGCGAGGCGATCTCGGCGTCGATGAAACTGTTGGAAAGCTGGATATCGCGGCCATGGGCCCCGAACCCGCCATAGGACTCGAGCAAATTGTCGAGGCGGTCGATCACCTCTGCCTCGTTCGTCGCGCGGGCGGTTTTCAAGCTGACCGAATTGAACGCCCCCGTCATGTCAAAGGCCGCAGCGGCCGCGCGTTCCGGCATCCACAAGATGCCATACCCCTTGTTGTCCGGCATCAATTGGCCTGGCCCGATCGTGTAGATGAATTCGGGCGACAGCATCGTGCCGGTGATGGTCAATTGCCGTTTCTGCCCATTGATCATGGCGGCAAAACCGTCGCCAGGACGAAACCCGTGCGCCTTGGCAAAAGGTTCGTTCACCGCGACCTGGGTATTGCTGGACGGGTCCGGCAGGCGCCCCGCGCGCAAGACGGGACGGTTGAGCAGGGGCAGGCCTGTATCGGGGATCGAGATCACCCGCCCCATGGCGGTTTCCACCCGCCCCGGAATGTCCAGCACAACCGTGCCCGTCACCCGCTTCTCGACGGCTGCAACGCCGGGGATCGCGGCGATTTCGCCGACCAGCATCGCGGGCGCGCGACGCATCTCGGCAAAGACATCGGCAAAACGATTTCGTTCGTAATAGGCCGCGCGTGTATCCTCCAGCGCGCGGTACATTCCGAACGAGGTCAGAAAGATCGCCACCCCACAGCCCAGAACCAGCGCGATCGCCAGCACCTGCGCCCAGAGCCGCCGGAAATCGCGAAACAGCTTCTTGTCCAGCGCCTGCATTCCGCTCACCACGAGATGTCACGGGGGGCAAGGCGGGTCTGGTTGACCTCGACCCCGGTGATCCGTCCGTCATGGAAACGCACCACCCGATGGGCCATCTTTCGGATTGCCGCATTATGGGTGATGACGATGGTCGTGGTCCCGAAACGCTCGTTGATATCCCTGATCGCCTCAAGCACCTGCACGCCGGTCTTGCTATCCAGCGCGCCGGTCGGTTCGTCGCATAACAGCACCTCGGGCCGCTTGGCGATGGCGCGGGCGATCGCGACGCGTTGTTGTTCGCCGCCCGACAATTCCGCCGGGAAATGGTCAAGCCGGTGATCGAGGCCCACCAGTGCCAGCGCCTCGTCAGGCGGCATCGGATGACGCGCCACATCGGTGACAAGCTGGACATTCTCGCGCGCGCTCAGCGATGGCACGAGGTTGTAGAACTGGAACACGAATCCCACGTGATCGCGGCGATAACGCGTCAGGGCGCTCTCTTTCAGAACGCTCAGATCGAGATCGCGGAACCAGACATGCCCGCTTGTCGCATGGTCCAGCCCCCCGAGTATGTTCAGAAGCGTCGACTTGCCCGACCCCGAGGGGCCCAGCAGCACCGCCAGTTCACCGCCGAACAGGTCCAGATCGACGCCTGCCAGCGCATGCACCTTGGTGCCGCCGGTATCATAGACCTTGGTGACGGCTTGCATGCGGAAGATCGGCCGGTCCATCGCGCCCCCCTTGACCCCAGTAAGGCATCGGCGCGCGAACAGGGCAAGGGGCAAGCGCGAAGGGTGGCACTTTGTTAAAAAATACATAATCTGGCAAGACGATAGACGATCCGAGACAAATGATGCCCCGCCCCGCCCTGCTGATCTTTACCGACCTCGACGGCACCCTGCTGGACCACGACACCTATTCTCACGCCCCCGCGCGCCCGGCCTTGGACCGGCTCAGGGCCGCGGCCATACCGGTCATCCTCGCCTCGTCGAAAACCGCCGCCGAAATCGCGCCGCTGCGGTGCGAACTGGGGCTATGCGCCTTTCCAGCCATCGTGGAAAACGGGGCAGGCATCCTGGAGCCCGGCAGGGCCGAACCGCCGCAAGGCGGTGGCCGTTACGCGGAATTGCGCGCCGCGCTGGACCGGGTGCCCGCCGCACTGCGTGCCCAGTACCGGGGCTTCGGAGATTGGGACGTGGCCGAGATCGCACGCCGCACCGGCCTGCCCGAAACCCATGCCGCCCGCGCCGCCCGGCGCCAGCATTCCGAGCCGGGCCTGTGGTCGGGCGACGATACGGGCAAGGCTGCCTTTGTCGCCGCGTTGCGCGCCCAGGGCGTGACCGCGCGCGAGGGCGGACGGTTCCTGACGCTGTCTTTCGGCGGAACCAAGGCCGGGCGCATGGCAGAGATCGCCGCGCGCCACCGTACGCCCTTTATCGTTGCCCTTGGCGACGCGGCCAACGATGCCGAGATGCTGGAACAGGCCGATATGGGCTTTGTGATCGCCAATCCGGCGCACCCGCCCCTGCCCATGCTCAGGGGCGAACCGCATGGCCATATCCACCGTATCGACACGCCCGGCCCGAAAGGTTGGAACGCGGCGATCGAACGCGTTATGACTGAATTCGGCATGTGAGGCAGCGGAGGCAAGCGTGTGGCGGATTTTCATCAGAACGGCAACGTGACGACACTGCACAACCTGCGATCGACCACGCCCGAGGCGCTGACCCATGCGCTGACCACCTTTTCCCAAAGCCGCAAGATCACGCTTATCCTGCCCTCGCTGTTTTCCGAACTCGAAGGCGACGCGCTGCCCGAGATCCTGAACGAACTGGCCCAGGTGCCCTACCTGCACCGCATCGTCATCGGGCTGGACCGCGCGGATGGCGATCAATACGCGCATGCGCTGAAATTTTTCGGCCGGTTACCACAGGACCATGTGGTGATCTGGAACGACAGTCCGCGGATGCGCGACATTCACGCCCGGCTGGAGGCGCTCAGCCTGAATGCAGGCGAACCGGGCAAGGGCCGCAATGTCTGGTTCTGCCTTGGCTATGTCATGGCCTGCAAGGACAGCGCGGTGGTTGCCCTGCACGATTGCGATATCCTGACCTACTCGCGAGAGATGCTGGCAAGGCTTGTCTATCCCGTGGCCAATCCCAATTTCCCCTACCAACTGGCCAAGGGATATTATCCCCGCATCGCCGATGGAAAGCTGGGCGGGCGCGTCAGCCGCCTCTTGGTCAGCCCGATCCTGATCGCCTTGAAAAAGGTGATCGGAGATCGCGATTACCTCGATTACCTGCGGTCTTTCCGTTATCCGCTATCGGGCGAATTCGCGATGCGCACCGCGCCGCTGCCCGATCTGCGCATCCCCTCGGACTGGGGGCTGGAAATCGGCGTCCTGTCCGAGGCCTGGCGCAACCTCGCGCCGCAATCGGTCTGCCAGGTTGAGATCGCCGACACCTACGACCACAAGCATCAACCGGTATCGGAAGAAGACACCGCCAAGGGCCTGTCGCGCATGTCCATCGACATCTGCAAGTCGATCTTTCGAAAGCTGGCCGCAGATGGCACGGTCTTTAGCGAAGAGATCTTTCGCACGCTCAAGGCCACCTATTACCGCGTCGCGCTGGACATGCTGGAGGGCTATTACAACGATGCCGCGATGAACGGGCTGAACCTGGACCGGCACCGCGAAGAAAAGATAATAGAGTTGTTCGCGACGAACATCATGCAGGCCGGCCAGGTCTTTCTAGACAGTCCCGCCGAGATGCCCTTCATACCGACATGGAGCAGGGTCCACGCCGCCGATCCAACCCTGATGGATGACATGCTTCTGGCGGTCGCCGCGGATACCGCGGAATTCAGCCAGCCGCCGGACTGAAATTGCATGCCAGCGGGGCCGGCCCCGCGCAGCGACAGATCACGCAGCCCGACGGGCAGAACGAAAAACCGGGGGCGCTGCCCCCGGACCCCCGGGGTATTTGACCCAAGAAGAAGACGGGGGACCGGAAAAGCGCCCGGACTGCGCCTTGAGACGCGTGCGAGGCCGCGCGCAAACCAACGCCTGCGGACGGACCGGTCCGAGTGCGGCCTCAGACCGGCGCACCATCCCCCGCGGGGGGATCGGCCATGTCCTGCCTGGCGTCGAGCACACGCGCCGGGCCGCTGACGATTTCGATCCTGCGCGGCTTGAGCGCCTCTGGCATCTCGAGCCCCAGTTCGACATGCAACATGCCGTCGGCATGGGCCGCGCCACTGACCCGCACGTGGTCGGCCAGTGCGAAGCGGCGCTCGAAGGCGCGGGTGCCGATGCCGCGATGCAGGTAGGTGCGTTCGCAGTCTTCGGGGTGTTTGCGTGCGGCGATCACCAGCGCGCCCTCCTTGACCTCGACCGAAAGCTCTTCGGCGGCAAAGCCTGCCACGGCAATCGAGATGCGATAGCTGTCCTCAGAGGTCTTCTCGATATTGTAGGGGGGATAGCTGGGCTGGGTCATGTCGCTGGACAGCACCCGGTCCATCATGTCGGCCACACGGTCAAAGCCGACTGTTGCCCGGTAGAGCGGGCCGAAATCGTAATGTCGCATGTTACATCCTCTCTTGAGCGATGAAGGTCCTGCCAAGCCTGCCCTTTCGGGATGGGCCGATTGGGACCAAGCGGGCCCGTTTCGGCACCCGCGGACTCGATCTGGGAATGGGTTCGCGAGCTTTCAAGGCGAGTCAGGGCGTGACGAACTTCGCCCCGCCCGTTCCTCGCGCCGTACCTTGGCCAAAACGGCGCAGCGGCGGCACGCCGGGGCCGATCACGCCCTCATCCGCCGCCAGACGGGCCTGCAACACCGCCACCTCGTCGCGCACCCGCGCACCCAGGGCGACCGGCTGGCCGTTGCTGTCGGCCTTGGCCGAAACCACCGAGACGATACGTGCCACCCCGCCGTCAACATGGAAAACCGGAGCCCCCGAGGCCCCGAAATCCACGCTGCACGACAGGACGAGAATCGCCGTGCGCCGGGCCATCACGCGACAGGACTGTTCCAGAGATGGCGCCTCTTCGCGTTCACGCGCATAGGACACCACGTCGACCGGGTCTCCCGCAGAGATGTCGGAAACGGTAGCAAAAGGGACCAGGCCAGGCAGGCGGATCGGGTGTTGCAGCTGCAACAACGCGAGGTCATTGGCGACCCGTGTCATCCGGTCGGCGTCAAGATCTTGATAGCGCGGATGCACGACCGCGCGCCGGATGTCACGGTAGGCCTCGGCCCGGCCATTGCGCAGCCCCGCCAGGAACCGGACCCGGCCCAGATCAATCGCCTTCGCGCTATCGGTGTCGTAAAGACAATGCGCCGCGGTCAGAACCAGGTCGGGGGCGATCAGCGTTCCGGTGCAAAACCCGCCGCCACCCAGTTCCAGCCGTCCGACCGCTTGCCACCCGCGCGCATCGTCGCCGGTCTGCAAGACCTGCAAGGTGGACCCTGCCGCCGCCGGGGACACCCAGAGCAACAAGAGCCAAAGTATCGAGAACATCACCGTCTTGCGCGGCATCGCCAACCTCCTGGTCAGTGCCACGCTAGCGGCGGGACGGAGCAATATTATGGCGCGGCCTCAGGTCGGCGTCAGTTCCAGCGCACGCGGCCACGGCCCGCCGGTCGCCCAGTCCAGCAATTGCACGGTATGGACCACCGGAACCTCGGTGCCCGAACCGATTTGCATCAGGCACCCGATATTGCCTGTCGCGATCACCTCGGGCGCGCGGGCCTCCAGGGTACGGATCTTGCGATCCTTGAGCTTCGCCGAAATCTCCGGCTGCAGCAGGTTGTAGGTGCCGGCCGAGCCGCAGCACAGGTGGCTGTCGGCAGGCTCCACGACCTCGAAGCCCGCGCGTTTCAACAAGTCCTTGGGCGCGGTCTTGACCTGCTGGCCATGCTGCAGCGAACAGGCGGCGTGATAGGCGACGCGCAGGCCGCCCGCGCCTGCCGGCAGGTCCAGCCGGGCCAGCAGTTCGGACACATCCATCGCGCGATCCGCCACCGCCTGCGCCTGGTCGGCCAGCGGATCACCCGCGAACATGTGGCCGTAATCCTTGACCGTGGTGCCGCAACCGCTGGTGTTGATGACGATGGCGTCCAGCCCCTCGCCCGCGATCTCGGCCCCCCAGGCGCGGATGTTGCGGGCGGCCATGGCGTGACTGTCCTGTTCACGCCCCATGTGATGGGTCAGCGCCCCGCAGCAGCCCATGCCGCGCGCGATCACCACTTCGCAGCCCAGCCGCCGCAGCAGCCGAATGGTGGCGTCGTTGATATCGGTATCGAGCGCCCGCTGCGCGCAGCCGGTCAACAGCGCCACCCGCATCTTGCGCGCGCCCTGCGCCGGGAAGACCTGCGGCGCGTCGTTCGGGCTGGGCTTCGGCAGGGTCTCTGGCACCATCGCCATCATCGCCTTGATCCGCGCATCGGGCAGCAGCGCGGCGACGGGCTTGCCGATCTTCGCCAGCCGCATCGCCAGCCGGAACCGCGCCGGATAGGGCAGCACATGCGCCAGCACCCAGCGCAGCGCCCGGTCGGTAAAGGGCCGCTTGTAGGTCTTTTCGATATGGGCGCGGGCGTGGTCGACCAGGTGCATGTAATGCACCCCCGAGGGGCAGGTGGTCATGCAGGCCAGGCAGGACAGGCAGCGGTCGATATGCTTGACGGTCTTTTCGTCCGCGGGCCGGTCGTTTTCCAGCATGTCCTTGATCAGGTAGATCCGGCCGCGCGGGGAATCGAGTTCGTCGCCCAGCACCTGGTAGGTCGGGCAGGTCGCGGTGCAGAACCCGCAATGGACACAGGCGCGCAGGATCTCGTTCGCGCGTGCGATGCCGGGATCGTCCAGTTGTTCCTGGGAAAAATTCGTCTGCATGATCTCAGCCCATAAGCCCGGGGTTCAGGATACCGCGCGGGTCGAACTGCGCGCGCAGGCCACGGGCCAGCGCGGCCTGCGGCGCGGGCTCGGGCTGGAACACCGAGACCTGCGCACGCACCTCTTCCGGCGCCTTTACCAGTGTCGCGTGCCCGCCGCCGAACTCGGGATCGGCCATCGCCTCTTGCAGGTCGCGGTGGAATCGGATCGCCCCCGACGCCGCGTCATCGGCGCCATAAAGCGGCGCATATTCGGCGGCCTGTTCCGCGCTCATCCCGATCCAGCACAGGCCGCCCGCCCAGTCGTAGAGCCGCTCGACCCGCGCTGTGCGGTCCAGATCGCCCCGGATACCGGCCCGCAGCGCCCCGGGCGCCATAGACACCCGCCAGACATAGGGCAGGTCGGCCAGTGCCTCGACATCGCGGATCGTCCGCCAAAGGGCAGCATTGGCCTCCGTTCCGGTCTCGACCGCGATCTCACCCAGATCCGACAGAAGCGCTGTCAGCCGTTCTGCGCGATAGGCCACAGACCCGGCAAAGCCCTCCAGCCGCAGATGCACCGCCGCCGCGCCAGGCACCCACGCCGCGCCCGATACCTCGAACGGGCTTTTCAGCGCGCGCGTCATCGCGTCAAAGGCCCCGTCCCGTCCCGCGCCATACAGCGTGACCGTCGCCACCGCCTCGGGCACGGGCAACACCTTGAAGGCCACCTCGGTCAACACGCCGAGCGTGCCGCGGCTGCCCGCCATCAGCTTGACCAGGTCATAGCCGGTAACGTTCTTCATCACCCGCCCGCCATTTCGCACCACCTGCCCCCGCCCGTCGACGAAGCGCACCCCGATCAGCGCGTCGCGGCAGGCGCCGGCCTGGATGCGTCGCGGCCCCGAAACATTCGCCGCCACCACCCCGCCGATCGTCGGCTCCCCCCCGGTGCCCAGCAACCCGCGGTGATCCATCGCCTCAAAGGCCAGCCGCTGCCCCTCGGCGGCCAGCACGCGCTCGACCTCGGCCAGCGGCGTGCCCGCCCGCACCACCAGTGTAAGCGCACCCGGCTCGTAAAGCTCCACGCCCGTCAGCCCCGCCACCGACAGCGCCGTGCCCTCCAGCGGCCGGCCCACGGGCCGCGTGCCGCTTCCCAGGATGCGCAGCGGCCCCTCGGCCGTCGCCACCGCCTCGGCCAGGTCGGCCTCTGTCTCGAGTCTGATCATTCTTCTTGGTCCCAATACCCCGGGGGTGAATTGTCCGCAGGACAAGAGGGGGCAGCGCCCCCTAGCCCGCCCGCCGCGACGCCGTCGCCGCCAGCGGGAACACCTTGGCCGGGTTCAACAGCCATTTCGGATCGAACACGTCCTTCACCCGCAATTGCGCCTCGATATCGGCCGGGTCGAACTGCACGTTCATCAGGTCGCGCTTCTCGATGCCCACGCCATGCTCGCCGGTCAGGCAGCCGCCCACCTCGACGCACAGCTTCAGGATATCCGCCCCGAACGCCTCGCAACGTTCCAGGTCGCCGGGCTTGTTCGCGTCGAACAGGATCAACGGGTGCATGTTGCCGTCGCCCGCGTGGAACACGTTGGCCACCCCCAGCCCGTATTCCTTCGACATCTCGCCGATCCGGCGCAGCACCAGCGGCAGGGCCGAGACCGGGATCGTGCCGTCCAGGCACATGTAATCGTTGATCTGCCCCATCGCGCCAAAGGCCGATTTCCGGCCCAGCCAGATCCGCGCGCTTTCCTCGGCGGACCCGCTTTCGCGCAATTCCACCGGGTCATGCTTGCGCGCGATCTGAAGGATCACGCCCAGCTGTTCGTCGATCTCGGCCGCGCTGCCCTCGACCTCGACGATCAGCAACGCCTCGCAATCGGGATAGCCGGCGCCGGCGAAGGCCTCGGTCGCGCGGATGCAGGGGCGGTCCATGAACTCGATCGCCACGGGCAGGACGCCCGCCTTGATGATGTCGGCGACGCAGGCCCCGGCCACCTCGGAGCTGTCGAACCCCATCAGAACGGGCCGCGCGCCCTCGGGTTTCGGCAGGATGCGCAGGGTCGCCTCGGTCACCACGCCCAGCTGGCCCTCGGACCCGCAGATCAGCCCCAGCCAGTCATAGCCGCCCGCATCCATGTAGGCGCCGCCGATCTCGACCACGGTGCCGTCCATCTGCACCAGGGTCACCCCCAGCAGATTGTTCGTCGTCACCCCGTATTTCAGGCAATGCGCCCCGCCCGAGTTCATCGCGATATTGCCCGCGATGGCGCAGGCCAGTTGCGAGGACGGGTCGGGAGCATAGAAGAATCCCTCCTCCTCGACCGCGCCGGTGACCGAGAGGTTCGTGCGCCCGGCCTGCACCCGGATGAAGCGGTTGTCGTAATCGACCTCCAGCACCTCGGTCAGGCGCGACACACCCAAAATCACGCTGTCGGCGGTCGGCATCGCACCGCCCGCGAGCGACGTGCCCGACCCGCGCGGCACCACCGGCACGCCCTCTTCGTGGCAGATGCGCAGCACCGCGGCCACCTCCTCGGTCGAGGATGGCAACACCACGGCAAGCGGCGGACAGCGATAGGCGGTCAGCGCGTCGCATTCATAGGCCCTCGTCTCGGCGGGATCGTCGATCACTGCGTCGCGCGGCAGCACACTTGCCAGTCGGGCGACGATCTTTTGTTTACGGGCCATCACGACGGCATTGGGCGCGGGCATATCCATCGACGCACTCCAGTACATATTGGTAAATAATTATAACCAATATTTCCCGCTGACAAGGAAATTCCCTTGCGGCAGGGTCATGCCATGGAACTTTTGGAACGCCTCGCCCTTTTCACGCCTCTGGATGCCGCGGCCCTTGCGCTGTGGTTGGCGGCCTGGGTTGCCATCGGTCGGTTGATCGAACATCCCCCCGCGGGCAGGCCCTCGGTCTCGATCCTGATGACGCGATTCCGCCGGGAATGGATGCGCCAGTTTGCGGCTCGCGAATCGCGTATCTTCGATTCCAACATTCTCTCGACGCTGCGCCAGGGAACCACGTTCTTTGCCTCGGCCTCGATGATCATCATTGGCGGCGGGTTGGCACTGATCGGCAATACCGAGCGGCTGTTGGGAATTGCCGAAGATCTGACGCTGCCCGATTCGCCTGCGATCGTGTTGGAATTCAAGATCATGGCGCTGCTGGTTCTGGTCGCCAACGCGTTCCTGAAATTCGTCTGGTCGCACCGTCTGTTCGGCTATTGCGCGGTGATCATGGCGGCGGTGCCCAATGACGGTCGCAGCCCGGAGGCGCAGCATCGTGCCGAGCAGGCCGCCAGGATCAACATCAACGCCGCGCGCAGCTTCAACCGGGGGATGCGGTCGCTTTATTTCGCACTGGGAGGTCTTGCCTGGCTACTGGGCGCGGTGCCCCTGATGGTGGCGACCGCCATCACGCTTTTCGTTTTGTGGCGGCGTGAATTCGTCTCGAATTCGCGCATGGCACTGATGACCCATCCCGAGGGATGATCGCGACCGGCAGTTCCCCCACCCCCTTCTCCCAAGCGCCGCGCCTAACGCCGCCGCCCTTCGCGCAGCCAGGCGCCCAGGCTCAAGGCTGCGGCCAGAGCGAGCAACACCCAGGCCGGCGTCAGGGGCGTGATCCGCACGTCCGACGTCAGGTAGGCCCCGCGCGGCGTGATCCCGATCCAGCCGCGCCCGGCGGCGATACGTCCCGCGCGAACGCTGCGCAGGTCCACCCTTGTTGTCGACAGCGGCACGATGCCGCCGCGCGTGGCGGCAACCGGCCCGGCCAGCCGGTCGCCGCTGGCAATCGTTTCCTCGAACTCGCGCGGGGCGGCAGGACCAAGCGCAATGACCGTTTCCAGGTCGTCGTCCGAAAGACGGTACAACCCCATTTCCGGCCCATCGTAGGTTGCCTGGAATCGCCCCGGCGTAACCTCGTCAAGCGCCAGGGTTTCGGTTTCACCATCGGGCCGTGTCACGCTCACGCTGCGCGTACCCCGCCCGAGCGAGCGGCGGGTGATCGTCATGGTCTGGCCCTCGGCCTCGGCGCTGAGCGCCTCTTCCTCCAGTTCGGGTTCGCGCATCATCCAATGGGCCAGCCTGCGCAGCAATTCCAATTGCGGACCACCTCCCTCGAAGCCACGGCTCCACAACCAGGCATGGTCCGAGGCCAGAAGAGCAACGCGCCCCTCTCCCACCCGGTCCAGCACCAAAAGCGCACGCTCGCCCGGCCCACTCATCACCACCTGTCCGCCCTGCGGTTCCAGTTCAATCAGGCGGAACCAGCGGCCCCAATCGCCACCCGCCTCGGCCTTGAGGCCCTGGGTCACCGGGTGGCGCTGGCCCAGTTCGGTAATCGTGGGTGCATAACCTTCCTCGATCACGCGCGCGGTCGGCCTCGCCGGCAATATCTCGGACAGGGGCGAACGATAGATCGAATCCGCCCCCGCAAAATCGGGCCCCGCGGCAATCAGAACCGCCCCGCCCCGCCGGACATAATCGCGGACGTTTTCAAGATAGAGCATCGGCAGGATACCGCGCCGCTTGTAGCGGTCGAACACGATCAGGTCGAACTCGTCGATCTTTTCAAGAAACAGCTCTCGCGTGGGAAAGGCGATCAGGGACAATTCGCTGACCGGCACGCCATCCTGTTTTTCCGGCGGGCGCAGAATGGTGAAATGCACCAAGTCCACCGAACTGTCGGATTTCAGCAGGTTACGCCATGTCCGTTCCCCCGGATGGGGCTCGCCCGAGACCAGCAGAACGCGCAGCCGGTCTCGCACGCCGTTGATCTGCACCACGGCAGCATTGTTGCGGTCGGTCAGCTCGCCCGGCTGCGCCTCAACCGAGAACTGGATCACGTTGCGCCCGGCATGATCCAGCGTCAGCGGCAATTCCAGGTCGCGGTTCAGGGGCACGGTGTAGGTCTGCGGCTCGGCCCCGTCGATGGCGATGGCGATCTGGGTCGTGGCGGCGGTTCCGGGCGGCACGGCACCCTGATCCTCGATCCGCAGGGCCAGGGTGAATTCCTCGCCCAGGATCGCAAAGGCCGGGGCATTGCGGATCACCAGGCGGCGGTCCCAATCCTGCTCGCGGCCGGTCAGCAGAGCATGCAGGGGCGCGGACATGTCGGGGGCACGGTCAAGATCGTGCAACTGACCGTCGGTCAGCAGGATCGCACCCGCCAGCCGGGCGCGCGGGATTTCGGCCAGCGCCTCGGCCAGCGTGGTCATCAGGGCCGTCCCCTCGTCCCCCTCGCCATCGCCCAGCCTGAAGATGCGTAATTCGGTATTGTCGAGGGCCGCAACTTCGGCCCGGAGGCGTTCGATCGCCTCGGCGTTCTGATCGGGGCGGTCGGCCAGCCGCTGGCTGGCACTTTCGTCGACGACCAGAACGACAATATCCGACAAGGGGGTGCGCTCCTCGGTCAGAAGCGAGGGGTTGGCAAGCGCCGCCAGAACCACCCCCGCAGCCAGCCCGCGCAACCACCAGCCCGCCAGCCCCCGCCAAGATGCAAACCCCACCATCGCAACGACCAGCGCCAGAGCGCCCCACAAAACCGGCAAGGGCAAGAGCGGATCAAAGATCACCGCACCGCTCATTGGCCCAGCCTGTCCAGCAGCGCGGGGACATGGACCTGGTCGGATTTGTAATTTCCGGTCAGCACATGCATCAGCAGGTTGATCCCGAAACGCACCGCGATTTCCCTTTGCCGTTCGCCGGCATAGCCGCGGCCAACGGGAAACAGCGCGCCGCCGCTGTCATCCACCGCCCAGGCCGCCGCCCAGTCGTTGCCGCCGATCACAACCGGCGTCACCCCGTCATTGAGGTCGCGAAACGGCATCCCCTCGGCGCGAACCGTCTCGGGGGGCGCGGCCTCGACCCAGACATCGCGGCTGGTGTGACGGCCAGGAAAGTCCTGCAACAGGTAGAAGGTTCGGGTCAGAACGTGATCGGATGGCACCGGTTCCAGCGGCGGGATGTCCAGCGGGCGGGCGATCTGTTGCAGCCGCCGCCCCTCGGGCGAGCCGCCGCCGAAGCCCGCGACATTGGCATCGCGCGTGTCGAACAGGATCATGCCGCCGGTGCGCAGATAGCGGTTCAGCTTGGCATAGGCCGCGTCCGAGGGCAGCGGCTGGGTCGCCGTCACGGGCCAGTAGAGGAAGGGGAAGAAGGATAGCTCGTCATTTTCCAGGTCCACCGCAATGGGATCGGCCGGTTCGATCGAGGTGCGCTGGAACAGCTTCTGCGACAGCCCGCGCATCCCCGCCTGCGCGATGGCGTCCACCTGCGCATCGCCGGTGACCACATGGGCCAGAACCACCTCGGAGGTGGCGCGCAGCGCCAGATCGTCGTCGGCCTGCGCCTGCCCGTCCACCGGCAGCAGAAGCGCCAGGATCAGTGCGGCCACGACACCAGGCCGCCGCGTACCCCGCAATCGCCCCGACACCCAGAGCGAGGCCAGGATATCGCCCGCCAGCAGCACCAGCGTCCCGGCAAGCAGCCACCCTTTCAACAGCGTTTCGCGCGCCACGGACAACCCTTCGACCGGTATGCGGGCAGGCCATTCGGCCGGGGCAAGCGCAACATCCGCACCGATCACGTTCAGTGCCAGGCGCCGATCCTCGCCCGCATACAGGCCGGGCGGCAGGTCGGGGCCGGGGCGGGCCTCGGCAAGTGTCTCACCCGCCACGCCGGGCCGACTGCCCGCCTCGCCGACCGCACCAAAGCCATCCAGCACCGCCTCGGCCATCCAGGTCGTCCCGGCCAGTTCTTCCGCCTCGGGGCGTTGGGGACGGGTGGAAACGGCCAGCCGTTCCAGCATCTGCACGAACAGGCCCGACAACGGCAGGGTAGACCATTCGGCATTCGCGGTGACATGGAACAACACCACCTGTCCCTGCCCCAGCCGCACGCGGGTGACAAGCGGTGTCCCATCGCTGAGCGCGGCAATGGAACGTTCGGCAAGATCGGGATCGGGCTGAGCCAGAACCTGCGCGCTGACCTGGACATCGTCCGGCACGGCAAGGCCGAAAAACGGCGAAGTCTCGGCAAAGGGGCGCAGGCGCTTTGGTTCTCCCCAGCTCATCGCGCCGCCAACGGTGCGTCCTCCCGCGCGCAGGCGCACGGGCATCAGGGGGTCTTTCTCGGTGCGGCTGACGTCGGATGCGGCCAGCCGCGGCCCGGCAAAGCGCAGCAACAAGCCGCCCATTTCCACCCAGGCACGCAGACCTTCCGCCTCGGCCTGCGACAGCGTTGCAAGATCGGCCAGAACGATGACATCGGGATTGGCCGGGATCACGTCGGCCAACGCGCCGTCGATGATATCGGCGGTCGGCACCAACGCCTTTTGCAGGTAATGCAAGGGCGACAGAAGCTCCAGCCCCTCGCGGTTGTCGCGTCCCGCGATCAACGCGACCTCTCGCCGTTTCAGGCTATCGTCGGTCAAGGCCACCGCACCGGCCGAGCGCACGCCCTCGAGCGAGAAACTGCTGATCCGGTTGCGCAACTCGGGGGGCAGCACCAGCGCGGCCTCGGCCTGGGTCGCGCCCGCCTCGAAAGTGGCGGGCACCCGGGCCAGCACCCGTTCGACCCCCGCCGGGTCGCGCCCGGTGGCAGCCAGCGTGACCTCGGACGCCTCGCCCGCGCGGGCGCGCAGGGCGGTCAGCGTGATGGCCCCGTCCTCGAAAATGGCGGGGCGCAGCGCCAGAAGCGGTCGCGGGCTTTCGAACACCCGCACGTCGCCCGACGCCTCGAAGGTCGACAACACGTCGCGCCGGCCCGGATAGTCCATGCCCCCCGACACCCAGAACGTGTCGAACCCGCCTTCCAGCCCCTCGGCCCAGTCGTTCAAAGCCTGCGGATCGGGCGACCAGGGCGCCGGGGTCAGCCCGGCCAGCCGCGCCGCCCAGACCTCTGCCGCCTGGAAGGGCAGGCCCATTTCGGGCAGGTCCGTCGCCTGCACCACCGCCACGGGCCGGCCATCGCGCGCAGCCTCGTCCAGCGCAGCCCCGACCCGGTCCATGCGGCGCGCCCAGTCGCGCGCATCCGCCCACGTCCCGTCGATGAAGACCAGCAGCGGCCCGCGCCCCGGCTCGCGATCCTGCGGGTTCAGCACAGGCCCCGCAAAACCCAAGATCAGCGCGCCCACCGCCAGCATCCGCAGCAACAACAGCCACCAGGGCGTCTTGTCGGTCTGCGTCTCGTCATCGGTCAGCCCCAGCAGCAGCGCCACGCCGGGAAACCGCCGCCGGATCGGCGCGGGCGGCACCGCGCGCAGGATCAGCCACAGCGCGGGCAGCGCCACCAGCGCCCAGAGCAGGAGCGGCGCAGAAAATCCTATGGGGCCCAGGGTCCACATCAGCGGTTCCGCTCCAGCGCGCGATAGAGCCACAAGAGCGCCCCTTGCGCGCCCTCGCCGGTGTGATGGGTGGAATAATGCCAGCCGGTCAGGCGGGCCAGGTCGGCCAGCCGCGCCTTGCGCTCGGCCAGGCGGGCCAGATAGCGGTCGCGCAGATCGCCGGCTTTCAACGTCTCATGGGTCAGCGTTCCGCCCATGCTTTCGAAAATCGTGCGCCCGTCGAAGGGAAACGCCTCTTCCGCCGGGTCCAGGATCTGCAGCAACGCGCCCTTGACGCCGCGGTCGGCGGCCTCGGTCAAGGCCGCCTCGACCGGGGCGAGATCGCCCAGGAAATCCGACAGGAAAACGGCGCGGGCATGGGGCGGCATTCCCTTTGCGTCGGGCGCACCGTAATCGGCGCTGCCGCCCGCGCCCAGGGCCTCGGCCAGGCGCAGCAGTTGCAGCGGCCCGCGGCGCGGCGGCAACCCGGTGCCCGTCAGCCCCACGCGTTCGCCCCCGCGCATCAGCAACACGCCAACGGCCAGCGCCAGCACGCGGGTGCGTTCGGCCTTGGTGGGATGGTTCCTTTCCCCGGAAAACCCCATGGAGGCCGCGTCATCGACCCACAGAAGCACGCTTTGCGCCGCCTGCCATTCCTTTTCCCGCACGAAATGCGAATCCGACCGGGCCGAGCGGCGCCAGTCGATCATCCGTGCCTCGTCTCCCGCATGGACAGGCCGGTATTGCCAGAACTCGTCGCCCATGCCCGCACGCCGTCGCCCATGCCCGCCCAGCAGGACGGCCTGCGCCAGGTGCTCGGCCTCGGCCAGCAGCGGCGGCAGGGCCTCGGCAAGGCCCTCCGCATGGGCGCGGAGCGTGGCGGGATCGTTCACGCCGCAGCCTTGACCCGCATTGTGTCGCGCGCCACCACCTCGATCAGGTCGGCCAGGGTTTCGCCGCGCGCGCGCGCGGCGAAACTCAGCGCCATGCGGTGGGTCAGTACGGGGCCGGCCATCTTGATCACGTCATCGGCCGAGGGCGCCAGCCGCCCCTCCAGCAATGCCTGCGCCCGCACCGTCATCATCAAGGCCTGCGCCGCGCGCGGCCCCGGCCCCCAGGCGACATTCTCGCGCACGATGGGGGCGGCCTCGGGTTGATCGGGACGGCAGGCACGCACCAGGTCAAGGATCAGTTCGACCACGCCCTCGCCCACCGGCATCCGGCGCACGGTCTTTTGCGCGGCGATCAATTCCGCGGCACAGAAAACCGCGTGGGCCTCACCTTCTGCAATCCCGGTTGTCGCCATGACGATGTCACGCTCGGTCTTGCGGTCGGGATAGGGTACGTCGATCTGCACGAGAAACCGGTCAAGTTGCGCCTCGGGCAACGGATAAGTGCCCTCCTGTTCGATCGGGTTCTGGGTCGCCAGCACGTGGAAAGGCGGGGGCAGCGGATGCACCTCGCCGGCAATGGTGACCGTTTTCTCCTGCATCGCCTGCAACAGCGCCGATTGCGTCCGGGGCGAGGCTCGGTTGATCTCGTCGGCCATCAGCAACTGGCAGAAAATCGGCCCCTCGATGAACTTGAAGGCGCGCGCGCCATCGGCGCCGGTTTCCAGCACCTCCGAGCCGAGGATATCGGCGGGCATCAGGTCCGGGGTGAACTGGATCCGCGCCCCGTTCAGCCCCATCACGGTGGACAGCGTGTCCACCAGCCGCGTCTTGCCCAGCCCCGGCAGGCCGATCAGCAGGCCATGCCCGCCGCAAAGCAGCGCCGACAGGGTCAGGTCGACCACCCGTTCCTGCCCGATGAAACGCCGGGTGATGCTGGCCTTGGCCTCGGCCAGACGTTCGCCCAGTGCCTCGATCTCGGCCACAAGTGCGGTGTCGTCGGACATGACAAAACTCCCTGTTCCCATATATGTGGTATTAAAGGCAGATATCGCGCGCGGCACAAATGGCAAAAACCAAAGGCAGACAAATGATCGTGAAACCCGACGCCGAGGCGCTGGCAAACGCGGCGCGCGCGGCAGCCGGGGACGGGTTGCCGCCGGTGCACAAGTGGAACCCGCCCTTCTGCGGCGATCTGGACATGCGCATCGCACGGGATGGCACCTGGTTCTACCAGGGCACGCCGATCGGGCGGCCCGGGCTGGTGCGGCTGTTCTCCACCATCCTCAAACGCGAGGGCGATCGCTATTTCCTTGTCACGCCGGTCGAAAAGGTCGGGATCACGGTCGACGACGCCCCCTTCGTCGCCGTCGATTTCGAACGCGGCGAGGACGGCGTCCTGAGCTTCACCACCAATGTGGGCGACCGGGTCGCCGCCGGCCCCGATCATCCCATCCGGGTGGAGCGTGATCCGCAGACGGGCGAACCTGCGCCCTATCTCCATGTCCGCGCCGGGCTGGAGGCGCTGATCGACCGCAAGAGCTTTTACCGGCTGGTGGACATCGGCGAAGCGGGCGAGTTCGAGGGCCGCGCCTGGTTCGGCATTCGCTCTGGTGAAGTGTTTTTCCCGCTTATACCTTCCTCAGATCTCGACTGAACAAGATCGCTTTTGCGCACCGAACGCCAATTGACATTTGCAGATCCAGCTTGCTCGATCGTCGCCCCAGGACCAGAGCGGCGGGAAAAGACCATGCGCCACACTTTCCAGGGCACCTAGACGGGCAAGACCGGATCACGGCTTTCTCCGGCGAACCTTGCGTGGTCACCTCCCCCGTCCCCCGGCGGAGGTACGGGGCAGACAAAGGCAGGATCCGGGTATTTTTACCAAGAAGAAGGGGGAGGCGCGCCCTGCTCTTCTTCTTGGTGAAAATACCCATGGCCAAACGCGACAGCGCGCGCGCCGTCATCGGTCATTGGCAGGCCTTCTGATCCGCGCAACCCGAGACCGGGGTTTCAAGTTCCAATGTGGCGTGGGTGATGCCGAATTCACGCGCCAGTAACGCCTTGGCACGGGTAATTTCGGTCGGGAAGTCGGCCCCTTGTGTCACCACGAGATGCGCCTGCAACGCGCAGCGATGCTCATCGATCTGCCACAGGTGCAGATGGTGGACGTCCTTGACCGCCTCAGCCTCCGCAAGGCGCGCGCGCAGAACCTCCAGCGGGGGCGCATCGGGGCTGCCAAGCATCAGGATGCGCATGACGGGACCGACCTCGCGTGCAGCGTGCAACAGGATGTAGGCCGCGATGCCGAAGGTCGCCAAGGGGTCGACCAGCCGCCAATCATAAAGCAGGATCAGGCTTCCCGCCGCGATCACCGCGACCGAGCCGAACGCGTCAGCGAGATTGTGCAGGAAGGCGGCGCGGATGTTTACACTGTCCTTTGCCATCCGCCATGTCAGCAAGGCCGTGATCACGTCCACGACCAGTGCGATCCCGGCCACGATCACCACGATCCACCCGCTCACGCCCGGCGGATCGGCCAGCCGCATCGCGGCCTCGGCCACGAGATACAGCGCGATCGCGATCAGCACGGTGTAGTTGACCAGCGCGGCCACCACTTCGGCGCGGCCATAGCCGAAGGTCATCGCCGCGTCCGCCGGTCTTCTCGCGATCCGGCGAGCGCACAGCGCGATCACCAGAGACACCGCGTCGGAGAGATTGTGGATCGCATCCGCAACCAGCGCGAGCGAACCCGAGAGCACGCCTCCCGCGATCTGCGCAACGGTCAGCGCCAGGTTAACCGCCACCGCCCAGGCTACACGGCGGTCTCCTGCCGCGGGGTCCAGGTGGGGATGGTGGTGAGCATGGGGCATGGTTGTCATCCGAACTATGCCACCCGGCGATTCGTGGCGCGGCTCAATGCGCCTCGGCCCAGTTCGCCCCCTGCCCCGCATCGACCTCCAGCGGCACGTCCAGCTTGACCACGGGCATCGCGGCGCCCTCCATGACCTCGCGCACGGCCTTTATGGTGGACTCTTCGGCGCCCTTGTCCACCTCGAAGATCAGTTCATCATGCACCTGCAACAGCATCTTCGCCGGCAGGTCGGCGATGGCGTCGGGCATGCGGATCATCGCGCGGCGGATGATGTCGGCCGCGGTGCCCTGGATCGGCGCGTTGATCGCGGCACGTTTCGCGAATCCCGCCTGCGGCCCCTTGGCGCCGATCTCGGGGGTGTGGATCTTGCGGCCGAACAGGGTCTGGACGAAGCCGTGCGCCTTGGCGAAGGCGACGGTGTCGTCCATGTAGGCCTTGATGCCGGGGAAACGTTCGAAATAGCGGTCGATGAAGCCCTGCGCCTCGGACCGGGGAATGCGCAGGTTGCGGGCGAGGCCGAAGCCGGAAATGCCGTAGATCACGCCGAAATTGATCGCCTTGGCTTGGCGGCGGATCTCGGGGGTCATGTCCTCCATCGGCACGTCGAACATTTCCGAGGCGGTCATGGCGTGGATGTCCTGGCCGTCGCGGAACGCCTGTTTCAGCGCGTCGATATCCGCGACATGGGCAAGGATGCGCAGCTCGATCTGGGAATAGTCGAGGGAGACCAGCACCTTGCCGTCTTCGGCGACAAAGGCCTCGCGGATGCGGCGGCCTTCCTCGGTGCGCACGGGGATGTTCTGCAGGTTCGGGTCGGTCGAGGCCAGCCGCCCGGTGACCGCGCCGGTGATGACATAGGACGTGTGCACGCGGCCTGTTTCGGGGTTGATGTGGTCCTGCAGCGCGTCGGTATAGGTCGATTTCAGCTTGCTGAGTTGGCGCCAGTCGAGCACGCGGGCGGGCAGGTCGTGGCCCTCGGCGGCCAGGTCTTCCAGCACGTCGGCACCGGTGGCATAGGCGCCGGTCTTGCCCTTCTTGCCGCCGGGCAGGCTCATCTTGTCGAACAGGATTTCGCCAAGCTGCTTGGGGCTGCCGACATTGAAGGTTTCCCCGGCAAGTTCGTGAATCTCGGCCTCCAGCCCCGCCATTTTCTGGGCGAAGGCGTTGGACATGCGGCTGAGCGTGTCGCGGTCGACCTTGATGCCGGTCATTTCCATCTGCGCCAGCACGGGGACCAGCGGGCGTTCCAGCGTTTCGTAGACGGTCGTGACCTTGCGCTGGTGCAGCTGGGGTTTGAACAGGTGCGCCAGCCGCAGGGTGATGTCGGCGTCTTCGGCGGCATATTTCACCGCCTCGTCGATCGGCACGCGGTCAAAGGTGATCTGCGCCTTGCCCGACCCCAGCAGCGACTTGATCGGGATCGGGTCGTGGGACAGGTAGCGTTCGGACAGCGCGTCCATCGAATGGCCGTGCAGCCCTGCGTTCATCGCGTAGGACATCAGCATGGTGTCGTCGATGGGGGCGATGTCGATGCCGTAGCGGGCCAGGACCTTGGCGTCGTATTTCATGTTCTGGCCGATCTTCATAACCGCGGGGTCTTGCAAGAGCGGTTTCAGCATCGCCAGCGCGTCGTCCAGCGGCATCTGCCCCTCGGCCAGCGCGTCGCTGCCGAACAGGTCGTCCCCCGCGCCGCGATGGCCCAGCGGAATGTAACAGGCCGCGCCCGGTTCCACCGCCAGCGAAATGCCGACGAGGTCACAGCGCATCTCGTCCAACCCGGTGGTTTCGGTGTCGACGGCGACCCAACCGCGGGCGTTCGCGCGGTCGACCCACGCCTGCAGGGCCCCGGCATCGCGGACGCATTCGTAATTGTCAGGCGTGAAGGGCAGGTTCGACGGCGCAGAGGGGGTATCGGCGGGGTTGGCCCCGGCCGGGTTGGTATCGGCGATGACGGGCGGTTCGACGCCCAGGCCATCCGCGATGCGCTTGGTGAGCGTGCGGAATTCCATCTGCGTCAGGAAGCCCAGCAGGGTTTCCGCGTCGGGCTCCTTCACCTCGAGGTCGTCCAGCGTGAAATCCAGCGGTGTGGCCGCGTCGAGCGTCACCAGTTTCTTCGACAGTTCGATCTGCGCGCGATTCTCGATCAGGGTCTGGCGGCGCTTGGGCTGCTTGATCTCTTCGGCCCGGTCCAGAAGGGTTTCCAGGTCGCCATAGTCCTGGATCAGCAGGGCGGCGGTCTTGATCCCGATGCCGGGCGCGCCGGGGATGTTGTCGACGGAATCGCCGGCCAGGGCCTGCACGTCCACCACGCGATCCGGGCCCACACCGAATTTCTCCTCGACCTCCTCGACGCCGATGCGCTTGTTCTTCATGGCGTCCAGCATTTCGACGCCATTGCCCACCAGCTGCATCAGGTCCTTGTCCGAGCTGATGATCGTCACGCGGCCGCCGGCCTCGACCGCCTGGCGGGTCAGGGTGGCGATGATGTCGTCGGCCTCGTAATTCTCCTTCTCGATGCAGGCGATGTTGAAGGCGCGCGTCGCCTCGCGGGTCAGGGGGATCTGCGGGCGCAGATCAGCGGGCATCTCGTCCCGGTTCGCCTTGTACTGATCGTAAAGGTCGTTGCGGAAGGTGTGGCTGCCCTTGTCGAACACCACCGCCACATGGGTCGGCGCGTCGGGGCCGGCATTATCCTCGACATATTTGTGGATCATGTTGCAGAAACCGGACACCGCGCCTACCGGCAGCCCGTCGGATTTCCGCGTCAGCGGGGGCAGCGCGTGAAAGGCGCGGAATATGAAGGCCGATCCGTCGATCAGATGCAGATGGCAGCCCTTGCCGAAATTGACGCTCATGATCGCTTCCCCCTTGGCCGTCTTACCCAGCTCTTGCCACGAAGCGGCGCGCGGTGCCAGACGGTTGCCGGGGGTTCGGGATTTCAGCCCACCTTGTCGGCGAAACTTTCATGCACGAACCGCTTGTCGCAATAGCCGCATTCGACAAAGCCGGTGTCATGCGGAATGCTCAGCCAGACGCGTGGGTGGCCGAGGCCGGGACCCGAGCCGTCGCAGCATACGCGCCATGCGCTGACGACTTCGGTTTCGGGGGGGGCGATGGTCTGGGGTTCTTTTTCGGTTTCCGCAGCCATGAACTTGCGCTCCTCGTTGCCGGGGCGACGGGGTCGCCTTAACTGAAGGGGCATGATAGCGAATGGGCAGGGTTGGGCAAGCGGCAAGGGGGCCAGGATGGGCGAGAACGCGATCGAGATCGAGGGGCTGACCAAGACCTATGCCGCCAGCGGCAGCCAGCCGCCCAAGCATGCCCTGAAGGGCGTTGACCTGGAGATTCCGGCAGGGTCCATCTTTGGCCTGCTGGGACCGAACGGGGCGGGTAAATCCACCCTGATCAACATCCTGGCCGGGCTGGTGGTCAAGACATCGGGCAAGGTGCGCATCTGGGGATTCGATCAGGACGTGAACCCGCGCCAGAGCCGGGCCTCGATCGGCGTCATGCCGCAAGAGCTGAACATCGACCCGTTCTTCACGCCGCGTGCGGCGCTGGAGGTGCAGGCGGGTCTGTATGGTGTGCCCAAGTCCAGGCGCGTGACCGACCGCATCCTCAAGGCCATCGGGCTGGAGGACAAGGCCGAGGCCTATGCCCGCAACCTGTCGGGCGGCATGCGGCGGCGCCTGCTCTTGGGCAAGGCGCTGGTCCATCGCCCCCATGTGCTGGTGCTGGACGAACCCACGGCCGGCGTGGATATCGAGCTGCGCCAGATGCTGTGGGCCAATATCCGGCGTCTGAACCAGGAACAGGGCACCACGATCATCCTGACCACCCATTACCTGGAAGAGGCCGAGGAGATGTGCGACGAGATCGCGATCATCAACCACGGCGAGGTGATCGCGCGCGACAGCACGTCGGCGCTGATCGGGCGGATGGATGCCAAGACGCTGGTCATCCACCCCGAGGAAGAGGTCGCGCTGCCGCAGATGCCGGCGGGCGTGGAAAGCTGCCAGCGCGCCGACGGGGCGTTCTGTTTCACCTACCGCCGGTCCGAGATCGCCACCGGCGCCGTGGTCGAGGCGGTGCGCAAGGCGGGCATCGTGATCCGCGACATCCGCACCGAGGAACCGGATCTGCAGGACGTCTTCGTGGAACTGACCTCGGAGAAGAAAGGCGCGGCGTGAGCCGGGTGATCCTGTTCAACAAGCCCTGGGGGGTGTTGTCGCAATTCACCGATGACGGCCCGCCCCGGCCCGACCGGCGCGTGCTGGCCGAGTTCATAGATGTGCCCGGCGTCTATCCGGCGGGACGGCTGGACCGCGATAGCGAAGGGTTGCTGATCCTGACCGATGACGGGCGGTTGCAGGCGAAGATCGCGAACCCCAGGCACAAGAGCCCCAAGACCTACTGGGCGCAGGTCGAGGGGGTGCCGGACGCGGCCGCGCTGGACGCGCTGCGCCGGGGCGTGCGCCTGAAGGACGGCCCGACACGGCCCGCCAGGGTGCGCCGTATCGACGAACCACCGGGCCTGTGGCCCCGTGACCCGCCGGTGCGCTATCGCAAATCCGTGCCCGACACCTGGATCGAACTGACGATCACCGAGGGCCGCAACCGGCAGGTACGGCGGATGACGGCGGCCGTGGGCCACCCCACCTTGCGGCTGATCCGGGCGCGGATCGGACAATGGGAGTTGGGGGATCTGCCGCCGGGGGAATGGCGGGACGGGTGATCGGCCTGCACACGGCCCACACGACGGGGAACAGCCACCCGGCGGCTTGAGACAGGACCGTTGCGCCAGCAGGTCGGCGCAGCCTGCCGAACCGGCCAACGCCGACCGGACGCACACGCCCCGGATCGTGCTGCACGGAACAGATCCCTTCCGCCGGCAACGCGAAAAGCGCCAGCGGCCGCCCATGATGGGCACCGCAGAACGTCTGCCCCATGGCGGTGGGTCGGGCGCTGCCCGGGCCGCAAGCGGCCCGGACGTTCACCCCTGAACCAATCGCGTCAGACCAGCCCGTGGTCCTTGAACAGCGCGGTCAGATCCGCCTCGGCCCGGGCGCCGATATGGCTGATGATCTCGCTGGCCGCGACGCAGCCCATCCGGCCGGCGGTTTCCAGGTCATGCCCATGAGTGACGCCGTAAAGGAACGCCGCCGCGAACAGGTCGCCCGCCCCGGTCGCGTCCACGATCTGCGTGGGCACCGCCGGGACGTGCCAGTGGTTGCCCCCGGAAAGGATATGCGCGCCGTTCTCGGAATCGGTGCAGGCGACGATGTCGATCTCGGCCGCGGCGCGGCTCAGCGCCTCGTGGAAATCGTCGGTTTCGTACATCGACAGGATCTCGGCGCGGTTGGCGAACAGCATGTCCACATCCTCGCGGATCATCTTGCGGAACGCATCGCGGTGGCGTTCCACGCAGAACGGATCGGACAGGGTCAGCGACACGCGCCCCCCGGCAGCCTTGGCCGCCCCGATGGCCTTGGCAAAGGCCTCGTGGCTTTCCGGGCCGTCGAAACGATAGCCTTCGAGATAGATCCACTCCGCCCCGGCGACCTGGCGTTCGTCGATATCGGCGGGCGTCAGATGCTCGGTCACGCCGAGATAGGTGTTCATCGACCGCTCGCCATCGGGCGTGACCAGCACGATGCAGCGCCCGGTCTCGCCATCGGTGTCCTTCGGCGCGGGGGGCGTGTCGTAATCGGCCCCCTGCGCACGCAGGTCATGGGCAAAGATCGCGCCTAGCTGGTCGTCCTTGACCTTGCCGACATAGGCCGTCCGCCCGCCCAGATGGGCGATCCCGGCAATCGTGTTGGCCGCGGAGCCGCCCGAGATTTCCTGAGCCGGCCCGATCTGGCCGTAAAGATGCACCGCACGCTCCATGTCGATAAGCTGCATGATGCCTTTTTCGATGCTGTGCGAGTCCAGGAAGGACTCGTCGGCATGGGCCAGAACGTCGACAAGGGCGTTGCCGATGCCGACGACGTGATAGGGTTTGGTCATTCTGTCTTGTCCTCATAGGGGCAGAGATCGCGGATCAGGCAGGTGGGGCACATCGGCTTGCGCGCCTTGCAGTGATAGCGCCCGTGCAGGATCAGCCAGTGATGGGCGTGGCGCTGGAACTCGGCCGGCACGTTGTCCTCGATGGCGCGTTCCACGATATCCACCGTCTTGCCCGGCGCGATGCGGGTGCGGTTGCCGACGCGGAAGATATGGGTATCGACCGCCTGCGCGGGCAGGCCCCACCACATGTTCAGCACCACGTTCGCCGTCTTGCGCCCCACCCCCGGCAACGCCTGCAACGCCGCGCGCGAGGACGGCACCTCGCCGCCATACTCCTCCACCAGGATGCGGCTGAGCTTGATGACGTTCTTTGCCTTGTTGCGGTAGAGACCGATGGTCTTGATATGCTCGATCAGGCCTTCCTCGCCCAGGGCCAGCATCGCCTCGGGCGTGTCGACCTTGGCAAACAGGGACCGCGTGGCCTTGTTCACCCCCGCATCCGTCGCCTGCGCGGACAGCGCCACGGCGACCAGCAGGGTATAGGCGTTGACATGCTCAAGCTCGCCCTTGGGTTCGGGTTCGACCCCGTGAAACCGGGTGAAGATCGCCTTGATCGTATGATAGTCCAGCGGCTTTGCCATGCGCCGTCTATGCCCTGTCGGTGCGGCCGGGGCAAGGCCGTGGCGGATGCCGCTTCACGCAGGTTCCGGGTCGCCCGGTCGGCCCGGTCGGGTTATCTTGCGACAACAGCCCAAGGGGAGACCAGGCATGGAGCAGGACGAGCATTATCATTATGCCGTCATTCGCCGCGCGATCGAGTGCATCGACGCGGCCGGGGGACAGGCGCTGACGCTTGATCGACTTGCCGCCGAAATGAACATGAGCCCGGCGCATTTCCAGCGGCTGTTCTCGCGCTGGGTCGGCGTCTCGCCCAAGCGCTATCAGCAATACCTCACCCTCGATCACGCCCGTTCACTGATGCGCGCGCGATTCACCACGCTTGAGACCGCGGACGCGCTGGGGCTGTCGGGCACAGGCCGGTTGCACGACCTTTTCCTGCGCTGGGAGGCCATGACCCCGGGCGAGTATGCCCGCCGCGGCGCCGGCCTGACGGTTTGCTACGGTGTCCTGCCAAGCCAATTTGGCGAGGCGCTGGCCATGGTCACCGACAAGGGATTATGCGGGCTGGCCTTCACCGAAGAAACCGGGCGCGACGCGGCTTTGGCCGACATGATGGCCCGCTGGCCCGAGGCCGAGTTCCTCCACGCCCCTGACAGGGCGAGCGCGCTGGCCGCGACGGCCCTTTCGCGCCACGGCATGACGCGGCTCCACCTGATCGGCCCGCCTTTCCAGATCAAGGTCTGGGAGGCTCTGATGGCGATTCCCCAAGGTCATGTGACGACCTATTCCGAGATCGCCCGCGCCGTGGGCCATCCCCGCGCGGTGCGCGCGGTGGGTACGGCGGTTGGCCGCAACCCGATCGGCTACCTGATCCCCTGCCACCGGGCGCTGCGCAAGAGCGGTGCGCTTGGCGGATATCACTGGGGCCTTCCGGTCAAGCGCGCCATGCTGGCCTGGGAGGCGGCGCGCGCCGATGCGATCCCTTGCGAACAAACCCATCGGCAATATCGCGCCCATACCCCCTCGCAGCCAGCTCCAGCGCGGACTATATTCTAGACATGATGCCGGTAACCGGCCCTGACCAAGAGGCAGACATGACCCGAGTCCCCCGCATTCTCCTGCTGGCCAGTGCCGGCCTGCTGGCGCTCAGCGCCTGCACCGATCCCTCTGCCAATACCGGCGACCCGCGCCAGCGCACCAAGGAGGGCATGGCCATCGGGGCAGGCCTTGGCGCGCTTACCGGGCTTCTGTTGTCCAAAGAGGGGGGCGATGATGCCAAGAACGCGGTTATCGGGGCTGTCGGCGGGGCGATCGCCGGAGGGGTCATCGGCAACGCGTTGGACCAACAGGCCGCCGACCTGCGCCAGGGCTTTGACAATGACGATATCAACGTGGTCAATACCGGCTCGGAACTGGTGGTGACCATGCCCCAGGATATCCTGTTCGCCACCGACAGCGCCGCCGTGCGACCCGATCTTCGGTCCGACTTGATGGTTCTGGCGGCCAATCTGAACAAGTACCCCGCCTCGACCGTGGACGTCATCGGCCATACCGACAATACCGGCGCGGCCGGCTATAATCAGGATCTCTCAGCCCGCCGCGCGGCCGCGGTATCAGCGGTCCTGACAGGTTCGGGCGTCGCGCCCTCGCGGATACGCTCTTACGGCCGGGGTGAGGATGCGCCGATTGCCTCGAACCTCACGCCCGAGGGTCGGGCGCAGAATCGTCGGGTGGAAATCGTGATCCGGCCCACGGCCTGAGCCATGGCGCGGGCGCCTCTGCTGGGGCGCCCGCCATTGCGCGCGCACCGGGCTGGTCATATATCTTGACCAGTTCAGGAGCCAGCCCATGCCCTTCCAGAAAATCCAGCCCGAAAAGCTCTCGCATGCCGTGGTCCGCCAGATCGAGCTTCTGATCCTGCGCGGCATCCTGCGGCCGGGCGAACGCCTGCCCTCCGAACGCGACCTGTCAGAAAAACTGGGCGTCTCGCGCCCTTCGCTGCGCGAGGCCATTGCCCAGTTGCAAGATCGCGGCCTGCTGGTCAGCCGCGCAGGCGCGGGGATCTACGTCGCCGAAGTCCTGGGCAGCGCCTTTTCCGACGCGCTGCTGCGGCTGATGGGCACCCACCAGGAGGCCCTGTTCGACTATATAGCCTTTCGTCGTGACCTCGAAGGGTTGGCCGCGCAACGCGCGGCGCGCCTGGCCTCTGATACCGATCTCCAGGTGGTCGACGCAGTGTTTCGCAAGATGGAAAGCGCCCATAAAAAACGCAACCCCGCAGACGAGGCCGGGCTCGACGCCGAGTTTCACCTCGCCATCATCGAGGCCAGCCATAACGTTGTGATGCTGCACATGATGCGGGCGATGTTCGACCTGCTGCGCGAGGGGGTGTTCTACAATCGCCAGGTCATGTTCCGCCAACGCACAACCCGCGCGATGCTGCTGGACCAGCACCGCGCGATCAATGTCGCACTCCAGGCCCGTGACGCGCGCGCCGCCCGCGCCGCGGTGGAACAGCATCTGAACTATGTCGAGAACGCGCTTCACGACCACCTCCTGTCCGAACGCAACGAGGCCATCGCCCGTCAGCGGCTGGAACACGAACTCGGCAGGGGCTGAGCCTCCGCCCCCTTCAGGCACCGCGCCGAGCTTGTCTTCTTCTTGGCGAAAATACCCATGATACCGCCTTCGAGGCCGGAAACGCGGGCGGGGTTGAAAACGACAGGGGCCACACAAATGGCAAGGGCCCGACGAGAATATCGACGGGCCCTGCACGAGAACTTTTCAATGCTCTTGGTAACGACTCGACTTGTCAGTGCAACTTCAGCTTGCCCTGCACATCGGCGATCGCGCGATCGACCAGGGTATCGCTTGCCTGCGCGGTCATCTGGTGGGCGATCACCTCGCGCGCGGCGGAAACCGCCACGGTAATGGCACGGTCCCGGACCTCTTTTACAGCGCCCGCCTTTGCCTGTTCGATCTGTTCGTCAGCGCTGGCGAGGCGACGCTCGATCGTGACCTTGAGATCCTGCTTGGCCTTGGCGGCAGCCGACTCGGCCTCGGTGCGCGCGGTATCGATGATCCGCTGGGCCTGCTCCTGAACCTCTTTCTGCTTGCGCTCGTAAGACGCCAGGATCGTCTGCGCCTCTTCGCGCAGCGCGCGGGCCTCGTCCAGTTCCGACTGGATGCCCTCGGCGCGCTTGTCCAGCATCGCCATCAGCTTGCCCGGCACACGCAGGTAAACCAGAACCGCGATGAAGGCGACGAACGAGATCAGGACCACAAAATTGGTGTTGAACAAGGAAAAGAACGGCCCCGAGGCCGCCAGCGCGGGGCTGGCCGCGGCGGCGAGGGGCAGCGCGAGAGCGAGTTTCTTCATCGGTCTACCCTTTCAGCTTGGCATCGACCACCGCGTCGACCACGGTGGGGTCGGCACGAAAACCCATGGCGGCGACAACGTCGAGTGCCGTGGCCTTTGCGACCTCGGTGACGCTTTGCAAGGCGCCGGCGCGAATCTCTGCGATCTGTTTTTCAGCCTCGGCCGACCTTGCGCCGATCTCGGCATCTGCCTTGGCGGTCGCCGCGTCGAGATCGGCCTTGATCTCGGCCTTGGTGGCCGCCACGATCCGCTGCGCCTCGGCGCGGGCGTCGGCCAGCGCCTTCTGATAGGCGCGCTCTGCCTCCTGCGCCTGAAGCTTCAGCTCCTCGGCGGTGGCGATATCATTGGAAATCGTGCCCTGGCGTTCGGCCAGAACCGCGCCGATGCGCGGCAGCGCGATGCGCGACAGCACGAAATAGATCACGACCAGCGTGACGACGAGCCAGAAGATCTGGTTCGGGAAGGTCGCGAAGTCGAGCTGCGGCATACCCACCTGTTCAGCGGCATGCGCGGCGCCTTCGGCCACTTGCGTTTCTGTTGCCATGACGTCCCCCTGCAACCCGGAATTACACCGGGCGGGCGCATCTGCCCCCACCCGGCCGTAAGGATCGGATCAGGCGCGCCTTAGACGGCGAACATCAGCAGAAGCGCGACGAGGAACGAAAAGATCCCCAGGGCTTCGGCAAACGCGATACCGATGAACATCGTGGCGGTCTGCGACGCGGCCGCCGAAGGGTTGCGCAGCGCACCAGAGATGTAGTTGCCGACAACGTGGCCCACACCGACGGCGGCGCCGCCCATGCCGGTGCACGCGAGACCGGCACCGATGTAGGCACCCATTTGAACGATATCGCCTTCCATGTCGATTACTCCTTACGTTGGAATTGGCAGATTCTGTGATTGCGCCTCAGTGATGCGGATGAAGCGCATCGCGCAGGTAGACGCAGGTGAGGATCGCGAAGACATAGGCCTGGATGAAGGCCACCAAAGTCTCCAGCGCGTAGACGGCAGTGATGGCGGCCAGCGGGAACACGGCCCCCACGCCAAGGACGCCCGCAAAGCCCGCGAACACCTTGATCACGGCGTGCCCGGCCATCATGTTGCCGGCAAGTCGGATCGAGTGGCTGACCGGCCGCACGAAGTAAGAAATGATCTCGATGATCGCAAGGATCGGGCGCAGCACCAGCGGTGCTTGGTCGATCCAGAACAGGCGCAGGAAGCTGGCGCCATGCTTTACGAAACCGAGAACCGTCACGAAGAAAAACACGCCCAGTGCCATCGTCGCGGTGACCGCGATATGCGAAGTCGTGGTGAAGGCCGTCGGGATCAGGCCAAGGAAGTTGGCAAAGACGATGAAGATGAACAGCGTCATGATGTAGGGGAAATACCTCAGACCGTCCTTGCCCGCGACATCCTCGACCATCTTGTAGACGAAGCCATAGGCAAGTTCCGCAACCGACTGAATGCGCGAAGGCACGATCGCCCGACCGCGCGTGCCGATGACCAGCAGCAGCACCACACACAGCACCGAAATCGCCATCCACAGCGTCACGTTGGTGGGCGTATACCAGTGAATGGCATCACCACCGAAGAGAGGCTTCACGATGAACTGGTCCATCGGGTGGATTTGCAGGCCGCCGGTCGCTTCTTCCGCCACGTTCAATCCCTCGTCTCATCCGCGGCCTGCGCCGCCTGTTGTGCCTGGACCTCTTGTGCCGAACGCATCATCACGCGCACCCCGGCGGCAAAGCCCAGCAATATGAACAGCACCAGGAACAGCGGCATGGTTCCCAACCAGGTATCCACCGCAAACCCGATGCCGAAACCGATCCCAAGACCGGCGACAAGCTCGATCACCATCCGCCAGGCCAGTTGAGCCTGGGAATAATGTTCGTCCTGGTGGGATTTCGCGGTCTGAGCAAATTCGGCCTTTCGCTTTTGCCTGAGCCGCTCCTCCAGCCGCTCAAGCCGCTCTTTGTCGGCCGGATCTATCATCGCGATTGCCCCCTGGACAGTCGCCGCGAACCTAGAGAGCGACCCGACAGGAGTCAAGCGCGATGAATACGCCCCAAAGCATTGAAAATAAACAACTTCGATCTTTCATAACGACGGGGGATGGCAACGGTTGCCCCGCAAACATATTCAACCGATCGGTTGACGAAAACCGCACCAGCGCGCAGAATCCAGCGATGGATGAAAGGCTTGATCTCGTTTTCTCGGCGCTTGCCGACCCAACCCGGCGGGCCATCCTGGTGTTGTTGCTGGAGGATGACATGGCCGTGACCGATGTGGCCGAGCCGTTCGAGATGTCGCTTGCCGCGATCTCGAAACACCTTGCCATCCTGACCCGTGCCGGCCTGATCAGCCAGGAAAAACGCGGACGGGTAAAGTGGTGCAAGCTGGAACCCGACAGCCTGCGCGATGCGAGCATCTGGATGCAGAGTTTCGGCCAGTTCGAGGCGGTCAACCTCGACGCTTTCGAGAAATTCCTGGAAACTGAGCTGAAAAGCGCATTCTAGGGCCAGGTGCGCGCCGCCTCTTTCAGCCGCGCGGTCAGCGCCTGCACCTTGGCGGTGCGGTGCAGATCGACGTGGGTCACCAGCCAAAGCGGCACCGCCCAATCAGCCTCGGCAGGGCGCATTTCCACCAGGTCGGGATTGTTGCGGACACGCCAGAGGGGCACGAAACCGATCCCGGCACCCGCCTCTACCGCCTCTATGCAGGCGCGCGCATCGGAGGCGCGAAACCGCACCCGGCTGGCGGGCACATGGGCCGCGAGCCAGCGATAGAAAGGGGCGCGATGGCGTTCGTCGGCCGGACCTACGAAATCATGGGCGCCGAAATCGTCGCCCAGCGGCCCGTGCGCAGTGACATATCGACGATGGGCGCATAACGCGCTGCGCAGCGCCCCCAGTTCCTGCACGATATTGTCGGGTTCGTCGGGCCGTGCGCCCGCGCGCACCGCGACATGGGCCTCGCCATATTCAAGCCGGAACAGACGCTGATCGGCCAACAGGCGAACCGAGAGGTCGGGATGCTCGACCTCGAACTCGGCCAGCACCGGCACGAGCAGCGGCGTCAGGGATTCCACGGTGGTCAGCGTCAATTCGCCGGTCATCGCGCTTCCATGGCCTCTCAGCCGTCCGGCGAGCTGGCTGAACTGCTCGGCCGTGACCTGGGCGACCTGCATCAGATCCTGCCCGGCCTCGGTGGGTGTATAGCCGCGTGCGTGACGCTGGAACAGCTTGACCCCCAGCCGCGATTCCAGGGCGTCGACATGACGGATAACGGTCGCATGATGAACGCCCAGCGCCTCTGCCGCGCCACTGACCGTGCCCAACCGCGCCACCTGATAGGCGGTACGGATTTCGTCCCATGTCTCAAGTCCCACTGTGCGCATCCTCACAAAACGCGTTTCCAGAGAAAACTATTGTGCATTCACGCAAGATTCCAGAGCCGTCCTTTCTTTACGAAATGGCCTGCCCCGCGTCTTTACAGGGGATGGCCCGGATCACCGATCAGCGGGGCCCCGATACGCGGGCGGCTGGACAAGGATCGCGCGGAAATCGTTGACATTGGTCAGCGTGGGACCGGAAACGACCTGTGCGCCCAGCGCGGCAAAAAACGTGTGACTATCATTCCTGGCGAGCGCGGCGCGCGCATCTAGCCCCGCGGCACGGGCGCGCGCCAGCGTATCGGGGTCGACCTGGGCGCCCGCGACCTCGGCCGCGCCATCCACCCCGTCGGTATCGCAAGCAAGGGCATGAATACCCCGCGCGCCCGTCAGCGCGCAGGCCAGCGCCAGGGCATATTCCGCGTTCGGGCCGCCCAGGCCGTCGCCGCGCTGCCTGACGGTACATTCGCCGCCGGACAACAGGACCAAAGGCGCCGCCCCGGGCAACATGGCCGCCTGCCGCGCCAATGCCAACCGGGCGTGCCCGGCCGCCAGTTCGCGTGCCTCTCCTTCCAGCGCATCGCCCAGGATATCCACCTCGCAGCCTGCCCGTCGGGCACTATCGGCAGCGGCGTTCAGCGACCGCGCGGGCGCGGCAATCACGCGGTTGTCCACCCGACCCAGAACCTTGGCTCCGGGCGGAAGAACGCCGCTCTGCCCCCTCAGCACAGCGAGAACCGAGTCTGGCGGTGTGATCGACCACTGTTCGAGTATGGCCAACGCCTGCGCGGGCGTGCTGACATCGCCAACCGTCGGGCCAGAGGCGATGAAGGCCGGATCATCGCCCGGCACATCGGAAATCATCAGCGACAGCATCCGCGCAGGCCAGGCCGCGGCCGCCAGTTGCCCGCCCTTCACGCCGCTCAGATGCTTGCGCAGGGTGTTGACTTGGCCGATCGGCGCCCCCGAGGCCAGAAGCGCGCTATTGATCCGCCGTTTTTCATCCAGCGTGATCCCGCCCGCGGGCTGCACCAGCAGGGCCGACCCCCCGCCCGAGATCAGCGCCAGCACGAAATCGTCCTCACCCAACCCCTCAAGAAGGCGCAAAATACGGGCGGTCGCGGCCGCGCCGGCCAAATCCGGCACCGGATGGGCGGCCTCGACGATCTCTATGCCGGCCGTCGGCCGGGCATGGCCATAGCGGGTGATCACTACCCCCTCGCAGGGGCCCCATGCGGCCTCGACCGCCTCGGCCATCCGGCCCGAGGCCTTGCCCGCGCCCACCACCACCACCCGCCCCCCGGGGCGCGGCGGCAGGGCGGCGGGCACGACGCGCATAGGATCTGCCGCCGCCACGGCGGCATCGAAAAGACCCCGCAAGAAGGTGCCGGGATCGGCGGGAGAAAAAAAGCCGGGTTCGATCAAGGGCACGCTCCGGTCAGGAAACGGGCGAGTTCGGCCAGGGCCTTTGACAAGGCCGCTCAGACCATAAGAAGGGTTTCTTCCAGCCGCTGGTTGCCCACGACCAGATCGGCCAGGGTAACGGAATCCAGCGTCGCGTAGAATTCGGCCAGCGCCTTGTGCAGCGTCAGCTTGAGTCGGCAGGAACAGGCGATCGGGCAGGTATTCGTCTCGGGGTCGAAACATTCGGCAAAGGGCACCCCGGCCTCAAGATGACGAAAGACCTCGCCCACGGTGATTTCTTCGGCGGGGCGTTTCAGCGTCAGGCCGCCATGCCGACCCCGCGTCGTCTGCACGATGCCGTGATTGGCCAGCGTGTTGATGACCTGCGCCATGTGGTTTTCTGAGGTGTTGCACGCAACCGCGATATCGGCCTTGCGCACGGTACGGCCGTGGTTCACGGCACAATACATCAGGGCGCGCATGGCAATGTTGGTTCGCGTGGTCAACCGCATGGGTGGTTCTCTTTGCCGAAAGGGGTGGATATTGATTTATCTCACATACGGGTTCAAACCAGCATAGAGCCTGTTAAAGATCACGCAAGCCCCGCGCTTTGCGCGCCGGCGACAGAGCGAACGTGAAGAGATTGGTCAGAATTTGAGCCGGAAACGCGCCAAGAAAGACGACCCGGCCGCGCGGCGGCTGGAACAGATGATGGCGCCGGTGCGGCGCAAACTGGAACGGGCGGGCGCGATGGCCGCCGCAGCCTCGCTTTTGTGGCTGGTGCAGGCGGGCGCTGTGGCGCTGGCCATCGGACACATGCTTGAACCGGAAGGGACGTGGGGGCATCCGGGCCTTTATGCCCTTGTATTCATAGCCGTGGGCATCTTGCGCGCCGTGCTGAACGACAGGTCGGGCGCCATGGCATTTCGCGCCGCCGACACGATCCTGGCCGCCGAACGGGCGCGGCTGATCGGGCGCGAATCCCGACGTGCCACCGACGACCCCGCCCGCCCGCCCGCGGCGCGGACCGCCACGTTGGCCGCCGAAAAACTTGCGGCCCTGACACCGTTCCTGACACGCTATGCCCCGGCAAAACGGTGCGCCAACGTGGTGCCCCTGGTCTTTCTGGCGGTGACGTTCTGGTATTCCTGGGCGGTGGGGGTGATCCTATTGGTGGCCGGGCCGCTCATTCCCGTGTTCATGGCGCTGGTGGGCATCGCGGCCAAGCAGGCTAGCGAACGACAGATGGAAGAATTGTCGAACATGAACGTGCTGCTGCTGGAGCGGCTGACCGCGCTTGTCGATATCCGTCTGCTGGATGCCTCCGATCGTACCGTGGGCGGATTTCGCAATGCCGCCGACCGGCTGCGAGCCAGCACGATGGAGGTGCTTCGAGTCGCTTTCCTGTCCTCGACGGTGCTGGAATTGTTCGCTGCCCTCGGCGTGGCCATGGTCGCGGTCTATGTCGGCTTTTCCTTGCTGGGCGAGTTGGGCTTCGGCGCCTGGGCCACGCCGCTGACAGTGTCCCAGGGCATATTCCTGTTGCTCATCGCGCCTGATTATTTCCAGCCCCTGCGCGACCTGGCCGCCGCCTGGCACGACAAGGCCGACGCCACCGCGGTTGCGCGCGAACTGGCGGACCTGGAAGCGCAGGAGGAAACCGCGTTCCTGGGGACCGGGGCCACCGCTGCCCCGATCGTGACCCGTTCATCGCTGACGGTGCGCGGTCTTGCCTATCTGCCACCGGGCGGGCGGCTGATCCGGTTTCCCGATTTCGAGCTTGCACCGGGCGACACGCTGGCGATTACCGGCCCCAGCGGGATCGGTAAGTCCTCGCTTTTGCGCCTGGTTGCAGGCATCGCGGTGCCGAGCGAGGGCGAAATCAGGCTGGGCGACACCGTTCTGGACAGCGGCACCGCCGATGCCTGGCGCGCGCGGCTGGGCTGGCTGCCGCAACAACCCCGTTTCCTGACCGGGAGCTTGCGTCACAACCTGACGCTGGCGGTACGTCCGGGCCGGTCGCTGCCGCTGGATGACGCGCTCCGGCTTTCGGCGGCGGACGGGGTGGTGGCCACCCTGCCGCGTGGTCTGAACACGCGCTTGGGCGAAACAGGCATGGGCGTTTCCGGCGGGGAGGCGCGAAGGCTGGTGGTGGCGCGCGCCGCCCATGCCCATCCCGCCCTTTTGCTGGCCGACGAGCCCACTGCCGATCTCGACGAGGAAACCGCGGCCCAGGTGACCGAAGGGCTGTTGAGCCTCGTGGCGAGCGGATCGTCGTTGATCGTAGCAACCCACGACCCGGTTCTGGCCGCGCGCATGAACCGTCAGATCGCCCTGGAGCGGACGGAGGATGCGGCATGAAGGATATCCTGCTGGTCCTGCGGCTGATCTGGCGCAAGCAGCGAACGTCATTGATCAGGGGCACGGCGCTGGCGGTCGCGGTGGTCGCAATGGGTGTGGCCCTGTTGGGGTTGTCAGGCTGGTTCATCACCGCCGCCGGTGCGGCGGGGCTGGCCGGCATCGGTATCGCGTTCAACGTCTTTCAGCCCTCGGCGGCGGTGCGTCTGCTTGCGCTGGGACGGACGGCGGCGCGCTATGGCGAACGCCTGTTGACCCATGACGCCACGCTGAAAAGCCTCACCGACATCCGCGTCAGCCTGTTGCGCGGGGTGCTGGCCCTGCCCTTCCAGACCTTGTCGCGGCTGCGCGGAGCCGAAACGATGAACCGGCTGGTGGCCGATGTCGATGCACTGGACGGAATCGCGCTGCGCCTGTTCATCCCGGCGGTTTCGGCGGTCGTGGTCTATCTCGGCACCTTCGCGATCCTCGCATGGCTGACAAGCCCGGTCCTGGCGGGATGGATCGTTCTGAGTTTCACCCTCGGCGTGGGCGCCGTCCTGGTCTGGACCGCACGTCACGCAATGGCCCCGTCGCGCCGGGCCGAAAAGGCATTGCAAGCCTTTCGCATCCGCATCATCGACCTGCTGCGCGCGCGCGACGACCTGGTCGTCTATGGCCGCCTGCCCGACCAGGCCGCCGCCGTGACCACCGCCGAAACCCGGATGCGCGAGAATCTCGATGCCACGGACCGGCTTGAACGGCGCGCGGGCCTGATGCTGGCGTTGACCACGACACTATCGGCGGGCACGGCGCTGTGGCTGGGCGGCGCGTTGGTCGCGCGTGGCACGATCACGCCGGCGCAGGCGGCGCTGGGCTTTTTCGCGACGCTTGCGCTTGCTGAAACCGTGCAACCGCTGCGCCGTGGCCTGGCAGACCTCGGCCGGATGCTGGATGCCGCGCGCCGGGTGCGGCGCCTCTTGCCCCGCGATGGCGAAACCGTCCCTGCCCCCGCGCTCGCGCGCGCGCCCGTCCCGCCGGGTCGGCCTGCATTGGAAATGACCGGGATCGCCTATCGTCATCCCGGTGCCGAACGCACGGTCATCCGAGACTTTTCCCTCAGCCTGGCACCGGGGGAAACCGTCGCGCTGGCAGGCGCGTCGGGAAGGGGCAAAAGCACCGTTCTGGCGCTGGCGGCTGGCCTGATCCAGCCCGAAAAGGGACAGATACTTCTGGCCGGCCAGCCATTGACGAACCTGACGGAAACCGGTCTGAGGGCCGAAATGACCTATCTGCCGCAGCGCAGCATGCTGCTCGGCCAAAGCTTTTTCGACATGCTGGCGCTGGCCGATCCCGAGATAGACGAGAACCGCGCGCTGGCCGTTCTCGAGGCCGTTGCCATGTCGCGCACGGTTGCGGGCCGCGGAGGGCTTCATGCGCGACTGAGCGAAAACGGCGCCGGGCTTTCGGGGGGCGAACAGCGTCGCCTTGCGGTGGCCCGTGCGCTGGTGCGCCGGCCGCGTGTCCTGCTGCTGGACGAACCGACCGAGGGGCTGGACCGGCCCACCGCGCTGCGCGTCTTGCGCGGGATTCGCGAAATCCTGCCTCGTGCCGCGATCCTGACCGCGTCTCACCGCAAGGCTGAACAGGAATGGGCTGATCGCCTGATTCGCATGTCATAAATATGTATTCGGGACATGCAATATTGATGCAGGTCAAAGTCTGCACGCAAAAGTATACCTAGAACGGATCTAACATGCGCATTTTGTCGCATGTGAAGGGAAAAAGGTATCGGCCTTAGGAGGTCCGTCCAATGGAACTCGACGTAGTCGAGCTGTCACGGCTGCAATTCGCCATGACAGCGATGTATCACTTCCTCTTCGTGCCGCTCACGCTTGGCCTGTCGGTCATCGTGGCGATCATGGAGACGGTCTACGTGATGACCAACCGCCCGATCTGGCGCCAGATGACGAAATTCTGGGCCACGCTCTTTGGCATCAACTTCGTGCTGGGGGTCGCAACGGGTATCACCATGGAATTCCAGTTCGGCATGAACTGGAGTTACTACAGCCACTATGTCGGGGACATTTTCGGTGCGCCCCTGGCCATCGAGGGCCTTATGGCGTTCTTCCTTGAGGCGACATTTGTTGGCCTCATGTTCTTTGGCTGGGACAAGATGTCGAAGGTCAGTCACGCAGTCGTGACCTGGCTGGTCGCCATCGGCTCCAACTTCTCGGCGCTGTGGATCCTGATCGCCAATGGCTGGATGCAGAACCCGGTAGGTGCGGAATTCAACCCGGTGACGATGCGGATGGAAATGACTTCGTTCTTCGATGTCATGTTCAACCATGTCGCGCAGGCGAAATTCGTCCACACCGTGTCGGCGGGCTATGTCACCGCGTCGATGTTCGTCCTGGGCGTGTCGGCCTGGTACATGCTCAAGGGGCGCCACACCGAACTGGCCCGCCGGTCGATGGCGGTCGCGGCCAGCTTTGGCTTGGCCTCGGCGCTGTCGGTCGTGGTGCTAGGCGATGAATCCGGCTATTCGGCCACGCATTCGCAGCAGATGAAACTGGCCGCGATCGAGGGCATGTGGGAAACCGAAGAGGCGCCCGCGCATTTCAACCTGGTCGGCATGCCGAACATGGAAGAGCGTGAGACGAAATACGCCATCAAGATCCCTATTGCGATGGGCCTGATCGGCACCCGGTCCCTGACAGAGGAAATGCCTGGCATCAACGACCTTGTGATCGAGGCCGAGGGCCGCATCGAGAACGGGGTCATTGCGTATGATGCGCTGATGGATATCCGCGCCGCAAAGGGCAACGCGACCGACGAACAGATCGCGCGGTTCGAAGAGCATGGCGGCGATCTTGGCTATGCCTTCCTACTGAAACGCTATGTCGAGGACCCGCGCGAGGCGACGGCCGAACAGATCGCAATGGCGGCCGAGGATACCATTCCGGGCGTGCCGCAACTGTTCTGGGCGTTCCGCATCATGGTGGCGCTGGGCTTTGCCTTTATCGGCGTGATGGTGTTCTTTTTCATCCGGGCGAATTTCTACCGGATGACCTTCCCGCGCTGGTCGCTTTGGGCTGCCGTCATCGCCATTCCGACGCCGTGGATCGCCGCCGAAATGGGCTGGTTCGTGGCCGAGTTCGGCCGTCAACCCTGGACGGTGGACGGCGTTCTGCCCACCGCGCTGTCGGTCAGCAATCTGAGCGTTGCACAGGTCGGCCTGACACTGGCGGGGTTCGTCACCTTCTACTCGATCCTGTTCGTCATCGAGATGGGGTTGATGATCAAATACATCCGCAAGGGCCCCTTCATGGATGTCGCGGAGACCGACGCATGGACCCAGCGGCATGAAGACCGGCTGTCCGGCCGCACCACCACCCAACCTGCGGAGTAAGATCTATGATCCTGCATGAATTGATGGATTTCGAAGTCCTGAGGGTGATCTGGTGGCTGCTGCTGGGCGTGCTGCTGATCGGGTTTGCCCTGACTGACGGCTTCGATCTTGGCGTGGGCGCGCTTCTGCCCTTCGTCGCGAAAACCGATGTCGAACGCCGCGTGGCGATCAACACCGTCGGCCCTGTCTGGGAAGGCAACCAGGTCTGGTTCATCCTGGGTGGCGGCGCGATCTTTGCGGCCTGGCCGCCGCTTTACGCGGTCAGCTTCTCGGGGTTCTACCTTGCGATGTTCCTGATCCTTGCGGCGCTGATCCTGCGGCCCGTGGGCTTCAAGTACCGCTCCAAGCGCGAGTCCGAGACCTGGCGCTCGGCCTGGGACTGGGCGCTGTTCGTCGGTGGTTTCGTTCCCGCGCTGATTTTCGGCGTGGCGGTGGGCAATGTCCTGCAAGGTGTGCCTTTCTACCTGACCGAGGACATGATGCCGATGTACGAGGGGGGATTGCTGGGGCTGCTGAATCCCTATGCCTTGCTGGCCGGTCTGGTATCGGTGGCGATGCTGGTGATGCATGGCGCGGCGTGGCTGGTTCTAAAAACCGAGGGCATCGTGGCCCACCGTGCCCGCATCTTTGGGACCTACGCGGCGCTGGCGACCATTGCTCTTTATGCATTGGCGGGCCTGTGGCTCGCCGCCGGGATCGATGCCTATGCCTTTACCGGCGAGGTTGCCCCTGGCGGGCCTTCGAACCCGCTGTTGAGCGAGGTCGAGAAGGGCGGTTCATGGATGGCGGCCTATGGCGCCCGACCCTGGATCGCGATCGCCCCGATCATGGGCATCGCGGGTGCGGCGCTGGCCTTCCTGGCATTTCGCGCCGGGAAAGAGGGCTGGACAATGCTGGCCTCGAAAATGTCGATCACCGGCATCATCGCCAGCGTGGGCCTGACCATGTTCCCCTTCATCCTGCCATCCAGCATCGAGCCGAACTCGTCGCTGACGGTCTGGGACAGCTCGTCCTCGCACCTGACGCTGTTCGTGATGCTGGTCTCGGCAGTGATTTTCGTGCCGATCATCCTCGCCTACACCGCCTGGGTCTACAAGGTGCTGTGGGGTAAGGTGACGGCCGAGGACGTGATCGACAATTCCGACAGCGTTTACTGAGAAAGGACAAGGCAGATGTGGTATTTCGCCTGGATTCTCGGCCTTCCGCTCGCCGCGCTGTTTGCCGTGGTGAACGCCATGTGGCTTGAGCTGCATTCCGACAGTGAAGTCATGGATAACGGCAAGACCGGCCGATCCTGACCAGCACCCCAGGGCGGGCCCCGCGCAAGGGCCCGCCCTTCCCGACGCGCCCCGGCCATCGCTGCCCCGCGCGCCTGGCCCGACCCGCAAGGCCCCGGGCGCATTTAAGAAAAATACCTCCCCCCAAATATGAATCTTTGACACAGCTCTCTGGGCAGAGGTATACAAGGGCATACACATGCACGAATTCGAATGCATACCGGAGGAGACCCCTGATGAATGACCTCGACCACCTCACCGCTTCGCGCCGGGCCTTTCTGGGCATGGCCGCGGGCGGCTTGGCGCTGGCGGGCGCCGCCGGCCCCGCGCGTGCCGAAAAGGTCAAGACCACGGCCAGCATTGTGATCCTGGGCGCGGGCGCGGCAGGCACCGCCATGGCCAACCGCCTGGTCGAGCGTCTGGACGGCGCCAAGATCACCATCATCGACGCGCGCAAACGTCACCTCTATCAGCCTGGGTTCACCCTGGTTGCCGCGGGTCTGAAACCGGCCGACTACTCGGTGTCGCGCACCGGCGACTGGCTCCCCCGCCAGGTAGAATGGATCGAGGAAGGCGCCGCAGAGATCGACCCCGAGGGACAAAAGGTCGTCACCACCGGCGGCAAGACCGTCGCCTATGACTTTCTCATCCTCGCCACCGGCCTGAAACTGGACTGGAACGCGGTCGAGGGGTTCGACATGAACATGGTCGGCACCGGTGGTATCGGCGCGGTCTATGCAGGCCCCGAACAGGCCGCGGCAACCTGGGGCGCGATGAACCGCTTTACCGACGAGGGCGGCAAGGCCGTCTTTTTCAGACCCGCAACGGAAATGAAATGCGCCGGCGCCCCGCTGAAATACACTTTCCTGACCGATGACTATGCCCGCCGCAAAGGCAGCCGCGGCCGGGTGCAGATCGACTACCACGCCCATTCCGGCGCCCTGTTCTCGGTGCCGATCGTGAACGAAAAGGTGCGGATGCTGTTCGACGACCGCGGCGTGAACATGCATTACAAGCACGTGATGAAGTCCATTGATCCGGGCCGCAAAATCATCACCTTCTCGACCCCCGAGGGCGATCACGAGACCGATTACGACTTTACCAACGTGATCCCGCCGATGGTGGCGCCCGACGTGATCCGCAATTCCCCACTGCCCTGGCAGGACGGCAAGTGGGTCAACGAGGGCTGGGCCGAGGTCGATCCTGAAACCCTGCGCCATGCCCGCTATCGCAATGTCTTTGCGATCGGCGACATTGCCGGGGTTCCCAAGGGCAAGACGGCCGCCTCGGTCAAGTGGCAGGTTCCGGTCGCCGAGGATCACCTGGTCGCCGACATCCAGGGCAGGCTCAGCCCCGAGATCTATAACGGCTATACTTCTTGCCCGCTGATCACCCGCGTGGGCCGGGCGATGCTGGTCGAGTTCGACTACAAGAACAACCTCACCCCGTCCTTCCCAGGCGTGATCGCGCCGCTCGAAGAGCTGTGGATTTCGTGGCTGATGAAGGAAGTGGCGCTGAAAGCGACCTATAACGCGATGCTGCGCGGCAAGGCGTAAGCCCGCTCAAGGAGGAGCAAGACATGAAAGAACTCACTCTCGAAACTTTGATCGCTGTTTTCCAAGAGATTTTCGGCGCTGCGCTGTTCTGGACGATGGTGGTCGTGGCGCTAATGATTACTTTAGCATTTATCTTTGTTTTGATTCGGGACCGCAGTGTCGAGGCGCGCTACCTGGCGCGCGCGGAACTTTCGGCACCGATCGGGGCAATCGCCGCGATCCTGTTCGTGCAGTACATGACGAATTCGGGCTTTTCCGACCTGGGGGGACCGATCGATATCATCGTGCTGATGCTGACCGGGATTGCGGGGGCGGGTGGCCTTACCTTCCTGGCCTACGTGGTCCAGGCATTCATGAGGCAGCCCGAAAAGGACCGCTAGTGACCTCAAGGAGTCTCAGAAGAGATGACCGCATCTGCTGACCACCACGCAAGCGCAGGCGGCGAAAGCCGCCTCGCCCATTACCCGATCACCTTTTTCGCAACCGTAATGGGTATGGGCGGGCTTACACTTGCCCTGCATGCCGCGGAAACGGCCTTCTGGCCCACCCTTCCAGGCCAGCCCCATACCCATCCGCTGTTTTCGAATTATGCCTTCTATTTGTCGGCGATGCTGTTGGCGGTCGTCGCGCTGGGCTACCTGCTGAAGGTGCTGTTCCACTTCAAGATGGCCGCCTGGGAATGGCACCATCCCGTGCGCCTCGCCTTCTTTCCGACGATCTCGATCTCGCTATTGTTGATGTCGATCATCACGCTGAACCAGTATCCGCCTGCCGCGGAACCGCTGTGGATCGTGGGAACGGTCTTGCAGGGGCTTTTGTCACTGCTGGTCATTTCCGACTGGATCGGGCATCGCGATTTCAAGCCGGGCCACCTGAACGCGGCATGGTTCATCCCGCCGGTCGGCAACATACTGGTGCCGATTACGGGGGCGCAACTGGGCTATACGGACATTTCCTGGCTGTTCTTCTCGGGCGGGCTGTTGTTCTGGGTGGTGCTGCTGGCACTTGTGATGAACCGGCTGACCTTTCACGATCCGCTGCCCGGCCGGTTGCAGCCCACCCTGGTCATCCTGATCGCGCCCCCTGCGATCGGTTTCATCGCCTGGATGAAGATCAACGGCCAGTTGGACAATTTCGCGATGTTCCTGATCAACGCGGCCTATGTGTTTGCCCTGATCGTGGCAACGCAACTGCCCAAGATCCTGAAACTGCCCTTCGCGCTGTCGTTCTGGGCGCTTTCCTTTCCGCTGGCCGCACTGACCATCGCCACCTTCATCTATGCAGGTCAGAGCGGGTCTTTGGCTCATAAATACCTGGGCGCGGGACTTCTGGGCCTGCTGGTCGTGATCATCGCGATCCTGCTGGGACGTACCGCAATCGCCATCGCCCGCCACGAAATCTGCCAGCCGGAATAAGAGAGGCAGCAACAACACATGATCGGGCGGTGCCGAGGGCGCCGCCCTTTTTCATACCGGTTGTCAAAGGCGTCAAATGGCAAATACCTGTGACCACTCGCACCGCCAGCGCGCCCCTCAGTCACCCAGCTTGGCATGCACCTCGTCAAGATCGACCTCGCCGAGGGGCATCTTGTTGCCTGGGTTCTCGAAATCGTATTTGAACAGTTCAAAGTCCCGTTTGTAGATCTCGTAGACCAGGTGCATCGAAAGGTCGTCGAAATAGTCCTCGACCGGATGCGCGCGCTGCGGGCCATGGCCGGCGGATTCGTTGAAACGCGGAATATTCTCAAGCCTGACCGGATGCGGCGTTTCGACGGCATTCAGAACGGCCTGCATCCCCTCGTTGAATTTCTCGGTGAAAAAGATGTTGTCATAACGTCCGCCATTCACGATGAAGGTCGAGATATGGCCCGACATGGCCGACCAGTGAATGTCAGGTTCCATCGGGCGGCGCCAGCGGATCGTATCCCGCGCGAACAGCAGGAACCGGCGAAAGCTCGCGATCTGGTCGAACTCCTGCTTGCCGTCATCGCCCCCGACCTCGATCCCGTATTTCTGGATCAACAGCGGAACCAGCTTGCCGCGATACCGGTTTCCGTTTCGCTGGATGCCGCAAATCTTGTCAAAGAACGAGGACAGGATGCGCGTATAGGGGTTGCGAACGCAGGTAAATGCATAGGCCGAATGCCCGCGCACAACGCGCTCGATCGGGGCGTGGCTGTCCTCGATCGCCCATTTGTGCATGCCGCCGGTCGCATCGTGAATGTCACCGTCGAAAAATTGCCCATGGTCCGAAAAATACATGATCTGCCCTATCGTCGAGCAGGCGCATTTGGGCACGACACGATAGACCATGCTTTCGCTGGTCGTCATCCAGGTGCCGGGAAAGCTCATTCACCCCTCCATTCGCCCAACATGCTTGCGCACCCTTCGGTGACATCTACAAAGCAAACCTATAAGCTTTTATCAACGGTGCTGGTCGATATCCGTCATCGCCGAACCCCTTCGCCGCAGGAACGGGCAGTCAAGTGTCGAAGATCGCCTACATTCTTTTGTGCCACAAGGACCCCGATGCAATCATCCGGCAGGCCGAACGCCTGACGGCCAAGGGCGACCTGATGGCGATCCATTTCGATGCCCGCGCGCCCCGCGAGGCCTATGAGACGATCCGTGCAGCGCTTGCCGACAATCCCTCTGTAACCTTTGCCCGCAAGCGGATAAAGTGCGGCTGGGGGGAATGGTCGCTGGTACAGGCCACGCTTCACGCGGTCGAGGCTGCACTGGAGGACTTTCCTCGCGCGACCCATTTCTACATGTTGTCGGGCGACTGCATGGCGATCAAGTCGGCCGAATACGCCCATGACTTCCTCGATGCCGAGGATGCCGATTATATCGAAAGCTTTGATTTCTTCGATTCGGACTGGATCAAGACCGGGCTCAAGGGCGATCGGCTGATCTATCGCCACATCTTCAACGAGCGAACGCATAAATGGCTGTTCTACAAAGCCTACGAGGTACAGAAGCGGCTGGGACTGACCCGTCGGATTCCCGAGGATCTGCAAGTCATGATCGGCAGCCAATGGTGGTGCCTGCGTCGGCGCACGGTCGAACAGGTGCTGGAATTCTGCCGCGCACGCCCTGATGTGGTGCGCTTTTTCCGCACCACGTGGATCCCGGACGAGACCTTCTTTCAGACCTTGGTGCGCCATCTCGTGCCCGGCGACCAGATCCGCACCCGCACGCTGACCTTCCTGATGTTTTCCGATTACGGCATGCCGGTGACATTCTACAACGACCACTATGACCTGCTATTGAGCCAGAATTACCTTTTCGCCCGGAAGATCTCGCCTGAGGCGCATGAACTGAAACGGCGGCTGGGCGCACTCTATGCCTCGGAGAATGTCGATTTCCAGATCTCGGACGAGGGACGAAGCCTGTTCAAGTTCCTCACCGGGCGCGGCCGGATCGGCCAGCGTTTTGCCCCGCGCTTCTGGGAAACCGAATCCAGCCTGGGTCGGGAACGCGAGTTGATGATCATCACCTGCAAGAAGTGGCACGTCGCCAAGCGCCTGCTGGAACGGATCCGCCAAAAGACAAACCTGCCCGCGGTCGAATACCTCTTCAACGAAGAGCATACCGCCTTGCCCGACCTCGGCGGCATCCAGTCAACGCTGGAAAAGCGCACGCGCCACCGCCGCGCACTGATGCGGATGCTGTTCGATTATCACGACACCGACCGGCTGATCATCTGCCTCGATACCGGCGCGCTGGACCTGATGCAGGATTTCTACTCCGACCGGTCACGCACCCGGATGCTGGAAATCCAGTGCCAGTTCTCGGATGAATACCTGATCGGCCACGCCCACCGCGTGGGCCTTGCCGGAGAACGCACCCCGCCCGAGGTTCTGGACCGGCTGCTGCCGACGATCCGCAACGATGTCATCTTCGAAAGCGACCGCATCCGCGATGCCGGCTTTACGCATCTCTACCGCATTCGCGAAACCGACAACCCCGAACAGAACGCCCTCCCGCTGGCCGAGTTCCTGTCGATTTCAAGCGAAACGGCGCACGAGATCGCACAGACCCCCTATCTTTTCCACGACTGAGGAACCCCATGCCCTACGCCTATGACGATCAGAACATCTTTGCCAGGATCCTGCGCGGCGAGATCCCGAACGACACCGTTCTGGAGACCACGCATTCGCTGGCCTTCAACGACATTGCCCCCCAGGCCCCGGTGCATGTTCTGGTGATCCCCAAGGGCCCTTACGTCTGTTACGATCATTTCGTCCTTGAGGCGAGCGAGGCCGAGATCGTGGATTTCCACCGCGCCATCGGCCAGGTCTGCCAACTGACGGGCGTGCAGCCCGGCGAGGGCGGCGACGGCTTCCGCGTGATTTCGAATGCCGGGCAGAACGGCGTGCAAGAGGTCCCGCACCTGCACATGCATATCCTGGGCGGTCGTAACCTGGGCCGCATGTTGCGCGCGGCCGACTAGCGCGGATCAGGCCCGCCGCGGCAGCGCGAGGCTGGCCGCGAACAGCATGCTCGCGGCCACCACGATCGAGGGGCCCGCGGGCGTGTCGAATTCAAGCGACCCCCAAAGCCCGCCAAGGGCCGAAAGCGCGCCGATCGCAACGGTGACCAGGGCCATCCCTTCGGGCGAACGCGCCAGCGGACGCGCGGCCGCCGCCGGCACGATCAGCAACGCAACGATCAACAACGCGCCAACCACCTGCAAGGCCACCGCCACCACCAACGCCAGCGCGACCGTCAGCACGAGCCGCTCTCGCGCGGGATCAAGGCCCGAGGCTTTCGCCAACTCTTCGCTGACCGTGGCCGTCAAAAGCGCATTCCACCGCCACAGAACCAGCCCAACCACCGCCAGCGCACCGAGCCAGATCACCGCCAGTTCGTCGCGACCGACCGCCAGGATGTCGCCGAACAAGTAGGCCGACAGGTCCACCCGCACCCCGTGCAGGAAGGATACGGCCACAAGACCAAACGCCAAGGCCGCGTGCGCCAGCACCCCAAGCGCGGTATCCATCGCCATGCCGCGCCCCGACAATTGGGTCACCGCCAGCGCCATCACCAGCGCAGTTGCCAGCGTGCCGGCGAAAACCGATATCTCGAACCCCAATGCAAGCGCCACACCCAGGATCGCGGCGTGGGCCGTCGCCTCGCCGAAATAGGCCATTCGTCGCCATACCACGAAGGCGCCCAAGGGCCCCGCGGCCAGTGCCACCGCCAACCCCGCCAGAGCCGCGCGGACAAGGAAATCATCCAGCATCGGCCGGCTCCTTTGCGGGTTCGTCACGCCGTTCGTGGTTGCAGCGATCATGGGCGTGGTCGTGTCTGTGTTGATACAGCGCCATGGTCCCGTGCGTACCCAACCCGAAGAGCGCCCGGTATTCCGGCGCCGCGGTCACCACATGCGGCTGACCCTGGCAACAGACGTGACCGTTAAGGCAGATCACGCGGTCCGACGCGCTCATCACGACGTGCAGATCGTGGCTGACCATCAGGATCGCCGCGCCGGTTTCACGCCGGACCTGTTCGATCAGCTCGTAAAAGGCGGCGGTGCCGGGCTGGTCCAGCCCCTGGGTTGCCTCGTCGAGGATCAGCAGGTGAGGATCGGCCAGCAAGGCGCGCGCCAGTAAAACGCGCTGGAACTGTCCACCCGACAGCGCGGTCAGTTGGCGTCGTTCCAGCCCCGCAACGCCGACCCGCATCAGCATTTGCGCGATTTCCGACGCGCCGCGCCGCTCTGGAAGGGACAGGAACCGTTTCACCGTCAACGGCATCCGTTCGTCGACCGCAAGTTTCTGGGGGACATAGCCCACCCTCAGCCCCGGCCGACGAATGACCTGCCCTGCCGCGGGCCGCACCACGCCCAAAAGCGCCCGCACCAGCGAGGATTTGCCCGACCCGTTCGGTCCGACCACGGTCACGATCTCGCCCGGCTCGATCTCGAAATCTACTTTCTCCAGCGCATTCACCGCGCCATAGCGCACGCCCAGCCCGCGCGTCGCGATCAAAACCTGGCTCATGCTGCGCTGTCCCGGCAGGCAGGGCACAGGCCGACCGCCTCGATATTCATCCGTTCGATATCGAAACCCACGCTGGCGGCCGCAGCTTGCAGCGCCTCTGCCACCGCAACGCCGGGCGCCTCGGCCAAGGCATGGCATTCGGCACAGATGAGAAAGGCTGGCATATGTTCTTCGCCCGGATGCAGGCAGGCGGCAAAGGCGTTCAGCCGCCGGATACGATGCGCCAGCCCGTGTTCTACCAGGAAATCCAGCGCGCGGTAGGCCACGGGGGGCTGGCGGGCAAAGCCCTCTTCGGCCAGGCGGTCAAGAACGTCGTAGGCCCCAAGCGCCTTGTGCGCCTCAAGCAGGATCTCCAGCGTCCGCCGACGCACCGGCGTCAGGCGCAACCCCTGGGCGCGGGCCACGGCCTCGGCCTGCGCCAGCGCGGTTTCCCGGCATGTGGCATGATCATGGCTGGCAAAGGCAAGTGTCGCGTCGGGTTCCATGTTTGCCCCTTGACTTGTTACGATATAACATATTCATTCTCGACGTCTTGATGCAACCCCTTTCGACGGAGACCCCGATGAAGCCCTTGCGCCCCCTACTGCCACTGGCTCTCATGGCCGCACCGGCCCTGGCCGAGCCGCCCGCCGTGATGACCGACATTCCACCGGTACATGCGCTGGCCGCTTCGGTGATGGGGGATCTGGCAGCGCCCGATATCCTTTTGGACAAAGGCTCTGACCCGCATCACTTTCAACTTCGGCCCTCGCAGGCCAATGCGCTGTCCGAGGCCGATCTCGTGTTCTGGGTTGGCCCGCGCCTGACGCCATGGCTTGCCCGCGCGATCGAGGGTGTGGGGCTTTCGGGCGAAGCGATCGCCCTGGTCGACCTGCCCGAAACCTATCGCCGCGCCTTTGGCGAGACGCACACGAACGAAGGCGAAGACCACACCCACACCCACACGGAGGACGGGCACGAAGGGGAAGATCACGGGCACGATTCCCACGCGGAGGACGCGCAGGCCGACGGCGGCCACGACCACGCCCATTCGGGCCTCGATCCCCATGCCTGGCTCGACCCCGACAACGCACGTACATGGACAAAGGCCATCGCCGACCGGCTGATCGCCGCCGACCCGGAAAATGCCCAGACCTACAGGACCAATGCCGAGGCAACGCTTGCCGCCATTGATGCGGCCGAGGCCGAAACGCGCGCCTTGCTCGCGCCTGTGGGCGACACCCCGATCATGGTGTTTCACGATGCCTATGGCTATTTCGCCGCCCATTTCGGCGTGACTGTCGCAGGCAGCATCGCGCTGGGCGATGCCGCCAGCCCCGGTGCCGCACGACTTTCCCAATTGCGCACGCGGTTGCAGGACGACGGCGTCGCCTGCATCTTTCCCGAGGCCCAGCACGACCCCGCCCTTGTCGCGGCCATCGTCGAGGGTACGGCAACGCGCGTGGGCGACACACTCGACCCCTCGGGCAGCACGCTTGATTATGGTCCCGACCTTTACCGCACACTACTGACCCGGTTGGGTCGGAACATCGCAACCTGTGTAGGGCAGCAATGACCCGCATATGCTGGATCGGCGCCTACCCCGCGCAGAGCGGGCTGCATCTTTGGGCATTCGACGAGGATGACACGATCCTGCGCGAAGGGCGCGCCGAGGGGCTGGACGCGGCCGCGATCGACGCTTTCGCCGGGGGCGCCCTGCCGGTGATCGCGGCCGGCCTCGGGGTTTGTCCCCGACCGGTGCCCTGTGCGCCGCTCGATGCGGTGCCGGCGTTGGACCTGTTCGGCGAGCATCCTCGCCTCGCCGCGATCGCGCCGCTGTCGCAGTCATCGCCGGGCGCACGCACCGCGGGCGAGGAAACCGCAATCGCCGGCTTTCTGCGCCTGAACAGCGGGTTTGACGGGGTGCTTTGCCTGCCTGGCCCGGTACAGACCCTCTGGGCCCATATCAGCGCCGCAGAGGTCGTCAGCCTTCAACCCTTCGCCACCCCGCGCCTTGCCGCGGCGCTGGGGGCGGATGGGCCGATGACCGATTTCGACGCGGCCGTGGCCGATACGCTATCGCGCCCCGAGCGGCTGGCCGCTTACCTTGCCGACCCTGCACGGGGCTGTACCTGGGGGCACCTGATCGGCGCGGAACTGGCAGCCGCGCGGCCCTGGTGGCTGGGCCAGCAGCTCGCGGTGATCGGGACCGGGCCGATGGCGGGCCATTACGCGGACGCCCTTGCCGGCCAGGGCCTGTCTCCGGTCATGGCCGATGGCCAGGCGATGATTCTGAAAGGGCTGGCCGAGGCCCGGCGGCGCGCGGGTCTCTGAGGCCCGCGAACCGGTAGGCCGGAAATGAACTGCCGACTCAGCCGGCGCGGCTTTCGCGATACCAGCCCTGCGCTGCGGCCACGCCACTGCCCGGAACGATCTCGATACCGATATCGGCCATGGCCATTTCCGCCGTGGCCAGACCGGCCAGCGCCATAACGTCGGTCATCATGCCGAGATGACCGATGCGGAACACCTTGCCCGCGACCGCGCCCAGCCCGGCACCGAAGGCCACGCCATAGGCACGCGCCGCATGGGCCACCAGCGCGTTGCCATCCACGCCTTCGGGGACCACGATCGCGGTCACCGTGTCGGAATACAAGTCGGGCGATTGTGCGCAAGGGGCCAGGCCCCAGGCGGCCACCGCCCGGCGCACACCTTCGGCGATGCGGTGGTGGCGGGCTGCAACGGCCGGCATGCCCTCGCCCAACAGCAGATCCGTCGACGCGGCCAGACCATTGATCAACGCCACGGGCGGCGTATAGGGATAGATACCCGAGAGCATGTCGCGAATATCGAAGAAACAGCGCGCCAACCCGGCGTTCTGGATCGTGGCCAGCGCCTTGGCGCTCAGCCCAACGATCGCCAGGCCGGGCGGCAGCATGAAACCTTTCTGCGACCCTGCAACGGCCACGTCCACACCCCATTCGGACATACGAAACGGGATCGAGGCGATGGAACTGACCCCGTCGACCATCAACAATGCCGGGTGCCCGGCCGCGTCAAGCGCCGCCCGCACCGCGCCAACATCCGAGGTGACGCCGGTGGCCGTTTCGTTATGGGTGACCAACACAGCCTTGATCGCGTGCCCCGTATCGGCGGCCAGCGCCTGCGCAAATGCCTCGACCGGCACACCCGCCCCCCAGGGCGCCTCGATCACCTGAACGTCCAGCCCATGGCGCTGGCACAGGTCGATCCATTTCTGCGAGAACATGCCGTGGCGCGCGGCAAGCACCCTGTCACCGGGCGACAGGGTATTGGTTACCGCGGCCTCCCAGCCGCCCGTTCCGGTGGCCGGGAACAGCACCACCTCGCCCCCCTCGCCAAGGTTCAGCACCTTCGCCACCCCCGAGCGCGCCCGATCGTAAAGCGGGGCAAAGGCGGCCGAGCGATGGTCCATCGTGGGGATGTCGCAGGCCTTGCGGATCACCTCGGGGATATTGGTCGGGCCGGGGATGAAGACGGGGTTCTGATCGGACATGGGAACTGCGCTCCTGGGGACTCGGGTCGCCAAGGGATAGCGTGGCCGCCACCCCCTGCGCAATGATTTTGGTAAGAAAATATATCCGGTTTCGCCGCTATCGCGACACCTGCCCCGCGCGGGCGGCCGGCGCATCGAACCCGGCCTCGCCCATCAACCTGTCCGACGCGGCCTCTATCGTGGCCTCAAGCTCTGCCATGAAGGCATCGACTGGTTTGCCCGCCGGGATCACCGGCAGGAACTCGACCACCGCCAGCCCCGGCCTGCGGTAAATGCCCGTGCGGGGCCAAAACACACCGACATTGGTGGCGGCGGGCACGCAATCATGCCCGAACTGGTCATAAAGAACCCCGGTCCCGATCTTGTAGGGCCGGCTTGCCCCCGGCGCAACGCGCGTTCCCTGGGGATAGATGATCAATTGGCCCGGCGCCTGCCGCCCCTGGGCCACGCCCTCTACCATCTGCCGGATCGCCTGACCGCGCTTGCCCCGGTCAACCGGCACACAGCCGATGCGCATCGCGTACCAGCCAAGGATAGGCGCCCATTTCAACGACTTCTTCATGATGAATCTCGGCCGTGGCGTGACACTGACCAACATGATGATATCAAAGAACGACTGGTGCTTGGAGGCGATCAGCACCTCGCTCGCGGGCGGTGTTCCCCGGATTTCCGAGCGCAAGCCGATCATCCACCGCGCGCTCCAGCGCACCCAGTGGCAATAGGCATGGATCGCGTGAAATGCCCACTTGCGCGACATCATCGCCGGAAGCGTGAACAACACGGCGAAAACAGGCATCGCCAGGTACATCTGCCCCACAAAGGCCAGCGAGCGCAGATATTGCAGCGCGTAACGCATCACGTCACCCCCTTGAGAACCCGGAACGCCGCAAAGCGCGTCGCCCAGAACGCCACGAAGGCGGCCAGCGGCGGCAATGCAAGCGGCCAAAGCCAGTCCCAACCCCGAAATCCCAGCCCGCTCAGGAACCCGTCATCCCCCTCGCCCGGCAAGAAGGCCACCGCCAGCATCGCCAGCGCCGTGCCGATCGCCGCACCTTCCAGCGCGCGGCGCGTAAAGCGGCGCACGAAGGCGCGCGCGATGAAACTGTCGCGCGCGCCGATCAGGCGAAGCACCTCGATCACCTGGGCATTCGCGGCCAGCGCGGAATTGGCCGCCAGCGTGATCATCGCCGCCATTGCCGCCCCGATCAGGCCGATCGACAACCACCCAAGACCGCGCAACCGGTCGGCCGCGCGCACCAGCGGGCGACGCCAGCGGGTGTGATCGTCCAGGACCGCTCCCGGTGCCTCGCCCGCCAGACGCAGGCGCAGCGCCTCGGCGTCCACCCCTTCTGCGGTTTCGGTCAGTTCCACCATGCGCGGCAATGGCAACGTCTCAACAGGAAGATCCGGCCCGAACCACGGTTCAAGAAGCGCGCGCTGTTCGTCCAGGGACATGGGACGGGCCGAGGCCACGCCGGGGGTGGTGCGCAGAACCTCAAGAACCGCGATGGTCTGTGCCTCCATCTGGCCCTCGGGGGCCGAAATGCGCACCGTCGCGGTGCGTGCCAGCGCCTGCGACCATCGCTCGGCCAGGTGACCGGCCGAAAAGGACAGCGCCATCGCGAAGACCGCGAGGAACGCCATGGCACCAGAGGTGAACTGTGTCAGCCGCGCGGTAAAGCCCGAGGGCGGTACGACCTGCCCCGCGCGCGGGTCGCCCCGCAGCAATCGCACGATGCGGCGCGCCCCGTTCACAGGTCGGCCCCGGCGAGGTGCAACTGGCGGTCCTTTATACGCAACACCCGCGCCGCGACCAGGGGCTTGGCGGAACGGATCAGGTGCAGGTCATGGGTGGCGATCAGGATCGTCTTTCCCATCCGGTTCAGTTCGATGAGTAATTGCAGGATGCGAAGGGACATGTCCCAATCCACGTTACCCGTCGGTTCATCGGCAAGGATGACATCGGGGGCCATGATCACCGCACGTGCCAGCGCGGCACGCTGACGTTCGCCGCCCGACAACTCGGGCGGCAGGGCACCGGCACGGGCGCGCAGGCCGACCCAGTTCAAAAGCTCGTCGATGTTATCCCTCTCCGAGACCGGGTCGAGTCCCGCGGCCAGCAGCGGCAGCGCGATGTTGTCAATCAGCGGCAAATGGTCGAGAAACCGGCAATCCTGATGCACGACCCCGATACGGCGCCGGGTGCGCGCAACCTGATCGCGATCCATCCTGCGCAGGTCGCCCCCGAACAACCGCACCCCGCCCGCGCTGGGCAAAAGCTCGGCATAGCAGATTTTCAGAAACGTGGTCTTGCCAGCCCCGGACGGGCCGGTGAGGAAATGAAAGGCGCCCGGCGCCAGCGTCAGCGACACGTTCGACAGAAGATCGCCGTCGCCATAGCTGTGGGACACGTTGTCCAGCTCGATCACGCCACGCTCCGCCTTTGTGCCGGCTCTTGTAATGCCCGAGCCCCGCACCGGTTTCAATCGCATGCGTCCTCAAAGTCTTTGAATTCTGCCTCCGGGTGTTACAACATGGCGCGCAAAACAGGCCGCGGCACGGCCAGGTGGAGGATCGGGCGAGGAACGTGATGCGACTGACCTGTCCAAACTGTGACGCCCAGTACGAGGTGGATGACGCGGTCATCCCCCCCGAGGGGCGCGACGTGCAATGTTCCAATTGCGGCCAGACCTGGTTCGAACAGCCCGGCGGCGCACTCGACGACGCGGGGCCGGCCGACCCTCTTGAGGCCGCCATGGCAGCCGCAAAGAGTTCCGATGACCCGCCCACCGAGGAAACTCTCGCCGCACACGAAAACCCAGCCCCCGCACCGCAACGGCGCGAGCTGGACCCCGCGCTGGCCGATATACTGCGACAGGAAGCAGAGCTGGAGCACCGCGCGCGCGCGGCCGCCGGCACCGCCGATCCGGTCGAAAGCCAGCCAGAGCTAGGCCTTGAACCCGCCGGCGCCGATCTTTCGCGGCAACAGGAACGGATCGCGCGCCTGCGCGGTGTCGCCCCCGAAGATGTCAAGGAACCCGCGGGCGCGCGGCGCGACCTGCTCCCGGATATAGAACAGATCAATTCGACCCTCGATCCGGCCACCGCTCGCAAGGCCGCCCCGCGCGCCGAAGAAGAACCGGAGGACATGGCCGCGAGGCGCGGATTTCGCCGCGGATTTGCAATCGTGGTGATGGTTGCGGCGATGCTGGTGGGGCTTTACGCCTTTGCGCCGTCGATCGGCGGCATCCACCCCGTTCTGGGCGAGGCAATGCAAGGCTATGTCGCCGCGGTCGACGCCTGGAGGATCTGGGCCAATACCGCGATACCCGGCGCGATGCAGGTGCTGACCGACAAGTTGAACGGCCTGGGCGGCTGATCCCTGATCGGGTCAGAACCGGTCGAGAAGGCGGCGCAGGTAATCAAGTTCGATCTCGGGACGGTCCTGTTCACCAGACCGGCGTCGGATCTCGTCCAGAAGGTCACCAGCCCGGCGATAGACGTCCTCGCCCTGCAACAACTGATCATCCGTGCCCAGCCGCCCGACATTGCCGCGCTCGCGGCCCAACGGGTCGCGGCGGTCGCCACCGCCATCGGCGCGGCCCATGTTCTGGCCCTGCTGGTTCTGTTGCTGCTGGTTCTGGGCCAGCGCCTCGCCCAGGTTGCGCAGCCCCTCGCGCAGGGCCTCCATCGCCTCGGCCTGGTCGTCCAGCGCGCCGGCCAGATCGTCCTCACGCAGCGATTCCTCGGCTTCGCCCATGGCGCGGCCGGCACGGTCCAGCGCCTCGCGCGCGGCCTCGCCCTCGGGGGAATTGCCAAGGCCGGGCAGACCCTGCTGCTGGCGCTCCAGCTCGCGGCGCAGGGCGCGCTGGCGATCGGCCAGTTCCTGGCCCAGATCGTCGGGGCGGCCGCCGGCGCCAGGCTGTTGACCGTCGCCCTGACCCTGTCCCTGACCGAATTGCTGGCCCTGTTGGCCCTGGCCCTGCTGACCCTGACCTTGCTGGCCCTGTTGTCCCTGCTGCCCTTGTTGGCCTTGTTGCCCCTGCTGTCCCGGATTGAACTGATCCTGCAGGCGCTGGAACGACTCGTCGCTCAGCCCCTGCTGGTCGCGCAGGGTTTCGGCCAGCCCTTCCATCGCCTGCTGGCCGGGGCTTTGCTGTCCGCCCTGGCCTTGGGTGACCTGCATGTTTTCCATCATCTGTTGCAGCATCTGTAAAAGCTGCTGCGCCTCGGCCATCCGACCTTCTTCCATCAATTGCTGCAACCGGTCCAGCATCTGTTGCAGCTGGTCGCCGGTGATCTCCTGCATGTCCTCCTGGTTCTGCGCCTGCTGCTGGCCGTCCTGTTGCTGCTGCTGGGCCAGCTGGCGCATGTAGTCCTGCATCGCCTCGCGCAATTCCTGCATCAGCTCGGCGATTTCTTCCTGGGTGGCCCCGTTGCGCATCGCCTCGGCCAGCCGTTCCTGGGCGCGGCGCAGCCGTTCGGCGGCATCCGACAGGTCGCCCTCCTCGATCAGCAGGGCGATGTCCCACAGCGCCTGCGCGATCTCCTTCTGCGTCTCGGCGGTCAGCCCATCCGCCACGCCCGCCTCCAGCCGGCGGATGGCGACGCGCAATTGCAGATAGGCGCCCTCGTCGCGGAACAGATCGCCCGGATCGGTGCTGATCGCGCGCAGGACCTGCGCCACACGGCGCCCGTTGTCGCGCGCCCACAGCAGGTCGCGGCGCTGTTCCACGATCGCCTTGGCCAGCGGATCGAAGAAACGCCGCCCCGGCAGGCGCATCTCTTCGGCAGCGCTCTGGCCGGTCTGGCCCTGCGCATCCTCGGCCTCCAGCACCAGCGTCACCGGCAGGCCCGCCCAGGGATGCTGCGACAGGTTTTCCACCAGGGTTTCGGAGAAATCGCGCCGGTCGCCGGTGATCGTCATCGGCAGGTCCAGCACCAGCGCCTCACGCGGGTCGGGCGCGGCGGCCAGACCGTGGTCGCGCGCAACCGCATCCAGATCCAGCCGGAAGGTCGCGCGCCCGCCAACCACGCCATAATCGTCGCGCGCGGCAAAGGGTTGGCCCATCTCGCCATTGGCCTCGACCCGCAGCGGACCGTCCAGCGCGATGCGGGGCGCGGTGTCGGGGATCAGGACCACCTGCCAGCTGCGCCCGCCGGGCCCGTCGATGGCCAACTCGCCGGGGCGCGTCACGTCAAAGCTTTGCGCCATCGCAACCGCACCCTCGGGCGGCGGCGCATCGGGATCGCGGGCCGACACGGTTTCGCGCAGATCCAGCACGCCGACCTCGCCATAAAGGCGCAGGGTCACCCGGCTGCCCTCGGGCACGGTCAGGGTCGGGCCGGTGATGTCGTTCAGATAGAGGGCCGGTTTGGCGGTGTAGGCGGGCGGTTCCACCCAGCCCTCCCATGATGGGCCCGTGGCAAGCGCAGCACCCGGGCCTGCCATCTGTCCAACCGTGGCCACGCGCCAGACCGAGCCAAAGACCAGCGCCACGACGAAAAAGGTAAGGGCAACATAGCGCAACGCATAAGGATCGCGCTCCGAAACACGCAGATCTGGCCCGACCGCGCGCGCGGCGCGGGCCCGGTCGGCCATGCGGGACAGATGCGCGCGCCAGACCGCCTGCGAGGCCGGATCGGCAGCCCCGATAACCTGTCGATCCGACAGCGCGGCAATGGGACGGCCGGGCAAGGTGCGGTCCAGCCGATCCCGCGCCTCGGCCCGCCCGGGCAAGCGAAAGACGCGCAGCCCATGGGCAAGCGCCCATAGCAACCCAAGGCCCGCAACAGCCAGAATGCCCCAACGCGCACCGGCCGATACCTGCTCGTGCAACCCCAGGAACGCCGCCGCGCACAGCCCCAGAACGATGCTCGCGAGCGGCCAGAAAGCTTGCGTCAGGCGCTCGGCCACCATGCCCGCCCGCGTCAGCCCAAGCGGCCATCGCAGCGCCTTCAGGGCGGCGTCGCGCGTCGGCGTGGTGTCGGTCATGCTCCCGTTCCCGTGGGCGGGACGGGCGGCTTGCCCGTCACAGCCATTCGGGAATGGTATCTCGGTTTATGATCTCGTCAAAGGAAGGCCTGCCGCGGATGACGGCGACGTGATCGCCGCTGACCAGCACCTCGGGCACCAGCGGCCTGGTGTTATACTCCGATGCCATCACTGCGCCATAGGCCCCGGCCGATCGGAAAGCGACCAGATCGCCCGCGCCCACGGGCGGCATCATCCGGCTTTTGGCAAAGGTATCGCCGGTTTCGCAGACCGGGCCGACAATATCGAAGGGGGTTTCAGGGGTTTCTGGCGCGGGCTGGACCAGCGGGACGATATCGTGATGGGCGGCATACATCGCCGGGCGCACCAGGTCGTTCATCGCCGCGTCGAGGATCAGGAAATTGCGCCCCTCGCCCTCTTTCACGTAGATCACCCTGCTGACCAGGATACCGGCATTGCCCGCGATCAGGCGGCCCGGCTCTATCTCGATCTCGCAGCCCAGATCGCCCAGCACGCGCCGGATCATGTGGCCATATTCCACCGGCAGGGGCGGACGCGCATTCGAGCGCTGGTCATAGGGAATACCCAGCCCGCCGCCGAGGTCCAGCCGACGGATATCATGCCCGTCGGCCCGCAGCACGCGCGCCAGTTCGCCCAGCTTGGTATAGGCCGCCTCGAAAGGTTCCAGCGCGGTCAGCTGGCTACCGATATGAACGTCGATGCCGACAACGCGCAGCCCCGTCAGGGTTGCGGCGCGGGCATAGACCTCGCGCGCACGCGCGATGGGGATGCCGAACTTGTTTTCCGATTTGCCGGTGGCGATCTTTTCATGGGTCTGGGCATCGACATCGGGGTTCACCCGCACGGCAATCGGCGCCACGACGCCCAGCGACAGGGCCACCTCGTTCAGCGCGGCCATCTCGGGTTCCGATTCGACGTTGAACTGTCGGATGCCGCCCTCCAGCGCCAGCCGCATCTCGTCCTGTGTCTTGCCGACGCCGGAAAACACCACCCGCTCGCCCGGGATGCCGGCGGCCCGCGCCCGGCGGTATTCCCCGCCCGAAACCACGTCGACGCCCGCGCCCAGATCGCCCATCAACTTCAGGATCGCCTGGTTGGAGTTCGCCTTGACCGCGTAGCAGACCAGGTGATCGGTGCCTGCCAGCGCCTCGTCGAACAGGCGGAAATGGCGGGTCAGCGTGGCGACCGAGTAGCAGTAGAAGGGCGTTCCGACCTCGGCCGCGATCTCGGGCAGGGGAACGTCCTCGGCATGAAGGATGCCGTTGCGATACAGGAAATGATCCATCAGGCGGCCGGACGCGTGCGAAGGAACAGGTAAAGCGGCAGGCCGCAGGACAGACCGATCCCGAAGGTTGCCGGGATCGCCAAGAGCGCCAGCCAGTTCTTGCGGACCCAGGTTTCGGCCACGATCCAGACAGTCAGGGTGATCGCCGCGATGGTCAGGTCCCAGGTCAGGCCGGTGGCACTGTCATTGACATACCACGCGTCGATCATGCCGCCCCAGTCCCAGTCATTGGCGACAAGCCATTTCATGAAATAATACATCGGATGAATGGCCCCCCATATGGCAAGGCCCAGGTAGATGCGGCGCAAAGGCGACATCAGCGGTTTCCTCCCTCGATCCCGAACTCGACACTGCCCGAAACGCTCAGCGCGCCCTGCGGCCTTTCCGGCAAGCCATCTGCCCCGCATCCCGCCAGTGCAACAAGCAATGACAACAGCACGGCGCGGGCGGTCGTTCGCCTAGAACCCAATGCCAAGCCCCCCGCTACCGAGAACCAGCCGAACCGGCCCCCCCTCCGGGGCGAGGCTGATCGCGGCCCCGTTCGTACCCAGCCTCAGATCGGCGGCCGGAGCGTCGATCACGCGGACCGCCGCCGAGGCACCCGAACTACCGCCCGCAAGCGTCACCGCGCCCGCGCCAACCTCTGCCCGCGCAGCCGCAGGCGCAACCTGGGCCGAGCCATGCGCCGTGCCACATGCGGCCAGCGCCAAAAAGCCGAGAGCGGCAAGCGGTTTCATCCCAGTTGTTCCCTCCAGCGCGCGACCTGTGCCCGCACCTGCTCGGGCGCGGTACCGCCATAGCTTATGCGACTCGCGACCGAATTGTGCACACCCAATACGTCGAACACCTCGACCCGGATGTCCGAATGCACCGTCTGCATCTCTGCCAGGGACAGCTCGGGCAGGTCACAGCCCTTTTGTTCGGCCAGCGCGACCAGTGTGCCAGTGACATGATGCGCTTGCCGGAACGGCATTCCCAACACCCGCACCAGCCAGTCGGCAAGGTCGGTGGCGGTGGAAAAGCCGCTGGCGGCGGCGGCCTCCAGCGCGGGACGGTTGGCGGTCATGTCACGCACCATTCCCTCCATCGCGGCAAGCGCCAGCATCAGGTTGTCGGCGGCATCGAAGACCTGCTCCTTGTCCTCCTGCATGTCCTTGGAATAGGCCAGCGGCAGCCCCTTCATCACCGTCATCAGCGCGACATTGGCCCCGAAGATGCGGCCGATCTTGGCCCGGATCAGTTCGGCGGCATCGGGGTTCTTTTTCTGCGGCATGATGGAAGAGCCGGTCGAGAACCGGTCGCTCAGAGTCACGAACCGGAACTGCGCCGAGGACCAGATCACCAGTTCCTCGGCGAAACGCGACAGGTGCATGGCGCAGATCGAAGCCGCGCCCAGGAATTCCAGCGCGAAGTCGCGGTCGGACACGGCATCAAGGCTATTGGCCATGGGCCGGTCAAAGCCCAGCGCCTCGGCGGTCATGTGCCGGTCGATCGGAAAGGACGTGCCCGCCAGCGCCGCGGCGCCAAGGGGACATTCGTTCATCCGCACGCGGGCGTCCGCGAACCGGCCCATGTCGCGGGCGAACATCTCGACATAGGCCATCATGTGATGGCCCCAGGTTACCGGCTGCGCCGTTTGCAGGTGGGTGAAACCGGGCATCACCCAGCCTGCGCCCGCCTCGGCCTGCGCCAGCAGCGCGCGGATCAGCGCCTCGATCCCCCCCACCGCGGCGTCGATCTGGTCGCGCACCCACAGCCGGAAATCGGTCGCCACCTGGTCGTTGCGCGACCGCGCCGTGTGCAGCCGGCCCGCCGGGTCGCCGATGACCTCTTTCAGCCTGGCCTCGACGTTCATGTGGATGTCTTCGAGAGCCGTGGAAAAGGCGAATGTTCCGCCCTCGATCTCTGACAAGACCGTGAGCAGCCCTTCCCGGATCGCCTTTGCATCGGTATCGCTGATGATGCCCCGTGCGGCCAACATGGCGGCGTGGGCGCGCGAACCGGCGATGTCCTGGGCGGCAAGCCGCTTGTCGAACCCGATAGAGGCGTTTATCGCCTCCATGATCGCATCGGGTCCGGCGGCGAACCGTCCGCCCCACATCGCGTTGGATTGGTCCTTGGTCATGAGAACTGGCCCTTCGGAGGGAAACATGCGTCTTGTCCGGTCGATCGTCCTCTACACGGCCCTGTGTCTGGGTGCAAACACCGCCCATGCCGTCGATATCGCCGCACTTGAGGCGTTGCGCGAGGACGACATGAAAAAGCTGACCTTCCACGAAGAGGCGCATCCCGTGCCCAAGGCCGCGCTTGTCGATGCCACGGGCGCAACCCGAAGCCTTGTGGATTACCGGGGCAAGTGGGTGGTGCTGAATTTCTGGGCGCCCTGGTGTCCGCCCTGCCGAGCCGAAATGCCATCGCTCGATCGATTGCAGGCCCAGATGGGCGGCGCGGATTTCGCGGTGGTGACCGTGGCCACGGGGCGCGGGAACATGACGCAAGTCACGCGTATGTTCGACGATCTGGGGGTCAGGGACTTGCCCCGCCTGCGCGACCCCGACTCCGCACTTGCACGGCAAATGGGCGTGATGGGCCTGCCGGTCACGGTGATCCTGGACCCCGAGGGCCGGGAAATCGCCCGGATGCAGGGCGACGCCGAATGGGACAGCGACAGCGCCAAGGCGATCGTCTCTGCGCTGATCACACCCCGATGAGGGCCGCCGCCGCCCTCGTGGCGCTATTTCTGGCAGGACCGTCCATGGCCGATACCGTGCTCGACCCGATCACCCGCACCACAGCCCCGGCCTGGTCCTTTCTCAGTGACCGGGTGATGGGCGGCGTCTCTCAGGGTTTGTCCGCCTATGCCGAGGAGGGCGGGACAGGTTTTTTGCGACTGACCGGAGATGTCAGCACAGCGAATCGCGGTGGCTTTATCCAGATGCGGCGCGACATCCGGCTGCCAGCAGAGGCCGAGGGGCTGATCCTTCGGGTACGCGGCAACGGCCAGCGCTATTTCGTCCACCTGCGGATGTCGGGTATCAAGATGCCGTGGCAATTCTACCAGGCCCCGTTCGAAACCACCGCCGACTGGCGCGAAATCCGCATCCCCCTCAGCGCCTTCAAACCCTCCGGCGGCTTCCAGCGGCCGCAACCGGAGCCGGGCCGGGTCAACAGCCTTGGCATTGCCGCCTACGGGCGCGACCACCATGCCGAGGTGGCACTTTCCTCGCTGAGCTATTACTGAGAGCGGAACAAATTCCTTGCAAATTTTTCCATTCATCGCCCTTTAACCCGGCGCCGGTCATCTGGTCCCGAACGGAGCGGAGAATGGCCATGCCCAAAGGCAAGATCGACCCCAGACACAGACCGGACGCGGCGCAGGACAGCCCGCTATCTACAGCCCTGCTCCAGCGTGACCGTGAAACGCTGGACATGGTACGCCGCGCCCTGCACGCGCGGGATGTTGTGCTCGCCTTTCAACCGGTTGTCCAGGCCGTCCCCCAGGGCCAGGTCGCCTTTTACGAAGGGCTGATCCGCGTGCTTGACCCCGGCGGCCGGGTGATACCGGCCCGAGATTTCATCGAAACGGTCGAAACCACCGAAATGGGGCGGCAACTGGATTGCCTGGCCCTTGAAATGGGGCTGAACGCGCTGTCGGAGTCCGCGGGGCTGCGGCTGTCGATCAACATGTCGGCACGGTCGATCGGTTATCCGCGCTGGACCGCCACGCTGAACGCCGGCCTGGCCCAGGACCCCCGGATCGCCGAGCGGTTGATTCTCGAAATCACCGAAAGCTCGGCCATGGTGATGCCCGACCTCGTCACGGTTTTCATGCGCGATCTGCAAAGCCGCGGCATCGCCTTTGCACTGGACGATTTCGGCGCAGGCTACACCGCCTTTAGATACTTGCGGGAATTCTATTTCGACCTGATCAAGATCGACGGTCAGTTCATCCGAGGCATCGCCGAAAGCCCCGACAACCAGGTATTGACCGCGGCGCTGATCTCGATCGCACAGCAATTCGACATGTTCACCGTGGCCGAGAACGTGGAAACGGCCCACGAGGCCGCGTGGTTGGCGGCCGCAGGGATCGACTGCATGCAGGGCTATGCCTTCGGCGCGCCATCCCTGGTGCCGCCCTGGCGCGAACGCGCCGGGCAACGCCTGGCCTGACCCGGCCATGCCGCGTCGCGGCAGGCCCGCCGGGCCCTTCCGTGTCAATATGATGACCCCCGCGCGAGAGGGGTGCATTTCTGCGACTGCATCCCTATAGTGCGCCGCAAACGAACCCGGGGAGAAGGACCTGACCCATGACCAATGTCGTTATTGTTTCGGCCGCACGCACGCCCGTCGGCAGTTTCGGCGGCGCGTTCGCGACCGTTCCCGCCCATGAGCTGGGCCGCGTGATGCTTGAGGCGCTGGTCGCCCGCGCTGGCATCGAAAAGTCCGAGATATCGGAAACCATCCTCGGCCAGGTCCTGACTGCGGGCCAGGGGCAGAATCCCGCCCGCCAGGCCCATATCAATGCGGGCCTGCCCATCGAATCGGCCGCCTGGTCGATCAACCAGGTCTGCGGATCGGGCCTGCGCGCGGTGGCACTGGCCGCCCAGCATATCCAACTGGGCGATGCCGCCATCATTGCCGCGGGCGGTCAGGAAAACATGACGCTCAGCCCCCACGTCGCGCATCTGCGGGCCGGCCACAAGATGGGCGACATGAAATTCATCGACACGATGATCAAGGACGGGCTGTGGGACGCCTTCAACGGGTATCACATGGGCCAGACCGCCGAAAACGTCGCCGACCAGTGGCAGATCAGCCGCGAGGAACAGGACGCCTTCGCGCTCGCCAGTCAGAACAAGGCCGAGGCCGCGCAAAAGGATGGCCGCTTCAAGGACGAGATCGTCCCGGTCACCGTCACCCACCGCAAGGGCGAAACGATCGTCGAGAATGACGAATACATCCGCCATGGCGCCACGCTGGAAGGCATGCAGAAACTACGCCCGGCCTTCGCCAAGGACGGCTCGGTCACCGCGGGCAATGCCAGCGGCATCAATGACGGCGCCGCCGGCGTCCTTGTCATGAGCGCCGAAGAGGCCGAAAAGCGCGGCCTGGAACCGCTGGCCCGGATCGCGTCCTACGCCACCGCCGGCCTCGACCCCTCGATCATGGGCACCGGCCCGATCCCGGCCTCGCGCAAGGCCCTGGAAAAGGCCGGCTGGAAAGCCGAGGACCTGGACCTCGTCGAGGCCAACGAGGCCTTCGCCGCACAGGCCTGCGCGGTCAACAAGGACATGGGCTGGAACCCCGAGATCGTGAACGTGAACGGCGGCGCCATCGCCATCGGCCACCCGATCGGCGCCAGCGGCGCGCGCGTACTCAACACCCTCCTGTTCGAGATGAAGCGTCGCGAGGCTAAAAAGGGCCTGGCAACGCTGTGCATCGGCGGCGGCATGGGCGTGGCCATGTGCCTGGAACGGCCGTGAACGCAAAAAAAGGGCGCGCAATATTGTTGCGCGCCCGAACCCTTTGCCGTAACTGCATTACCAACACGCAATTTTGTTACCCGGAGGAATCATGGCAAGAGTTGCACTCGTCACCGGCGGCAGCCGCGGCATCGGCGCGGCGATATCCAAGGCACTGAAAGAGGCAGGGTATACCGTCGCCGCCACCTATGCCGGCAACGATGAAAAGGCGACGGCCTTCACCAACGAGACCGGCATCAAGACCTACAAGTGGAACGCGGCCGACTACGAGGCGTCCAAGGCTGGCATCGCCCAGGTCGAGGCCGAGCTGGGCCCGATCGACGTGGTCGTGGCCAATGCAGGCATCACCCGCGATGCGCCGTTCCACAAGATGACCCCCGAACAGTGGCACGAGGTGATCGATACCAACCTCACCGGCGTGTTCAACACCGTCCACCCGGTCTGGCCCGGCATGCGCGAGCGCAAGTTCGGCCGCGTCATCGTCATCAGTTCGATCAACGGGCAAAAGGGCCAGTTCGGACAGGTCAACTATGCCGCGACCAAGGCCGGCGACCTGGGAATCGTCAAATCCCTGGCCCAGGAGGGCGCGCGCTTCGGCATCACCGCAAATGCGATCTGCCCCGGCTATATCGCAACCGAAATGGTGATGGCGGTGCCCGAAAAGGTGCGCGACTCCATCATTGCCCAGATCCCGACCGGTCGCCTGGGCGAACCCGAGGAAATCGCTCGCTGCGTGGTCTTCCTTGCCGACGACGACGCAACCTTCATCAACGGCTCGACCATCACTGCCAATGGCGGCCAGTTCTTCGTGTGACCACGCGACAGGTGATCCTTGGGGGCGGCCCGCGCGGCCGCCCCTCGGACGCCTACCCCGCCCCTTCTTCTTGGCAAAAATACCCATGATCCCACAGCGGCCATGCAACAGCACACCCTGGGCAGGGTATGCCGGTCTGCCATGGGCTGCGCCATGACTCGTCCCCGCGCCACGGCGATCGGGTTTTCCGCCGTCCTGCTCTGGGCGCTTCTGGCACTTTTCACCGTGGGCTCGGCCCCGGTGCCGCCCCTGCAACTGAACGCGATCTGTTTTGCCATCGGCGGGGCGATCGGCCTTGCCTGGGTTCTGGTATCTGGCGAGGGGCGGCTGCTCCGGGCGGTGCCGTTCAGGGTCTACGCCTTTGGTACGGCGAGCCTTTTCGGCTATCATCTGCTCTATTTCTCCGCGCTGCGGCTCGCCCCCGCGGCAGAGGCCGGGTTGATCGCATATCTCTGGCCATTGCTGATCGTGATTTTCTCCGGGCTGCTTCCAGGAGAGCGGCTGCGGGCGGGGCATGTTCTGGGCGCGGGCTTGGGGTTTGCCGGGGCGGCGATGATCGTGGCGCGGGGCGGATCGGGCTTCGACGGCGAGGCTCTGCCAGGCTACGGGTTGGCATTGCTATGCGCGCTGACCTGGTCCAGCTATTCGGTGATCTCGCGCCGGCTGGGCAGCACCCCTACGGCAAGCGTCGCCATCTTCTGCCTTGCAACCGCCCTGCTATCCCTGCCATTGCACCTCACGTTCGAGGAAACATCCTGGCCGGACGACCTGCCGGGCTGGCTCAGCGTCCTGGGGCTCGGGCTTGGCCCGGTGGGGCTGGCCTTTTACGTCTGGGATATCGGGGTGAAACGCGGCGATATCCAGCTTCTCGGGACGGCCAGCTACGCCGCACCACTGTTGTCGACACTGATCCTAGTGGGCGCGGGGATCGCTGCCCCCACGCCGATGCTTTTCTCTGCCGCCATTCTGATTACGGGTGGCGCCGCGCTGGCCGCGCGGGCCAGCGCCCGCACAAGGACAATCAGGCCTGAGACAGGCGTTCGATCTGCTCCTTGATGCGCAGCTTGCGTTTCTTGAGTTCGGCGACCCGGAGCCGGTCGGTCGCGGGCAGGCGTTGGGCCTCCTCGACCTGCTGCGAGAGAGCCTGATGTTTCTTGCGGAGTTCCTGCAGGTGCGAACTCATTGTCATGGCCGGTGCTCCTCTCCTGGATTGTCGTCCTACCGTTACAGTCCAGCATGAAATTCGAGTCGTGTCACGCTCTTGAATTTCGCCAATTCGTACTTAGCCGTAATTGTCAAGTCGGCCACGAAATCGCCCGCCCCTCCCGCAGGACCGCCGTCAAGGCAGGAGTGTAGTCATCGCCGTCAACTTCATGCCGGTCACCGTCATGCAGGACCAAGGGTGCATGCAGGCGAAAGGGGGCGCGTCCGCCTTTTCGCGCCCGAAGCAACACCAGCTTGGCCATTCGGCCAGCACGGGGGGCAAGCGGCAGCACCTCTGCGCTACCGAGCCGGTGTCCCAGCGCAGCCAGCATGTCGGGCAAGCGTTCGGCCCTCTGGATCATCGTCAGCCGTCCACCGGGCAAAAGCCGCCGGGCCGCGATCTCGATCCACAGCGATAGCGGCGTCGCCTCGCCAAGCGCCACCTCGCGGCCCGGATCGGCGGCGGCGGACCCGCGGGCGCGTTGGAAATAGGGCGGGTTGGCCAGGACATGATCGAAGGCCCGGCTGCGAAGCCCGTCGGGCAAGGCACACAGATCGGCCGTGACCACCTCCAGCGCGATACCGTTGGCCGCGGCATTGCGCCGGGCCAGCGCGGCATAGCCTTCCTGCAATTCGACCCCTGTCTGCACCAGTCCCGGAACGCGGGCCCCCAGGCAAAGACTGGCCACGCCCGCGCCGCAGCCCAGTTCAAGCACCCGCTCGCCAGCACCGGCGGGCACCGCCGCGGCCAACAAAACCGCATCGATCCCGGCGCGATAGCCGGTGGCGGGCTGCGCAATGCGCAGCCGCCCGCCCAGGAACGCATCCACGCGCATGCCGTCTCCTACCACTCGCCACTGACCTCTACGCCATTGTCTCGCAGGATCGCGCGCGCGCGAAACAGGTCGCGATCCGCCACCAGCACACGGCGCGGCAAAACGCCTATTGATCCTTCCAGCACGCTCATGTGGACATCCACCGGAAAGCAGTCTATCTCCTCGCCCTGAAGCAGCGCCGATACGAATGCGACAAGCGTCGGGTCATTGGTGCGAATGAGTTCTTTCATGACCGCGACTTAAGGGCAGATCGGGCCTTTTGTCGAGCAAGCTGACGGGGCCGTGATGGGCTTGGATGACGCAATCAGGAAACCGCATGAACGTCTGAGCGCCCTTCTGGCGGGCGAGATGGGCGAGGTGGATACGCTGATCCGGGCGCGGATGACGTCGGATTATGCCCCGCGCATCGACCAAGTGGCCGCCCACCTGGTCGGGGCGGGCGGCAAAAGGCTGCGTCCGCTGTTGACCATCGCGGCGGCGCGGATGTGTGGCTATGACGGCCCGTATCACGTCTACCTGGCCGCAACGGTGGAATTCATCCATACCGCGACTCTGTTGCATGACGACGTGGTGGACGAAAGCGGCCAACGCCGCGGGCGACCGACCGCGAACCGTCTGTGGGACAACAAGTCCAGCGTTCTGGTGGGCGATTACCTGTTCGCGCGGTCGTTTCAACTGATGGTGGCGCCGGGCAATTTGCAGGTGCTGGACATCCTGTCGAACGCGGCGGCCGTGATCGCCGAGGGCGAGGTTCTGCAACTGACCGCGGCGCGCGACCTGTCGACCACCGAAGAGATCTATCTGAAGGTCGTGCGCGGCAAGACCGCGGCGCTGTTCGCCGCCGCGACCGAGGTCGGCGGCGTGATCGCGGCCATGCCCGAGGAACAGCAGCGCGCGCTGCATACCTATGGCGACGCGTTGGGCGTGAGCTTTCAGATCGTGGACGACCTGCTGGATGTCAGCGGCGACGCGGCCAAGACCGGCAAGAATATCGGCGACGATTTCCGGGAGCGGAAGCTGACCCTGCCGATCATCAAGACGGTGGCGAAAGCCGATGCCGAGGAGCGCGCGTTCTGGACCCGCACGATCGAGAAGGGCGACCAGCGCGAGGGCGACCTGGAACATGCACTGGGCCTGATGGCCAAGCACGGGGCGATCGACGCCACGCGGGACGAGGCGCTGGCCTGGGCGAACCGGGCGAAAGAGGCGCTGACCCATCTGCCCGAGCACGAGATCCGCGGCATGCTGCACGATCTGGCCGATTACGTTGTTGCGCGGATCAGCTGAGGCCCCTCGCCCTTGCCCCCGGGCGGCGCGGGATGGACGCGCCGCGCCATGGGTATTTTGACCAAGAAGAAGGAGCGGGCTGCGCCCTAGCCGGTGCTGTAGGGGCTTGCGGCCTGGACCCACCAATGGGGCGCGGCGGGGGCGATGATCCGCGCGGCGGCCTCGGCCTCGGCGCGGCTGTCATAGAGGCCGAAGCAGGTGGCGCCCGAGCCCGACATCCGGGCCAGAAGACAGCCCTCGGTCGCGGCGATGGCATCCAGCACCTCGCGGATCACCGGGGCCAGACGGCGCGCGGGAGGTTCGAGATCGTTGCGCTGTTCTGCAAGCCAATGGGCCATGACCGCCGCACTGGACCAGCCCGGCGGGTGCGGCATGGACGGATTTTCCTTGCGACTCAGAGCCTTGAAAACGGCGGGGGTGGAGACCTCGACGCCCGGATTGACCAGCAGGATGCCCATCCGGTCGGGCAGCACGGGACCGGGGAGGATGTCTTCGCCGACGCCGCGCATACGCATGGCGCGCGGATGCAGGCAGACCGGCACATCCGCCCCGAGCGACAGAACCGCATCGGGGTCGGGCAGGGGCTGGTGCCAGAGCGCCGAAAGCCCCCGCAGCGCGGCCGCCGCGTCGGAGGAGCCGCCGCCGATGCCGGCGGCAGCCGGCAAGTGCTTGTCCAGGGTGATCGCGGCGCCCTGTTCGCCCTCGAACAGGGCGGCGGCCTTCAGCACCAGGTTGCGCCCATCGGTCGGCACGCCCTCGGCCCGCGGGCCGGTCACGGTCAGCGACAGATCGGCGGCGGGCCGGAACGTCAGCCGGTCGCCCGCATCGGCGAAGATCACGAGGCTGTCGAGCAGGTGGTAGCCGTCCGGCCGCTGGCCGGTCACGTGCAGGGTCAGGTTGATCTTGGCCGGCGCAAAGACCCGGATCGTCATTGGCGTCTCTCCAGGGGCTGTGCCCCCTCTTGTTGCAGCACCTTGTCGAGCCCGATCTCAAGCTTGCGGCGTATGCGTTCGGCCTCGTCATCCTCGGGACCGAAGGACAAGGCGCGGCGCCATTGGAACTCTGCCTCGAGCCGGCGGCCGACGGCCCAGAGTACGTCGCCCAAGTGGTCGTTGACGACCGGGTCGAGCGGCATCAGGGCGGCGGCGCGTTCCATGGGTTCGACCGCCTCGTCATAGCGGCCCAGCCGGTAAAGCACCCAGCCCAGGCTGTCGACGATGTAACCGTCATCGGGCCGTGCCGCGGCAGCGCGTTCGATCATCGCGAGCGCCTCGTCGAGATTGCTTTTCATCTCGACGAAGGAATAGCCCAGGTAATTCAGCACCTGGGGCTGGCCCGGCTCCAGTTCCAGCGCCTTGCGAAGATCGGCCTCTGCCTTGGCCCACATGTCCAGCCTCTCATGGCTGACGCCGCGGGCGTAATAGGCTACCCAATGCGCCTGTTCCGCCTCGCCCAGGGCGGCGATCGCCCGGTCATAGGCGGCCAGCGCATCCTTGTAGCGTTCCTGGCCGCGCAGTGTATCGCCCAGCGTCATGTGAACCACGGCCATGTCGGGATAGATGCGCGAAAGACCCTGCAATACCTCGATCGCGGTCTCGGTATCGCCGGCCTGGCGCAGCGCACCGGCCCGGCCCAGCTCGGCGGCATAAAAGGCCGGATCGTCGCGAGGCACCTCGGCATAGGCCGCGATTGCCAGTTCATCGCGGCCCTGGGCCTCGAGCAGGGCCGCGGAGAGCAGTTTGAAATCGGACTGGTCCGGCGCGAGGTATTCGGCCAGGCGGGCATAGACCAGCGTGTAGCTGTCCATCGCGTCCCCCTCCAGGGCGCTGGCCACGGTATAAAAGACCTCAGCAGCGCCTTGCGCCGCGCCGTTGATGGTGTCGAAAGATAGCGCGAGGCCCTCGCGCAACCGCGACAGCAGGTCGGCCACGCCCGGATCTGCCTCTGGCCCAAAGACATTTTCGACCAACTCGATCGCGTCGGCATTCCGCTCAAGCTGGCTGAGAACCTGGGCATGGGCCAGCACACCCCGCCTCGTGGCGCGCAGCGGACCGCCCGCATCGCCGGAAAAGATCGCGTCGGCGCCTTCGAAATCGCCGACCGCGGCGAGGGCCAGGGCCTTGTGGTAAAGCCCGAAAGAGCGCAGACCGGTGGCCTGCGCGGCGCTGTCGAAGCGGTCCAGCGCATCTGACATGCGGCCCTGCCCGAACCTTGCCCAGGCCTCGATCAGACCGCTCACCAGCGGCCCGGCATTGCGCCCGGCCTCAAGGTCGGCAAGCGCGGCGGCATAATCGGCCCGCTTCATCTGGTCGGCAATCAGCACGAGAGTCGCGAGCTGGCTGCGCGCGCCCGCGCTTTCCAGTCGTCGCGCCAGGGGGATGGCGGCGTCGATCTCGCCCAGCCCGACATGGGCCATCAGAGCATTGTCCATCAACCGGATATTGGTCGGATCATTGACCAGGGCCCGGTCGTAATAGGTTGCCGCGGCACGGTAATCGCTTTGCAGGCTTGCATGGCGTGCCGCAAGATAAGCCCCGGCCGCACCGTCCTGCGCCCTGGCCGTTGGCGTCACGAGAACGAGGGCCAGACCGAGGGCAACCCCCCCGGAGAGGCGCGGAAAGATTGCAGCCAATACAACACTCCCTTGATTTTAAGGCAAGGTAGAGCGGGCGCGCACCCAAGGCAATGCACTGCCCCGTGGGACCTCGGCAAAGCCCGGGGTCATCGCGCGGATGTTACATGTTGGGGTAATTCGGCCCGTCGCCCCCCTGTGGCGCGACCCAGGTGATGTTCTGGCTGGGATCCTTGATGTCGCAGGTCTTGCAATGCACGCAGTTCTGGAAATTGATGACGAATTCGGGCTTGCCGTCTTTTTGCACCACCTCGTAGACGCCGGCAGGGCAGTAGCGCTGGGCCGGTTCGGCATATTCGGGCAAGTTCACCTCAACCGGCATGTCCGGGTCGGTCAGTCGCAGGTGACAGGGCTGGCTTTCCTCGTGATTGGTAAAGGAAAACGCCACGTTGGTCAGCCGGTCGAAGCTGAGCTTGCCGTCCGGTTTGGGGTAATCGATCGGCGCGTAATCGGCTGCCTTGCCGGTATGGGCGGCATCGGTCTTTTCGTGGTGCAGGGTGCCCAGAGGGTTCCACCCCGTCAGGTTGGCCACCCACATGTCAAAGCCCCCAAGCGCCGTGGCCAGCGCCGCGCCGTAATGGGACCAAAGCGGCTTGACGTTGCGCACCCGTTTCAGGTCCCTGGCAATCTCGCCAGCGTGCAGGGCGGTGTCGTAATCCTCCAGCACATCGCCCGCGCGCCCGCCCTTGATCGCGGTCACGGCGGCCTTGGCGGCCTCGATCCCGGACATCATCGCGTTGTGGTTGCCCTTGATCCGCGGCACGTTCACCAGCCCCGCTGAACAGCCCAGCAGCACCCCGCCCGGAAAGGCCGCCTGCGGGATCGACTGATAGCCGCCCTCGGAAATTGCCCGCGCGCCATAGGCCACGCGCTTGCCGCCCTCCAGCAGGTCGGCGACGATCGGGTGATGCTTGAACCGCTGGAATTCCATGTAAGGATAAAGGTGCGGGTTCTCATAGTTGAGATGCACCACGAAGCCGATGAACACCTGGTTGTTCTCGGCGTGATAGATGAACGACCCGCCGCCGCCGTTGCCGTTCAGCGGCCAGCCCATCGTATGGGTGACGGTGCCCTCGCGGTGCTTGGCCGGGTCGATTTCCCAGACCTCTTTCATGCCGATGCCGAATTTCTGGGGATCGCGCCCCTCGGACAGGCCGAATTTGGCGATCACCTGTTTTGACAGGTGTCCGCGCACGCCCTCGGCGAGGAACACATACTTGCCGCGCAATTCCATCCCCGGCTCATAGCCGGGTCCGGGTGTGCCGTCGGGCTGGCGACCGAATTCACCCGCGATGACGCCCTTGACCGCGCCATCCTCGCCCCAGACCAAGTCCGAACAGGCCATGCCCGGAAAGATCTCCACGCCCAGCGCCTCGGCCTGTTCGGCCAGCCAGCGGCAGACATTGCCCATCGAGACGATATAGTTGCCGTGGTTCGACATCAGCGGGGGCGTCAGCCAGTTGGGGAAACGCATCTGCCCCGCCTCGCCCAGGAAATAGAAGTTGTCCTCGCGCACAGGCACGGTGACGGGGGCGCCGCGTTCCTTCCAGTCGGGAAACAGCGCGTTCAGCCCCACCGGGTCCAGCACCGCGCCCGACAAGATATGCGCCCCCACCTCGGAGCCCTTTTCAAGGACGACAACGTCAAGATCGGGGGCCAGTTCCTTTATCCGGATCGCCGCAGACAGGCCAGAAGGCCCCGCGCCCACGATGACGACATCGTAATCCATCGATTCCCGTTCGATCTCGGCCATGTGCTGTCCCCTCTGGTCGCGCGCCGCGCCCAGGGCGGCAGGTCTGCATCCCGGCAACCGTTAGCGCAGGCCGCCCCCCAATTCAATTGCGACGCAACATCATTTCGCTGCGTGGCGGCATTCGGTAACGGACTCTCACCCGTGAACAGGCACCGCGGACTGCGCGCCCGCTTGCAAAGGCGCTGCGAATTTGCTTGGGTCTTTTGAAACGGACTTCCCCAAAAGATAGCGAACTATGGAAAAGATACCGATGACCCGCGCGGGGCATGCCGCGCTTGATGAGGAATTGAAAAAACTCAAATCGGTCGAGCGGCCCGCCGTGATCAAGGCCATCGCCGAGGCGCGCGAACATGGCGACCTGTCGGAAAACGCCGAGTATCACGCAGCCCGCGAAAAACAGAGCTTTATCGAAGGCCGCATCAAGGAGCTGGAGGCGCTCTTGTCGCTGGCCGAGGTCATCGACCCCGCCAAGCTGTCGGGCGCCATCAAGTTCGGCGCAACCGTGACGCTGGTGGACGAGGATACCGATGAGGAAAAGACCTATCAGATCGTGGGCGAGGCAGAGGCCAATATCGACAAGGGCCTGCTGAACATACGATCGCCGCTTGCGCGCGCCCTGATCGGCAAGAACGAGGGCGACAGCGTCGAGGTGCGCACCCCGGGCGGGGAACGCAGCTACGAGGTGCTGAGCGTCAGCTATATCTGACGGGATCACGGGCGGGCGCCGGAACATGGCAAATGACGAACGGAACACCCCGCTAAAGATCGGGTTCCTCTCCTCGAAGAAAGAGGAAGGGGATATCGGTGCCACGGACATGATCGCGCTGGGTCTCAGCCTTTTGTGGCTGGTGATCGCGGGGGCGTTCTTTACCTTTGCAAGGTTCGGCAGCACGCGGCCGAGCTTTGATCCATTGACCTTCATCCTGGTGCTTCTGGCGGTAGTGATGCCCGTCGCCCTGATCTGGGTCGGAGCCTCGGCCGCAAAGAGCGCGCGGATAATGCGCGAGGAATCCGCCAGGCTCCAGGCTGCCATCGACGCGATGCGCAAGACCTACATCCAGCAACAGCAAAACGCCGGGATGGAGGTTTCGCGCCCCTCGATAGAACAGAAGCTGGAAGAACTCGCCCGCGCGCAGAAACAGACCGAAACCGTGATCGCGACCTTTGCCAGCCGCCGGGGCGAAACACCCGCGCCCGCGCTGGCAACCACCGCTGTATCCCCGCCCGAGACCGATGCAGACCAGCCAGCGCTGGCGCTGGGCACCCCGCCCGAGGATCTGTCACCGCCATTGGCAACGGCCGATTTCCTGCGCGCGCTGAACTTTCCCGAAACCGCAGAAGATCGCGAGGGATTCCGGGCGCTGCGCCGCGCGCTGGAGGACCGGATCGCAGGAAAACTGGTGCGGGCGGCGCAAGACGTACTGACGCTGCTGAGCCAGGATGGCATCTACATGGACGACCTGCGCCCCGACCGCGCGCACCCCGAGATCTGGCGTAAATTCGCCCATGGCGAACGCGGACCGGGCGTGGCCGCGCTGGGGGGGGTGCGCGACCGCTCCTGCCTGGCGCTGGCCGCGGGCCGGATGAAACAGGACCCCATCTTTCGCGATGCCGCGCATCATTTCCTGCGCCAGTTCGACAAGGTTCTGGCAGAGTTCGAACAGGCTGCCTCGGACCAGGAAATCAGCGATCTTGCAGAAACCCGCACCGCGCGGGCATTCATGTTGCTTGGCCGGGTCACGGGAATGTTCGGCTGAGAAGCGCCAGCAAGTCCGGGCCACAGGCCGCCCCGAGAATCCATCCCTCTTCGGAAATGCGCGGATCGGGCGGTGTTGCGAAAAGATCGGCTAACCGCCCCTCTGCCTGCATCGCGGCGACGGCATGCGCCATCAATCGCACCTGCACCGCATCGCGGATCTCACCTGTTGTCGCCCGCACAGCAGGGTCGATCAGCGAAGGATAGATTTCAGCCAGCACCAGCGGTGCCCCGGGCGGATCGAAAGGCCAGACCGCCAAGTCGCTGTCAAAGCGTTGGCCAAGACGGTGCAGCATCGGCAGCCCCACCAGAACCTGGCTACCGACCGCGCCGGTGGTAAAGAGCTTCCAGACCGTTTGGGCGCGTGGCAACGCCTCTTCGGCAGCACGGCGTTCGGGCAAGAAATGGCCATGGCGCGCGCGCCCCTTCGCAGGCAGATGCGGCAGGTCCAGCCCCTGCGGGCAACCCCAGAACGGCCCCACGCCCGGCAGGCGCGCGTTGATCGCATCGGCCAGGGCAAATCGGTTATTGGCATTGTCGGGTCCGTCGATCAAATGCTCGGCCAACCAAGACCATACCGCCCGCGCGCATGCTGTCCCTGTCAGCCTGGCGGCAAAGCCCGCCGGATAGCCAAAAGCGAAATCCAGCCCCAAGAGCACCCGCCGCCCCGCTGCGTGCTCGGCCTGCATCAATTCGCACAAGGCCGCCTCGGCGCTGGCGCGGGTGCGGTGATAGCTGACCGTCCGGGCCGCGCCACGCGCCACCGCGATCCAGATCGCATCCGCCACGGGCCGTCGGGGCGAAGGGGCGGAACGGGCCGACCAGTCGGCCATGACGATGGTCTCGAACCCCTTCATCCCCGGCAAAGCAAGGCCTCGGCGGCGGCCAGATCGTCGGGGGTGTTGATGTTGAGGAACGGGTTGCCCTCCCCGCCAAAGGCAACCTGCACGGCGCCTTGCGCCTGGGCAAACTCCATCACCCGGCGCGTGCCGCCGGCCAGTGCCGCACGCAGGGGCGCGCGCAACTCCACCGACCACAGCCCGGCAGTCGGATGCACGCGCCCCGCGCTTTGGGCCAGCGTCAGGGACACATCGGGCCGGGACAGGCGCGCGACCAGGCCGCGGGGCACAAAGGGCGTATCCACCGCCACCGTCACCAACCGCCCCGCCCCTTTTTCGGCGGCCCAGTCAAGCCCGGCCAGGATACCAGCCAGCGGACCCAGCCCGCCCCGTAACGGATCGGCAAGAACCGGCAGGCCAAAACCCGCGAACCGGGATGGATCGCCATTCGCGCTGAGCGCCAGCCCAGCTACCTGCGGACCCAGGCGCGCGGCAACGTGGGTCAACAGGCAGTCACTTCCAAGCCTTAGCAACGCCTTGTCGGCACCATCCATGCGCCGCCCCTGCCCCCCCGCCAGGATCAGGCCAAGCACCGCCATGCCCCCTCCGATTTTGCATTTGCATCCGTCCGACCAAGCGCTTAGGCCCTCGACCGACCCAAGCTTAGAGACCCGCGATGTCCTCATCCACCATCAAATCGGCCTATTGGACGGGCGTGCGCCACGGTGCGCCATTTCTCTTGGTGATCGTGCCCTTTGCCGTTCTGTTCGGCGTGGTCGGAACCGAGGCTGGGCTGAACCTGGCCGAGGTGATGGGTTTTTCCGTGCTGGTGATCGCGGGGGCGGCACAGTTCACCGCCGTGCAGATGATGTCGGACAACGCGCCCACGCTGATCGTGATCGTGACGGCGCTGGCGGTGAACCTGCGCATGGCGATGTATTCGGCCTCGCTGACACCGTACCTGGGCGAGGCGCCGCTTTGGAAACGGGCTCTTGTTGCCTATTTCCTTGTCGACCAGACCTTTGCCGTGGGCCATGCCCGGTTCGAAGCCCGGCCCGGCATGACCTTGGCCGAAAGGCTTGCCTACCTCTTTGGCGTCATCACCCCGGTCTGCCCGACATGGTACGCGATGACGCTGGTGGGGGCACTCGTGGGCCAGGGCATCCCGCCGGAATACGCGCTCGATTTCGCGGTGCCGATCACCTTTATCGCGATGATCGCGCCGGCGCTGCGCACCGCCGCCCATGTCGCAGCGGCAGGCGTTTCGGTGGCGCTGGGCCTTGCGCTGGCCTTCATGCCCTACAATACCGGCCTCTTGCTGGCGGCCCTGGGGGCGATGATCGTCGGCGCGCAGGTCGAACTATGGACGGGACGACGCGAATGAACATGGGCACGGCAGAAATCTGGATGATCATCGTGGCATTGGGGATCGGCTCTTTCCTGATCCGGTTTTCCTTTCTCGGGATCATCGGAAACCGCAGGATACCCGACTGGGTACTTCGGCATCTGCGCTATACCCCTGTTGCGGTTCTTCCGGCCCTTGTCGCGCCTATGGTCGTCTGGCCCGCGGCAACGGGCGGCGCATTCGACCCGCCGCGCGTGTTGGCGGCGGCGGCGGCGCTGGGACTGGGTTATGCGACCCGCAACGTCGTTGCGGCCATTGGCGCGGGGGCGGTGACGCTTTACGCGATGCTCTACCTCTTGGGTTAACCCGACGAGGCGGCAGAGGGCAGCGTGGGATAGGCCGGGGCCTCAAGATTCTGTTCTTGCAACAGCAGGCCGTGATCGTCGGGATCATCGTCGCGTATCTTGCGCGTTTCGACGCCGTCCAGCCTTGAAAAGGCGCGCATGATCCCCTTGGGGTTAAAGGTGACAGGGATCGATTCAAAGCCCGGCACCTGTCTGAGAACCGAACTGACCGACCGGCCGCACATCGCCTTGCCGACCGCGCCGTTATCGGCGACCAGTCGCAAGGCGTGCTCTGCGACATCGGGGGCGACCTGCCGGGTCTGCATCACGACGTGGTAGGTTTCGCGTGCATGGTAATCGACGTAGAACTCAAGCATCAGCGGCGTGATCCCGTAATGCAGGTCGTTGCGTTCGGGTGCTGTGCGGTGCCACCAGCTGCCGGCCGGGTCGAAAATAACGCGCTGGCTGGCGTTGATCATCAGCGCAGAATGCGCCCCCGCGTCAGAGCGGTTGGACACCATGGTAAACAGCGTGATCGAGGGCGGCTCGGGACTGCGATAGGTGGCGCGCGCCACGGCCTCGTCGGGGGCCCAGACGGGTTCGGCGGTGCAGGCGGCCAGGATCGCGGGCAGGGCAAGCACAAGAAGGAAAAGACGCAGCATCACGATCATCCGGGAGGCCATGGTGGGGGCCGCGCGCGCGGCTACTCTCTCGGGGGGCCGCAACCGGCGGGCACCAACCAACCGGTCCGGCATCTTGTGCCACGTTGTCGCCATCGCGCGCCCCGTTCCAGACATCCCTTTGGCCCGCACGCTAGTCGATCCTGCCGGGCCTGTCACGGCCCCTCGGGCGGCACCTGTGCAACCTGGTACAGCCATGCCCCGTCCTCGCGCTGCCAGCGCCGCGCCTGTCCGGTCAGGAACAAGTGATTGACATGCCCCACGGCCTCGACCAGGGCCAGTATGTATTCCCCCGGACCGATCTCGCGCTTGAACAGCGGCGTGAAACACTCGCAGGCCGTGCGTGGCTCACCCAGGTGCGCACGCAGACGGGACAATGCGCCATGATGGTTCGCGACAAGCTGATCCAGCCGGACCGGCAGCCCGGTAAATGGCAGCTTGTGACCTGGCAGGACAAGATGATCCTCACGGGCATGTGCCGCCATGCGCGTACAGCTTTCGATCCAGCCCGCCACGGGGTCGTTAAACGGTTCGGTGGCATAGACCCCAAGGTTGGGCGAGATAGAGGCCAATAACTGGTCGCCACCGATCACCAGGTCGCAGTCGCGGCTCCAGAGGGTGACATGGTCGGGCGCATGGCCATCGCCCAGGCGCACATCCCAGTCGCGCCCGCCCGCCCGGATCACGTCGCCCTCGGCCATGTTGCGAAAGCCCAGCGGCATCGGCGCCACCGTGTCGGCAAAGTTGAACGGGCGCTGCGCGGCGCGCTCGCCCCAAAGCGCCGGGTCCATCCCCGCGCCGCGCCAATATGCCAGGGTTTCGGGCGCCGGGCGGTCTTGTTCGTCCAATTGCAGCATCCGCGCAAAAAGCCATGCAACGCGGCTGGTCCATAATTCGGCGCCGTGCTCGGACTGAAACCAGCCCGCAAGACCGACGTGGTCGGGATGGTGATGAGTGACGATGACACGGGTCACGGGCTTGCCGCCAAGGGGACCGGCCAGCAGATCGGCCCAGATGGCCCGGCCACGGCGCGAGGCGATGCCGGTATCGACCAGCGTCCAGCCCTCGCCATCGTCAAGCGCGTAGACATTGACATGGTCCAGGGCCATCGGCAGGGGCATCCGCAACCACAGCACGCCCTGGGCGATTTCGACCGCCTGCCCCGGCTCGGGCGGCGTGGCGAAAGGATAACGGATCGCGCCGCGAGCCCCGTCCATCATGCTGCGAAATCGTCGTCTGCCAGGGCATAAAGCCCCTCTGCGCCCGCCCGCGCCTCGGCCAGGGCTGCGGCATGCTCGGGCAGCAGCCGCTCGACAAACACACGCGCCAGCGCGCTGCGCCGCCCGCAACCGCCCTCGGCATACGCCGCGGCCAGATGCATGTGCCCGCCCAGAACCCGCGCCCAGGCACGCAGATAAGGCACAGCACCCGCGAAACGGTCGGTCATCTCTCGCGTGAGCATCCATTCCGTCGTTTCACGCAAGGATTCGGCCGCGGCCCAGACCTCGCCCGCCAGATCGGGCAAGACCGCCCGCGCCATCTCTGCACCCTGTTCGATCTCTTCCAGAAGACGCCAGGCGGCCTCGCCACCATCCATGAGCTTGCGTCCGACAAGATCCATCGCCTGAATGCCGTTGGTGCCCTCGTAGATCGGCGTCACCCTCACATCGCGCAGGTATTGTGCCGCGCCGGTTTCCTCGACATAGCCCATGCCGCCATGCACCTGCATCGCCATCGAGGCCACCAGGACCCCGGTATCGGTGCCATGTGCCTTGGCAATCGGCGTCAGGAAAGCCGCGCGCGCCGCCCATTCGGCGGCCCCGGTCGCGGTCTGCATGTCGATGGAAACCGCGCAAGACAGCGCGATCGCGCGGGCGGCAAAGACCTCTGCACGCATGCAGGCCAGCATGCGGCGGATATCGGCATGGTCGAGAATGGCGCCGCTGCCGCCCTGGACGGGCGTCTGCCCCTGGCGCCGCGCGGCAGCATGGGACAAGGCGTGGGATAGCGCGGCCTCGGCCACGCCGATTCCCTGCATGGCAACGCCCAGGCGGGCATTGTTCATCATCGTGAACATCGCGGCCATGCCCCTGTTTTCTTCGCCGACCAGCCAGCCAGTCGCCCCGTCATATTCCATCACGGCGGTGGGGCTGCCATGCAGTCCCATCTTGTGCTCAAGGCTGATTACCCGCACCCCGTTGCGCGCACCGGGATCGCCGTTCGCGTCGGGAAGGTTGCGCGGCACGAGAAACAGGCTGATCCCCCGCGTGCCCGGCGGCGCATCGGGCAGGCGGGCCAGCACCAGGTGCACGATATTGGGCATGAAATCGGCGTCGCCCCAGCTGATATAGATCTTTTGCCCGGTGATCGCGTAAGTGCCATCCCCCTTGGGCCGGGCCACGCTGCGCAGGGCGCCCACATCGCTGCCGGCCTGCGGTTCGGTCAGGTTCATGGTGCCCGACCACGCGCCGGAAACCAGCCGGGGCAGGTAAAGCGCCTTGATCTCGTCACTGGCGTGATGGCTCAACGCCTCGATCTGGCCCAGCGTCAAAAGCGGGCAAAGCTGTAGCGACAGGCAAGCTCCGCTCATCATCTCGTTCACCGCCATGCCAAGTGTCTGGGGCAGGCCCATGCCCCCGAATTCAGGCGGGGCCGTGATCGCCGTCCAGCCGCCATCGGCAATGGCACGATAGCCGGCGTCAAAGCCCGGCGATGTCCGAACGACCCCGTTTTCAAGGCGGGCCGGGGCAAGGTCGCCGGCCCGCTGCAACGGGGCAAGAACCTCTTCGCAGAGCTTGCCGGCCTCGGTCAGGATCTGGGTGGTTACATCGGGCGTAACATCGGCGAAGCGCTCGGTCGCGGTCACCTCGTCGAATCCCGCCACATGGGCGAGGATGTAGCGTATGTCGTCCACCGGGGCACGATAAGTCATCTGGTCCTCCGCACGCCATCCGCTTGTTCCGCGAACGGCGCGGCGATATGTGGTCAGGATATGGTGCGCAAAGGTTAACCGAACCGGTCGCCCCATCAAGGCCGAACGCAACGTCACCGGAGACCGCTGTTGAGCGCAGAAATCCTGATCCCCGATGCCGAGGGCCTTTCCCGCGCCGGCGCATTGTTGCGCGCGGGGCGGCTGGTGGCCTTTCCGACCGAGACGGTCTACGGGCTTGGGGCGGATGCAACCAACGATCGGGCGGTCGCGGCGATCTTCGAGGCCAAGGGGCGGCCACGCTTCAACCCGCTGATCGTGCATGTTGCAGACATCGCTGCGGCACGGCGTATCGCACGGTTTACGAGGGCTGCCGATCAACTGGCCGAGGCCTTCTGGCCCGGCGCGTTGACCCTGGTTCTGCCGCTGCGGCCGGAGGCGGGGATCTCGCCGCTGGTCACGGCAGGGCTGGACACGGTCGCGTTGCGCCTGCCTGATCACCCGGTGGCACACGCCCTCCTGGCGGCCTTTGGCGGGCCCGTCGCGGCACCCTCGGCCAATCCGTCGGGCGCGGTCAGCCCGACGCGGGCCGAGCACGTGATCGAGGGGTTGGGCGAGCGCATCGCGGGCATTCTGGATGGCGGCCCCTGCCCGGTCGGAGTGGAATCGACGATCGTGGGCTTTGACCCCGCGCCGGTGCTGCTGCGCCCCGGCGGCCTGCCGGTCGAGGCGATCGAAGACTGCATGGGCCTGCGCCTGCGGGCGGGCGGCACCGGGGAAAAGCCGAACGCGCCGGGACAGCTTGCATCCCATTACGCGCCCGGCGCACGGGTGGTTCTGGAGGCGCGCACCCCGCCCGCAGGTGCGTTATGGCTGGGTTTCGGGCCGGATTGCGCAGGCGCGGCGATCAACCTGTCGCCCGCCGGCGACCTGGTAGAGGCCGCAGCGGGTTTGTTCCAGGCGCTGCGCGCGCTTGACGCGCAGGCCGCACCCGGTCAGGTGATCGCGGTCGCGCCGGTACCTGGGCACGGGCTGGGACGGGCGATCAACGACCGGTTGCGGCGGGCGGCGGCCCCGAGGGGATAGCGCGCGCGCCCCGCACCGGCAGGGGCACGGGCCGAACTGCCGGGGGGCGCCGCCCCCCGGACCCCCGGGGGTATTTCCACCAAGAAGAAGGCGGGACGGCAGGCCCGCGATCAGGGCCAGCTTGCCAGCGGGGGCATGCTCATCATGATCGCCTCGATGTCATGGCCGGTGGCCAGACCGAACTTGATACCTCGATCGTAAATCAGGTTATACTCGGCATAAAGTCCGCGATGGGCGATCTGGGCGGCGCGGTCGGCCTCGGTCCAGGCGAGATCGCGGCGGCGTTCCACCAGCGGAAGGAAGGCAGGAAGGAAAGCGCGGCCGACATCCTGAACGAAGGCGAAATCGGCCTCCCAGTCGCCGGTGTCGTGATCATCGAAGAAGATGCCGCCCACGCCGCGGGCGCGACCACGATGGGGCACGAAAAAATACTCGTCCGCCCATGCCTTGAATCGCGGGTAATAATCCGGGTCGTGGCGATCGCAATGCATCTTGAGGGTCGCGTGGAAGGCCGCGGTATCCTCATCATAGGGCAGGCAGGGGTTGAGGTCGGTGCCGCCGCCGAACCACCAGCCATGCGGCGTCCAGAACATCCGGGTGTTGAGGTGCACAGCGGGAGTATGAGGGTTTTGCATATGGGCCACGAGGCTGATCCCGCTGGCCCAGAAGCGCGGATCACGCTCCATGCCGGGGAAATCCTTGCGCGCGGCCATCGCCGCCCGGGCGGGCTTGCCCAGTTCGCCATGCACCGTCGATACGTTGACCCCCACCTTTTCGAACACGCGCCCGCCGCGCATCACGCTCATCACGCCGCCGCCCGCATCCGACCCGTCCCCGGCCCTGCGGCGGGTTTCCGAGACTTCGAAGCGCCCAGGCGGCCGGAGCGCGAGAGGGCCGGTTTGCTGGCTATCTTCCAGCGCCTCGAAGGCGGCCACGATATCATCGCGCAGGGCACCGAACCAGGCCGCTGCCTGTGCCTTGCGCTGGTCGAACTGTTCACTCATGCGGGTCTCTCCCTTGGTGCCGGCCCCGGCCTAGCAGCTTTGGCAAGCCTGCGCCACTGTGCCGCGGGTTTGGGGCGGGCGAAAGCTGGCCTATGCTGGGCCGGACCGGAGGACCCCAATGCGTACGTTTGCCCTGATTCTGAGCCTGAGCCTTGCAGCCTGCGCGAGCCCGCGCGAGATTTGCGAGCGTGATGCGCTGCGCGAGATTCGCGTTCTGGACGCGCTGATCGTTGAAACCCGGCAGACGCTTGAGCGTGGCTATGCGCTGAGACGAGAGCCCTATAGCCGCCCGCGGCTGGAGCTTTGCCAAGGCGCGACGATCGGCGAGGACCAGCTCGGCGTGAATTTTTGCAACACCACCCAGATCGCCTATCGCGACCGTCCGGTCGCGGTTGACCTGGAGGCGGAAGCGCGCAAGTTGAAATCGCTGAAGAAGAAGCGCAAGACTGCCGCGCGCGAGGCCGCGCGGCGGCTGGCGGCCTGCCGGAGGCAATATCCCGAGGGTTAATGCGCCGGGGCGTTTACCGGGTCGAGAAGCGTGCGGCCGCCATCTACCGTCATGATCTGACCGGTGATGAACTGCGCCCCGTCAGATGCCAGGAACTGTACCGCTTCGGCGACCTCGTCGGGTTTGGCAATCCTGCCCAAAGGCGTGTGATCCTTGATGTCGGCGCGATATTCGACATGCTCCTTTAGTACCCCTTGCAGGCTGGCCGACATTACAGAGCCGAAGGCGACGGCGTTGACCCGGATACGATGCGGCGCCAGCGCCACCGCCATCGAGCGGGTCATCTGGTCAAGCGCGGCCGAACTGACCGAATAGCCAAGAAGCGCAGGATGGGTGCGCCGTGCGGCAATCGAGGACAGGTTCACGATCGTACCGGCCGATCCGTCCTCAAGCCCGTCATCCTCGGCCTGGCGGATCATCCGCCGGGCCACGCATTGCGACAGCCGCAAGCTGGTCATCAGGTTCTGGTGCAACAGATCCTCGACCGCGTCGCCATCGGGGTCCAGCGGGTCGGACGGCACCATCTGGCGGCTGGCATTGACCAGGATGTCGATCCGATCAAAGGCGTCGATTGTGGCCGATAGCAGGTTGGCAATGGTCAGCCTCTCGCGCAGGTCACCGGCAAAATAGCGCGTGTTGCCTTCGGCCTCCGGGCCGAGCTCGTCAATGAGCCGCGCCTCGTCGCGGTCGGCGAACATGACATTGGCCTCGCGTTCAGCGAAATGGCGGGCGATGGCCAGCCCCACGCCATTGGCTGCACCGGTCACGATGGCGGTCTTGCCTGCAATCGAGAAAGACATGGGATATCTCCGGCTACGGCGCTCAGGTTAGGCGATTCGCACGTCCCGCGCGAGCCGGACGCCGCGGCCGGGCGGCGTGCAACACCTTGAACCCGGAATCGCCGCCGATCTCTTTAACCTCGGCAAAAAGCCGGACGAGGTCGCGCTCGTAGGGCAGGTGACGATTGGCAACGATGAAGGCCTGGCCATGGGGCGCCAACACCCGCGCGGCAGCCGCGATAAACGCTTGCCCCAGCGCAGGATCGGCGGCGCGGGTGCTGTGAAAGGGCGGGTTGGACAGCACGATGTCATAAGGCGCACCGGCGGCAAAGCCGGTCGCGTCGGCCCAGTGAAACCGCGCACGCGGATCGGTGACATTGGCCTGCGCACACTCCAGCGCCGCATGGTCGGCCTCGACCAGGTGCAGCTGCGTGATCTCGGGGTGGGAGGCCAGTGTTTCACCGGCCAGATAGCCCCAGCCCGCCCCCAGATCGACAACGCGCCCCTTGAGCTTGGGCGGCAAAGCCGCCAGCAACAGTGCAGATCCCCGGTCGACACCATCGGCCGAAAACACCCCCGGCGCGGTGCGATAGCGCCCCGCGATCAACACCCCCTGCACCGGACGCCAGGCGGCGAAAGCCGCGGGATCGGCGCGTAACGCGACGCATTTTCCATGCGCCTTGGCGAAGACCTCGCCAAGCGTCCCGCCCGCCTGCCGGCAGGCGCGCAGCAGGCTGTCCACCCCGTCGGTCCTTGCCCCGTCCACGATCACCGGCCCGCCCCCGGTCAGGCGCAGTGCCTCTTCGATCCGGGCGCGTGCCGCGTCCTTGGCCCGCGGCAAGAACACGACCGCGCCGGCGAATTCTCCCTCGGGCGCGACACCCACCTGCCAGCCGCGCGCTGCCCAGGCATCGTGATCGGGGGCGAAACCCTGGACGATCTGCACACGATCCCTGGGCAGCGCGGACAGGTCGGCATCGCGGAACGGACCGACCACCAACAGGCGGCCCGCATCGGGCAGCGCGACGGCACCGGCCGAAAGCGCGAGGGTCAGACGGGACTGGGACATCGGCGGGCTGTCTGCCCTATTCCTTTTCCATGGTGCATTGCAGCGGATGCTGGTGGCGGCGGGCGAAATCCATGACCTGTGCGACCTTGGTCTCGGCCACCTCGAAAGAGAACACGCCGACCACCGCAACGCCCTTCTTGTGAACCACCAGCATCAGCTCGAATGCCTGCGCATGGCTCATGCCGAAAAAGCGTTCAAGAACGTGAACGACGAATTCCATCGGCGTGTAGTCGTCATTCAAAAGAAGAACCTTGTAGAGTGGCGGGCGCTGCGTCCTCGGCCGGGTCTTGGTGATGACCCCGGCATCGGTTCCGGGCTCGTCATCCTTGTCCGCCATCATGATGTGGTCGGTTATCACGTGAACCGGCTCCGAAGGTTGGAATGGTGTTTGATACTGGGCGATATATATATCGCGAAACACCCGTCTGAAAAGGGCAGAGCCTGGCCATGCCCCCACCGCCTTGGCCCATCGGTTTCGACGACGACGACGCAAAGTGGCAGGATGAACGATTCCTGCCCCCGAGAGAGCTCTGCCGATGCGCTCACCTGGCATGCCAGTCCCGATCACCTGATGGCCCACCCCCGAGATGCCGAACGACGCACCCAGGGCCAATAGGGTTCGGCAGAAAAGGTTCATCGCGTCGGCGATCGAAACAGCGAAAGAGATCACCGACGACCGTGTCCCGGCCCGCGTGATCCCCCGTCTGCCGGAGGCCGGCCAAAAGATGCTGTGCCACCCGATCAAACCGCGTCCGCGAGACGATCGCGGCGCTACCGAATGATTACCCCCGGCGCTGATCACCAAGGGCGGTCTGTTCTACGGGGTCGAGACCCTGCCCGACAAGACCACGCCGCGCCATGGCAACACCAGCACCCGCCACACATGGTCGCGACGATCGCGTGACATATTGTGGGCGGCGCAGGTACATCCACAACACCTGCCTTGGCCATGTAAAACAAGGAAAATACCCCGAATGGGGGTGTTTTCGCAGGCACAGCCCTGTGCTAGGCTTCAGCCTTGAAAGATCGCCCAATACAAATCAGGGCGGCAAGAGGCAGTGAAAAGGCAAGGGTCGTGCAACGACAGGTGGGGTGCGCCCGCGGCGTACTTTTAATGGGTCTTGTTGCAATCTTCGTGGCGCTCGGCGCTGCGGGGGCTTGGTCTGCACCCTACGCGGCCCTTGTCATTGACGCGCGCACCGGCGAGGTTCTGCATGAAACCAATGCAGACACCCGCCTGCATCCGGCCTCGCTGACCAAGATGATGACACTCTACATCGCCTTCGAGGCGGTCGAACATGGCGAGATCGGCTTGGATGACGAGGTACGCATCTCGAAAAAGGCCGCGGCCGAACCGCCCTCCAAGCTCGGGCTTCGGGCAGGCCAGAAAATAAAATTGCGCTACCTGATCCGGGCCGCCGCGGTAAAGTCGGCCAACGATGCCGCCACCGCCATAGGCGAGGCGATCGAGGGATCAGAGGCCGCCTTTGCCCGGCGCATGAACCGGACCGCACAGGCGATGGGCATGACCCGAACCACGTTCAAGAATGCCAACGGCCTGACCGAAGAGGGCCACATGTCGACCGCGCGGGACATGACGACGCTGGGCCGGCACATGCTCTATGACTATCCCGAATACTACAACCTGTTCTCCCGCCAGTCGACCGATGCCGGGATCGCAACCGTCAGCAATACCAACCGAAGGCTCTTGTCCAGCTATCGCGGCGCGGACGGTATCAAGACCGGCTATACCCGCGCGGCGGGCTTCAACCTGGTGGCCTCGGCCCATCGCGGAGGGGAAAGGGTGATCGCGACCGTCTTCGGCGGTCGCTCGGTGGTGACGCGCAATGCCAAGGTGGCCGAGTTGCTGGACCTGGGCTTTCAGCGCGCACCAAGCCGCGTCGCCATGCGACTGCCCGCCAAACCCGCCTATGGCGCGACCATCCGCATGGCAATGGCACTGACCACCTCGCCCAGGCCGGTCGCCCGCCCCCTGCCCGGCCCTTCCGAAGCGTTGATTGCCGCGCTGACCCTGAACGTGGCCAGCGCCGTGGAAGAGGCCCAGGCCGAGATGGCCACCCGCTCGGCCGTGCCGGTGGCCGGGATACCCCCGGCCCCCCGTCCCGAGGATGTCGCCACGCCCGTCGCGGTCGCTGCCGCCGCCGGCCAGGACCCCGAGATCGTCACACGCCTGTCCTCGTCGGGCGGTCGGCACTGGGGCATAAAGGTCGGCCGTTACGGGTCACGTTACCAGGCCGAAAGGGTGCTCTTGCAGACCGCACTACGCGAGATCGGCACCCTGGACGAGGCGCTGCGCAAGGTGGTGCAGACGCCGCGCGGCTTCGAGGCACAGTTTATCGGTATGGCGCGCGAAGAGGCCGCCCTCGCCTGCCGCAGGTTACAGGCCAGCGGCGCAAGCTGCACCCCGATCGGCCCCGCCTCGTGACAGGAGCTTTCGTGTTGCCTCCGCCCGCGCGGGCCTCGCTTCGCATTGCCGACAGCAATGAGCGCTTTGCCGTTCGCCGGATCTTCTGCGTGGGGCGCAACTACGCCGATCACATCCGCGAAATGGGCAATGACACGCGCGAGCCGCCCTTCTTCTTCACAAAACCGGCCGATGCCCTGGTCGGCGAGGGGATGACCATCCCCTACCCCCGCGCGACCACCAACCTGCACCACGAGGCTGAACTGGTCGCCGCCATCGGCCTCGGCGGCACAGACATCGCACCGGAAACCGCCCTCTCCCATGTCTGGGGCTATGCCCCCGGCAACGACCTGACCCGCCGCGATCTGCAAGATGCCGCCAAATCGGCCCGCCGTCCCTGGGACATGGCAAAGGCATTCGACAACTCCGCCATCTGCGGCGCGCTGCACCCGGTCGCGCGGATAGGCCACCCTTCGCAGGCGCGTCTCACCTGCAAGGTGAACGGCGTCCTGCGGCAAGATGCTGACATTGCCGACATGATCTGGCCCCTGCCCCAGATCATCGCCCACCTGTCGCGCATGGTGGCCCTGGCGCCGGGCGACCTGGTCTATACCGGCACCCCCGGCGGCGTCGGACCGCTCTGCCCCGGCGACCACTGCACCGTCACTATCGCGGGGCTGGGCGAGGTCAACACGACCATCTCCTGATCTTCTGTAAGCGTCGTCTGACGGTCACCCGGCTTTCAGCTTGACGGCCGGAAATTCCACGGGAGCAGTTCGTCGAGCCGGCTTTGGGGATGGCCGTTC